>JBDROU010000077.1:0-16893 GCA_043809745.1 bacterium
TAATCCGGCAAATGAAGTTAATGAATTCTTTGTTTTTTCTACTTGCAGAGCGCTTAAATTTTGTATAATCATGCTATCACCTCGTTGGTGAAAAATGGTCTGACTTTTCAATAAAAATATTATATCATTTTTCGACGGCCAACGAGGTGTTTTTTTATTTCCAATTGCTTTTATGTATTGTTAACCGATTTTCTGGGTTAGGGTATCCCCCTTGACAGATTCAAAATTTAGAGGTAATACATATAGTACCCAAATATGTTTGGGGAATATTGTGTTTAAATGGTCTTATAATTGACCGATATCGCTTTATAACGAAAAGGGAGGACTTTAATGAAAACTAACAAAACCATGAGACAAGCCATTCTGCCAATTATCTTCTGTTTTTTTATAGGAGGTTTTATTCCTCTAAAAGCTTTACTTGTTTTTGCTGAACCGCCACCCGAAAAAACTCAAGCCAATCAGGTGCGAATCGGTTGGGATGAATTTAAGAAACTGCTTAAACTGGATACCGATGAAATTAAGCTGAGTTGGGATGAGTTCAAACAACTGCTTACTCAAACAGGCAGTGAGGTTAAGGTCGAATACAATATTCAGAATGGAATGGTAGTGCTAAAACGGGATCAGTTCAAGCAGCTTCTTAACAATATGAAACCTCCTGCTTCGACTTCTGTTCAGCCGCCCAGCGATTATCTTATCACAAAGGCTGTATATACAGGCAGCATGCAGCAAAAGAGTATTAAGTTTAAAGCAAAGTTTAATCTGGAAATATTTGATAAGGAAAGAACCACCTATCCAAAAATAAGGTTATTAAATCAAACTGCCGCTCTGCACGAAATTATGCTTAACAACAAGCCTGCCCCCGTGATGAATGAAGGAGGATGGTACGTTCTGCCCATTAATAATGTCGGACAGCATGTAGTTGAACTGGTGTTTTCTGTAACATCTGATCTTGACAAAGGCCCTGACATACTCAATCTTTCCATACCGCAAACCGCTATCACCTTATTTTCACTTGACGTACCGTTAAAAGATGTAAAAATAGAAATACCTCAGGCAAAACACATAACTATTACAACAGCACAAGGACACACAAAAGCAGAAGCTGTACTCACAACTACAAGCCAGCTTCAGGCTAAATTGCACCGTACAGTTGCAGTGAAAAAAATAAAAGGTCCGTCGAAAATCTATAGTGAAGCATTCAATCTTATATCAATTGAAGATGACGCGCTGCGCGTAAGCACTAAAATAAAGCTCAATGTGCTCCAAAATTCAATATCAGAAATACAAGCATATGTTCCCAAAGATTACAGCATCCTCTATGTGCGCAACCAAAACTTTGAAGAAATAAGGAGCTGGCAAACAAAAAAAGATAAAAAGGGCAGAGAGCTCCTTACTGTGCCTTTTGAGGGTGACAAGGAAGGAACTGTTATTTTTACTATTACATCTGAAAGAATATTCTCAAAAGATGAAAATGAAATTGATTTCGACGGATTTCAAATTCTTGATGCCGTAAGGGAAACAGGTTATATAGGGGCAGAAAAGAAAAGTACGGCAGAAACAGCTGTTCTTAAAGTTGAAAATATAGATCAAATTGACATTCAAGAACTGCCGCTTGAAATGATATCTATGTCGCAAAAACCGCTTATATTCGGTATGCGTTACCTGAGGCACCCGATTTTGCTAACAATGTCAATTACCAAACATGAGGAGCTGGCCACAGTTAATACCGTAATCGATAATGCCAGTATAATGTCAGTTGTGCTAAAGGAAGGCAAAATCATTACGAGCGCAGTTTACACAATAAGGAATACCTGGAAGCAATTTCTTAAACTCTCTCTTCCAAAAGATACTGAAATCTGGAGTCTTTACGTTAATGGTAGCAGGGAGCTTCCTTCAAAAGATAAGGAAGGTAAGTTTATGATCCCGCTTGTGAGATCCCAGATAAACGGAGAAACCATTGCCCCGTTTAAGGTTGAAATCATCTATTATGAAAAAAGTCCGGACCTGCCTTTTTTTGGCGGAAAGAAGCTGCGCTTCCCCACAGCTGATGTGGTAGTTAGTAAAATGCTGTGGTCTTGTTATCTGCCTGTTGATTACAGATATATTTACTTCGGAGGTAATGTTGATAAGGAAAGTATCGCAACCGGCATCAAACCTCTTGTGGGACACAAACGTATCTATTCATCGGATAACAGGGAACAGTACTCAAACGTACTTAATAGTTGGGGAGATACAAGTAGAAAAAGAATGTCCGCCAATGAAGAAAATATCAGAAAACAGGTCATTAGCAAATTCAACGACTACAATATGGCTGATGATTCGGTTCAGACTGAACAGCAGCTAGAGCAGGAAATTAATTTTTCATCTAATCTGAACAAAATTCAGCAGGATAAATTGGGCAGAAAAGGCGGTGCTGATATCGCTATGCTAAAAATCAACCTGCCGGATTCCGGCCAGATATTTCGCTTTAGAAAAACAGTTATAGAAGGTGAAGAGCTCTTCCTGGACGCATATTTTATTAAGGAATGGGTAATTACTTGTATAAAGTTTTGCATTTTACTGCTTGCGATATACATTCTTATAGCCTGTAGGAGGATAATCAATAAAGTATACGTTGAGTGCAAAGAAAAAGTTCTTTCTTATAAAACATTCTGGAAAAATATTAATACCCCTAAAGGAGTATGCGTCATATCAGCTTTAGGAGCATTGGTGTTTGTTGGATGTAACAAGTTTTTATTTACCATGTTTATCCTCCTCTTTTTTATTGGATGGCTTAAACCGGAATGGATATTCCGCGGTAAAAAAGAAGTAAATAATCAACAACAAGAAGAACCTTCTCAACAAGGATAGAAAATAAGATCTCAAGTGAGGTAAAAATGCTAAACAACAAAAATATATCAAAAACAATTGCAGCCGGAATCACAGCACTCTTTGTCAT
Source organism: bacterium (assembly GCA_043809745.1). Classification (GTDB taxonomy): domain Bacteria; phylum Elusimicrobiota; class JBDRMW01; order JBDRMW01; family JBDROU01; genus JBDROU01. The sequence continues at coordinate 2,939 of JBDROU010000077.1, forward strand.
AGGGATAATACAACTTAGACCCCTGTTAGCAGATGACAAATCAGAAAACAAAGGAAGCATTAAACTTGAATGGCAGGAGTTTCGCTCTATCCTGAAGCTCGATTCAGATGAAATCCGGCTTTCTATGGATGAGTTCAACAAACTCTTACTTCAAACTGGCTCAAAAAATAAACCAGACTACAGAATTGATGCCGGCAATGTAGTGCTATCAAGGGAGCAATTTAAAAATCTGCTTGCTCAGATGAAACCCCCCAAAAAAGGAACGGTTAGCCCTCCAGCCCAATATATTATGCGTAAAAGCGAATACACAGGCATTGTCGGTCAGGAAAGCACTCAGTTCACCGCTTATTTAGACCTTGAAATTTTCCAGCAAGAAGATAAGACTTATATAAAAATACCTCTTTTCAGAGAAGAACTCGCTATAAAAGATATACAAATTGACGGCAAGCCTGCTTCAGTAATATCGGACGGCAGCCAGCATTATATAAACACTATCCTTACCGGCAAACATTCCATTAAGGCTCAGTTCTCGGTAACCTCTTCTCTAAACAAAGGCAGCCATGGCATGCAATTCTCCATACCCCAAACTCCTATAACCCTATTAACACTGGATATTCCGCTGAAAGATGTAGATGTAACAATAAACGGAGCGCAAGATGTTGCCACAGAATACAAAAATAAGCATACAATTGTTATCGGCAACCTTACCCCGTCTTCATTAATGAATATTTCATGGAATAAGAAATTTGATGATAAAGCCCGCGGCCCCGCAAAAGTCTATGCCAAACTCTTTCACCTGATTTCTATTGAAGCTGATGTTATACAGGTTACAACAAAAATTGATTTAAATGTTCTTCAAAACAAAATTTCAATGTTAACGATACTAGTACCTTCCTCGTTGAATGTTCTGGATGTAGCAGGGCAAGGAAAGAGCGAGTGGAGTATTAGAGAAGAAAAAGGATCAATCCTGCTGGAAATACCTTTTGAATATCCCGCTGAAGGTGATAGAAATATAACAATACGTTCCGAGAAGTTACTGCAGGAAGAGACAACTATGGCTGACTTCACAGGTTTTAAGGTTATTAATACCGAGCGGGAAACCGGCTATATAGCCGGCGTTGTAGAGAGTGATGCTGCCGCGCAGGTGCAGGAATTCAAAGGCCTCGAAGCAATTGATTTCCAGAAACTTCCACCTGAAATAACTCGGCTTTCTGCAAGACCAATTGTCTTTGCTTTTAAGTATATCAATCACCCATTTTCAGTAATTTTCGATATTACAAAATATAAAAAGGAAGAAGCCCTGACCGCGCTTATCGATAATCTTAAAGGATTAACGCTGTTAAAAAAAGATGGAAAATTAGTGCACCAATTAACCTTTACGATGCGTAATCTCTGGAACCAATTCCTGAAACTTGAACTTCCGGAAAACGCCTCAATTTGGAGCGTATATGTTGACGGTAAACGAGAAAAAGCATCCAAAAATGAATCAGGTAAAATACTCATACCGCTTAAACGTTCTAACAGGGAAGGAAATCTGTTAAAATCATTCGATGTTGAGCTGATATATACTGAACCTAAACAAAAGCTTTCCTTTTTCGGAACAAAAAAAATAGTCCTGCCTTCAACGGATATTCTTATAAATGAAATCCAATGGTATTTTCATCTGCCTGTGGAATATGACTATCTAAACTTTAAGGGTAATCTGGACAGAGAAAATATTATAGTACCAATATCAGGACCTCAAACTGCCCGTTCGATAACAACAAATATTTCAAAATGCGTAGCTGGATCTGCCTCAAATTTGGAAGACATAAGTATAGTATCTGGCGTTTCTGAGGATGAAAAAGAAACCGGTGACTATATGCGAAAAAAAGGTGAACTAAGAAAAGATAATGCTTGTGCTAAAATACCTAATGAATACAGACTTAAAGAAGTGATAGATAAAGTGGAGTATGATAAAACCGAAACCGAGCCATGTTTGGGGGTTGGCAGATCTAACAAACCAACTTCATTCAAGGGTGGGACGGCATTTCCCGAAGAAATAGCAGAAAGTTATAATAGATCAGGCTTTGATGCAGATAAAAAACTTTCATTAGGTTTAGCCGGAGCTCTTTCAATCCGAATGAGTATCCCTTTATCAGGGAAACCTTTCCGTTTCTCTAAAAAAATTATAGAGGGAGGCGAGCCTGTAGCATTAAGATTTACATATTTTAACGAAAACATAATAACATGGCTAATAATTCTTTTTATCTTAGCAATACTTATCTTTATTTTTAAAAAGAGAAAAATGGCTTTTAAGCAATTAACAACTTTTGGCTGTATAATATTGAATATTTACCCAAGAATAAAAAAGTTTTTTTCTCCAAAAATATTACCTCTGACAGTAGCAGCCTTTTTCATTATAATAGTCATTCTCAATGAAATATTCCATTTACGGAACTATTTCCCTGACTTTTTTCTATTTGCAATTATAGCTCTTTTCATATTTTCAATAGTACGTTTGTTTAAAGAAAAACTGGCTGTTATAATACGAACCTATAAAATACCATTTATTTTTCTGCTAATTGGTGTTTTCTTTTCTTTTTTGGCGGGCGGCTCTAGATTGTTTATTATATTTGCACCAATTTCTCTTATTTCATTCATATGTTTTGCTGTATCTTTTTTAATCATAATAGTCCGCAAGCTGAGAAAAGACAAAAAAAAGGACACCCCTAAATAAAGAGATCGCTCAAAAAGGAAACATTACTACCCTCAAACCTATTTCATGAATTATATTTAGTTGAGTCAGCAGTTCAAAATAAAATTCAAAAACAAAAAACAAAAAAAGGTCTAGAATATAGACAATAGTGTAAAAACTAAGTGTAATTATAAACATGGCAAGATTATTGAAAATAGAATATCCTGTAGCATTGGATCATGTAATGAGTCGTGGAAACGACTAGAGAGACATCTTACCAGATAATTATAATCGTAAATGAATTTGTTTATCAATCCTATTCCACATCTCTTTAATAATTTTATTTGTTTTGCCGTTTGAATATTCCAAAATAGTCTTATGTTCCACAACTGCTCTAACAATATCTTTATCAAATCCTATTTTGCCAACAACTGGGATACCATTTTTTTTGCAATACTCCTCAATTTTTTTCGCCATATCTGTATTGAGATCATATTTATTCACAAGCAATGCTACAAATACACCAAAATGCTTGGCAACGCCAATAACCCTATCCGCATCATGCAGGCCGGACAGCGTAGGCTCTGTAACCACCAACGCGCAGTCAACATTTGCGAGTGATGCAATAACAGGACATCCTGTCCCGGGAGCACCGTCAATAATTATCCAATTGGAACTATTTTTTTCTGACGTTTCTTTTGCCTGCTTTCTAACCAAGGTAACAAGCTTTCCTGAATTTTCCTCAGCTATGCCAAGTTTTGCGTGCACCATAGGCCCGAACCGTGTATCAGATATAAACCATTCGCCTGACAGATTATCTTCCATAGTTATGGCTTCAACAGGGCAGGCAAATTTACAAAACGCACATCCTTCACAGGAAATAGAATCTATTTCAAATTCTTTTGATATGGCATGGAAACGGCAGATCTTAATACATTTGCCGCATTGCGTACATTTATCTTTATTTATTAAGGCAGTGGCCCCACTTTTAAATATATGTTTTTCTTTTATCCGAGGTTTTAATAATAGATGGAGATCAGCCGCGTCCACATCACAATCTGCCATCACCTTATTTTTTACCAAAGCGGCCAGGGCAGCTGTTATTACTGTTTTACCGGTGCCGCCTTTTCCGCTTATAACAGCTACTTGTTTCATTTTTTATCTCACTAAAATGTATGTATTTTTTCTGAGCCTTTTATATACAGTCATTTTGGCTTCTCGAGCCCTTTCAAAATATATTTTCCCTTTATGGATACCGCATCCTGCTTTGCAGGTACCGCACACTTTTACCTGTACTCTCTTCTCTATTATATCGCTAATCATTTCTTAAGATAAAATAACCTCCGGGCGGCTTTGCGGCGTTTCGCGCCAAATCAACAGCATCGTTCATCAAAAGTATTATCATCTCGATCTGCAGCTTCAAAAGCTTTTTGCCAAGGCGCAGTCCGTCCCATGTCACATCAGTACCATCATAAGGGTTTCGGTTAAAGATCATAAGAACACTCATGCGATGTTTCCTGTAATATTTTTAATATTGTTGAATATTCGTAAATAATCTTTTTTGTATTCCGGAAATGCTTTCACTACCGGACTGCCATTTGAATATGCGATTGCGATTTTCTTTTCAAACTTAAATTTGGCAATTATCGGTATATGCTCCTTTTCGCAATACTTATCAGTCTTTTTGTCACCCAGATCAGCACGGTTTATAATTACTCCGAAAGGGATGGCAAGTTTCTTTACGACTTCAACCGCAAGCAGAAGATCATTTAATCCAAAAGGAGTCGGTTCTGTAACGAGTATGCAAAAATCGCTTCCTTTTATAGATTCAATAACCGGACAAGAGGTTCCGGGAGGCGAATCAATTATTACGGTTTTTTCTTTATCAATATGCTTCTTAACCTGCCTTATTAAAGGCGGGGACATAGACTCACCAATATTGAGTTTACCTTGAATAAACGCTACATTACCGGCTTCGCCGGTTTCCACAGTCCCTATTTCCCTGTTTACCTCTTTAATTGCTTTCTCCATGCAAAAATAGCTGCATGCCCCGCAACCATGACAAAGCTGGGGGAATACAAGTATATTCCCATTATTCTGTTTAACACTCGGGAAAACCGCTATGGCGTTGTAAACACATACCTCTTTACACCTGCCGCAGAATTTACATAGAGTCTTGTCAATTTCTGGAACGGGAATAAATGCTTTATTTTTTTTCCTTAAATTAGGTTTCAAGAAAATATGCGCATTAGGTTCTTCAACGTCGCAGTCCAGTAATTGAACATTACCAATTGACAAAGCCAGGTTCACCGCTATTGTTGTTTTACCAGTACCTCCTTTCCCGCTTGCGACAGCAACAATCATACACGCACCCCTTTTTACTGCATTAAATTACGATACGCAGTTATTACATCCTGAAACCTACTTCTTTGTCTTTGAATAGCGAAGCCTTTATCTGTGAGAAACTGCTGCCAGAAGACTGCCACCACCGCAATTTGGGAAAATCATATCAGCAAATGGCGTGAACTACTTGCTTCCAAATTTTGAATTTACGTTTGGTGCTTGCGCAGACTCTAGCGCCCCTTTTTTGTACCTCTCTAGCACCTCCTTCACACTCCCGGAAGCACATATGAAAATATCAATACCGGCAACAATTAGGGTTCGAAATGCATTCGGTCCGACATTCCCGGTAACAACAGCTTTTACCTGTTTTTCAGCTAGAAATTCCGCAGACTGTATACCTGCCCCGCCTGTTGCTTCAATATTTGGATTCTGAATAGCCTCGAAATCCAGGCTAGCGATGTCTACAATAATGAAATACTGGCAGCGTCCGAACCTAAGATCTACTCTTGAATCTAAATTGTTTCCTTCTGATGTTATGCACAGTTTCATTTGAATTTTCCTCCCTTTAATTACATTCACCGTGCTCCTTACACGTTCCCAGTCCATTCAATGAATCTTTTAGAAAACCGGCTATCGCATCTTTTACTTTGCCAGTATACCCTGATACTTTAACTCCTGCCTGAGCAAATTTCTGCTGAGCGCCCATACCCATGCCTCCGGATATTACTTGGGTAACTGAGTGCTTTAATATCTCATCTACCGCAACACAACCACCCCCGCCGTGCTGAACCGTGTTTGGAACAACTTCCGTGCTAACAACCTTTGAGTTTTCAATATCAACTATAAGAAAATACTGACACTGCCCAAAGTGCGACGATACATTCCCCTCCATACCTTTTTCATCTTCCAATGTAATGCCTATCCGCATAAAACTCCTCCGTAGGTTTTTAAGTACTTTATTTTTTCTCAAGCTTTTCAATATGATCCTGAATTTCTCTCAACCTCAAATTAAGAAACTCTGCATCCTCCTTCAACATCTTTACTTCATCATGAACCGTAGTTCCCAATCCATCTCCACCCCAAGCACCACCATAGCCCAACCATACTCTTCCTCTTCCCCAACCTCGACTGACGCCACGGCAAAACCATCCTCTTCCCCAACCTCTTCGAAACCCAAATGAACCTCTGCAGTCCAGTGAATCCTTATTAGTCTCAACTGAATTACCAGCACAGTACCCCATCGCGCCACCTGTCAAAGGACCTTGTCCGTTAGGACCTGTTCCATTTCTTCCTGGCATAATAACCGCCTCCTTTATTATTAATGATACTCATTATCAATAAGAATTTAAAAAATATATGAGCCCTAACAATTATTTCTTACATTTATAACAAATTCCTGAGAATTGAAGTATATGGCTTTTTATTTCAAAATTGTATTTTTTAGAAAGCCCGTCTTCCGTCTTTTTTATTAAATCAACCTCAACATCGGCAAAATCCGTATAATCGATTATTCTCCCACATTCTGTACATACCAAATGATGATGATGCTCCTTCTTCCCGGCCCCTTCAGCCAGCTCATAGCGCGTACGCCCATCACCAAAATCATACTTAAATACAATACCAGCCTGCACAAGTAAATCTATAGTCCTGTATACAGTAGTAAGGCCGATATTTGGGTGCATCATATGAACCTCTAAATAAATATCTTCAGCACTCAGGTGTTCATCAGATTTGCTTAAAACAGTAAAAATTGATTCTCTTGAAACAGTTAAGCGAAATCCGCACCCGCTAAATCTTCCCTCCCACCAAACTGGTCCCCTTCCATCGCCTCTAGGCATATCTTTTCTCCTTATTGAAAATGATATCCATTATCATTGTATACCATGTTTCACCTTTTGTCAAGAAAATATTTATAAATATTATGTTTCCGCTATTTCAACAAAAGTATGCGCTTTGCTGTAAAACCTTTTATAGCTGCAGCACAGACAGCTAAAAGCCCAAAACTGCAAACTATCGCTGCACCGGTTGGCAGATCCGCTTTCGCTGAAAGATATATCCCTATCAAACTTGCCAGCGCTCCAATCCCCCAGCCAAAAATAAGCCTTTTTCCAAAATCTTTTGAGAACAGCATTGAACATACAGTAGGAATTATCAGAAACGAAAACACAAGCAGTATGCCTGCAATCTTAACAGAACTTGCAACAACTAACCCAAATGTCATGTAAAATAAAAAATCCCACCATTTCACCTTGATGCCTTGAGCCTGAGCTTCCAGCGGTTGACGCGAGATAAATATGAATATTTTTCTGAATATAAAATGAAACAATCCAATTATACCGCAAAGTGCTAAAATTCCCAATATTTGTTTAATGTCAATAAACAGGATATTTCCCACGAGCATCTCCTTTATATGGTGAGCTTCACTTGGGACCCTGTCAAGCACAAGCACAGCGCTGGCGGCAGCTACAACATATACTATCCCGATTATAGCCTCTTGGGGAACAATTTTCTCCTTTAACCGAGTCAATGAAAAGATTGCCGCCCCCGCAAATGTAAATCCTAGCGAAACAAAGTAAGCCTGCATAGAATGAATTGAAATCTCGAAGAGCACCGCAACCACACTGCCCAGCGCTGCTATCTGGGCTAAAGCTAAATCAACAAATATTACTTCCCGCTCAACAACGTGTATGCCGAGGTAAACAAATATTCCTGTAAGCACCAGACACGTTACAAACGGCATAGCCATAAGTTCTAACATACGACCTCCTTATTGTTTAATTTCACCTGTTAGTTTATTGATAATATAGTCAAACACATCGAAATAATTTTTAATTCCAGGCAGTCCGCCTACCGAACAGGGCACAATAATAAGCTTTGCTCCTGTCTTTTCAGCTACCAGCTGAGGGCCCTTTATAGGAAAATAGGATTCAATCAAAATTACTTTGGCATTCTTGGCTTTCATATTTTCTATCAGCCCTCTAATATGAGAAGGTGTTGGCGGAAGCCCCGGTTTAGGTTCAACATTGCCGATTATTTCAAGTCCGAATGCTTTCGCAAAATACAGCCACGAGTTATGATATGTCACGATTTTTTTATTCGGCAAAGCATCCATCTGCTTTTTCCAGCCAGCGATTCTTTGTTCCAATTCCAGCACAAAACCATCATAATTATTCTTAAACTCAGCTTTATTCTCAGGCGATAATAAACACAGCGCTTTATAAATACTTTCCGCTATAATGCGCGCGTTATCCGGATCAAGCCAGTAATGAGGATTCCCGAAAATGTGTATATCACCCATGCTGCCGTCTATCTTGCCTTTAGGAACTTGAAGAAGCATTATCCCTAATGAAGCATCCACATATCCAGACGCTCCATAGACTATCTTTGAATTTCTTGCTGCCGCTATCAAGCTGTCAACCCACATGTCAAGATCCAGACCTATTTTAACAACCATATCAGCCTTTTTAAGTTTCATAACCATGCTCGGTCTGGGCTCTACCAAATGGGAATCTTGTTTCCCTGTTGAAAGACTCTCTGTTATAACTAAATCACCCCCAACCCTTTTGGTTATATACTCAAGATCTTGCGTAGTCGTAACCACCCTTACAGCCCCACCAGCATAAGAAGTAAACAAAACTACTAAACATATACAAATAATATTTTTCATTATTCCATTTCCTCCTCTATTCTAATTCATGACTGTGCGGGCCGATCCCAAAAGTAACCTGCAGCCACCCTTCGTCTATATCTTTTGATTCGACATTCCTTTTTTTATACTGAAGCCTTACCGCTGAAGTTTCAGTCATATGGTAGCTGATAATCCCGGACCATGCCCTTTCAATAGAATTAACAGGGAATGCTCCTTCTGTATAGTCAAACCGACCTCCAAGATCCCAAAATTTGCTAAATCTGTAATTTAAGAAGCTATACAGCCCATGACGGTAGAGCTTCCCTGCTGGAACCTCGCGTGTAAGATACATCCATTCATTCTGGAATATCCATCTGTGGTATGCCGTCGGCCACGACCTGAATGTAAAATCAGCCCCGATTACTGTTGCTTTGTCCAAATGCTCTTCGTAGTGCGCTCCCTTTCCTCTAGCAAAACTTGACCCTATCTCTAATTCAGATTCTGAGCCGGGTGCGATCGAGGTTTTTATCCTGCCGGTATATACTTTATCGGCAAGAGAAAACTCTGTGCATTCCTGCTGCTGATACACAGCTACATTTATAGTATTTCCATTTATATCGGTAATCTGGGCTGTTTCCACTTCGCCTTCCGCATGATTGTGATGATGAGAGCTCACATTCCAGGCTCCAGCTTCAATCTGTACAAAAATCGGCAGCGGAAATAAATAACTCGTGTTTGCGCCCTGTCCAACAAGCCCATGTGCACCAAAAAAATTGGTAATCGCGCCGGGTTGATCAATCATAGGCCTATGATGTGTATGGATTTTATTCAACTTCCCGAAATTTACGTGAATCTTACCGGTTTCTGCCGCCAAACCTCCAATCAATCGCAGGAAACTCACTTTTGCCTCGCATATTTCAGCCTCATACTCTGTATCGTGTTTATGTAATGCCAAAAATACATCAGCCCTCATCTCAGGATATATATATCCCTGAAAAGCGGTTTCAATCTCTTCAAACTCAAACCTGTCCCTGCCTGTATCTGTTTTGTCATCGTTCACATATCCATTTAATACACCTATTACACTTATATCAGGCAGATTTGCCGGAGTGCCGCGCATTCCCTGCAACGGGGTGTCTGTGTTCATTTTTTGTTCCCCCCATCCAGCCGCTTCCTCAGCATAAGCGCACCTGAACCCAGCACAAACAAACAAGAAAATAAAAGCAAATAATTTAATCATCGTACTGCTCCTTTCACTATTTTGAGATACTCTTAGTACAATATAGGAATTACGAACAAACTACAGGAGGCGATTTGTTTGAAAGTTGTATCTGAAGATTACAGTAATACAATTGTGTATATTTATGGATAGAGCTATGAAAAGTCAGATCGGAGATACTTGCGAATTGATTTCGTAATATTTCCTTTGTATTTCGGATAATTTTACAAACAGCACATTCCTTAGCTGAGTGATTTTCATTTAAACAAATGTTATATTCAACCGACGAACTTTCTTTTATAAAAACTTCAGCGTGGTAATGATAGAATGGCAGTATACAGCAACCCCAAAAATAGAGGCAGCAAAATAGTTTTCGGAGATGTGTTATTTTAAGTTTGTATAAATAAACCATGAGCTTTTCAATAATTAATGAAAATAAGCTCTTAATAAAACAACAGTCATTTGCTATTGTGTAAGATGAATCCAGACAATATCTGGAATATCTCCCATTTATAGTTCACATTATACTTTATAAACTTTATAAATTGCCAGCATGAAATTTATCAGCTGGGTTCATTTTTACCAGTAAATCAGCGCTATCCTTCAATTTGGTGTATTCCAGGAATCCTTTAACCCGCAAATTCTTTTATCGAATATTATGTCACTGTGAATTATCGGTCTTCTTAGCTTAATTCCGTCAAACTTCTTACATCGGCTTAAGGCAACATACATCTGGCCATGTGCAAAGGCACCTCTTCCTACATCTATAATTACATTATTAAATGTCTGGCCCTGGCTTTTATGGATCGTTATTGCCCAGGCAAGTTTTATCGGGTATTGTAAAAACGTTCCCACAACTTTTTCTTCTATTTTGCCTTTTTTTTCGCTATACTTATAACGCACTTTTTGCCATTTTACCTTCGAGACCTCATGTACTACACCGTCTATTTCAACTTCTATTAAATCATCCGATAGTTTATGAACGGTTGCCAGTGTCCCATTTACCCAGCGTTTTTCCTCATCATTACGCATCATCATCACTTGAGCTGTCTTTTTGAGGCATAATACCGGCTCCACCGGGCATGTCTTATTATCAAAATCCCCCTCTATTAACGCTTCATAGATATATTGTTTATGATTAATTTTATTCAGTCTTTTGCTGTTTATATTGTTTGCGACATTATTGGTAGGTGTAAGAATAATTGCGTTTTTGCAAGATTCTATATTTAAAGCATTATCAACCCTGCTATTCAAGTATTCGAAGTCATCTTCATCAACCATATTACTTCTTATTTTATCCAAAAAGCTGATAAAGCGCTCATCGCTCTGCCTGAATATTTCAGTTAATTCTATATTCTTGAAAGCAGCCTCCCCAAATATTTTTGAACTAAAAAAATAAGGTGATGTGTAAATTTCCTGAAAAGCCTCTCCAAGCTCACGTTCTACTACCGGCGGCAGCTGAAATAAATCACCAAAAACAATAACCTGTACGCCTCCGAATGGAATACTCATTTCATCGCGGCTTATTCTTAAGGCGTAATCAATAGCATCCATCATATCCGCCCTTACCATTGATATCTCGTCAATTACAATAGTATCAAGGCTTTTGAATAGTCTTGTGTTATAGTGTCTTTTAATGTTCTCTTTTAGCAGGAACGTATGAGGAAATAGAAAAAAGGAGTGTATAGTCTGACCTTTTATATTTATGGCGCCAATACCGGTTGGCGCTAAAACTGCGATCTTCTTCTTTGTATTCTGCCTGAAATACTGCAGTAATGTTGATTTCCCGGTACCTGCTTTACCGGTAATAAATACATTACTGTTGGAATTCTCAATAAGTTCACATGCACGTTTAAACTCAGCCGTTAAATCAAAATCATCAGGCAATTCTGTAATATATTGATTTTTCCTAGCGTCACTTTTTATCTTTTTACTCTTTGTATGTACTGTATTTAGCATTTTAGATATCATAAAAGTTGCTATGTTAACGTGCTTATGCAGCACCGACTCTTAAATTAAGTTTGTCATACCTCTTATTAATTTAATATTATTTCAAATTTAGGTATTATTTGGCGAAAACAAGTCCCCTGAATTCCTAATATGGTTCTGATTTATTGGTCCATCATTTAGAATATAAGATCTAGTCAAGTCTCAAGAACGCTTACTAACTGTACCGCTTTCATTCCCGAATATAATACAAAAATACCACCTCAAAACATACGATAAAAATGAGAAGTGATATGACCCGACATGCTGCTATCCCATAATTAATAGGAAATTGCTTTTTTTCTTCCGAAACTGTTAGCTCATAAAAGCATGTTGTCAGGGTAAGAAATTATGGTTATTGAAAATATTTAGAGTAGATCTGCTGATTTTTAGATTTACACTTAGATATTCGGCCAGCTTTAGGTTTATATTCTGCTACCTACCCAACATAAAACACTAAAATGACTGTTTTCCTGCAAAACTCTGTCTCAGGATTTTCTCGGTAATCCTAAGTGCTTACTGATTATGCATTGGATATTCTTCTGGACAGAACCCTTCGGTTTCGCTCAGGCCAGGCTGGTAATCATCATAAATTGGCTCGTATGTTACTTCTGTATTTATTGCTTCCGGTGGAGCCCTTGCTGGTTCTTCTTCCCATAGATTTAAGTGCCTCAATATCTTCTCTATCACTTCCTTTTCATCTATTAACGCTATTATCTTCATTTCCGAACCACATTTAGGACAGATTAACGGATCTTTTTCCCATATCTTCTTTATCAACTCCCTCCATTTCTTTGAAGCAATACCCTTAGGCTGATATTCTGAAACATCTATGACCCTGACCTTATCCTGATTTTCTTTCAAAACAGCTATACCTGAATGAGGTAATCCCAGTTTCTTCCTCATACCTCTTTTCTTATTGCTGTACCACCCATAATATCTCACTAGCTGAAATGACTTTTCTGGGATATGTTGTGTAAGTTCGGCTATAAATTCTGCACCTTCAAATATCTCAAAATTCCGCTTTGTCCTTACATTCTCCTTAGATCTGTATATCACCTTTCCTGTTTCCTGGTTATACATCATCTTCTCTGTACTAAACGTATTCCTGGCTACATACTGGCATATCCTTTCTAATCCCACTTTATCTGTGCTTCTTATTGATTTACTCTTATATACACCAAATCCACTATGCCTCCATTTGAGCATCTTTTTACCCAATTCTTCACCCAATACCCCTTCATTAATCAATAGTTTTATTACCTTATTCCGGAATAGCTCCTCTATTGGCTTTATCCCTTTACCAGGCATCACATAAAACACACCCGATGGCATGAACACACCATCTGCCGCCACTACATGTAGATGTGGGTGATAATTTAGATATTCTCCAAATGTCTGTATCACCAACACCACTCCAAGCTCACCCTTCGGCTTATTCAGTACCGCCATAATATACTCCTGCATACTTTCATAAGCCAATCGAGAAAGCATAGTCAGCAGCTTTCTGTTATACCTGAAATATACCCTCAGCATCTTTGGTATACTGAACACATACTGTCTATGTGGCACCGGGTTTAGTACATTCCCCATCATGAATTCCGCAAACATGACCGACTTCTTCTCATGGCATGCAGGACAAAACCATCGTGCTCGGCAGGAAAATGCGAGCAAATACTCATGCTCACACTGACCGCACCGTATCTTACAGGTTGTGTGCTTATGCGGGGCTTGCGCCAAGAGTACACCAAAGCGCGAATAAATCACTACATGGCCCCTTAAATATAAACAGAAGAAAGCATCTACAGTGGATCTTACTTGAGGTGGTGCTACATTTCGCAAAATCAGATGAAAAATTAAAGAAGAAATTTGATGAATTGGCAGTCAAAAAGAACTTTAATACTGCCAAGGTAATATTTGCCAGACAAATGCTTAAAATCATTTATCACATTTTGAAAGAGAAAAGGCCTTTTTTTAAGTAAAGTGTTGCAATCCGCAACGAGGCAAGTACTGCGCTCATAGGGGTCTGGAGTATTCTTTTATTAAAGAATAGCTCCACCAGATCTGATTAGCGGGGACTTGCTCTCCGACATTATCACGCA
>JBDROU010000078.1:0-3144 GCA_043809745.1 bacterium
GTCGAAGCAGGCATCAATTGCCTCATATTAAACCGGTTTACCAACTTCGGTAGACCGGATTCTTATAAGCTTACTGCCTGACAAGCAGAATTGTACGGAATTATTTTGTTTTCAAAGATCTTTATGCAACAAAGCCATTACCAACACCCATTGCGGGAGTGTGTGTTGGCGGAGATAATAAGGTAATAAAATGGTTAATCGAAAAGAGCCGTTAGTTGACAATCACGTCTATCATGTTTTTACGCGAAGCATAGCAGAGTACAATATTTTCAGATCAGATAATGATTTCCAAAGATTCATTAATACGATTAATTACTATTCTGCCGAAATACCTCCATGCAAATTCTCGGGGTACTTGAGATTATTTGATAAATCCAGAAGCGAGATTATGGCTACCATCACGAACTCGGCAAAGATAGTCAAAATACTTTCTTTCTGTATAATGCCGACACACCTTCATCTTGTACTGGAACAGTTGAAAGAAAACGGCATATCAAAGTTCGTAAATACGGTCTTGATAAGTTACAGTAAATACTTCAATACAAAATACGAGAGAAAAGGGCCGCTTTGGGAGGGTAGATTTAAAAATGTTTTAGTTGAAACAAACGAGCAGTTGCTTCACCTGACAAGGTATGTTCACCTTAACCCGGTTACCGCTTCAATAATTAAAAAGCCGGAAGATTGGAAATATTCATCGTTCAAGGAATATACACAAGATGAATGCGCTTACAGGAATAAAATATGCAGTTTTTCGCATTATTTGGACATTAAACCGGAGGAATATCGGCAATTCGTTCACGAGCGAATAGATTATCAGAAAGAACTGCAAATGATAAAGCATTGTTTGCTCGAATGAACGTATAGCCAACACCCATTGCGGGAGTGGGTGTTGGCGGGACATGGTTGTTACAGCCGCGTAGGTTGTAACGGTCAATGTAAATGGGTAGAATTAAGGCGAAATCCGCGGGTGGCAGGACCTATTTTTCAGCAGGAGGGAAGCTGTCCGGGATTAAGAATATATCAAAGGAAGATAAATCCACTGAAAAACAAAATCCTTGTCATTCTATTCGCGGTTTGCTTTATTAATTCGTCATGCGCTTCAGGATTGATAAAGGTAAGTTATCTTGATAATTATTCAGGTTTGATTCAAGAGGATATAGATTTAACAAATACAAACAAGAACAATCTCATCCAGAAAATGGAATCATTGAAGGCGAGTTTAGACAGCTATCAACAACCGTTGTCAGCGGATGATTACGATAAAATTATAAATGAATTGACTCCAATAGTCTCAGGAATAAAGAAGTTTAAACAGTCGGAAGCGATATTCCCGAAAGATAAATATGCGCTTGTTTTGCCGGCAAAAAGCAAAGTGACATTGAATCTGAATACATACTGCCTTTCTCCGCATAGTGCCGCGCCCTCAAGCGATGAACCCTACGTGCTTACAAGCAAAACACCCGATGTTCCGCTTTACGCTGAAATAATGTATTTTACAAATAAGAATAAAGTAGATAGGGGGCTTAAACAGATCCTGATATGGAACCTGAAAAATGATGTTAAGTTTGAAGACCTGCCCTTAGAACAGCAGAAACTGCTTCTTGAAATCGACCCGGCTTCACCGTTAAAAATAAACAACTTTTTAAAAGAAGCGGCAAAAAAACAGGCGGAAAAACTTCTTGAAAAATACTTTCCGCAAATCGGCAAGGCAAAAGACATCGTTGACGTGGTCAAAGGGAGCGTTTATAAATACGAAGATTACGCAAAAAGAGTTGAAAGTTTAACATCTAAATATAAGAAACCCTCAAACGACAAGCCGATAAACGCCGAAGGATACGGAGATATAGCTACCATAGTTCAAACAAGCGGGTATTCAAAAGCAACGGTTACGTTTATAAACACTTCCGGCCAACCGCAGGAAATTCATTCATATTTCAAGCCATTAAGGAAAGACGTTCAACCGCTGGGGTTTGATATTCCGAACCAGGATGAACTATTAGGCGCAGTAGAACAAGGGTTTGGTGAATTGACGGCTGACATCATCGAAAAGATACTGAAAAAATATTATAAGCTTGATCTAAAGCAGGGAGATAGGCTTTCTATTGAGAAAAATCCTGAAAGGCTGCTTGATCTTTTAAAAGCTTTTAGAAATAAAGGAAATGCTGAGGCCCGGACTATTAAAGAATTTGGGTACAGCGGAACTAATGATATTACTGATGCTTTCAGGCACGCATATTGGAATGCGATTATGGCAAGGGACTTGAGTGATTCCTTTGCATCTGAAATCGCTAATAATCACGAGTTAAACGATCGAAAGCTGGATGAGAATACAATGGATATGTGGAATAATCATATTGGCCGTGATATTGGCAATAAGCTGAAAGAACAAGGTATATTTGATGATGATAGTTATGCGAATGAAATTATTAAGAATAAGGAAAAACTAAGGATTTTGAAATGACAATGATTTTACGATTATTGAACGCAATTATTGCATTTTTATTGGGTTCTTTTCTGGGATTCATGGTTGTTGGTGTATTTATAGGTGTATTATTTATATACCCTGTTTTTCTGGATTACTTCAGTAATACAGGTTTTAATCTACTTGCTATTTCCATAATCATTGTGTCTGGTGCTTATTTTATTATGCTTGAATTTGGGAAAAGCAATAACAGGATGATTGTGTATTTTCAGGGGAGCGTATTAAAAAAGATACTTCTTTTTGTAGGTATAATATTCGTGATATCTTCCGCAATTATCGTGCCATTGCAAATACATAAAATGATATACGGGAAATATGAAATATTTGCAATTGAAATAGCTGATGAATTAGAGAACACGGTTCGGAAAAAAGAAGAAATTATGGTAATTGATAATAAACAAAATATTGATAGTATTCTAATTGTGCGCGGGTATGGTATACCTGAAGCTGAGATTTTAAGAACGGGTATAATTGACAAAAATATGGTAGATAAAATAGCCGCAATAAACGAGTGGAACGAAGGGATATTTTTATATCTTATCAAAGGAAAGAGGTTAATGGTTGTGCAACAGATCCCATGGAATGTAAACTTTGATATAGAATCCGATTTTCAACTGGGCAGAACAAAGAACAGTGCTATAAAAATATATATCAAGAAAGTA
>JBDROU010000079.1:0-66777 GCA_043809745.1 bacterium
AAATATTTTGTAGAAACGACGATAGACAGTAATGATTACAATGATCTGGGACAGGTGTTGAAACAGACAAGGGTTACGGGTGATTATTATGAAGGCAAAGTTGTTAAAGAGGTAACGGAGAAGTCTTTGGAGAATACAAGATATAATGTTGACGGCAGGGTTATATGGAGCAAGAACGAGGTAAGAACCAAGGACACTACGGGCGAAATAGATTTGGATTATACAGTGACGCAGGAAAACATAATAGGCGGTTACGAGTATTATGATAAAGCCGGGAAGCTTCAAAAGGTGGATTCGGGTTATGACAGTATATTCCAGGTGGCATTTAACAAGAAGATCATTACAAGTTTGGGCCAGATAACTGAGGAGTACGACACATCGAGAAGGATATATAATAATAAAGGTTTACTTCAAGATTCATCCCAGATTATATACGAGCATGGTGGCAATCTGGATAAATACAGTAACAGGGAAGAGCACAACACATATAATGATTTACAGCAGATAGAAACCCAGAGCAGGACAACGACAGATATTTACAGGAATCCTGACACCGCTGAAGGAGCACACGGAGGCTTTGTTGATGGTAAAAAGTTAACACAGGAAACAGAAGGGCCGCTATTATATGATTCCCAAGGCAGGACGATATATTCGAAGTATAACTTTACGGAGAGCGGCACAGACGGTGAAAATGAGCTTGATAACAGTTACACGCAGGAAACAATACTTACCAATTTTACATTCACAGATCAGGCCGGTACTGAACAAAAAATAAAATCAGGTTATGACAAATGGGGGTATGTTAAGGAATCAAAGAAGGTTACATATACAAGAGACAAGA
The DNA here is from genome assembly GCA_043809745.1 of bacterium. Lineage (GTDB taxonomy): Bacteria > Elusimicrobiota > JBDRMW01 > JBDRMW01 > JBDROU01 > JBDROU01. The sequence goes on from JBDROU010000079.1 coordinate 842, forward strand.
TTGAGACTGAATATACATATAACAGCATATATAAAAACAATAAACTGGAGAGCTATGATGTTACTGTTGAACGAACCGGCCATCTTGATGATGATGATCCCGCCAATGACCTGAATGCGCAAAGCTTCATAAATGTAACCGGTATTAAATATAATGAATTGAACCAGTTAGAGAGTCAGACAAGATTGACTTATGAAGGTTCCAAAGAGACAAAAGAAACAGTAATAGGGAAGCTTATATACGATGAACAAGGGCGGTTAGAGGAAACTAATTATAAGATAGAAGTGTCCGGTACATCTCAGGAAACGGATGATATAACAGGTGAGATTTATACTGAGATCCTGGATCACAATTACGAAATACACACAACGAATTCGTATAATAATCTAAACCAGATTACAAACAGCCAGAAAACAGAAACTCGCGGTGATAAGATAACAGAGGAAACGGCAATATACAGTTATGACATTTACAATCGGTTAAAAACTTCAACAACCGAAATTCATGAGCGGGCCAAAGATGGCAGTTCGCTAGATCTGGATAACAGCTATACTGTGATGCTTGCCATAGGTTCATATTCCTATATTGACGAATCAGGTAATGAGCATAAAGTTGATGCCGGATATAATGACCTGGATCAGGTGATACGTCAGGAAAAGACAGTCATAGAAGGTGCCAAGCATGTGGTGGAAGCTTGCACTGAAGACATTGAGTATGATACGAATAACAGGATAGAATCAAATACGATCAGCAGGCGTGAGATGGAGCGCAAAATAGATGATAAAACTGGTAAGTTTGTGCTATTTGATGTAAACGGCGATGGTATAATATTAGATAGCTTAAGCTTTATAAGTATGCAAATACAAGAATATTCAGTGTTAGGGTTAGTAAAACGCCAGACGCGTATGAGCGTCACAGATGGGCTTACGGTAGTAGAGACATCTAAATCGGATCTAAAATACAATACAAGCGAACATCTGGTATCAAGCTATACAGAGTATCATGAGTCCGGCACGCCGAATTCCGCGGGCAGCGATGCGCTAAACACAACTTACAACATCTTACTGACAATAAAAGATGATGGCATCAATGAACTCGGACAAACAGAAAAGCAGACAAAGATTAAGGAGGAGCTGAGGGACGGCGCTGTGATAACAAAGAAGACCGATGAGGTGATGAGCTATGATGAAAAGAACCGGTTAGAGTATTCACATATTACCACAACAGAGAAGAGCATAGATGCTGAAGGTGAGGTTGTACAGAATAAAGTATACACATCAGAAAGTTACATTGGCTGGGAAAGCTTTAAGGATGCAAGCGGTGAAACGGTGGAGGGCAGGGAAGGCTACAATGAATTAGGGCAGGTAGTATTTATGAGGAAGGTAACGGAAGAAGGGAACAAGACTATCGATGAATACAACCTGCATAATAAGATATACGATAATTCTAACCGTTTAGTTTACAGCTACAGTAAGATTAATGAACGCGGTTCGGATAACGAGGGGAACGAACTAAATCATTCCTATACTGTAGAAAACCGCATAGCGAAAAGCATGTTCATTAATAAAATTACAGACCCGAAGAATGTGAGTATAACAGAAGCTTCCTATATAAGCGGTTATAACAATCTGGGCCAGGTGATCTGGCAGGAGCAGATAACAAAGGATGCAGGCAAGACTACGACCAGGATTACCAATACAGAAAATGGTTACAACAGTTCAGGATGGCTTAAGCATTCAGATTATAAGTTCAGTGAAACCGGATTATCAGGTGTAGAAGGCAGTGATAATTTGAACAAGCAGTACAGGGTGGTGACTGATGTAATAGATTTTAATGAACGCGGGTTGGCTATTAAGCAGACCAGTACAAGCACAGATCAGAACGAAGCGGCTAACAAGACAATTGAGGATATGACAATCGGTTATGACAAACAAGACCGAACCATTAATACAATCACAGCGGTCACAGAAAAATCGACAGACGGGCAAGAACACAGCTACACCGTTGAAAGTTCAGTAGGCGGGTACAGCTATACTGATGAGCGCGGCAGTATTGTGGAAGTAGGAGAGTATGAAGGTTACAACGCATTAGGCCAGGCGGTCTTAACCTGCCGAAAAACAACAGACGGCGGCATCACACGGGAAGAGTATGACATAAAGGGCGCCAAGCGATCATATAACGCTTCAGGGTTGCTTGAGCACAGTATAAGCCGAATTCATGAGACCGGGAAAGCGGATATTGGTGTTGAAGGCGCCGAGGATTTGAATGATTATAAGGAAGTAGAGCTCAACATAGAATCATACAATGATCTGCAGCAGGTGAATAAACATACCAGGATAACCCAAGATCTCATAGTTGGTGAGGTAGTAGGTGGAAACGAAACGCTTGAGCTAGGCTTAACCACTACTGAGGAGGCGCAATTCACCTATGATGATCAGGGCAGACAGAAAAAGGTGGAAAGGCTTGTCAGCCAGCAGGAAAAGGACTGGAGCGGAATTTTGAAAGATGTTTCCGGTGACGGCATCGTTCTTGACAAAACCAGTTATTCGGTATTCGAGATACTCAGCGGTTACGATGCTCAAGGGAATTATTATGAAGGATATAACGATCAATCCCAGCTGGTGATGAGCAAGACAACCACTTATGAAGATGCTCAACTTTTTTCTGGGGATATTTCGCTTAATGATGTAGATGAGATGGATCTCTCACAGGTAAAGAGGACCACCGAATCCACCTACTTTAATGAAAGCGCCAAAACTTACGATATTAATAGATACAAAACTCAATTCAGCAACGCATCTTTAGCCTATACCCATAGCAACGCGAGTATCAAAGACCTTGATTATCAGACCGGCGAAAAATTGAGCGCTTCATACGAGTATACCAGCATTTTTAATTATAACGAGCTAAATCAGCAGACAGGTTATACCAAAATTACCAGGGAAGGCAAGTTAACAACAACCGAAGAAACACTGGGGACAACGGTCTATGACAGCAAGGGCAGGGTAAAACATTTGCAGATAAGCAAAAAGGAGCAGGAATTATCTAAAACTGGAATACTAACAGATATTAACGATGACGGTATCATTCTAAATAAAATGGTAGAGATAACAACAGATAACGGTTATACCGATACAGCTGGCAAGTATCTTAGCGGGTATGACGCACTGGGCCAGATGCTGTTTTCCAGCAGGATAATCAAAGAAGGCAACAAAACGACCACCGAAACAACCAGTTATAAAGAAAACAGCCAAACCGGGATAAGGACTTATGATGTAAACCGTTATGATACATCTGGCAGGCTGAGTTATTCAAAGACCAATTATACCGAACACTTTGAAACGACAGCAACCGAATTCGAGGATAAGGAATACACAGTAGCTCTCGATGAGATTGAATACAACAAACTCAATCAGATAATCAGACAAACGAAAAATACCGAAGAATATCAAGAAGGGTCAGTTGTAAAAAGAACCACAGAAAATTCGCTGGATGATATGAAATACAACATTTCAGGCAGGCTAACTTTTAGTAATGATGAAGTCACAGTCAATGAGCTGGACACAATGACGGGTAAAACGGTATCTGAATACTCGTATGAACAGAAGACTGAGATAGGCGGGTATAGTTGCTACGATAAGAACGGTGCGCTTATTCAAGATATCGGTGACGGTTATAACGAACTTCTGCAAATGTCGTATGTCAAGAAGACCGTTACAGATGGTCAGAAGGTAACAGAAGATTATGACATTTTGGAACGCGGATACAATGAAACCGGGTTGTTGAAGAAATCAACCCAGATTATCTATGAACATGAAAAGAATCAAGCTGATGAAACGGTAGAGCTGGATGCATTTACGCTGGTGGAATCAGAATATTGGACATATAACGATGCCTGGCTGGTAAGCACCCAGAAGAAGATCAGCACCGATCTTATCAGAAATAAAGAAGGGGCTTTTGTTGAAGGCAGGGCGGTAACCCAGCAGACAACGGAAAATACCTTAATTGAGTATGACTCGCAGGGCAGATTGAAATATTCGAGCTACGATTATACCGAAACCGGTCAGGACGCGGATGCCGTGCTGTATAACTCATACAGTGTAGAGACATTCTATACCGGTTTCGAATATACTGATAAAAACGGTGTCTCACATGTTGTGGAATCCGGGTATGATGATTGGGGTCATGTGAAGGAGTCAAAGAAGGTTACTTATACCAGAGGCAAAACCGAGACTGAATACACATATAACAGCGTATACAGAGAAAATAAGCTGATAAGCTATGATATCGCTGTTGAACGAACCGGGCATCTTGATGATGAAGATCCTGAAAATGACCTGAATACGCAGAGCTTCATAAATATAACCGGTATAACGTACAACCATTTAAATCAGATAAATAGCCAGAAACGGATAACTTATGAAGGATCCAGAGTAACAGCAGAAACGGTTAAAGGTGAGCTGAAATACGATATTCAAGGCCGGTTAGAGAAGTCGAATTATACGATAGTGGTATCGGGTACAAGTGCAGAAACGGATGATATAACAGGTGAGACTTATACGGAAATCCTTAATCATGATTACGAAGTATACATAGAAAACACATATAATAACCTAAGCCAGATTACCAACAGCACAAAAACAGAAACCCGCGATGATAAGATAACAGAGGAAACAACGGTAAGCAGTTATGATGAATTCAACCGTCTGGAAACCTCGGCAACCGAGATCTATGAGCGGGCTAAAGATGGCAGTGCGCTTAATTTGGATCACCGGTATACGGAACTGCTTAGCATAGGACATTACACTTATATTGATGAGTCTGGTAACGAACTTACGGTTGAAACGGGTTATAATGACCTGGATCAGGTTATACGCCAGGAAAGGACTATCATAGAAGGCGCCAAGCTTCTGGTTGAGGCGAGCGCTGAAGATATTTCATATACCGCTCAAAATAAAATAGAAAAAACCAGCATATCCAGAAGAGAAATGGAAGGATGGAGGAACGGCGACGGTGAGTTTATTCTAGAGGATGTAACGGGTGACGGGATTAAACTGGACAGTCTTAGCTTTATAACCACAGAGATACAGGAATATTCGGAATTAGGTTTAGTTAAACTTCAAACCCGCACGAGCAAGACCGACGGTCTGACGGTAGTAGAGACATCTAAATCGGACCAGAAATACAATAAAAACGAACATATTGCATTAAGCTACACAGATTACCATGAATCCGGCATAACAGATACCGCGGGAAGTGAAAACTTAAACAACACATACTCCATTTTGCTAACCATAAAAGAAGACGGCATAAATAAACTTGGTCAAACCGAGCAGCAGACAAAGATCAGGGAAGAGTTAAGAGACGGTGTTACAGCAACAAAGAAAACAGAAGAGATAATGAGTTATGATGGAGATAATCGGCTGGCTTACTCACATCTTGCCGCAATAGAGCAAATAAAGAATGCGGACGGCACACTCGTACAGGATAAGACATATATAACAGAAAGCTTCATGGGCTGGGAGGAGTTCGAAGATGGGGACGGTGAAAAAGTAGACAGCAGGGAAGGTTATAATGAGTTGGGGCAGGTGATGTTTGTGAAGACAATCACTAATGAGGATAACAAGACGACTGTGGAATATAATTTGCATAACAAGATATACGATAATGATAACCGGTTAATTTACAGCTTCAGCAAGATTCATGAAAGCGGCCGGGACGGTGAGAATGTGCTGGATCATACTTATACTCTAAAGAACCGTATCGCGAAGAGTATTACCCTTAACGAAATTTCCAATCCGAAAAGGGTTAGCATAGCCGATGGAAAGTATGAAAGCGGCTATAACAACCTCGGGCAGGTGGAATGGCAGGAACAGATAACGAATGATTCCTCCGGTAAGACAATAGAGAGAGTCTCAACTGGAGCAAACCTTTATAACCAACAGGGGTGGTTGAAACATTCCGAGCATACATTTAATGAATACGGGAGTTCAGGTATTTCAAACAGCGATGAGCTTAACAAAACCTACAGTGTTACAACGGATATCCTTAAGTTTACCGAAGCAGGATTGGCCGAGGAGCAGGAAAGGACTACTGTTGATTATGTCAAGGACCGGGACGGAATAGTTTCAGAGGGCAAAACGATGTCAGAACACCTGGAGTCCATGATTTATGACGAAAAGGGGAGAAATATATATTATAAAAATAATATTACCGAAACGGGAGAAGGGCTTGAGCACTCTTATTCAATGATTCAATCCGTTGGTAATTATGTTTATACAGGCGATAACGGAACTCTTCTAAGTGTTGGGGAAGGATATAATAATCTGGGCCAGATGATATTTACCCAGAAAGTAACAGTAAATGAAGACGGGAATCACACGATTACGGAATCCGACAACCTATACGCGGGCAGGAAGTATGACACAAACGGTTTCTTGAGCTACAGCCACAGCCGCACATGGGAATCGGGTTATTCGGATACCGAAGGCAGCGACGATCTGAACGATGTGAAAGACATAGAAACATTTAATACGTACAGCGGATTTCAAATAAGCCAGCAAACAAAAATTATAAGAGAACAAAATGTTTCGAATGACAACAAATTATCTCTGGGTATCACCGTAACCGAAGAGGCGACGCTTACTTATGATGATCAGGGCAGGCAGAAACGCGTTGAGCGGCTGACACGCCGTCAGGAGCTGGACAAAAACGGTAACCCGAGCGATATTTCAATGGACGGTGCAATACTGGACAAACACAGTTATTCTGTTTTTGAATTACTGAGCGGACAAGATTCAGCGGGAAATTATTATGAAGGTTATAATAATCTTTCTCAGCTGGTGTTAAGCAGAAGCACCACATATGACGATCCGCGGTTATTTAACAGCAATGGGACGCTGAAGACGCTGTCAGATGAAGAGCTCTCAAAAATCAAAACCAACGTTGAAAGCACTTATTACAACGATGTTGATAACAAGTATGATCCCCTTTATGACACATACGATATTAACAGATATGACAGCCAGGGTAGGCTGGCTTACTCGCATTCGAAGGTTCAAATAACCGGTGAAGACGCAGAAAGCAGCACAGAGCTTAATTATTCGTATGACTATTCAAATAGCTTTACCTATAATTCTTTAGATCAAGTGATCAGCAATGACAAGATAGTGCATGAGAATAACTATGATGCTGACGGATTTATTACCAGTGTTAAGACTTCTGAACAGCTTATCAACTACCTTTACAATGCAAATCAAACAATTAAAAAAACTGAAACATATTCGTACGAATACTCTGGCGATAAGGGCAGTTTTAGCTACAGCTTAATGAGTGATATTGTATATGACAGCCTTAAACAGGCGCGTTCATACAAAACGGAAAACCGGCTGCTGAACAAGGGATCGCGTGATCAGGTGCTTGAAGCTGAGAACCGCTATGAACTTGTGGCGAACACGATGAAGTTAACAGAAGAAAATGTAGCCGGCATCACCTATAATGAATTGGGTCAGCAAAAACACAGCGTTTCTCAAATACATGAGACCGCCGGCGCTGCCGCGCTTGATGATCAGGGTAACCCGCTGACGCTGGATCACCGTTATACAATGACAACCGATTACGGATTTAACGCTGCCGATATCGAAATGCCGGAAGGCTCCTCGCCGGAAGAAATTGCAGATCTTATTAAAACTTCCGGCAAAGGATATAACAATCTGGGGCTTGCCTGGCATGTAATGAAGGTTACTATAAATGATGACGCTAATCCCCAAAAGGAAACCACAACGAAAAGCATTATAGGATATAACTTTTACGGCAAGCAGAGTGTTACGACATCGTTTATAACGGACAACGTTAATCAGGATTTAACCATTAAAAATGAGACTCACTACCTGGTATATGACGGTGCAGGTAACGTGTATCGTACAAAGACATTCAATACCGAATACGGCACTGATTCGGGAACAGATGATTATCTGAACCACACAACGGTTACCGACACGTATTACGAATCGTATAACGATCTGAATCAGGCAGAAAACCGTACTCAAATAGTGGCAGACGGCGACAGGATTACAATTACAGAGACTGTTGATCAGGAAGGTAACAAGACCGTATTGAGGTATGATATCAGAGGGAATGTAATAGAATCAAACCTGAAGGTCAGGGAGCTGAACGCTGGGTTTACATACAATGATCCTGATACCAATGAATTTGTGACGGTTGGTGAAGGTGAACGGCTGGATAAGACGTATTTTGTGAAAACTACTACGGAGTACAACAACCAGGGACTTGCAGCAAGAATATTTAAGAGCACCATTGAAACAGAAAGCTTAACCGGCGGCAACAAGGTGACAAACCAGCTTGTCACGAATGATTACTATGCCAACAGCAGGCTCAAAGAAAGCCGTGTTGACGGCGAAAGTGTTTATACCATTGATGGCAGTGAAAAGAAAAAATATGATTGCACAATTACCACTTATGGAGAAAGCGACTACAACGGGCTGGGTCAAGCCCTGCGCTATGCAAGAACGAGCTACACCTTAGATGACCCGAGTTATACAACTGAAATCCCAACCGGGAAAAGGAATCCGGCACATAAGGAAGCCTTGGAGCCGCTGAGCGTCAAGATTGTTACTGAAAATGTCAGTAATATAGACTATGATTCCGAGAACAAGCTGGTATTTTCAATAAGTGATTTCACCGAAACTGCAGGGTGGCTGGCAGCCAATGAAGGATTAGAGCTTAATCACAGTTATACCGTCGAGGATGCAAAGGAGTATAACAATTTGGGACTGGTGACCACAGAAAGGCGCAGGATTTACAATGATGACGCAAACCCGGCCAAAGACACCACAGAGATATCGGAAAGGACGTACAACATATTTGGCCAGCTTACGAAAGGCGTTACCACAGTTAAAGATAATGTTAGTTCGGCGCTGACAACCGTAACCGAGAGGGATTATCTGAAATGGAACGCGGATATACTGATCCATTCAAATAGCACCATCCATGAGTACGGTACCGATGGAGATGCCGTTCTTGACAACAGCTATACTGTTGAAGTTCTGAATACCGGATTCCACGATGATCTGCAGATAGAAACACAAGAAAAGACTGTTACTGAAATGGAAAAAATTACTGAAGAAACCATAACATATTCTTATAATCTGCTTGGTGACATATCTGGCAGCAGCAATATTATATTCGAGCATGATGCGGATAACAAAATACTTAACCATACGAAACAAGTGGATAAAACGATTTTTTATAACGACAAAGGAGTTGCTGTTCAGACAACACAGATTACTACAAATGACAGCGCATCTGCTGATAAAATAACCACTGAAGTAACAACCATGCGGTACCATGACACGGGCCAGCTAAAGGAATCGGTCATTCAGGTAACCGAAGACTATAATACTGGCGACAGCCAAAAACATCTGTATAAAACGGTATTGCGCGCGGAAAAAAGCGGTTATAACGAGCTCAACCAGATGACTGATTATACCAGAGAGACTCATGAGCAGGAATCTGATTGGTCGGAAACAAACACATTAAAGACAACCAGACAGGAAATCTCCAATGCGGTGTATAACCGGCAGAACAAGCTGGAGTATATGGAAGCTAATATACAATACCGGGCAGGTGCGCTCGTAATTGACAGCGGAGAACAACTGCACTATGATGAATTTGTTATTACAAAAATAAATGCGTATGATGACGTAATGCAGACAAAAGAGGTATATAAACGCACAGAATCATTTAACAGTAATGAGTTCAAAGAAGAATACTCATTCTTCTCTTACGATTTGAACGGCAGGATGGTTGACAATACATCGAATATTGAGGAAGGCAGCAGCAGCAGCCCGGAAACCCATTCCTACCAGACTAATCTCTATTCCGCAAGCTACACGGAGGGAACTGATAGAATGGCATCTTTTACAAGGGATACAATAGAATTTGATGATACCATTAAAGGGGTTTCCGAAAATGGCGCATTTGTTGATGCTCTTAATAATGAAGTGACAGATATAAATGCGTCAAAGCGTAAGATAACCACAGAAATTATAGAACAATCCTATAATAATGAAAACGGCCAGGTGAATTATACTTTGAACCAGACAACAGAGAAGAGCGCGCAGGATAACGGAGCAACGCTTAATCACACATACACGACAGAGACAACCGTTGATATATTTACCAAACTTCTGCAGGCAAAAATGTCAACAAAAATCACCAGAGATGATAACGGTGCGACCGGAAAGGTTATCACTGAAACAATAACCAGAGCGTATGACGACTCATTCGGCAGAATGACGCAAAGCACAACAGATCTCAAAGAAGCTGTAAACGGTAGTCTTGTCAGGTCTGAGGAAATAGTTGTGAATGTTCATCCGATAGACTACAAGGACAATAACGGTAATGATACTCACCTGATGTACAAGTATAATCGTGTTGTTAAAGACAGGGATTTAGATAATAAGGATATCGTTCTTAAAGAAACCAGCGAGGATGTAAAAGTTCTGGAATACGACAGCGGCGGCAGGGCGGTTCACACCTCAACTAATTTCCATGAAACAGGAGCTAACGGCGACATATCGGCGCATAACATCGAATACACTATGGATAAAGTGATAACCTATAATGAGTTAGGTCTTATGAGCCATACTGCTAACACAACCGCGAACAGCAATAAAGCATACGCAAAAACAATAGTGGAAACCTCTAATATGCTCTATGATATTTACGGAAGGGCTAAAACAGTAAATTCCGATTATCACGAATTCGGATACGATGCTGAGGGGAATCATCTGGATTCCAGTCACAGCACGTCAAAGGTTAATACCTACAACGACGCAACAGGACGAGTATCATCATATCAACAGGATACTACAGAAGAGAATAAACTAATAAAAGAATCAGCTCAATTAACTTATAATGACAATGGACAAACAAAAACATCCACAGTGCTTTACGAGATAATCGGGGTCAATGATGACGGTACATGGAATAGAACTGAACTGGAACACAAGTACGAGACTACTACAACGTTTGATCTATACGATGATTTCGGCCGGGTTGTGGATCTTACAAAGGTTACAACAAATGATTCCGGCGAGATGGGGAAGATAGTCACTGAAAAGACCAACCGGACGTATATGACAAACGGCTTAATAAGCGACAGCACAAGTATGATTGACGAGCTATATCAAGGTGAGGGTAACAGATATTATACAGTAAGCACTATTTATGGGAACAACTATACTTTGCTGGGATTGGCGAAGCAGTACACTAAGGAAACTAAGGAGTACGATACAATAGTGGATCAGCAGAAAGATGAAAGTATAAAAAAGACTACTACCCAAAATTATACGGAGCTTCATTATGATGCGTCAGCCAGACAGGACAGATACAACACGGATACCCATGAGCTGTCTTTTAACAGCGAAGGGAAAATGACACTGGATCATCATAGCATTACTCAAACACAGATAGGTTATGGGGCTGAATGGGCTGCACTGCCTAACGATGAAGTTTTACTTAATACAGAAATCGGTTACAACAAATATGGACAGTTAGAAAATATATTGACTATAACAACATTTGACAGCAAAGCTCCCATGAAAACCACTTATGAAAGAACCGTTCGTGAATATGACAAGAATGAGAAAGTGAGCGATATTTGGTCATTTACTACTGATAATGTAGATACAGAGCTTATCACTAAAACGCATACTCACGATATGCTTTACAGTATGGGCAGGATGTATGAGTCAACCGTGGATGTGCGTCAGTACGGTACGGATGGAAATTACCAGATCGACCGAGAATATACTGAAAATAAAAAAATCACAGAATTCTGGGGCAACGGAGATGCTAAACGGATTACAAAGACCACAACCGAAGGTAATAGGATTACAGTCGAAACAAGCAAGAGCGATATTATCTACAACCAGATGGGATTGGTGGAGAGTACGGATAATCATGTTATAGAAAAGGATACTACCGGCAATATACTCAACCATTCATTTGATATGGCGTTACATACTGATTACGACAGCCAAGGACGCGTAGAGTCAGTAAAACAGACTATGTACAATGATTCAGCGGATGCTCAAAAAAGCATAACGACCGTTACAGCTAATGAATACGGTAGTTCCGGCAGAGTCGAAAACAGCTACTCGCTTGTTGATGAGGAATACTGGGATGGCCCGAGCACATGGAAGACTAACGTAACGCACCGCGTAACTGTATATTCCACTCAGGATGCGCAATATAATAAACTTGGGCAGATGATAGGCTGCGACAAATATACCCGCCAGATTAAACCTTCAAGCGGGTTTAACATATCCAATGTTAACTTGAATAGTTCATACTGGAATGATTCTTCCGAGCAATGTATTAGAGAAAAGAAGGAAATTGCAGTTGTGATGACTTATACGCTTAATGGGAAGCTAAAGACTTCCGAATCGGATGTAGAGGAGCTAGCGGGGCCGGCTGCTCAAGCTGAAGGGATATCTTACGAACACTCGTATCATGTTTCTGAAGTCAATATATATAACGAGCTTAATTTAATAACAAATTCAATCCTCATGACAACAGAAGACGATTACGCGCCCGGCAAGGAATTCACCGCGGAATTTACAACAACCGAGTATGATAAAAACGGCTCAGTCAGCTATCGTTTGGTAAACTATGTTGATAATTTCGGAGATAAGGGCAATCACTACTACCAAATGGAGACAACTGATTTTGTTGTAGAAAAGGGCATAAACAAAGAGTATACCCGTTATACCAGAGAACTTGCCGGTGCGGGTGTGGTTATTAACGGAAAGTTTACTCAAGATAACATTAAAACACTTACCTCATTTGCTGTAAATGCAGATAAGGCAAATGTCAAGATGACTACTAGAGAATCAGCCGTGATCACGGATAATGTCCAGATTGGCGACGGCTATATTACTAACGTCCCGGAAAATATAATGCAGGAATACGTAATTTGCAATGGTTATCTGGGTCCTGAAGATGATGGAGCTTTACAGGATGCAGAAAAAAATGCCACCTATTGGAAGACATATAAAACAGAAACTAGAAACAAAGCCAATATATTCGGGCAGGTAACGCAGAGTTATACAAAAACATACGAGATGAACTACGCGCCTGAACAGACGATCGAAGAGTACGTAACGTACGAATATGATTCGATGGGTCGGCAGAAGAACAGGCTCTCCAACTATGACGAAGAGATAAACGGCGTTCATACTTACTATCAAAAAGAAATTACGGCTTCGTCGGATGAAGAATCTATTATTTACGGTGATTATGGACGCATGTATAAATACACCCAGTACACCCGCGAACTAAACTCGCTCGGGGTTACAAATCCGGATGAAGAACAAGATTTTGCAACTCGGGATGTAAAAGATATTACCACCAAAACCGTTCAGGAAGATTATCTGGAGGTGAATTATGCAAACACAAATGAGATTTCCAGTACAAGGGTAAGACGCGCCGAGATGGACGGCCATGACGCTAACGCTGCTCATGAGCTGCTGTTTACGACCAGGGATGTGCACACTACGTATGCTTACAATGATGTGGGATTGGTTACCGATAATGTGGTGACAACCACGAACGACTCAACAAAAGAGAATATATTTTATGTTAAGGAAACTAACAAGTATGAGTATACGAAGAACGGGCTTATGTATCACAGTAAAACATCGTTCGAAGAGCAGCTGTTTGTCCATGAAAATGTGAGCTCAGATGAAAGTGCGGCAGCTACTATACAGAGAATATTTGCTATTCTCATGCCCGATGTTTCGTTTCATGATGACTTTATCTATAAGACTGAAATCCATTATTACGAAACGGAGACCTGGGCAAAGAAATCTAATGATGACAAGAGCATCTATGCGATTCAAGGATTTGATGGTCCCGGCCAGACATTTACCGTAGTCTTTTTAGGGAACGGAAAGATTGCATTGCAGGCCGCAAACGGTAAATATCTATCTGCCGGAAGCGATGCTGACGGTAAGATAATTGCGAACAGCGACAATATAGGAACATTTGAAACATTTAACCTTATTGCTTCTTCAGGAGGTCGGTCGCTGCTTCAGGCGCACAATGGCATGTATGTTCGCGTGAAACAAGAAGGCGGTTCCCAGACATTGGCGGCAGACATGGATTCGGCCACTTATTTGGATGCATTCACATTGGTGAAACAGTTTCAAGGTAATAACCAGTATAAGATCATGACACCTCAGTTCCGGTACTTAGGTATTTTACCGGAAGCAGTTTCTTCCACCGGGGAATACAAGTTCGATGGCGCGGGCAGGATGACAGGTTATACGGAATATGTCCGCGAACTCGATTCGAACAAGGCGGTAATAAAAACCACAAGAGAAGAAAAATCCGATATTGTTTACGGCGCCAGAAACCGGGTAGCGAGCTATAATGTAGACAGCTATGTGGAAACTGATATGAACCTGACACATGAAACTGACTTAGGGAATGCCAAAGATACAGCTTCACTGTGGCACGAGAACAAGCAGGCAGTTGAAATAGAGTACAATACTCTGGGTCAGTCAGAAATGGTTTACAAGAAAACCTTTAATGACAACCAGGCTATGAACCGGACCACCCGGGAGTATACATATTTCGAGTACGACAATCTGGGACGATCCTCAAACATAACAACATATTCAGATCAGGAGACAAACGGCAAGCACCATTACACGATGGGTGTTACCTCTGATATATCCTATAAGGATGAAGCCGGCAACGAGACATCTCAGATGCGCTCATATTTTAGGACCAGTCGGGAGTTGACAGAAGACGGCCGGGATAAAGATGCGGCAGAGCTGGATGAGATTACCACCAAAAAGAGCACAGAAACAAATTTAGTATCCCGTTATAACAAATACAACCTGCTGGTATATTCGGAATCAACTATGGTAGATGAGCTTAAACTTTCAGATGAAGACAGGATAAAATTTAACCTGCCGGAAGATCAGATATATAACGTGCTGCCGGCGCAAACGATCAAGACATATTTTGGCTGCAAGGATATTGAATTCACCGATCGCGAAGATGAATCAATCGCAAACTTCGAGCAGGGGTATAATTCCGCATTGCAGCTGTGGCATATGAAAAAAGAGATAAAGACCGTGGGTACTGTCAAAGAAGTAACGAATTACATAGAGCTTGATTATGAGCAAAACGGAAATATCAAGGTAAATACAACATACACGATAGACAACATAGACACCAACCTTATGTCAAAGAATGTAACCACTGATATGGTGTATAACGAAAACGGCTTTACGAAATCCAGCAAACAAACAGTAACGCAGATGAACCGCTACAGCGGCGACGGGTATTCAGAGCTGTACAATACCTATACGGTTGAAACCGAAAATTTTAAATGGGATGAGTTCGGCAGGGCAATTAAACGAACAGAAGTAATCACACAGGGCGGCAAAATTACCACAAAGGACAATACGCAGTCAGATTTCCTTGGAGTTATAGAGTATGATCTGCGGGGCAGGGTGGAAAAAGTCTGGGATTTTGTCACCGAAAGAGGTCCAAATTTCTCGCTTGATTATTACGAAAAAACAGAGAACTCAGGTTATGACGAGAGTTTCAATAATCCAGCACATACCATAAGAACGGTAAACTATCTCAAAGAAGGTTATACAGTTGTTAATAGTGAAGCATCATTAGCCGCCAATACCAGGAAGACTGTTGCACAGGACATCCGCAATACATATGACGCATCAAACGGACATCTGACTAAGTCGGTAGTGACAACCCGTGAAACCGGCGATAACATAATTGACGGCGTAAATTACAATCTTGATAGCACCACTGTCGTAACCACAGTAATGGACGGGGTGAGCGGTTACAATGAGTTAGGCCAGAACATAAAACACACCAAAAACACAGTGAATGACGGCAAAACAATTACTGAAAAAACAGCTGAAGGTACAACAATCGGTTATGATGAATCTAACAGGGTTAACTATTATAAATATGATGTAACTGAGTCTGGCGAATCTGATACGTCAGGAAGTTATAACCTTGACAAACACTACACTTTGGAGGTCTCCATAAGCCAGTTTAACTCATTAGGTATGGCGGAAAAAATGACCCGCACGACTGTAAACAAGGTCGGCGCGGTAGAAGGCAAGACTATAGTTGAGGGCATCACCTATCAGTACGACTCAAAAGGAAGGGTCAGCAACTCAGAAATAAATTACCATGAAACCGGCGAGTCTGAGCATGAAGCAGAAGGCGGCGAGGATCTGGATAACAGATATACAGTTATTACAGATCTCAAATATAACAGTTTGGATCAGGTTGAACAGCAGTCAAGAAAAACATATCTTTACAGACCGGATGCTCCAAATGCTCCGTACCAATATGATATCTTTGTTGAGGGAGATGAATGGGTTGATAAGCTTGTTGAGTTTATCAGAGCAGACGACCGATATGTAATTTCAATAGATACTCAGTATTCATATGGTATTCATAGAAACAGCTGGAGTCTTTTTAATACTGCACAAAAGCAAAGTTATCTAAATTTATTAGACAATGTATCAATTAATGATGTGTCTTTTGAAGCAGTTGGTACGGGTTGGGATTATATTAAAATTAAATTATCCAATGGCTTGTATATGTTGGTTAATGATCCTAAAAATCAATTGCGAAATTACAGGAAACAGACTCTAAGCGAGCTTGGAGAATTTTATGATAAAGACTGGAACTTAGTAAAATGGGATAAGTTAACTGCCGCGCAGCAAAACAATATTATAAATGACATTTATAAAGGCTGGGAAGTAAAACTGCCTGTAGATGAGTTCACATACGAAATTAAAAATGCCTCAAAAGTAATAATCGAAAATACAGCAGGCTACCAGCTTGATTTGCTTGACGCCGACAGCATTTGGGAGGCAATTAACAAGGGTCAGGATGTGAGTATAGCAATGTACAAACCTGAAGAATATAAAAACGATAAGATGTACTACGATACTCAGGGCAGGCTCAAACATTCCGTAATGTTTACAACCACAATGGACTATAACAAACAAACCGGGGTTTACGGTCAGAAGTTAAAACAGCAAAGCATAGTGGTAAACGATTATCTGGCATATAACAACCTCGGCCAGGTTGAGGCGGAAAAAACGGTGACTCACGAAAATTACAGCTCACAGTATTATACTTACCTGAAAACAACAACTAAAGAAACTATAGTTGACATGCCTGGAGAAAATAATTTCGGAACAAGTTCGGTAAACAAATATGATTCACAGGGCAACCTTATGGATTCATTTGTCATGATTGAAGAAAAGGAAAATATTGATTTAAACGACGGTTCGGAACAGGTAATCAGACATTACAGCAAAAGTTCACATTTCTTGTACAACAATCTTGGCCAAGTTAAACAGCAGCAGATTACTACGGACAATTTTAAGGCTTATAACTATGTAAGTGCGTATTCTTACAATAAAATGACGTATTATACAGATTCCACAGTACAATATCAGCTTTATGACACCGGTATTGGCAAAGTGTATTACATTCTCTATGATAGATTCGGCAGGATTAAAAGAGATTATTCCCAGACCGAAAAACAGTTTAGTTATAATCCTATAAATACCGTTACCACAAAAACGGATTATCAATCATATAACGAACTGGATCAAACAACAGGTTATACCACAGTTACAAATGACTCACTCAAATCCACGTTAACAGTCAGCGAAACAATCACGGTAGATTCTTTTGACACTCTCGGAAGAGCTCTGGTAACAAGTAAAGTTATACTTGAAGTAGGCAAACTTTCTCGGCAAGTATTCAATGATAGTGGGGTTCTTCAGCCGGGTCAAACCAATGGACATTTGTACAAGCAATATCGTACCAGAGAAACAGTAACCTACGATCTGTTCGGGAAAATACAGACTGAAACAATAAGAAAATATTGGGGCAATGTTGCGGGAACGATGAACGGGGACTATAGCTCTACAATAACAGACAAAATTATCTATGATAACCAGGGAAGGCGCAAAACATTTGATCAAACAGAGAAAAAGTATAATATCGGCAATGTTTTATTAAGCACCGCCTTAACCCAAAGAACGCTTACGGAATATAATGTTTACGGCATTATGACCGGTAAAACGGAAATGGTTACTACTACAAAACTCAATGAAGTTACAACTTACAAATTCACCACCACCAACATTCTTGGGAATGATAATTCAATGCCTTTGGCTTACACGGAAAAGAAAGAAAAATTATCTGATTTGGACAATGACGGCCAGAAAGATGATTGGTTCTTTGTGTATCATAAAGATGTCATTAACACGGTGTATGATACCGATGGGTTGATCAAGTCAGTTACTGAGAGGCGCGAGTGGGATAAGGAAAACAAAGGCGAACTGCCTATACCGATAGAAGGAGATGTAATTAAAGCGCCCGGGGTTCTGATTGGCATTTACGCAGTAGGATACTACACTCAAGCACTACTTGATGCCAGAATAAGAGTTCTGGAATCCCAAGGTTATAAGTGCTTAACACAATACAAAACAACTGAAACTATTATTCAAACTGGTGAGAGTGATTGGACGGAAATAAATGATGTGTATATGGCAACTTTCAGAGCTGACGGCCCACAAGGCAACCTCCCAGTTTATTTTTACGGCATTGATACTACGGCTGAGCAAGGCAACGCGTGGGTGTACTATACGGTAGATTACAAATATAACAATAAAGGTCAAATCTATACAGAGAATTATACGTGGAAAAGCGGATCGGCCTTTTATGCTGTCACCTCGCAGTCAACATATGACACTCGCGTTTGGGATCCAGATCCTAATGGATATGGTAGTTCTTGGAGTCGTTTTACAAACAATACAAACACAGCTAAGGATGGGAATGGTTTTCAAATCTATGACGCAAACACAATACATAAATGGAATAGCACCGTTATCAATTCCACCGGCAGATGGCAGGTAGGAATAAAAGATCTTGGGACATTAGAGCCTACTTTAACAACAGTAGAAGCATACGACCCGTACGGCAACCGTGCAGATACTTCAACCCAAGGTGAATTTTTCGGCATGCAAAGCGAAACGGTTACTTACACATATAGAAGCGGTTTGTTTGGCGGCAAGAAAACGGGATCATATACGTTTTATTATATGGGTTCTCTCAGTAAGACCCAAACAACCAGTTCAACATTTGATGCTTTCGGCAGAGTTCTGACCTCTACCACTCACACGCATACAGTATCTGATTCTATCTATTATGACGGACAGCAGGTGGTTACCGATTCAGTATCCGCGATGACATATAATTACAGGGAAGGAGAATTTAAGGCCTACAGCGCCCATGAAACCTTAGATTATTATAAATTGGAAGCGCCCGTTAAAGTATATGCCGGTTATTCAAATACTTATGATTATGTTTACAACCCTGTTACCGGCGCTGTTGACGAGATAGATACAGTAAAGACAGAAGTAAAAACATACGAAGATCAATTCATAAACGAAGACTACTTCCCGTCAAGCAACAATGTTTTTGGTCAGATATTGTCTGCGGTAATCGTGGCAGTCCTTTCATATATTAACCCTCTATTCGGGGCTTTTGCAGGGCCAATCGTAAACTCAATTATAACCGGCAACGAATTAACCGCGGAAGGTTTTCTTATGCAGGTAGCTATAAATATTGTAAAGAATTATGCGATGGGTTTGATGCGTACCGAGGGATTTGAGTTTTCGCAAATGTATGATAAATTTGGTCAAGCGGCTGGCAAATCCGTACCGAGTTTTTCTGAAATAATGTTTTCTGAGGATGTTGTATCCGCCCTTGTTTCATCTGTTGTTGAACAGGTCGCGCTGGCCCAGGGTGTGGATTCGCCGGTAGCGTCATTAATGGGCGCTGTTGCAGGCGCGTGCGTAGGCGGTATAACAATGAAAAACGGTACCCCCGGCATGCACTTCCAGTTACCTCCCCCGACACAGCTATTAAAGGCTGCGGGTGATTTTATGCTCGCTAAAGCGTTCGAGCATGAAAGGGATAAAATTCAGGAAAGAGACGGTTCCTGGGTTAAGACCGGCAAGGATGTTAACAAAAAGCTTGAACGGTTAGGTTACCTCCAGCAGGCATTAAGCGCCCTTTTCAGTCTGGCGGTGGAATATGCCAGGATAGAGTATAATAAAGGCGCTGAAAATACAAGCGGTACTGCTGGTAAGAAATTAAATATAGAAGTAGGAGAACAAACACAACCTGAACGGGGCGGAAGTCCGAGTGATCCTTCGCGCGGCATCGAAATTTCGGGACAGAATAAGCGGCCTACAAAATGGGTGCCTATTCCTTTCTGGAATCTGTTCAAAGGATTTTTCCAGTTTGTGAAAGATGTGGGTTCCAGTGTTGCTAAAGCCGGAAAAAGTTATTCGGATACGGATTCAATCCCGCCGGTTGAAGCTACTCCTGCTGCAATGGAGAACGCAAAACCAGCGGAAACGGCAGGCCCAGATATTCTCGCTCAGGCTCCAACTTCAAAAGAAGATGCTAAAGCGGCTCTACCATCAGCATCTGACCGATCTTTTGATGAAAGGAGCAAAATGGACCAGAGTGGCGCTGCTTCTTTGCAGGAAGGTAATAAAAAAGATGATTCTGTTTCAGTTAAACCTGACGGTACTTATGCAAAAATGGATGAAAATCGAAAGAACCCAGAATCAAACGCTGTTCCTGCTGCCGGTGCTAAGCAGGAGGGGCCAGCAGTCAAACCACCTCAGACGGTTAACACTCAAACGACAAAGGCATCGCCTGGATCTGACAGCGCGCTTTACGGAACTAAGGAATCACCGCTCACTAAAACGGACGGTCTGGCTAATACTTTTAGTGCGGTAAAAGATTTTACGGTTCAAGGACTACAAAAACTTATAGCTTTTGTAACCGGAACAGGAATACCGGGAACACAGGATCAAACTGCATCACAACAACTTGCGTCGCAACAATTTAAACCGGAATTAACGCTGGATCTTGATATTGAACAAAAGTTTGATAAGAAGCCGGATTCAAAGACCATTGAAGTTAAGTCTCCGGAGCAGCAAGTAGACTTATCGAAGAGCAGCCTTCAGAAGGGTCCAAACGATGAAAGCAAATTCGGTTCAGAAATAATTTCTGCTTCGCAAGATGAGAAAAGAGTACCTGATTCAAATCAAGAAGTGGCGCCGGATAAGGGATTATTAACAAAGGCACCTGTTGGCGACAACAGATCAACAGCAAAAGTAAGAGAAAGTGAGCAATCAATTAGATCGGAACAGGATCAGCAGAGTGGTGAGAGAAACAGTGATCAAAAGCCGCTGGCAATATCCGATAAATCATCTGCATCGGGGCAGAATGTTGCTGAATATGATCCCGAAGGATCTCCACCTCCAGCTGTCAGCCCGGAAGGTGGTGTTAAGCAACACGATACTGCTTTACCGCCTCAAGAGGTTTCTCCGGAACGCACTGGTGAGCCTCCGGTTCATACCGGAGTTAAACCGGTAAGTTATGAACTAGCAGCGATGCAGAAACAAGGCGTTAAAGCCGATGAGAATCAAACAGCTCCTGAAAGTTATAAAGAAGAGAATAAAGAAATTAATGTTCCGGGAGCCGGTTCTGCTGAAATCGGTGACGAAAAGTCAACCCTCATTCCCGGAAAAACTCAACAATCTGACAGATTGACAAAACCGGATGATACAGGGGTTCCGCGGGAGGAAAAAGGGCCAAAGAAAACAGAGCGCAATATTCAGGGAGATGAGCCGACTGTCAACACTACTAAAGATAGAGGCCTTCTTAAGAAACCGCCGGTAACAACTGATAGAACTGCGCCAGAAGTAAAAGGGGAAGAAAGAGCAGATCGAGGCGGTGACAATGTCGAGAAAAATAAAAAACGCGAGATGCCTGAGATCGTGTCAGAGCTGAACAATGCATTAAAACAGACCGTAGCTGCATTCGAGCAGATCGGCAAACAGGGAGCGAACCGCGAAACGCAGGATAAATTGAAAAGCATAAAACAAAAATTGGAAAGCCTTTCTTCAGAATTTTTAGAGCTTAAAAAAGACACATTAACGAAAAAGGAAGAGAAAAAATACATCGCCGTTAAAGAAATCTTTGAAATCGCGGTGGAAACTATTGACAAATTTACAGTTGATGACAGCTCAGCCAAAGAAGGTGTGAAAGAGGAAAAAGACGAAAAAGGCAAGCTGAAAGAACTGTTAAATGAATTCTCGAAATTTATCTCTCCGGAGAATATTTTCAAAACGGTACTGCCCGAAAAATTAGTTGCGCCGGGATACGGTGATTTGCTGGATAAATTTAAGGAGACTTTAAATAAATTAGCCCCCATAACACTGCCGGTAGTCGGTGATTTGAAACCGGATGATCTGGGGCTTTCCATCAAACTTATGGAAAAGTTAATCATAGATTTAGGCGCTCAGGAGCATGCGGATATCAGCGGTAAGATGTCTGCTGAGGAGATCAAGCGCATAATCGAAAGCAAGGAGACAAAGACGGTCACGCTCAGGGATGGCTTCTTTGCCGACGATGAAAAGGGTATAGAGAGAAAAGAGGCGCTTATCGAGGCACTGGCAGACGCATGGAAAGAGCTCAGCAAAGATCAGATCAGGGAATTTGCGGATACCCTGCAGGCGCTCGGCATGGACAAAGACGCGGTAATAAAAATTGACCTCAAGGAAAGAACCGCTGAAATTACAGTTTCGCTCAAAGGGCTTATCGAATCACTGCACAACACGCTGGAGTCCCAGGCTAACAAGTTAACGGATGCCAATGTAAAACAGCTTGCGAATTTGATGGAATTCGCGAAGGCTATGGAAAAGATATTCGGCGGTGACGCGCTGATTAAGATACATGCAAAATTAACGATAAATGGTGTGAAAATTGCCCCGGTTTATGTCGGCGGGCCAAAAAGCGACGTAAAGGTTGTAGTGAATGAAAAGACCCGCGCGCTGATTGGTGAAGCGCTCAAAGCATTTATGGACAAGCAGGGTATAGCTGAAGGCACTGAAGCCAAAAAGATGCTGGATTCATTCCTGGAATCCATGAAAGACGGCAGTGAGCTGGAAATAATGTATGATCCGGAACAGAATTCGCTTACCGTACGCAAGCTTGAAGCATTCACCATGAAAGAAGCCGAAAAATTTGTTGATCTGATAGGCAAATTCAACCCGAAAATCGCAGAGCAAGCCAGAAAAGCGCTTGACAGGGTGAAAAGGCTGGGCAGTGACAAAAAGGTCAATATATCTCTTACTATGTCAAAGAATAACCTGAGCGTGTTTATACAGCCCGAGCTTAGAAATATAGAAGAAGCCAGCAAGTATTTGAACATTGTAGCGCAGGATATGGGTATACTTAAGACTCAGGATTTCAAGATGATGGAAGCCCTGCTGGAAGCCGGTGTGATGGACATAGGCTCGATCGGCGAGGATATAGTTAAAGGTATGCTGATGCTAAAATTCGGTGCGGGTGCAGCTGCAAATCTGGGCACTCTGCTGGCTAATGCCAATATAGCCGATGACGCGAAAAAGGCTATAACGGAGCGCGTCAGAGGCCTGCTCATGAAGATGCTCAATACAGACAAAATTACCGATAAGGATATGGATTCGCTAAGATCGATTAGCTTCAGAGGCGGCATCTCCACGGTCAACGGTGCGGTTTCGCTGGAGTTAAGCTCATTCGAGATACCCAAACAGCTTCTGGCTGACAAGGGTATTGTTGAGATAGCTGATATGACGATAAGCGATATGATAAAGTTCTCGCTGGCTCCGGACGGCAAAATAATAACGGAAGAACTTACATTAGAAGATCTTGCCAAACTTAACAACCTCATGCTAAGCGATATGAATCTGTTAAGCAAAGGCATTATAATAGACCAATTTAAATCCACTACCGCAGAAGCGTTAAAAGAAAAAGGATGGAAACAGCAGAAGGAAGGCGATAAGTATTACGAAGGCAAAGACGGCGAAACGGTATTCACAAAGAAGGTCAATGATTCGCTCACCTGGCTAATAAAGGTAAAGCTTACCGAAACCGAGCGCGTGGATCAGGTAACGGATATTTTCCTGCTGGGCGCTTCCGGCAGTAACAATATATCTTTATCGGAATTCGGATTCTTCGGCAAGGTGCTGGATGATGTGATCATGAATATCAACACCTCGGGCCTTGAAAATTATTTAGATACCGCCATGAAAGCCGTACTGGTTATGGACAAAACATCAGGCAATCTTATTTTTAACAGCGGTATAAAACTGGATAACGTCGGTGTTAAAGGCAATCTGCGCGACAAAGATACGCTCTCTAAATTATTCGGTAAGACAGAGGTATCGTTCAAATTCAAGAAAGCGGAATTCCAGCTAAACATTGACGGCGAATTAAAAATTTCGGGTAAGAAGCAGTTAGAGCTTGCCAGCAGTCGCATCCTTCTTCCTCAAGCGGCGGATCCTCTGGTTACTATGGAATCACAGGGCAGGGGAGCTGCCCCGGAAAGCGGCAGCATATTCCTGATCGGGATGGATGAAAACGGCGATCAGGCTCTGCTTAAAGGAAGCATATTATCCTTTGATGAATCCGGCGAGATAGAAATATCGGGCGCTACCTGGATAATTCCGCAGGGCCGGCATTTCAGGACAGGTGAAGGCGATACCTATTTAAAGATAAATGCCGAACAGAGCAAAGATGCGAAGTTTAAGAAGGAAAACGGCATGCTGATATTTGACGAAGCTTCGGGTAACCCAGTGTTTCAAGCGGGGCTTGGCAAAGGTCTGGGTGTAACCGGCACCATCAACAAAAACGGTGAGCTGAGATATGATTACTTTACAGACGGTTCCGGTAAAAAGCTCAGCCACTCCAGAGCGAACAAATTCGAGCAGAACGATCATTCGTACTGGGTAACGATTAATGACCGGAAGATGCTGGAGGTATCAAAAATAGATGATCAAAAAGCAAATCTTCCTCAAACGCTCAATTTAAGCGTTCAGGATGCAAGGGGCCGGAGCGCTAAGATTAACGCGGAAGTTTACGGATTCGGCATAGATTATTCCGGAAAAACTTATCTTAAAACTTCGGAAGGATCTGTATACGCGGGCAAGAACAATTTTGTTATAGATACGGTTGATAAGACAAAACTCTTTAAAGCCGCGCAGGATTATTTAAGCGTTGATGTAAAACAGGCGGTTTCTTTACGCAGAGCCGAGAACAGGATAAGCTACTTTAACAAAGACGGTAAGCTGCTGGGGATAGAGATAGAAGCGAAAAACGGCCAGAAGATATTTGTAAATGAGGCTTCGCTTCAGAAGCAGGCTGACCAGCTTGGACAAGATCTGTATTCCAAAATGCTCTCATCATTTGATAATAAAGAATCAGCGCGCATGTTCATGATACGCACTGCCGCAGATTACGCGCTTTCGTTAGGTTCCAAGGGTTTCAGGGTTTTCAAGGAAGCCGCGGAAGTTTACACCCGGCTTAAGCTTGACGGTTCGAAACTCAACTACCAGAACAAAGAGAGCGTGTTCAGCCGCTGTGTTGAAAAAGCGTTCAACATGGATTCGTTGAATTATTCCTTAAGAAATGAACTGCGAGCTGAAGCTGTGAGGGAATACAACATTGTATTGGATAACATCAACAAACACGATATTCTGAATACATATCTCAAGGGTATGGATCCGGATACGGCATTCAGCGTTCAGTTTAACTGTTTCGCGTCAATAGCTCACAGCGGACCCTTAAACATAAACATCGACCTTTTTGTCCAGCAGCTTCCTTATGAACAGCTGAACAGATTGGCAGGAAGTATTACGGTACTGATCGGATCATCCAGAGGCAGCCAGCTTTCTCAGGATAGCAGATCAGATATCAAAGCATTTGTACTTCAGAAATTGTTTAACGCGCATAACAAAAAGACCGCCTCTGAAGCGATAAACACAATACTGACATCAGCTAAAACAGACAGCGCTGTAATCAGCTGGCTGAAAGGCGATGCCGGTGAGATGGATAAATTTGATTCTATTTTAGGCAGGGTTGATGCCCTTGCATCCTGGGTAATAAATGATTCCGGCATAAAGGCCGGCCGCATCAGCGACGGTTTATCCAAGTTCGATGCCTTCAAGAAGAAGAGCTCTGTGTACACAGAAAATATGAACTCAGCACAGAAGGCGCGGTTCAACGAACTTATGAGGGACGCTTTTGTGAAGAATTCGGAGTTGAGCTCAAACAGCGATGTGTTAACGATATTCAATGAGATAAGAAACAGTTCAGCCGGCAAACTATTCGTCGCGCAGCAGCTGGATTCAGCGAAGAATCTGGATATCAAACGTGTGAAAGCGATGCTGGGCGTATTCAGTTCGCGTCAGAAACAGGCAGAACAGAATATCGCACTCATGAGGGCTTCAGCAAAACTCGAAGGTGTTGATATCGAAAAATGGGATTTCATAGCAAAAAGTTTCAAAGAGAAGCTGGAAAAAGCGGGTGTCGTGATCTCGTTTAATGAAGATGAAGCCCTTATGATGGCATATAATCTTACCGGCAATATCCCGGCGGATTCGAAGAAAGCCGAGCTGTTCGCGGATAAGATTATAGCTATATATAATGATCCCTCATTCAACAAGAAATTCGGTTCTTTCAACCGTGCGACGCGTTTCAGCAGTGCGGTATCTTTTGCCAGGGCTGATCAGCTGGGCGGAGCCTTTAGCGGTTACGACTCGAGGCAGTGCTTTGCGGCATTCGGCGCGATGAATCACACCGCGGTTGTAAGCGCCGCGACTTCGCTCGGCATAGTTGACCTGGTTGATATAGGTACACTGGCCGCGGAAGGTGTGCTCGGCAATTATGTGGATCACACATACAAATTCTCGGAAGAACGCTTTGCGGGCCGTTTAGACAGCGCGCTGACGATTAATGCCAAACTGGCTGAAACCAAATTTATATTCCCTTACGATACAAAGGCTCTTAATGTGCTCTATATACTGGGCAACCTTCCTTCATATGTTGATACTCAGGCAGAGGCGGTGAAGTTTGCCGCTACGGTTCAGAAGAATGTTGAGCGTATAAACTTTTCGGTGTTAAGCGATGTTTATGAGCGAGCGGATAAGACTCATTCATCCGCGCTGAAGTTTGCCGCTATGGGTATCAATTCGGATGAAAAATTCACCGAGCTGTTAACCGGCATACACAGCAACCTTATAACGATCAGCACGCTCTCAACCCCGCTTTTCGGAGCTACCGTAAAGGAGCAGCTGGATGCGGCGGAATACTTTGCGTTCAATGAAGTAACCGGCAGATCCTTCGCGCTTGCCTTAGCGGTAAGCGTTAACAAGAAATCGGAACTTCTGGAAGCCGCAGGTGTAAAAACGCTCACGCCGCATGCGGCGCTGTGGCTTGCTCTGAAGGGAATCAAGGAGGCGAAAAATAAAGCCCTGGAATTCAACAAGGATTACCTTAAAGAGCGCATCGGGTCAGGAGCGGCCTTAATGCAGAATCTGGAAAAGGGCGGTTTTGTGTTTGATGTTGAGGGCATAGAACGGACCCTTCTTTCGCTTTCATTATTGGGCTCTCTTGATGAGAATAAAACCGGTGCTTACGCAACTTCAGCGGTCATGAACCTTAACAACATACAGTCCTGGAGCATAAAATCTAAACTCAGGTTAAACCGTGAACTTACCCAGTGGCTGGCATTGACATTCACCAATCAAAACATAACAAAACAGAGTTTATCCCAGAAGCTTGCGGAAGTTGTGCTGGGCGCAAACTTTGAGACAGCCAACCGGGAGCTGATATTGGGGGTCGGTCTTAAAGAGAAACTCTACGCCTCGATGATATTGAGTTTTAACGATCTGAAGGGCGGCAAACTAGAAGAAGCAATCAAAGCCTGGAAATCCGAAACTAACCGCAACCAGATACTGGCATCGCTTAAAGGAATAGAGCTTGATGCGCTTCCGGGAATAATAATAGCATCCCGTGGAGTAATAACAAGCGGTAAGGGTAAAAACGAAACCTTCAAATTCAGTCCGAAACAGTTTGCGCTGGTTATCACGGCCACAGAAAAGATGATCGGTTTAACGGATGCGTTTAAGCGGGATGTTCAGGGCATAATAGATGTAAGCGGTATTGTGGTAGATATTCTGGATAAGGCTCCTAAGAATAAAGAAAAGGTTTTGGCGCTCTTTTTGAAACGGTTTGAAGGTGCTCTCGGCGTAAAGAGCGAGTTAAACGGAATAACATTCAAAAATAAACGCGAGAAATTTATTACCGCGGTGAATATCGCGCTTAATCAGGTGTTTATTGACAAGGACGGCGGCCTGAAGCTGACATTCCTTAACCGCTGTGTCAACCTTGTAAAAACAGTAAATACCGAAAGAATCTTAAATCTTAAGCAAGGCGCGTTAAGTTTTGTAGAAGAGCTTAACTATATACTTTCCGCGCTGGCTCTGGACGCAACAATCAACAATCAGCAGGTTGAAACCGTGCTGAAAAATCTGGTTAAGTTTGCTTACGATAAAAAAACAAAAGGATTTTTTGCGAATCTAAAAACAAAGTCAGGTGAAGCTGTGGATCTGCTGGACATAATGAACTATGCGAACAGTATAGCTCAGGCAGGCGGCTTCAAATGGCACGAGATTGATAATGTATCAATAGCCCAGTTCGATGCCGGCTCAAAAACAAAAGTGAAAGACATAAGCCAGATTATAGCTGTAAAAGTTTCTATAGGCGAGAAGCAAATTACGGTGCCGGTATTTAAGACAGCCAAAGGCGAAATAAACATACTTAAAGAAGTTTCCATTGATTCTCCGCCGGTGGGCAAGCCGGCAGATGCGCTGATTACAGCGGAAGCTAACAATGTAGATCTGGGAGCCGGTGAGTATGAGGAGCTTCGTTATAGTGACGGCCAAGCAGATGGATCAGGAGTGGTGCAATCAATCGAGGAGATAGGCGAAAAAATTGAGTCTGCCATCAGGGCGCTTACTGAAGAAGCATCTCCGCATGTAACAGGAGAACAAACACCCGCGGTGAAACCAGCGGCATTTGAGGAGGATAACACTGGTATTGTGCATGCGGTATATAGCTGGTATGTATACACCGACAATCAGGGCCGCGAACACACAGTCCCTGCGGGAGATTTCGCAAAATACCTGAGATCGCTTCCTGGGATCCCTGATGAAAACACAAGCCTTCCTTATATAAGCCAGATTAAATCAACACTGCCTGCAGAGAGCGCTGCGTTGCCGGAACTGCCAAAAATAAGCCTTACCATGCTTATGCAGAAACTTACAGAGGCCGGGCTTAAGGATCAGAATGCTATTAACGGCATTATTGGCAATTATTCATTTATAAAAGACCGGGAAGCTGTATTCGGCAACGATTCAGGGGAGCTTATCAGGCAGGCATACAAACTTTATTCTTTCGGCATAACACCGGAACGGAGTTTGAGGAAGTTATTTGATATCACGCTTAAGGAAGGCGGTTTTATCCGTGAAAAAGCTTCAATAGCTTTGAAAACCGGCGCGGATATGCTGATAGCCGCGAATTTCGGCATGGAAAAGGACGGATTCAGCCGCGATCTTTTTGAAAAGCTAAGCATTGTGGCGGGCACATTGCAAACAAAAATCAAGTACAAGCTTGATGACGGATTCGCAGCATACAAATTCGCTGATACGATAGCCGCAAATCTTAAAGATCCCGGGATGCTGAACAAATTCGTTGACGGTGTATCTTCAAATTACGAGATTATAAACTCGCTCAAAGGCGTTTCGTTTAAGCCGGGAGAAGTTGAAATTCTTTCAATTATATTCGCAAGATCTAAGATTGCGAGCAAAGAGGTTGCGGCGGAACTCGCGCGCAATTATGCGATACTTGGTGCAAACATAAAGACTTATAAGACCAGAACAGACCAGCTTAAAGACTCGCTGAAACTGCTTCAAACCGGCATATACGGCGAAGCGTTGGAGGTGGGAGCTGCTGTATGGGCAAGCATGAGAGATACTGTTACTAAAAACGCGTATGTTGATATAAAGGATAATGTTACGGGAATCACCGCGGTTGCCTCATGTTTGGTGAGCGACAAGAAAGGCAATCTTATATTCAGTGAATCCTTATTCAAAAAAGCCAATGAACAGTTAAAATCACTCTCAGCGCTCGGGTTCGATTTCGGCCCGGAGCCTGATGCCGGATACCGCATGCTGATGACTGCAGGTAAGACACTTAAAACAGATCTGGCGCTTATAGGTGCTTTGATAAAAATTAAAGATAATTTTAAGACAATTAAAGATATTGGTCAGGGCAAGTTTGAGGCTCAGGAAGCCGAATCGATCGCGGCGTGGCTGGTTTACGATACTCCTGAAGATGTTCGAACTTATACAGAAGATTATCTGGTAATCAAGCAGGATAAAGAAGCCGGTAAAACCGCCGCTCAGAGGCTTTTGACATTGAAGATGTTAAGAAATCCGGGTTTGCCGTTATCCGGTAAAAAACTTGCCGCGGCCAGAAGCGCGATGATAGAAAAGGGTGATACAGTTGGTAATATTATCGGTGTTAAGCTTGAAACCTATATAGAGAAACTTCAGGGAGCTTCTCTCGGGTTGGTCTTGAACAAGCAGGGGGAATACGAGTTCAGCAAATCAAAGCTGACAGAGTTAACCGCTATAATAGGCGAATTAAAGGACAGCAAATTCAACTTTAATATTGAACATAAGCTAGCGGGATTTATTGTATATGAACAATGGGCTCAACAGCTGGGCAGCTATGATGCAGCACGGGGATATTTGAAAGGTGTCAAGGATATGTTCGCTCTCGTGAAAAGCGGAAGCAAGACGGCATACAATCCCGGCGAGGCTGAAGTTATTGCCATGATGCTCGGTCAGGCGAAGGTCAGCAAAGAAGACGCGGTTTCATTGCTTAAGCTTTACGACGTACTGAGAGATACAAAAGAGCACGGCAGTACCGCGGAAGCCAGGCTCATTTTTGCTCAGAAGATGCACAACAGCGGCATCACAGAGAAAGGGTTCAGCGCGCTGATTGCCGATATCGGTTCACAAAAAGACATGATAGCTAAAGTCATGGGAGAGATGGTTGATCCCAAAGATCTGCTGGTTATCGCATTCTGCGGTTTGAAAGAAAAAGAGCCGGGAGTATTCAAACTGGATGAAGCTCAATTCAAGAATATAGGAAACATCGTGGTGCAGTTGAAAGCGCTCGGTTTCAGGTTTGCAGGCGATGACAGTTCGCTGGTTGCCGGATTTACTTTTGCGAACAGGCTGATACATTCGATGAACAGCGCTGATAAAGCGGCAAAATATCTGGACAGCGTATATGCTGTATTCAGAGAGATTTCATTAATCGGTGCAAAGTCTTTCGAAAACGGTGAGGCTGAGGAAATCGCTTTGACGCTTGCGCAAAACGATATTGCGGAGCAAAAAGCGGTAGAAAATACATTGATTAATTACCTAATTATTAAAGACAAGCAGGAGTTCGGCGCAACGCTTACAGAGCGGCTTTCAAGCGCGCATACATTTTACAAGAAAAACATAAACGGAGCCGAGCTTAAAGCCGGGATAGAAGCCTGGATAGAACATAGGCAGTTTATCAAGGATAACGCCGGGTTTGAGATTAAGAACTCGATTGTCGGAGTTATAGCGGCTAAGGAAGGCATGACTGAAAGCAAATCCGGGGAATGGAAATTTTCCGAAGACACATTCCTCTCTAATTTGAAACTAATCGAACCGGTCGCGGAAGAAACGCTTGAACGCAAAATACTTGAACAAGCCGGTATTTTAAGAGACATGCTGAAAGAAAAGGGCATCACAGGATTAGGGCTTCGTGAGACAATCTCATTGATGCAGGACGGTGAGGTTAAAGGCGCGGCGCTGACGCCGGAGCAGATCCAGCAGAAAATTATGTCGATGCGCCGGGTTGCCGAAAGCAATCAGATGAAAGCTCTAACCCAAACAGCCACAGCGGGGATGAGCGAAGAAAAAGCTGCTATCTTCCGGATGGATATAGTAAGGAATATGAAGGTAGATTGGCTTAAGGTATCGGACTCGGATATAAAATTGAAGAGAATCAGCTACGGCGGCGCCAAACTATACCTGGCAGAGATAACGCTTACCGTAGACAACAAAGAGTTTGTGGTGAACCGTGTTGCTGCAGGCGACAAAATTATAACGGTTGATCTGGACGGCAAAAGACTCTCGGAGATATTCAGCACAGTAGAATTCGCCACTGCCTACAGTGATATATTAAATACGCTGACCGAATACATAAACGCCGATCAGGATATTGAGTCAATAAGGCTTGCCGGCGGCAGGGTAATCAGCCGTGGCGATATAAGTGTGAATGCCTTTGAACTTGCACTGCAGAAAGTAATCAGCGGTAAAGCGGAGCTTAAGCAATCGGTTTATTTATACAAGATGAAGGACGACGCTGACAAGAGTTCGCACCAGAGCATGAGGATTTTCTATACCTCCGATTCCGAAAAGAAATCAAATGAAACCTGCACCGTAACATTCAGGTTCGATGCGGACGGAAATCTTATAAACTCCGAACCCGAGATAAGAAGCAGCGAGTCCAGGTCGCCTCCGTTTGTTGCGGCTCTCAAAAAAGCGGTAGAGCAGTTAAAGAACAACGAGAATGCCTCTATAAACAAGAAATCCTTTAAGATAATCCTTGCTAAGATGGAAGGGCCTAAAGAGAAAATCCCGGTGATGTTTAGTATTAAGAACGGCAAGAGAATGCTGTTTATGCTGGACCGCGGTGTAGAACTTCCGGGAGTAATGGTATATGAAGAGGCAGCAGCAAAGAGCAAAACAGGAAAGACGATAACGTATCTCCAGCAGATATTCGGTATGGATAAGAATAATCTTATTGAATTTAAGAACGACACGCTTATCGTTTCCAAGCTTGATGAAAACGGTAAAGCGCAGATATACTCCTCAACGAAGGTAAAGCGGGATGCTTCAGGGTTGATTACCCATGTTGCCGTAGAGTATTCCGAAGCTGGGATATATATGATCGGTAAAGATATGCATCCGATTGCCGTTAAAACTATTGAATGGGATCTTACGGGTAAATCGCCGACTCTAAAGATAAACGGTTCTAAAGTTGAGGGCGCGGGTAAAGATTCATTTTCAAGTATGCTGAGAATGTTTGGTAAACGAGCTGAATTTTATGAGATAGGCAGCGGAATGGTAAACGGAGTAATGGATAAAGATGAAACAAAGGTTCAATTCGGTTTTATCAATGATGTTAACGGAGGCCAGTTTGATGCTGTAATTTTCGATAAATCGGGCATGAGTTTAACAAGGTCTTTTGATCCGCTGGGCAGTGAGTTAGCCAAAAAGGTGTTGAAAGACAGTTCGGGTACAAAACATACGCTGAGTTTCTTTGACATAAATAATCCGGTATCAGAGATCGGTTTGAGGATTATGAAAGCTGCGGACAGGTTTTGCGATAATGAGTTTAGTGAATATGATGAAGCTGAAATGCCGATTTCCAGTGAATTCATGCAAGCCATAGACCGACAGCAGCAGTACCTGAAAGAATCGCTTGATTCAATGTTCGATGAAAATGCCGCATCCAGTGAAGCTGCATTTTCCAAGCTCTTGATTTGCGCGAAACTTCAATCCGTATTGGATGTGCTGGGGCAGAAAGAAACTGTTGAGGGGCTTGCTTCAATCACAAACAAGGACGGCAGGTTCTACCCGCTTGCGCTGGTTGATCATTACGAGAAGCTGATCAACAAAGACAATCTTAAAAAACTTACAAGCAGCACCGTTGCGGGCTTGGATGCGTTAAGGGCAGGCTACAGCCTAAAGCAGGAATCAAAGAACCATAAGGAGTTCTCAGCAGGGGCGAACCGTTTAGAGAAGGATATAGAGAACTATATTGAGCTTATACCGGGCTGGATGAAAAGCAAGAATCCCGAGATTACCGAAGAGATGGGTAAAATCAGTGAAAAGATATCTATGGGCGAGCTTGCCATATCCATGAAAGAAAAGGCGGTGAAC
Source organism: bacterium (assembly GCA_043809745.1). Lineage (GTDB taxonomy): Bacteria > Elusimicrobiota > JBDRMW01 > JBDRMW01 > JBDROU01 > JBDROU01. Next base: position 34,906 of record JBDROU010000079.1, read on the forward strand.
CTTACCGCCAAAGAATGCGCTAAAGCGGGTATTTTAACAGTTTACAACGGATTTGCGGAGCTTGCCGAGAGAGGATATGCAAATTATGCGGCAGGCAAAGACGAAGCCGCATCTGTACAGCTGGGAGAAGCCAAGAAGTATTTCGCTGTGATAAATCTCTTTACCGGTTCACAGCAGTCGGTGGATAAAGAGAAAGCAAAGAATTTGGGCATAGACGCATTCCTGAGAATAACAGACGAGAAAGCCGAAGAAGCGAAAGCGCTTGCTCTTGCCGGCGATATAGCGGCCGCGTATCAACTGGCGGAGTATCTCAAGGGCAGATACGAGGTAGCTGCCAATATGCTTAAGAACAACGATAACCAAAAGAAGCTGCCTAAAATGACCGATTTAGAACAAACCCTATTTAGGGAAAGCACCCGTGAAAACTATCACGCTTACGCTGCATATGTTTCGCTTAACCGCGAGATCGCGGAAACCAGCTTGCACAAAGCGGGCGAGGATGTAAGGTTCCTTACCCAAATAGCAAGCATTAAAGACCAGAAAGCCAAAATAAACGAGAAGCTGGCTGAACTCAAAAAAGATAAAGCAAAGCACGATAAAAAAATTGAAGATCTGAATCAACAGATAAGGGAGCTTGAAGCCCAGGCCAATGTCCGAACCCAGTCAGATCTGGCAATATTGGAGGGCAGTAAACGGGATTTCCGCACAGCTCCTCAGGAAAAGCTGAAAAAGGCTAAGAATATCGAAACCGAAATTAAAAATGAAGAAAGATACAGTAAGGAATGCGTGGAATCGATATCAGAGTGCGGAAAGGCAAAGATTGCCGCAGAAAATGCGGAAATACGCATAGCAGACGGCATGATCGATGAAGCGTCAGATTATTCCAGAAAAGCAACCGCCAGAATGCGGGTGGTGAGCATGATTGAAAAAGTAAAACGGTTTATCAGTAATAACAAAGTACCTAAGGAAGTTGTAGCCGGGTTGAAGCCTGAACAAATATTCGAGAAGTATTATGATGATGTTATAAGAATGGCGAATGAAGCGAAGTTTAATTACATGCTGGCAAGTGAAAAATCATCCGATGAATATGAATATAAGAAGTACATGGAAAAAGCAGAAGGGTTCGACCAGGCCAGCGTAATAGCCGAGATAGTCGGCGACCACAGGAAAAATCTTGTAAAGAAAATCAAAAATACCGATCAGGTCAAGATAAATAGATATCAGGAAGAGCTGAAAGTGCTGGAGGCAAAATTAGCGGACATGAAAACCGTTCCTAAAAACGGCATACGCAGTTTATCCAAGAAGTTGTCATCCGATGATGAAAGAGTAACCTCAGCTAAAGAAAGTGCGCTGAAACAACAGATTGAAGTTGTAAGAAGGAAAATTACCAATGAGAAAAATAATCCTTTGTACGGCCAGAACGGCAAGAGAAGTGAGACCAACAGAGCCTTCATGCTGCTGGGCGAGCAGTCACTTAAAAACGACGAACTGTACGAATGGGAGAAAGCGGCAAAGAATTCGGATATAGTGCCGGATCTGGAACAATCTGATTTCTTCAAGACAGCATTAACAAAGAGTTTCGAAGAAAACCAGGAATTAACAAAAGATTCCGCTTTATTGCGCGACGCTTTAACGCAGGAGTTTAACAGAATGCTTGCCAACCCGGCCGAAAACGGGCTTACAGAAAACGCTCAATCGCTCTTCAACGATCTTACGGAAGCAGTGGACAGAGGTACGGCGCTTCATATATTCAGCAGTGTTATCGGGTTTGCGGAAAAATTACGCGCAGGTACGAGTAATTGCGGTACGCGTGAGTTTTCAGCCAAAGAAGATCCTTTAGACAGCCTGACCCATGTGCTCTACAAATATATTTACGATAAAAATGATATTGGCAAGATAGTTGATCTGGTGGTTGATAAATCAGAAAGCAGGCTTAAAGGGTTCAGCATTCTCACCGCTGACGGGAAAAAGGCAAAAGCTGAAATCGTATATGAGAAAGATCAGCTGTCATACATACATTTCAGGAATGATGAAGAGATTTCTGCAATTATAAACGGTCAGAAAGTGGATAACCTATTCAGGGATTCTAAGGTGCGGTTTGTGAGCGGTTACAGCGCTCAGGCAGGTCAGATAAACGGCACGCTCTGGGAGGTTAAAGGCGCAGACGGCAAGTTAACTCTTATCCATCAGGGAGATGTGTTCAATGACAAGGAATATAATACGGATACCGGCGAAAAAACGCCGCAGATATTTCAATTTACTGCCAAAGGTTCCCTGCAAGAAAACGGGGATATAGACTGGAGTTTGGGTAACAGTCAAACTGAAATAGATGCGGTGAGTTACTACGACAAGAAATGGAAAGTTGTTAAGGACTTAAGCAAGGCCGATAATAATCTTGTAAATAGAATCGCAGGAGAAAGAAAGTTAAAAGACATTGTAATTTACAATATAGTTGCCATAGAACAGGAAGCTAAAATACAAGAAAAAGATAAAACCCAAGCACATGGTATTTATAAATCTAAAGGATTCGATTCAGACAAGATGCAAAAGCGGATAAAACAATTACGTGAATTTACATCTCCTAATGAAAGTAGGGTTGCCCAAATAATTGTAGGATTTGAATCTGAAAGTAAAGAACAGCAGAACGGCATGGTTGTTGCAGTAACACCGGTTATAACCATGCAGTGCAATGGCAGCGGGGAAGGCGAATTCCGTCAGATATACGAAAAAGACGGTGTTAAACAGGAGATGGTGGATCCGGGCATGATCAACCGCGCTTGGTCATGGCTGGGAGATAAAATGGGCATGGAAACTACTGCCTGGGAACCGGTTCCTCAAAATGAAGGCGCTATGGCGGACATATTGACCTGGTTCAAATTGGGTGTTGTTTGGGCTGTTGACGGCGGTGGAACAACCAGTAAATGGAAGCTGAATGAGTGGGACCGGATGATGCACAAGGAGCATTCGTTCGGATTTTTAGGTAAATGGACGGTTCCCCAGATAGCCTTCTGGACTGAAGTTGTAGTAACGGTAGCAACAATTGGCACGGGTGCGGTTGTCACAGGCTTGAGAAGGGGCTTTCTGTGGGCGCTTAGGACTGCGGGCGTAAAAAAGGCAGAGAAATCGATTTTATCGAGTTCGCTTGAATGGCTTGAAACCCGTGAATTGGCACACAAACTTGCAGAACAAACAATTAAAAGCTGGGGTAAAGAGAATATAGCGAGTTTTACTGATGAATTTATCGCAAGGCATGCTAAAACGGTTGCACAACGAACTGCTATTAAAGGTCAGGAAGAAGTATTGGAAAAACTTCTAAAGAAAAGGTTGACAAAATGGGTTAAACGTCAGGCAGCAATCATGTCATTGACCAGCGGCGGCGGCGGTGCTCTTGAGTCGGTGATGGGGTTTGCAAGAAACGGCATCAAGCCTAAACTGCTGAATCCGCTCCAGCAGGCATGGGGTACCGCAAAGTTCATGGGTTATAAATTCAGCAGAGGCCTTATAGTAAAAGATTTCGCTCATTTTACCGCGACTTTTGCTATATACAACGCAGGGATATCGCTTATAGAACGCATGGCATACGGCGCCAGGTTTGATAAAGACAAGAACAGGGCTCTAACCCTGTTTGAACAGCTCGGAGCTGATGCCAAACTGGGTGTTGAACAGGCGCTAACTATGGGCCCGGTTCTCTTGCTCTTAGGCCCGTTTGTATCGCCATATGCATCGAAAATACTCTCATCAACATTGGAAAGAGTAGGCGCGAGTAAAGTAATAGGTATTAGTCGTGTTGCTAAAAGTATTTCCACAAGCGGTACGCTGGTATTCGGTGAAGAGGGGTTGCTCTCAACCTGGGGTAAGATGCTGGAAAGAAAAACAATAACAGCAGACATCGGGAAAATGCTTAGAGCAGTTGGAAAAGGGGCCGGTGATCACAGTCTGGCATCGGTTTCAACTTACGAAGGTTTGTTCGGTTTTATGGAAATTACAGTTAGAGTTACCCAGAAAGCATTGGAAAAAGGACTGCATGTTAATGAATGGGCGGCAGAGATGATCTCGCTTTTTGTCAGCCCTCAGACTTTTAAGGGTATGGGCAATCCGATGAGCCTTAAAAATATCAGACAGCTCTCAGAGATCGGCAAACTTTCCGGTGAACAGCAGAGGGAGCTTCTGGTAGCCGCTAAAGAAGTAAAGATGATTTTCGAAAGTAATGACTGCAAAGTTATTGCCAGAGAGCTGGATTCGATGATAAGGAAAATAGATAAAGAGCTTGCTTCCGCTGAAATTAAGGAAGAGCCGGTGCTTTCGGAATCACAGAAAAAATCGATTGAAACATTAGCCCAGAACACCCCCAACAAGGAAATCGGCCTGACAGGTGAATTGGGGAGAGAAATAGCGTCTGTGTTGGTAAGTCCCCGTGCGGAAGGTGTAGTCCGCTTGCCTGTAAAACCGAAGTCGGAGGCTGTAACAGAGGGCGAAGCAGTTAAAGCTAAAGATGCAAAAGTCATCTCAATCTACAAGAAGGCCGGAGAAGCAGAAATAGCAGCCGAAAAGACAGCCGAAAAGACAGCTGAAAAGACAGCCGAACCGACAGCTGAACCAATAGTTGAGCAGACAGCTGAACAGGCAGCCGAATTAGCTGCTAAAATGCATGAAACTACGGAAGCGCCATCAGGGGAAAAAGTGATTAAGTTAAGCCAGGATGTTCCCAGAAAACCTACACAGGGCGGTAAGAAAGCTGTAATAAGTTTAGAAGGAAGGGGCAGCAGGCCTGAGAGAGCAGAAACACCGCCGCAGGAGACGAAGGAAACATTAAAACAGGAATCTTCTGTACAACTTGAACCAGCTTTGGATGCTGAGCCTGTGCAGCCTAAACGCGGGGAAGTTGTAAAGCCCGAACAATTTAAGAGAACCGTTGAAGGGCAGACTGAATCACAAAAGGGTAAGCGGAGTACGGTAAGCGAAGTTAAGGATGTTTTGGAAAGTACTCTGACGGCTGAGCAGTCAGGCAAACCGGATGCTGACATTATACCTGAGGAAAGGCTTCAGAAAAAAAGGGAGCGAATAGCGGACCGTGAAGCAGAGAAGGAATCCAAAACGGCAGAACCCCATGAGATGGAAACACAAACAGATCGGGATCAGCAAGCGCATGAGTACAAGAAACAGCTGGATGAGGCATTAAACAAGGCAGAGGTTGCGGATTTCATAGAGAAGATGGGTCTCAAAAACAGCGTTACTGAAGGATTAAAACAAGATGCGTTCAAAACGGTGCAATCACTGGTAACTGTGCTGAATAACAGGATGATAACTGATCCCGCGCAGATGGATGCAAAAAATCTGAAAGATCTTGCAGAAGGTATAAACCTGCTTTACCAGGCTGTTGCCCAGCTCAAAGGCGTCAACCCGGGTGAAGCCGCAGAGATGTTCCGTATGCTCTCTGAACGCACCAACGATCTTTTGAAATCTTTCGAGTCGCTTGCCAACAGTTTCCTTGGCAAATACAGCAAACAAGAATACAGGATATCGGATACAACGGAGCTTAAAAAGGAAGAAGCTGAACTGGCGGAGATATTCCAGAAGCTTACCCAAATAACGCAGATCTCTCAATCAGGAGATATAAGCTACAGCGGCGCTGTAAAGAATAAGGTCGGAAAAACCTATACTGATATAGTATTGAGCATTACCAGAGCCGAACAATCGGCACAGAGTATTTATAATGTTTCTTTGAGGCTGGAAATAGCCAAAACTGCCGCGCTGTCAGGCCTCGTACCTGAATTTATGCTCAAAAAAATAAGCAAAGGTGACGGGAAAGGAGTATCATTCAACATAAACAGTGAAATTGGTTTGGATGGGGAATTGAGACGTTACAAAAATGAAATTCTGGAGGAAGCCAGATGGATTGAAAATCTGGAACAATGGGCTGATGTTAAAGAGCCATTTCTTGCAGATTTACATAATAAAATTCAGATTATACTTGATTCTTTCGGTCAGCAGGGTCTTCTTTCTACCGGCAGGGCCCGCGAAATAATGGATATGCTTGACGCGTATTATAACGCTTATGAAAAAGTATACTCAAACACGCCGCAGGATATGATCAAAGTTATTAAAAATGCTTTAGACAGCTATGATAAGGTTTTAGATATGGCAGTTGTTAGCAGATTTACAGCACCGATAGCCAAAGAAGCAGCAGTAAAAGTAGACGGATTATTCAAACGCTTCAACGAGATTCTGAAAGATGGTAGAAATAATGTACAAACAGTTGAAGCTGAAGCTGTTTTGGATACGGCGCTTTCTGTTGTGACAAGATTCCGCAGCAGAGATATAAAAATGTCCAAGTTCGAGAATGTTGTCGAATTTTTGGATACACTTGTGAGCAACACAGAACATGTTGATTCTCTTATTGAAGGAGCAACTAGCGTCGAAGCCGCGAAACAGCTAGTGTCCATTGTGGCAAAAGTGCAGACAGCAGTACAGAATTTAAGCCCCGATAAAGTCGGCAAAAGAGTTGATACCTGGGTAAGAAGCATAGCAGAAAAGCTAAACTCCAATGATGCGCCGTTAACCAGCAAAATAGCGGCTCTTCTTATAATACCGGATAAAGCATCAATAGAAAAGCTTCTGCCTGAAATCCTTAAAGATACGAAACAAACAAGAGATTTAATCGAACTTTTAAGTTCACCGGACACATTTGTAGAACAGTTAAAATGCCTGACTATTATAAGATTAGTTGAAAGAAGCGGTATTTCTGAAAGCCAGTTATCTAGGTTATACAATAATATTAGTGGAGCTGAACGGTCAAAAGTAAACGAGAATGTTGCTCTTCTGAATGTAAAAATTGTTGTATTAAAATCCAATATTAAAGCCAGGATGGGAATTTCTCTGCATGATGCTATCACTTTCAAGGATGGCAGCATAATAATAACAAACACCAGAGGTGTTGAACATGTTATAGCCAATGACAGCATTATGGGGCCTTGTCTGCTCGAAGCGCTTAAGCCGGAAGCTACGCTCTATGAGATACTTAGCAAACAATTTGGAGAAAAATTGGGAAAAATATTGGAAGAAATGGGCTTTACTACTCCGGAAGATATGGCATTGCTGGAAGCAACATCATTTGAAAGTGTAGTAAACGGCTCTGCAAATATCAAAAATGGTCGTAACATAACAACAATAGAAGAAGCAGTTAAATTCATACAAGAAGGCATTAAGCAGAATAATGCTCAGATGTTTGTTGAAGGTAACGCGGCATTTAGCCGGCTGGTGCTGAATAATGAAGAATACGCGAAGAAATTCAAGAATTTGACGGATCGATGTCTTAAGGAAACCAACCTGGAATTTGAGATATTTAGCTTAATAGATCAGGTTGGTAAAGTATATCCGACATTGGCAAATAAGTTTGATTCTGCTGACGAAGCTTGGTTTAAGGCAAATATAATTGAACCAATAAATAGAGTGATAGACAGCCTTAAGAAAGAAGAGAAATATTCTGAGATTAAAGAAGAACTTCAGCTTTTCGGCGATTCACTGCAAAAGATGATAAAGTTTCATTATGAGAATAGAGTTGGAGAAAATGAGATTAGGAATTTCCAAGAACTGCAAACAAATGCGGAGAATGTTTTAAAGGAAATAAATATCGCAGTGAATAATTTTGAAACAAGGCTAAAAACAAGCCGCTCTGCTCAAAATCCGGATGTTATTTTACTTAATGAACTCCTGAATTTTGCGGCAGACAGCGTAAAGGTTGCGGTTAATGGAATGCTTAAGGGCAATCTTGAAAATTCGAAGGCTCTCTTGGAAAAAGATGTAAAACTTTATGAATTGGCATTAGAAAAGAAAAAAATACCTAAGAAAACTATATCGCAGAAAAAGAAACCATCTTCTAAGAAAATTCAAAGAAGAATTATTCGTAAGCAAAAACAAAGATACTTGGAAGCTGAGGAACAAATCAAAGTAAAGTCTAGTAGCGAAATAAATAGTGCCAGAGAACAACTGAAGGAAAACAGTAAATTGAATAGCTTGATCAAAGACGCGAGAAAGAGCATAGATAAGCTAATGCCCGGTGTTGAAAGTAAACGCGCTGAACTGGAACAGAAAAGATTGGAAATTTCAAAACAGCAGCTTATTGGAGAGTTGTTAGCAAAAGGAGGTACACTTCCTTCATTTGTACTGGACAGCGTGATAAAATATGAAATATATCTTGCAGAAAAGCGGGAGCTCAAGAGTTACAGAGAAGCATTTAAGGTTGATCCACCAAAAGATGAAAATGGTAATTTATTTACGGTTGAATTTAAGGATCCTGCTTCAGCAAATGATCCGCTGCTTGTTCAAATAAGAGATGTAATAAATAAAGTACTCGTTGACAGAGGACAGAAGTTTGAGAAATTCCCGTTATTAGAGAATCAACCGGATCAGATTTTAGATATGCTGTTCGGTTCAAACGTAGCCTATGAGTTCGGGACCGGAGGTGGAAAAACTTCGATAATAATGAATTATGTTAATGCTTTGCGCTGGGAACTTTTCTGTAAAGAAAATGGCCCGCTTGCCCATAAAGGCTACCAGCGCGGTGTAAGCTTATTCACTTCGGATATAAAATCGCATGAGGCATATGAGAAATATAAAGAACGGCTCTGCAGGTTAATGGATATTAAGACAGATTCTCCATTAGTGTTCAGGTTGGATCAGGAAGCTATGGATAATGCCAGAACCGATCCGGAATGGCTGGTTGCAAAGATTAAAAATGCCAAGCTTGTTTTGATAGATCAGATAGGGTTCCAGTTTATAAAGCACGGTGAATGGTCCAGAGACGGTGTGACTCAGTTCGGCGGCAGGGAAGGCTACAGGCTGTTAACAGAGAGAGTACATTTTATTTTTGACGAGTTCCAGTCCGCGATACTGGAGAAAACTTCCGCGATAGTCGGCGGCGAGGGCAGCCCCAACTCGCCTGCTATCCAGATGGCAGGCAGGTATGTGCATCGGGCCATTGAAGATATAATATTTAATCAAAGTGATTTTATAAAGTCATTAACCGATGCTGATAAGGCAATTTTTGAAAATGAGTTAGGCGAGCTTAGAGTGTTGAAGAATGATATGGAAAAGGGATCAGCATCTGCAAGTATAAAAGCAAGGAAAGAATATGTGAATAAGCAGCAGGCATTCTTAAAGAAATACTGTATGGATACCAATAAGGGTTCCTTAAAGAATGAATTCAAGGAAAAAGTAGACGAAGTAGCAAATTCATTATTAGGAGTACGTCCGGAACTATTGGGAGCACATCCAGAACTGAAATCCCTTATGAAAACAGGGGGATCAAATGAATTGTCCGGCGAGTATAATTGGATACACAGGGAACAGCATAAGAAAGATTCAACATTAAGCGAAGCTGAGATATACAAGAAAATACAAAACGAAATTAGGGCGTCGATCAATGCCCGCGACAATGTATTGAAATTTACGGATGAGAACTATTATGTGGAGTTTGAAGGCCAGGAAGGCAAGTCTGAGGTTACTGCTGAACACCGTAATATACCCATACCCAACCATGGTGGACCCTCACCTAATATGAGATGGGCTGATTCATATATGTCGGTTGCGCTCTACTTCCACGCGACAGCCGAAGTAAGAGCCAGGAATGCAGAGCTTAACAAGATGCGCACCAGCCCGGAATCTCTGCAGGCGACCATGGGTACTGTTTTTGCTGATATGCTCAGGAGAGGCAGTTTCGGCTCCGGTATGACCGGTACGCTTCAGAATGTTATGATGGCAAGCGAGATCGGATTTTACTTTGAATCAATCGCGATGGGGGATATGGCAGGCAGGTATCTGGGCCCGCGCAGGAATGCGATAGAAAATGCTTTCGCTTATACAGATAAAGATGGAATGTTCAGCGCGCTTGAAAATTATTTAACCGCACCTGTGGAAGGATCTGAAGCTGTAGACGGTGTAGTGGTAGGTGTTACGAGGCAGTACGGTCAGGGTGAGCAAAGGGCTCAGTTGGAAGCATCTGGAGCATTCAGGGACAGGATGCAATTAAAGCAAAACGATGCTAATAATTTTGTGCTTACTGTGCGCGAAAACGGCAAGTCGGTTGAGATTAACAAGACATGGGTGGAAAGGCAGAATTTAAGCGATTCAGCACAAGCTGAATTAATGGAGCTTTTTAATGCAGGAGGAGAAACCATTAATCCTAATGCGCTGGAGAAGATTTTAATAAGAGATAGGCTGGTTGATGTGCTATCCAAAGAGGGTCCGGAATCCAAGCTCAAAGGGGAAGATCTTGCGATAGCCAGGTTGTTCAGCATGGAAGGATTAAAGGATAAAAAGATGCTGGTTTATATTAACAAGGAAGGCAGTGTCGGAACCGACATGTTCGTGCCGGAGGGAGTTAAGTTTGCGCTGCTTACTGATGTTAATGTTACTTTAACTGATATTGTTCAAGCATGGGGCCGCTCAAGAGGAATCTTCCTATTTGAATCAGAAGGATCAGCTAAAGGGAAATCATATGCTCCGATACTTCATGAAATGAATACGTTTGTATTCGACTTAAACAACGAGCTGAATATGGAAAACGGCAAAAAGTTCACTCCAAAAGATTTTATGAGAATGCTCAGGACAAATGAGCTTAAAGACTGCCAGCAGAATGTGTTTAATACATACCGCGATGCGATTCATCAATCTGTATCAAACATGTTTGCTCTTATGCTTGATGTGCCCGGCTTGAGCAATGCTGACCGGAATCTCATACTGGATAGGATGCAACAGCATCAAAGCAACAAGACGAAATCGGATAAATTGGAAAGCTCTATGGGTGATCCTCTGGAGGTGTTGATAGAAACGGCAAATGCGACCAGTGAATTCTTGAGGAACCTTGGCAATAACGATGCCCAGTTCAAAGATATGATAAACAGAAACAGCGAGAGCAAGCGAATTTATGACTACTGCGTGAATCCGGAAGGGAAAGATTTTGATATATCAGACTTTATGGTTACTCAAGCCGGCAATAACAGCCTGAATGCCAGTGCGCTGCAGAATGTACTCTTTGTAATGCAGGCGGGTATATTCGGTATGGCAAAGGTTGGGGATATAATAGCCGTGGCCAGGCAGTATATTCCGAGGTCGCTCCTGCCGGAGAAGGTTTCAAAAGGCAGATCGGCTGAGGCTGAAATAAATACTATAGCTGATGGAAGAAATACCGTTAATACCGATGCGGGTCGAGAGAAATATGATAAGGCTATGCAAAAGATGCCAAGAGATTTAAAAAGAAAGGTGTTTGGCACTGAAAGCCCGACTCCGGATTCGTTGTTAACGGCGTACGGCCGAAGTTTTGTAGCCAATGCTGTTGCGGCTATAAATCTAGCCAACACCGAAATAGAAATTCTGGATCAAGATGATAATCCAATTTCCTATAATGACGAAATGCTTGAATCCGCCGTTAAATATGCGGCGGCAATCGGAGCGGATGTTATAGGTGATGATGGAACGCCAATCACCGCACCTCTTGTCGCAACCGATGAGGATTCCGTACCGCTTGTTAGTGCTGCTAGAGACTCTGCTAAAGTGCAGGTTATACCCGAAGATCATGATACAGGCGATAAGGTAACCGAAGGTTTTGTTGATGATATTCAGACCGGCCAACCTGAAAGAACTACTCCAGTGGTTATACCCGAAGATCAAGACACATTAACCGGTAGTACTGTATCTTCAGATTCAATCGAAGCTGAAGAAGGGTTTGAGCCCGGATATGTGTATGCTAGGGCACTAAGGAATAATGCAAATAATATAACAGTGGTTGCTGAAACGCTTGCTGATGAGGGTATAGATTTTGAAGCAGCCATGGTGGTAGGCTCTTCGTTGTATGACTTAGGAGGGCTCACTCGTTCCAACAGCAAAGATCTTGCTCAACTGGGCAACAAGGTTCAGCGTAACAGAAATATGAGTAAGCAGGCAAAGAAAGAAAAAGGTAAAGATGCCGATCAACAACAGAAATCTTTGCGAGTTAAAACACAAGATCAAATAGCAACGTACATAGAAGATCATAAACTTACTGGCGGTATGGATAAACAGGAAAAGAAACAAATAAACAGATATAGATCAATAAAGAACAGCTACGATAAAGGCCAAGAATTGTCGAATAGGTTGCAGCAAACGCCGCCTGATTTGCAGGGGTTATTTAGCTCAATAAGGAATGGGTTAAGAAAAATAGGACTGGCAATAAGGACAGCGATACAAGCTTTCAATATTAAGAGGATTGAACGCTCGATTCAAAACACTTCTGTGGCTCAATTCGAGCTTGAGAAGCTTGATAATGAAAAACACCGTCAGAAGACATTCTCCTGGATTGTAAGGCTTAATCCGCTGATGTCATTCGATAGACTTAAAGATCTTTCAATACGGCTTCGTTCAGAGAGCGAAAATGCCGCTTTGACGCAGGTTACCGCAGGAGCCTTTGAATCATATAATAAAAATGGAAGCTTCAGCGGAAATATTACTTCCAGAAGCATGCTCTATGCTGCAGCTCAAAAGATTGACCTGAACAAGATTTTCGGCAAGCTGAAGAGCAAGCATAATCTGATCAACAGATTGTATAAACAGATAAGGAAGATTGATCTTACAAAAGCCTTCATATTCAGCAACAGCAGAAATGATACTGTAGCAAGGGTTCTGCAGCCGGGAACAACAGAGAAAGAGGCGCAGGCGCTGTTGAACGCGAATGTATTCAAGAAGAGAAAAATATTACGCTTGCAGGATCGGCTGCTGTCGCAGAAAAAAGCGGATGAACTGCAGAAACTGAGCACAGAAATTGATACCGCGCGCGCCGCCATCGCGCAGGTTGAACAAAAGCTTGGTAAGGCTTTAGAGAAACTGAATAAAGGATTTGGCACAACTACCAATGATCCCGAATACGCTGTCAGGCAGATTAAGAAAAGCAACCGTTATTGGGACATAAAAGCGCGTCTTCAGATGAGAGCAGAAAATCCCAACGCTAAGATAACCGAACCTGAGCGAAAAGAGTTAACGGAGATGAGATCGCTTTATGATTCTGTGGCATCGCTGGAAACCCTTGTTGCCGAATACCGTAAACATACCGCTGAACTTCAGAAAAAAGCGGACATAAAGACCGCCATAACGGGCAATATAAATAAGGATATTGAGAAATATGCTGAGGTTTTGGATGAAGATGGATCTTTAATTGTTCTTCAGACGCGCATCGCACAGGCTAAGTCGAAGAAAGTTCCTATAACCGTAAAAGCGCTCAAAGATATGGTAGATGAAAGCAACAGATTCTCGACCACTCGTACTGCGGGTTCACCGCTTACACTTGCCGATGCGTTAATTCTTATAGACAAAAACAATGGTACGTATCATCTCCCGAAGAATGATAGTGGTGACCGCAAGAGTTTTGCTGAGGTCGTGGAGTGGATGGGAGAAGAATTCGGTGAGAAAGTAGACGAAATTTCAGCTGCGGATGCGGTTAGTGTAGCCCGGGCGCTTTACGAGATGGGTGAGACTCCGGCCGAAAGAAGTAATGTAAAACTTTCCGAATTCTGGCGTATAATGAAACGCGCCGGTGCGGCAGGCGATGAAACCAGGCTAAAAGCGGTGGTTGCCGCGCTTGGGTATGACGGAGCGTTATTTGATGCTCTGCCTGCAGATGTAACCTATTACAGGACTACTGGACGCGGTTCAAAGTTTGTAGATTCCACTGTTGGAGGGACGCTGTATGATCTTGCTGAGGGCAATATTTCAGAGATACTTAACCCGCAGAATTATGATGAATCAGAACGAGCTGGAGTAATGAAAAAACTAATCAAATACGCTGATACACTTAAAGATAAATTTGTTGCGGTATCAGCCGGCAAACAGGAAGGCGGCACAAATCAATTGAGAAACCAGCTGGAGTCGGTTCTGAGTATCACAGCTGATAAAGCCAATCTGGAACTGCTTGAAGCAGGAGATAAAGAAAAAGTATCTTCGATATTAGCCAAACTTGCAGTTAACGATATAGATCAGGGGAAGAGCCTGGAAGAAACTTTGGGCATGATGGATTCCTGGTCAGAAAAGCTGAATGCCGCTCCGGCTGAAGAAAAAGCGCTCTTGGAATCTGTCAGAAAAGAACTTACCGTGAAGGAGAAGAGCGAGTCTGTGGCGCACTTAAATGCCGCGAAGGCCGTTGACGATAGGATAGAGGCCATTATAGAGCAGGAAAAAATCTCTGAATCCATGCCTTCTATAAGAACCCGGTTGACAAAAACATTTGAAACCAGGCTGGAGGTTATAAGGCATGCGGAGAATATGAGTGTGGAAAGCGCCTTGGCCGAAATAAACGTGATTATTGATGATATACAGGAAGAAGCAGAGTTGCTGGGGAGCAGCTCAAAAGCCCTTCTGACTGATGCATATATGTATAAGTTCTTTGTAACTGAGCAGATTATACAAGATTATGAAAAATATTTCGAATCAGATGTAGCTTTACAGTACGCGCATCATAACCGGGAGTTCAGGAAGTTGTTGTCCTTAGACGGGTATAAAGAATACAAAGAGCACTATCAGCAGAAAGTAAACGAGCTTAGACAGTTAAACCGCAGCGGTTTTGAAACCATTAGGCTATTGTTGAAACTGGATCCTTCGATTGCAAGCAGGCTTAAGGATCAAACAAAATTCCTGGAATTCCTTAAAACATCCTATAAACATGATACAGATACCGCTAACAGGATGCGCTATATATACTATGGATTTGGGTTGATTGAAAGCTTAAAATCCTCAGAATTGAAACAAAAATATACAGATGAGTTTGAAACATTACTGAGAAATAACCGTTTGGGTATAGCTATGTATTTGAATGAGCAGCTAGGTGACGATATGTACAGAGTGGAAAGTAAGAATCTGGAACCTTTGGCTGCCGCGCATATGATAATAAGCGATGATAAGAGTAATAATGAAGAAATAGTGAAACTGGTGCGTGATGAGTTCAGAGATGATGCAAAAAGGCGGTTTGCAGAAAGGGAGTTGCAGCACATACCTGGCAGGAATGATGTGCTCCCGCCGACTGCAGTAAAAGAGACAAAGAATGAATTAACCGTGCGAATGAAGAAAGTAACGCTTCTTAAAGAAACAATTATTGCCATGGCTGATGCAAACGATATAGAAGGCATCGAACAGCTGCTGGTGCAGACGGTAGAGCTTTACAATGAGTTGTGGGAGCGCGGGTATGCGCCTCATTTTGAAGGTGCGGATGCAAATGGGAAAGTGTCACAATCCATTGACGATATAATGATAAACATCGGTACGCTTGAGGATGAACTGCTTCATATAGACCCGCTGAACTTTACGCAGGACGCGAAGTTAGCTCAGCAGCTTATGCCGAAACTTGCCAAGAAGATGCTGAACGATGTTGCCAGACATCTGCCTAAACCGATGGATGAGAAGGTTGTTAAGAAGTTAGAGAAAAAGCTGGAGGAAGCGGTAAAGGCGCGGTTTGCGGTCAATAAATGGAATACCGCGCTGGTTGATTCAAAGAATTTGGATGATTTTGAAACCGGATTAGAAGCTGTGCTGGAGTCCGCGTCCACGAATGATGTTTATAGTATAGATGTACTGGAAAACATAGCTCAGCAGACCCCTGTGAGAAGCTTTATACAGGCGCTGAACAAAATGAAGCTCAGAGGCGGTGTGAGCATAAGAATAAATGTGATCGGTGATGATGAAATTGACAGCCGCGACGAATCGAGGATACTGATCACCAATAACAAGGAGCACGCATCGCTTGCCAAAACGCTGTTTGTTGATGAGGGTGATGATCAGAATCAACTCACTGGCAAATTCGGCCAGCTGATTTTGCTCGGCGTAACGTTAACTCAGTATTTTAATGAAATAAAAACCGGTACTTTTAACAACAGCAACAGAACAAGGCTGCAGAAACAATTTTCACTTCTGGCGAAAAACATTGCCGCGCTGCCTGACAATGAAATAAACGAACTTTATAATCAAAGCAAAGATGCCGCGAAGGGCATCAGCGTGCCTCTGCCCGCCTGGAAGGAAGGAGAAACCAGGATAACTGTTGAGTCGGTGAATCAACCGCGAGCAGCTCAGCTGGTTCAAGAATCCAAGCGTTTGTTGCGCGGCCGGGTCCCGGATATGAAGCAGAAAACAGAGGGGAACCGCATGATGGTGCGGGTAAGAAGTGTTGAGCAGCCGCTCGGTAAAGCGATTCTTAATGATATCAACAGTAAGAAGTCAGTGGAAGCAAAGGTGCAGCTCAAAATCGATGAGGTTATGCGCTTGCTTGCCGATTTGTGGAACCTGGGAGGATACATACCTGAGCCTGTGGCAGACGTTAAGGGATATTATCTCATGGATAGGATAGGGATGCTGGAAGGCAAAATGGTGTATGCAGATCCTATGAGTTTAACCAATGATGAGACAAGAACAGGAGATATTAAGAACCAGCTTGCAAAAGCAATAGTTTCTGATCTGGAAAAGTATCTGAATGCGAGTAAAGTTGATAAAAAACTGGCAAAGAAAATAACCAACGGCCTTGAAAAGAAAATTAATACTCAAATAAATAAAACGTTCGGATTTGAGCATGAACAGTGGAACGATCTTGACACATACACAATCTATGTTATCCAAAGCGTAGCTGAAACGCCAGGTATTAAAGAAGTGATAGATTCGATAAATCAGGGTGAAGATTCAAGGATAGACAATAACGTAAAGTTAGAAGTCATAGATAAAGAAGCAAAATGGGACAGCAGAAAGGTGCTCATAACGGACAATAAGGAATTTGAACAGTTGGGTAAAGCATTGGTGATTGACACTAAAACTGATGTGCTGATGCTGGAAAAAGAGTTCAGTTCCATAGTGATGCTGGGAATAATTCTTACTCAAATGGCTGAAGGAAGCCAATCTGTTCAATACATGAATAAACTCAAGGAACAATGCGCCCAGCTATTTACACTCATTACCGCGCAGGAAGCACCGCAGTTATCAGTGATAAGGGAAAGAATAGATCAAGTGGTAAACGGCAGCGGCGGCATGAGCATACCCTTACCGAAACCTAAGACAAATAAAGTTGATATCAAATCCATAATTGCCGAACAGCAAATCCGCACAAATATGTAACCCCCTAAGAGCCGAGTATCGTATATTCAACAATCTTATCAGTAATAATACGATTTTTGAAAAATGGTCTTCAGTTAACTGTTAGAAACTATTTTTTACGGAAGAAATTTGAGTTTTTTATGATTAAAACGTTTGATTCCGCTAATATTTTGAATTGTTCAAGAAAATGACCAAAAGCCTCGTTGTTGAATAAAGATATTACAATCAATTCTAAAGATGAGTTGGTTTTCCGCATGAAATAATCGAATATCTGCTGAAACATGGTCTTTGCGAGAGCATCGTAAGGAAACTTTCCAGTTGCGACACCTAAAGCAGGAATAGCAATAGTTTTTATGCTTTTTTCTTCCGCAATCTTAAGTATATTGGTTAATGATTGTTGTACATATGCTTTTGTTGTTTTCTTTTGTATTTCTCTATCTGGGAGCATAATGGCGGCATGCAGTATGTAATTAAAAGGCAAATAACCGGCTTTTGTAGCTACAACGTCACAGATGTTTATCTCTGATCCGGTTTGTCTTGCTTCCTTTCTTATTGAATCTCCGCCTTTTACCCTTATAATTGACGCAAGGCCCTGTTCCATCCACAGATCAGTTGTGTCCGGGCTTACTATTGCTTCAACAGGGAGGCTTATTAAGTCCCCTTGCAGTATTTGAATTGAAGTGCGGTCCAGTGTAACTGTACAAAAAGAGTCTTCCAAAATGTCAGATAGGTTCGTGTCATTTCTTATGTTAACGCTATTTGACAGGAATTCGTCGTCAAAGGTTGAAACCTGCTTTAATTCTCCCCCGGTATTCTTGAGCGAGTTTCCCAGGTCAGTGATTATGGATTCGAGAAGGTCTTTTTCTTCAACTGTCAAATCTTTACTCATCTTCTCATTAACCATTTTTAGTATTTCCAGCGGAAGCACTTTGGTATTTTGATTATTTTTATCCTCTGAGATTTCTTTTATTTTATCTTTTGCAAGGTCGTAAAGATGAAAAGCAAGATGATTTAAATACGGATTAATTTTCTTATCTTCTGAAGTTTCTGACATATTTATTTTACAGCTCTTCTCAATATGCTTACATATAAATTATATAAAAGGACAGGCCTTAAGCACAAGGTATTTTCAATTCAACTTAAAAATTAATATTGCTTTTCGCAGATGTTTTAGGAGAACTGCTCTATATTTGTTTAGGTTGTTTGGAAGATTTCATAGTCAATGTGTTTGCCGCCGCAGCAATTTTGAGCTGTTCAACAAAATAAACGTAGGCTTCTTTATTAAACAAAGAAATTATTATTAAATCTATACAGGTGTCAGATTTTTTAAGGAGATAATCAAAAATGCATAGCATCATTGTTTTTGCGAGTGCATCGTAAGGGAATTTATTAGTTGCTACGCCCAGAGTAGGTATTGCGATAGATTTTATTTGTTTTTCTTCAGAAATCTTGAAAATGTTTGATAAAGCTGTTTGAATATATTTCCTGTTTGTTTCCTTTTTAGATTCTCTTTCCGGGAACATGATTGCCGCATGAAATATATATTTTTGGGACATCTCCCCAGCAGTTGAGGAGACAACATCACCTACCCGGATAGAGCCTGCCAGGCGCGCTTCTCTTCTGATAGATTCTCCTCCCTTTAACCTGATTATTGAAGCAAGGCCCTGCTCCATCCAAAGATCAGTTGTGTCCGGACTTACGATTGCTTCTACAGGAAGATTTGTTATGTCGCCAAGAATTACTTGTACAGAAGTCTTGCCGATATCTACTGTTGAATAAGCTTCCTCTACAATGCTGGTTATTTTATAAGGTGCGTTTTTTAAGTTTTCAAGTGCTTCAAGTTGAGAGTCTAGAGATGATATGGTTTCTAATTTATTTTCAGACTTTTTCAGTGAAATATCAAGATCGGAAATAAGTGATATAATAAGCTTTTCTTCATCGTCAGTTAAATTCTCGGCGATCTTCTTTTTTAGCATTCTTAAAATGTCCAGAGGCAATATTGCGGCTATATCCTGCTTATTATTTGAGAGTGATTTAATTTTTGATTTTGCAAAATTGTACAGCGAAAATACAAGATTATTCAGGTGAGGATCGATTTTATTTTCTTCTTTTTTTTGCATGTTATTATTTAATAGCCAATATAGTCTGGATTAATCAACAAAGGCAAAGCACAAAACAACCCTCGTTGCATTCTTTAAATAAAAAAAGCGGTTCCTAATTATTTATAAAATTTCCGGTATTTCCAATCCAATATTAAATACCCGGGCGGTTATGTTAATAATGATCAATAAAATAGCGATAAGCATTCCGAAGCGGACCGCTAACTTCCAGATCTTTTTGTCTTGTTTAAAATCTTTGTAAGCCACTAACGAGTTGTCTAAAACAAGATAGCACAAAAGAAAAATGATTATCCAATAGATAAGTGACATTCTCCACCTCCTTGTTTAGTAAACTGCTTTGTTTATATGGGTTACAAATTAATCATATAAAAAAAATCAGAACTTGTACATAACTTATTAAAATATATAGGTAAAATAGAAAAATTATGATTTGTGCTTTACTGCAAGCCATTAATGAAATCAGTAAAATATAGAATCTTTTTGATGTCATCAGGATTAAACAGAAATGCTTCCACATCCTTTGTTAAACGCTTAAAATCTAGAGTTTTGCACTTTAGCAGCATTTTTTTCTTAAGGCTTGCTATATCTTTAACAGAGATTTTTTGCTGTAGATATTTAAAATTTGGCTTTGCTCTGCCGAACAAAAATACTGTATCGTAAAAATCCCTGCCCAGACTTCGTTTGCGGTGCAATATCGCGTAAAGTTTTTGTGAGAGCAAAATATCAATTGGCACAAAGCGGATTCTTAAGAACACATCAAACTTGTTAAGTATAATGAAAGTAGGTTCGTAATTGAAATTTTGTGGTTCGGTGTCAATTTGTATCAGTAATTTTTCTTCCTTATACCCGGATAAACCCAAGTCATATAATACTTTGTTTATCTTCAAATAACATCTATAGGCTCCTTTAAAAACATTTTTTATTTCCACTATATATCCTTCCTGTTCCAACTTTCTCTTTATTAAGTCTGTCATCTGTCCAAATTCAAAGCGGTCTAATCCTAAATTGTCAAAATCAAGATCTTCTGAGAATCTGTTGTGATCATATATAATGCGTAGTGCTGTGCCGCCCATAAACGCCAACTTGTGACCAAATTTAGAATCAAATATCACTGACAAAACTTTATATTGCAGATACTCCCGCATTATATTTCTTTTGAAAGGTTTTAGATGATCCGGATAAAAAGCTTCTATTTGTTTAAGATCTAGCATTTTGGATATATTCCTTAAAAGCAAGGATTCTTCTTAAAAGTGACTTTTGCCCAATTTTCTCTGCCAAAACATCTAGTTTTTGGAGATTAACCTGTTTTTGGAACTCGTTTGTGTTTATTCTTAGTTTGGAGAAATCATATTTGTCTTTTATAGTCGGATTAATATATAAATAATCCAGCACAGCCTTTTCCGGGCAGGCAATTTGGAAGTGTGTGTTATTGCTGCTGATCAAATCATAACCAAAAAACATTTCTGACTTTATCATATGATACTTAAAATTAGCAAGAGGCGTCTTAAAAGAGCGTGTTAGCAAAGTGCTCATGGACGTGACCGCATAAACGCTTTCCGGTATCAGATTATAGTAAGACAGGGCTGACTGAAGAGAGATATACGACGGTTTGTATATTTTATTAGATATGATAAAAAGACTAAATTCATCTAATTTTTCATCTGTGAATATATAATAGCCTCTAAGAACTTTTCTTATATATCCTTTATTCTGCCATTCATTAAGTCTGGTTCGATAGAATCCAGGGTCAATAATACGTATATCTGTCAGCGAGAATACCACAAAATCCTTAAGTGCCCTGTGAAACTCTAAAAAAGTCATATTACTTCCTATAAATACTAATATTAGTACTTTCAAGAAGTATATTATATATAATATGGCTGTTTGTCAAGTGGAAAATGTAAAATTTATTAGCAGTAGAGATATTCTAAAATTAGAGCAAAATTAGCATATCTTACTTTTCATTGAATAGATCGGGGGGGAATCTGGTGGGTTTCCAATCAGCATTTACGCAAACATGATTTGTGTGGCCGCTTACCAATAACTTATTATCTTTATTCTTTATCTCGTAAGTGAAGCGAATAAAAACCCTTTTTATTTCATCTATCCTGGTTTCAACTGTAATTATATCATCATAGTAGGAAGGCGCAAAATATCTAACGTGGGATTCGGTTACAGGCAGAAATAGCTTAAATTTATCTTCCATTTTCTTGTATTCATAACCGGAATCTCTTATATATTCTGTTCTGCCGCGTTCAAAATATACGAGGTAGTTCGCATAGTAAACAACGCCCATTTTGTCTACGTCTGCATAAGGAATTCTAATGTCTAATTTATGGATCTTCATATTTTTTTAGTATTAGGAGATATTCTAAAATACAATTGCTTAAAAGTCAAATTTTATATAAAAATATTTACAAACACTACGGGCATAAAAGCGTGGCAACATAAGTGCTTCAGCCGGAGATGCTGGATTTTAAGGGTGCGCGGGTATCAGTACATCTATTGCAAATGTTTTGGTTAGAAATAACCTTACGAATCTGCGGAGTTCGGAGGGTTTAATTACTTTGGTTCGGAGAGTTTCTGAAGTAGGCCGGCCACGATGCAACTCCTGCTGATCGGGAAAGCGGTACGGAAATGATTTGATCCTGTTCTATTCTGTTTGAACTATCTTTTGGAAGGTGGTTTTCAATCATGTCTGTGAATTGTTTTATTGTGATGAGTTCATTCAGCATAAGATATTTTCTCGAAGCTTCGATCCCTGGTTTGACAAGATTGTAAACCTGATTACTCTTTATAACAGAAATCCCCCAATATGCTGATACTTCTTCCCAGTAGCCCGGATTAAATATTTGAGGCAATTTTTCTCTATCAACGCCGTATTCAAGCATATACATGATTTGAAATCTCACCACATCTATAGCTTCAGCCGGTTTCTGTGCGGTATGCATCATGGATTCAATAAGATAGGCTAGTCTTTCACGCTTGACATTTCTGTGCTGGGATAATTCTCTTAATGCCTGCTTGAGTCCCGGCTGTGCTAATTCAAACACCTCATCATGTCTTGTTATAGGAAATCCATGCTTTTTGCATGCCTGTTCCCAATATGATGGGGTGCCGATTCGCCCCTTTGATCCCGCTTGCCTGATATATGTACACTCTTCACGAATAACTTGAAAAGGATCTTTGCGGAAAGTATTCTTTTTTATATTTGGTTTATACTTGAAACCTTGCGGATACGGCGGCCTTTTGAGCAGCAGTTCGCCGGCTTCTTTCTTAAACGCTTGTTCTATAAGACCAAGCTGAACATTAATATCCTGTGATTCTCCTAAAATATTCAGAATTGTGTCTGCAACTTTCCTGTAAAGCGTGTCTCTTTGGAAAGTGTATGCTATGTCTCTCAAATTTTCAATAACAATTTCTGGGAACAGTGATATCAAAATCGTTGCAAGATTGGCAATAAGTTCGTTCTTAAAAGGGTTACTTACAAAGCCTGCTTCATGGTTCAACGTATGCTGGAGTTCATGCAGGGCTACTTCAAACCTGAATATAATCATGAGCTGCTCTCTGGCCTTAGCTTTTTCCTTTTGCGGTATGTGCGAAAAATGTTTATCCAGAAACACTTCTGCCATATTTTCAATTTTGCTTTTTATAATAACAGAACGTCCCATTGCTGTAAAACCTTCAAAATCAGGTTCTGTTGTGTTGTCTAAGCGCTCTGCTACAAGTACATTTCTTGTAACGCCGCTTTTAAGCTGCAGAGCGACTGTATCAATGATGCTATATGCTCTGTACAAAACACCCATTTTTACATCAATAGTCGCGCGCACAATAAAACCATGGTTTAGTATGAACTCATTGAATGCCCTGCAATTTTGTTCATATTCAATTAGAATATCAGCAATCTGAGCTGAACCGGTTTTTGCTCTCTCCATAAGACGCCTCATCATGTGTTCATCTGCGCTGAATACGCTTATGAGTGCATTTCTTAAAGTATTTTTTTCCTTGATTTTCAGTTTGTATTCAATAGAAACTTTTTTTAGATAACCAAGCATTTTAGCGCGCAATTCATTATGAAATTTGTGAGGATATTTGTTTGAATATTCGGCTAATGCATAAAGAATTTTGCTCAAAGCCAGCTGTGTCTTTTTCTGTTCAGGAGTAATACTTGAGAGTACTGCCGTATAAGCAAGATCCGGAAGCACATGCATTAAAGCAATCGCTTTGGTCAAAACAGCCGTGAATTCTTTTCTTGTTAACATAAGCTGCGGATGATTCTTTTTTTGATTATTTGCCGGCGGCGGTTTATAATTGAACAGATTACGAAATAAATCAAATAATTCTTGCCTTGAAACAACTTTTTGGCCGGTCTTTGTGACCGTCTGCGTATCCTGCTGTTGCTCGGCAGGTGATATTGGTACCAACGGCTGGTTTATAATTTCGGTTGTTCCCAAAGGAGCAATCTGCTTATAAGCATGGAGTTCATTTTGAATGAAGAATATGAGCAATATGATTAGAGAGATTATTTTTTTTAGAAACATTTTTTGCTTTCATAAAAAAAGCTGCATATAAAATATTGAATAACCTGTTTTTATTATACACTTTTCATGTTAAGCATCAAGTAAAATTTGTGTAAAATGATAAAGAGATTTAGGCATATTTTTTATAGAAGAATTTACAAAAGCTTTACTTGATCTTAATATATATTTATTATTATTAACTCAGTGAAAAAATATTTGCAGAAAAAGGTATGAAAAAAATAGAACTATGAAGCAGATATTTTGTTTATTATGTTTATATGGGGTATTATTGCTCAATGTTTCTGGTATTAATGCCCTTGCGCCTTACAGCTCTGAGCTTACAGTTCCGTTCGGTATACCTTCAAAATCACAGCTTGAGCAATTTATTGTTTTGGAACGGGATGACTCATCGGATACTTTCACTTATTATGATATTAAAGACTATCCCGGATGGGTGGTTATTGCGCCGGAGGTGTCTGAAAGCTCTGCTGCTTCGTGCGAAGATATTCAAAAGTTTTCATTTTACGAAGATTATTTTGCATATTCCGAAATCTATCGTAATGTCAGGCTGAGAGCGAACGAGGGTGTGAAAGTTTATGAGACTGTTATTGTAAGAGCAAAGCTTGTAAGTTTATTTGATTTAATTGAGACATTAATTGTTAAGGAAGACTACACGGCAGTTAGAGATATGCTCGAACAGCTTGTTGATCTTATAAGTTATGTTCACTCGTACGGATGGGTTGACAGAATTTTTCAGGAAGATCGGATGCCTGACATTCGGGAGTTATTAGAAAATATCGGAATTCGCGCAAGCGGGAAATTTGTTTACGAGAGGTATGAGCATCTTCGCAGGAGTTCTGATCGCAGTGTTTCCGACCTTGCCTGGCTAAACTTAAATTTCGCATTTATGGATTTTGTTGATAAAAACTCTAAAGATGTTGCTTTTCAGCAACGAATTACGCGCATATTCCGCCACCGTATACTGACTCAAATCCGGTTCTTGATTGATGATAAGCTGGACTTCAAGCTTGGAGATTATTTTGAATATATAGATGAAGCTGCTATTCGTGATGAACTAATATTTAATGCCCATAAAATGGTGAACCCGGAGATAATCACAAAAGTTTCTTTGCTGGCGCTAAATAAGCAGAGTCCATATCAGCTGCACACCCTGTCTTCGAACCGGTTGCTGCTGGATGTTATCCGCTATCTTGAATGGTTTGCAGAGGAAGCTTCAGGAATGCCGGAGCTTACTATGCGTTCTCTAAGCGCTCTTTTGCAGGAAGAATACCAATACTATGTAAAAAATGATTATCTGTATCATAAGAGTGAATTTGCAAGAGGTATGGCCGAGTTAATGAAGCGTATTAGCAAAGCAGAAGTTCATATACACCTGTCAGGTTCAATCACACCTGAGCTGGCTTTTAAGTTGTATTGGAAATATCCTGTTGCGAGGAGAGAGTTTTTAAGAAACAATAACCTTAATTCAGAAAATGATCTGAAAAGAATGAGCCAGATTGATATTGATGTGGCATTTGCGAAGGTTTTTGGACTTGAGTTGGTGTCCAAAGATTACAAATTTTTTGGAGGAATCCGCAATATTTTAGAGAATGACCGTATTGAGGTGGATGATGCGGTTTATGAAACCGCCCTGTGCAGGCTTTTCAGAGCTGATAATCAGGCGTATGAACGCGCGCTTATATCGCTTAAAACTGATTACATTGAATACCGGCCGCGCGAAGAGGATTCGAGCGCAAAGCGCATGGCTCAATATCTCTCGCAACTTTCAGTTGGCGAAATTCTTTTGCGCCAGTCTACGTATGCGAATTATATAAGCGCAAAGATGAATGCGTTGGGGGCTTTTGAAAATGATAACGTTAGGAAATTTGAGCTAAGAACAGGCGCAGGCAATCGGCCGGGTTCTTCAATAGGTGTTGAAGATACCGTCCGCAGTGTAATTCTTGGATTGAATGAAGCAAGGGAGTTTACAGATCAAAAATTGAAAACCGGTGTTATTTTATGCATTAGAAAAGAACCGCATGCTCTTTTAGGTGAACTGAGGATTAATGAAATTAAATTGTATTCTCAAACTTTGAGTATGGGACAGATAGAACAGATGATCGGGGATAATGAGATTAAAGTATTAAAGGAGATGACCCGTGATTTGGAATGGTATGATGATGCAGATAAACGTAAGGAGATGTTTTTGATTCTTTTTAAAACAAGAAATGAAGTATTAAAACAGATGCGGTCAATTATTGATTTGAAAAAATCGTTGCAAAAGGATGGTCTGGAGAACTATATGCTTGGCATAGATACCGTAGGAAATGAAGCAGGATTTGTAAGCTGGACTCACATCCCTGCTATGCGATTAGCTAAAGAATCCGGGCTTAGCATTACTGTACATTCAGGAGAAGTGTGGGGGGAGGATGAAACAATACTGGATGCGTTAGTGCGTTTGGAGCGGGAGATAGATACAGGATTGGTAGACCGAATCGGTCATGCGACTGCGCTTGGGATATCTCCTTTTAATTTGAACTTGCCGAAAAAGCATGTCCAGGAGGTTTTGCTTGTTCAATACAGAATCATGAAAAAAATTATTGAAAAAGGGATATATATAGAGTCGATGCCTTCCTCTAATGTGATTCTGAACGCCGCAATAAGGAAGTATATCTCTCATGTAATTAATAATTTTATTTGTTTTGGGCTCAAAGTGCAAATTGCGCAGGACAACAGATGGATTCTGCATACATTGAATCTTTCAGGCGAGCTTACTAAAATATTCCTGGAAACGAAACCGCGTATTACATTTGGTCAGCTGTTAGATCTTGTGCGAGCAAGTCATGAAGGGAGTTTTATTCAAAATACTAACTTTAAGAGACTCAGACTTGTCTTAAATTCAAAATAGTAATAGGGTCAGGCCTCAACAGTTGACTAATATTATGTTGTCTTTATTACTTTACTTAAACATGTAGTCAAGTCGAGACTCGACCCCAATTAACACTCCAACAGATATTTAATACCTTTCTCAACCAGTTTTTTTATTTTGGTTTCCTGCTGATCGGTCAACTTGCTGGCTTTATCAGCTATAAATGCCTTAGACTGGACTCCGCAAAACCAGAGCACATCTTTTTTGAGCACTTTAACGCTCCTGTCAGCGGCAATAATTTTTGTAAATATCCTTGGCGCGCCGGTACTAGTAAACAGTACCGCTTTCTTTCCCTTTAAGAGGCCTTTAGGAATACTACCTTCATACAGAAACGCAAATTTTGGGATAAATACTCTATCGATAAAACCTTTTAGGATTGCGGGCATATTCTGCCACCATGTAGGGTAAATAAAGATCAATTTGTCAGTATTTTTAATTTTTTCTTGCATCTCTTTTACATCGACATTTACATCATAATGGCCGGAAGTGTAATGTTCTTCATGTTTCAAAACCGGATTAAACGAATGCAAATAAAGATCGATCAGTTCATAGGATATATTTTTTTCTTTAAAATATACCTCTATATTTTTCAGGAAACAGCCGCAATGGCCGTCTTTATTTGGGTGAGCATAAATTATTAACATACCGCCTCCTTATAAAGCGCATTCTTTGATTAATGATTGTACAGTTATTGCTGATTTAATAAAAGCTTTTTTCTCGGATTCCGAAAGATCGATATGGATTACCTCTCTAATTCCATTTTTGTGGACCACTGCGGGCAGGCCAATATAGATGTCGGTAAATCCCAAGTACCCGTTTACTAATGAAGAAACAGGAAGCACCGCATGTTCATCTTTTAATATAGCCCGGGTAATGGTTGCCATAGCTAGTCCGATGCCATACGATGTTTCACCCTTTAGCTCGATTATTTTATATGCAGAATCACGAACTTCTGTAAATATGTTGTTGAGTCTTGCATCATGTTCGCATATATTATATTTTTTACAAAACATGCAGTAATCGTTCAGGAGCACACCGCCAATCATTGCTTTGCTCCATACAGGAAATTCGGTGTCACCGTGTTCACCCAATATATATGCGTGAATATTGTGAGGGTCTATATTACAGTGCTGAGCCATAAGAAACCTGAGCCTGGCAGAATCAAGCACTGTGCCTGAACCAATTACTTCATGTGAAGGTTTCCCGGAAAATTTGTAAGCAGCGTAGGAAAGGATATCTACAGGATTGGTAACAACAAGCAGTATCGCTTGTGGAGCATATTTTACAATATCAGGAATTAATTTCCTAAAAATAGCGGCATTTTCTTTTACTAAAGAAGTCCTTGATTGACCGGGCAACTGCTTTGCGCCGGCAGTAATAACAACCAGATCTGAGCCGGTTATATCCTCTAAATCTCCTGCGATAATTTCAACTGGAGCGAAATAGGGAGCGCCATGTGATAAATCCATGACTTCGCCTTCAGCCCTTTTTTTATTATTATCAACAATAATAATTTGACGGGTTATGCCGCGGATAGCTAGGGCATATGCATATTTGATGCCTACATTTCCAGCACCGATGATTGAAATGCGGGGTTTAAAATTTAACAAATGTACCTCCGTATTATTGGGAATCTGCTTAATTGTAATAAATCCACATGGATTAATCAATAAAGTTTGCTATCCTAGAGAATCCATTAAGCCATCCGACCGTTTGGGATATTTTTTCACTCGATGCGCAAAAGGTATCAGGTTAAAAATAGAGCTTAATTGATTTTTTAGAGCTATAAAATTTGCTATAATTATTCGGATAAAAATTTATAGAAAGTGCATGTAAGTAACTTTTAAAGAATGAAAATAGGATATCCTTGTATAAATCGAAGTCTTTCTTGCACCTCAAGTAAAACGTTCAGATTAGCGTCTTATTCTAATGAGCGCTTGATTGAAACAATAAAGCATAATCTTTCATGTTTGATGGATATATTAAAATACAATGTGCTTCATAACCTTCTTTTTTTTAGGGTATCTTCCGAAATAGTGCCTTTTGCTTCACATCCGGTGTGTAATGTTAACTGGCAAAAATATTTCGCGGAAGAATTTAAGAATATTGGGAGATTTATAAAAGGGAATAGTTTCCGTATTTCAATGCACCCGGATCAGTTTAATGTGTTAAATGCAAAGGATATGAGAATTGTTGAAAGAAGCATCAAAGAACTAGAATATCATGCAGATATGTTAGATCTTATGAACCTCGATCAAACCGCTAAAATTCAACTGCATGTAGGAGGGGTATACGGTGACAAACCAGCAAGTATTGAGCGATTCATTCAGCAGTGGCATAAACTTAAATCTTCAGTAAAAAAAAGATTAGTGATCGAGAATGATGACAAATTATATTCACTGAAAGATTGTCTTTTTATTCACAATATTATTGGAATACCTGTTTTATTCGATGCTTTTCATCATCAGATTCTTAATAATGGCGAATCAATGGAAACAGCTTTGGAATCCGCATCTAAAACATGGAATAAAAATGATGGTATTTTAATGGTTGATTACAGCAGTAAAAAAACAGGTGGTATAAAAGGGCAACATACCGAACGAATTGATATAAGTGATTTCTCCGTTTTTCTTAAAAAAACTAAAAAATTCGATTATGATATTATGCTGGAAATAAAAGATAAAGAAAAAAGTGCTCTTAAAGCATATAAAAAAGTTTTAGCAGTACGATGAGGAAAAGCGTATAATTTGTAAAGCATTTATGCAGTGCGGACAGTTCAAGATTTTCTAAAAATAATTGGAGGGAGCCCGTTCGACAGGCTCAGGACTCCTAAAAATGATTATGATAAATAATTTTTGTAAATTTGAAAGTTTATGTTATTTTCTGAATTTCGGAGGGAGCAGGATTCGAACCTGCGTTCCGCCAGAAGCGGAAAACGGTTTTCAAGACCGCCGGTATCAACCGCTCACCCATCCCTCCATCTCGTTGCTGTGCTGACTAAAAAAGTAAAATATATTTATAATTAATTAGAATTGATTTTATGTATTATATAATATAAAATAAATGCCGCACAACATAATTTCTTTTTGTATTATGCCAAGTTAAATAGTGGTGGGAGTAGCTCAGCTGGTCAGAGCATCAGGTTGTGGCCCTGGGGGTCGCGGGTTCAAATCCCGTCTCTCACCCAGCTATTTTGCTCTTCGAAATAGATTTTTACATGCTTATGAAGGGAAGCCTATGTAAAACTCTTGAGAGGAAAAGGGGTATTCGTTTTTGCATTGGCTCGATTGTAGGCACTAAATTGATTCTGCGATCAGGCTCAACTGTTTTTATCGTTGCTGATAACTCCAACTGATCATTTTCATATTCCAGACACCTGAGAACCAAACTTTCTGTTTCGTCTGTGCCAACAATAGCATCTACAAATGTGAGGCATTTCCATAGATCATATGATAATCCCATTAGTGAAAATCGCTCAAGCTTCAATTTCTGTTC
This sequence comes from bacterium, assembly GCA_043809745.1. Classification (GTDB taxonomy): domain Bacteria; phylum Elusimicrobiota; class JBDRMW01; order JBDRMW01; family JBDROU01; genus JBDROU01. The sequence continues at coordinate 65,061 of JBDROU010000079.1, forward strand.
CCGTCTCTCAATGTCAACCTTAAGTTTTTCTGGGAACGTAAGGTCAAGCACATCATTACCAAAACATTTCTCCAACATAATCATGCTCTCATTCTTACGAGACAAGATTTCTATCTCACCAAAAGGGTTGAACTGTAAGGGGACCAACAGATCCGAATCCCGGAAGATTACAGCATGCTCACCCCGAGAAATAGAGTGTAATTTTATTTTTGGAAAATGAAATGCCCAAAACTTTCCCCATTCATTAGCTCTCAAAAAGCCTTTTGATCTCACTTCACCAACATGCCATTCAGCAATAAAATGTATGCCGATGCCGCTGACCTCTTTTTGTAACAATGCAGCACGTAGAATATCGTCTATTTTCTGACTCAGAAAACCAACATCATCCCTATTCTGTATGCCTTCAAGCATATTCAGTAAAACATTGGATAATTCTCCTTGAGTTGATCTAAGGTTATTGGTGAGAGAAGTATCTCCGGTTTCAACCTGCAACGGAGGAGCCAATACATATGCGCACACAGGAGAGAGCAAGATTAAAATAAACAGCAAAATGCCCTGTATGCCCGTTCGATGTAACATATAATAATTATACCATGAAAAACCTGGTTCTCCTTGTAAAGTATTTGTAAATTATTGATTTATCAGCACTAATTAACAGTTTTTGAAAGAAAATAACTCCATTAAACAGATTCTAACTTGGTCCCCCCAGCGACCCCACTAAATCAATTTGCCATTTATTAGCAGATATTATTACATTAGTATGTTCCCGATATGAGTAGAAGGGATTTGAAGCTCCTTCGATTAATTGTACTGCTAGTAGCGCAGGACAGGCAACCTGAACGCCGGCCAGGGGCGGGAAAAGCGAGTTTGCCTTATTGCAAACGAGCGTCAGTGAAGGCGGCAGGCCCTCGGAGGAGGCCACGAGAGTGGCCGGGGGAGTGGGGAAATCCCGTCTCTCACCCAGCAATTTCTTCTGTCGAGAAGCCAAATAATCCTCAATGGACGATAAACCAGCTAAATGATAAAGTTGATATACGCCCCTCCAACAAGGACTGCATATATCCCTTTGCTTTCAAGTTTATCACTAACTACAAATGCTAACTCCTTTAGAGTTAATTTTTTCCAGTCTATACTCATAATGGCTTTCCTTTTCTTCTGGGCCTGGTACGCATACGATAATACTTTTCAATTTCCGTATCAGGCAAAACATCAAGTGCTTCCTGTAACAGCTCCTTTAGTGGTTTCAAAAAGGGATAACTGGGATTAAACTTATATAATCTAACATTCCCTTTATTTTGACCGGCTATAACACCACCTTTTTCCAGACGTTTTATTTGCTGCTGAACACCATTGAAAGGAATATCAAAAGTTCTGGCTATTCCCCTCGCATAGCCATCACCATAATTTAGAATATAAAACAATACTTTTTCCACTACTTTATTGCCTAGAATAGGTTCTAACATTTATTCACCTCATGATCATATTATTTGTTCAGTTGACCATTTTATATGGTCTATTGACCATATTATATGGTAATGCTAGTAGATAAAACCTATTTTGTCAAGGAAGGCTTTTTTCCCAGAAAATCGGTTAACAATACATAAAAGCAATTGGAAATAAAAAAACACCTCGCTGGCCGTCGAAAAATGATATAATATTTTTATTGAAAAGTCAGACCATTTTTCACCAACGAGGTGATAGCATGATTATACAAAAT
>JBDROU010000080.1:0-116627 GCA_043809745.1 bacterium
ATGGCTTCTAGATAATCTTTTTTTGATTTTGGGCCCATAATATTACCCCCTTTAGTGTAAATCTTAGGGTAACATTATTTATGAGTCAACGATATGTTTTTTTACCATGCCTCGGTAACATTTAATGTGAGGCAATTCGCCCTTGATCTCTACTTGACTTTATTAGTATAGTTTAATATAAGTATAATATGTATTACTTATCTGGTTTATTCAGTATTGCTAAATTTAGAACTCGAAGTTTTTTAGTATCAGCTCTATTAATCTGTTTTTACTCTCTATCAAACGCATCTTCGCTTGATTTAGGCAGTGAATACAGGCTAAGGGGTTTATCGTATTCCAACCTGGATTATGTGGAGAGCACCGGAGATAGTTCCAATTTTTACAGCCATCGTTTACGCATATATTTAATAGGCAGCCCCCTGGATAATTTCGAAATTATAACAAGAATACAGGCTGTAGGAATAGCCGCAGGAACAACACCAACCAGCAGGTATCCTGATGCTGATTTTAATCCGTGGATAGAAAATATCTATTTTACTTTGAAAGATGTGTTTTCACTGCCTTTAGACCTTTCCGTCGGTAAACAGCCCTTTAAATACGGACAAGGTTTGATAGTCTCAGACGATAATCTCGGATTTACAGGTATTAAATTGAAATACAGTTATCCCTGGAAAAACTTAACAAGCGAGCTATTTACTGCCAAGATCTCAGAGAGCCAGGCTAAAGAGGGAGATTACGATATTCACGGATTGGTGACGATACTGCCGGGAACTGTTAATACATGGCAATTGGGCCTGTTTTTTGAAAAAGATAAGTCCTCGGGAACTATTGTGGGCGTTAATCCCGCCAGTTATTCGAAAAAATATTTTATTGATCTTCTTGTTGAGGGGAAAATGGAAGGTGCCTTTTACTCCGGCGAAGTAGTATTGCAAAAGGGAAACGCTGAATTAATTGATCCGGATCTTGTGGATCCAAATTATGACTCTATGGCTTATCTTTTTGAAGGCGGGTATTTCGGATACAGCGATAGACTCGGGCGGTTAGAGATAAAGGCTACATACGGAGAAGGGGATGGGGATAACGCAGGCACTCCGGATAAAATAGAGTCTTTTGAACCCGGACTCGGCCATAAGTTTGACGGGCTTGAGAGGGTAGGATACGGTGATTTCTATGCGGCAACCCTTTATGATGTCTTTCAGGGCCTTAATCCGGGCTACTCAGGCCTTCAAATAATCGGTTTTGGCGGGAGTATTGCCCCTTGGGTGAAAAGTAATTTATATGTTAACTACCTCCTTTATAAGGCCAAAGAAGCTCCTTCAGGAGGGGCCAAGAATCTCGGGAATGAGCTTGATTTCGGAGGTAATTACTTATATTCTTCATATCTAAACTTTAAAGCCTCTATAGCACTCTTTTTCCCGGGTGATGCCACCCAAATAGTAGGCTCAAGAGCTACAAGAATTATGCTTGAAACAGAAGTTAAATTCTAATACAAATACCCATTCTTATTATAATACTTCTATTTCTAAATTATTCTATATTATTGCTATTTATCAGTAAATTTTATAAATCTTGATTCCGTTTTTTATAATATTTTACCAAAACTTTAACAAATTTTAGCAATTTTTAACAATTTTTACCCTTGACAAATGATAGTAATTGGTGTACAATTAATTAGGACTAATCAATTGTGATTAACACTGATTAATAAGGAGAATGTTATGGCATCAATAAGAACAGTACCAGCAGTGGAAGCGCGAACACATCTTGGGGATATTATGAAACGATCATTTAAAACAGGGGAAAGAGTTATCGTTGAAAAATCTGGAATTCCTATGATTGTGATTTTAAGTGCGGAAGAATATACTCGACTTATTCAGGAACGAGAAGAACGGTTCAAAATATTTGACCAAATTCGTGCTAAAGCACCAAACATACCAAGCGAGGAAGTGGACAAAGATATTAGTAAAGCGATTATAGCTGTTAGGAAAAAGCGTGTTTAAGGTTGTTATTGACATAAATATTTTTGTAAGTAGTCTGATAAAAAAAGACAGCGTACCTGCACGTCTAATACAGCTATGGCGTGAAAATGCTTTTTTAATAATTATATCTGAGCAGATGTTGAAAGAAATACAAAGAGTATTGCAATATCCACACATAAAAGACAAGTACAAACTTACCAGTGAAGATATAAACCTAGCTATTTCCTCAATAGAAAAAGATGCGATTGTGCTAACTGATGTGCTTGAACTGGATGTAATTAAAGAAGACCCCGATGATAATAAAGTATTAGCGTGTGCTTTGGAGGTACGAGCTGATTATATTATTTCAGGTGACAAGCATCTTCTCGATTTAAGAATTTTCGAAGACATTCCCATAGTAAAAGTAAAAGAATATTTGGATATTCTTGACCAAAAAAAATCTAATCAACGATAGAACTTCCCTCGAGTAATTTTTTCATTAACCATTACACAAAATTTCAAAAGTATTATGATTTAATAAAAAATCAATTCATTTTAATCTATTTATTTGTGATATTAAATGTCAAATTTCTTACAAATTCTGCCAAATTCTAGTTCCGATAAGCTATATTATGTTAAGTTAACAAAATTATTTCATTTTCATTATGCATAATGTAATATATTAACAATATGCATATTATCATTGTTATACAACACTAATAATGTACTCTCTTATGTATCACATTAACATATTATTATTAGCACTCAATAAATTGTCCATATTTTACCATTTTCTATAAGATTCAAAATAAGTTGATTATCATTTTAACATAAATGATATTTTAATTTTTAATTGGAGCTTAAAATAAAAATTATCATATAATTACCAAACTTAAATAAATATCTATTATTTTGAATTTAGTAAAATTCGATTTCGAGTTGAATCTTAAATTTTTATAAAAACCAAATTAATCTCTAAAAAACAAGTTAAAATCGATGTCCTGGGGATACCAAACCATTAGAATTTTAAAATACACCCCTAAAATCGCAAATTTGGAGGTTTGTCGTCGAAAATAGTTTATAGTTTTAATCAATTTACCCATAATTTCACGAATTTATAAGTATAGAAGGTTAAGAAGTAATTTAAGATTATTTGATGGACGAATCCCTTCAACTTATGTTCAGTATGCTTTGCGGAAGTAGAGCCGCTGCAGACTACCTGAAATTTAACCGATAACCAGCTTTTTGAGTGATTTCATTCAGTATACTTCCCTGCATCTTCGTCAACAGGCTTATCGACAACAAAGACAGCGGTTCCTGCCGGTACTCCATTAGAACGGATGCTATAATCTCTAACCAATGTACGCTTGAATTTGCCTTTCTGGCTTGGGGGACGTTGCTGTCAGTATTGACAGTTTAACTGGAATAAAATGGTCTTATGCGTTTTTCACGATTTATTTGCTTCCAATATGGATATTGAATGTATTGCGATTAGATATTCAGTAAGATAGGTTTTTCACTTTTATTAAAATTTTATTATCTTTGGATTTATTGCTTTTCTGGTGAGTTCAAGTATGCCTAAAGTCCGAAATCCTTTGGGATTTCTCAACGAACCGGGATTAAAGAATAGTATATTATCTTCTCTATGAATTGTCGCTTCATGGCTGTGTCCAAACACAATACAATCCAATTTTTGGCCATGAAAATGGGATTTTACTTTGTCAATCAGCCCATAATGGCTTCCCCACCCATGTATTATACCAAATATCTTGCCAAATAACTCTACCGTGAGGCTTTTTGGCAGCGCCTGTTGAATATCCGGCGGATCCATATTCCCCCCTACAGCATAAACCGGAGCTATCGTTTCCAAATCCTGAAGAACAGAATCATGTGTGATATCGCCAGAGTGAAAAATTGCCGATACACCATTCAGTATTGTGAACACTTCAGGATTAATATGTTCTTTAGAATTTGATATATGCGTGTCAGAAATAACACCAATAGATTTATTCATCTTATTATAAAAGGGAATGGGTAATCACTTTGAATAATTAGAACAGCCATTACAAAAAGCTAACACCTCATCCTTCATGAGCTTCTTAATTTCTTTAATAGCTTTTAAGAAATTTGGATCACCCGAAGATATTGAAAAGCAGCATTTTGCGCAGACAGTAGCATCTATCCTGCAGCTAACCGTTTTCCCTTCTTTAGAACATACTATGCAAGGCATATTACACCCTCTTTAATTTCCTTATTACCTGTGCAGCTTCAATAAGCAGAAAAATTGCCAGCAGAATAAGAGCTATTATTATTACAAGGAGTTTAACATTCCCCTCATTAAAAAACTTCAACATTTGGATAACCAATGCTCCTATAGTCGTAAATAACATAAAAACTGTAGGTATTATAATATACCATGCATTCTTTCCTTTACTTAAAACCCAAGCAGATACAACAATTAAGGCCAGCGCTGCCACCAGCTGGTTGGACGCACCGAATACTGGCCATATTTCTACGGCTTGACCGCTGTATGCAAGTCCCGCACTAAACAAAATAACTACAAAGGTAGATAAATATCTATTTTTTATATTGAAAAGTTCTTCACTGATATATCTTGTTATCCTGGTTGCGCTGTCTAATGTAGTAAGTATAAATACGTTAAGTAAAGTTGCAGCAAATACAGATCCATACCCACCCAAGAAACTTTTAGTCAAATAACCATAACCCTTACTGAACAGCTCTATGGGATCAATATTCACAGCATTAACTACATTTTTGATATTAACTACATTGCTTACTCCTGCACCAACAGCAATCAGAGCAATTACCGCAAGCACCCCTTCTACCAGCATTCCACCGTATCCTATCTTTACCGCATCCCTTTGATTTGATATCTGTTTTGAGGTAGTCCCTGAAGCAACTACTGAATGAAAGCCCGAAACGGCTCCGCAGGCAACCGTTACAAACAACATCGGCCAGATAAACCCGCCTTTTTCTGATCCCATCTCAACCACCATAGGGATTGAAAAAGAGGCATTTGTAACTACTATACCAATTATCCCAAACATGATCCCTATAAACAGCAAAAATGCAGATAAATAATCACGCGGTTGAAGCAGTATTTGGACAGGTGTAATAGATGCAATATAACAGTATATTATCAACAGAACCATCCAGAATAATGGGTTTGAAACACTTAACGGAAGTAGATTACCTATAAAAATTAAAAGCAAGAACAAAAGAAGTCCTACAATAGTAATGATTACCTGGTTTCTTTTAAGATAGTAAAGGAAATAGCCAACTCCTAGAGCGATAAATATCAAACCAAAAGATGGAATTACAACTTTCGGTTGATCAACGTAAGTTTTTGAAGCAAGCAGTAAAAATATCGCAATTACTAATATTAATGCGAGCCAAACAAATATTGAAAAAAGAATCTTGGCTCTTTTACTAATAATTGATTCAGATACTGCCGCGATCGAATTACCTTTGCTTTTAATGCTAATTACCAGAGATCCAAAATCATGTACCCCCCCTACCAGCACTGAACCTACTAATATCCACAAAAAGGTTGGCCCCCATCCCCAAAACACACAAGCTAACACGGGTCCAATTATAGGCCCTGCGCCTGAAATCGAAGAGAAATGATGTCCAAAAAGCATCAACCAATGTCTGGATGCAACAAAATCTATACCATCATGCTTTTCATGTGCTGGTGTTGGTTCTTCAGGATCAATATCAAATACTTTGCTTAAGAAACGACCATAAAATCTATACGCTAATGTGAATATTACTAAGGCTAGAATTAATACTAAAACAGAGCTCATTTATTCTCTGAAGCTGGGTTTGTTTGAGTAGAAGGTATTTTATCAGGTAACACTATTCCAATGCCTATTATAACATACCCGCCAATAATTAAGAATGGTGAAAGGTGGCTGGCCCAATTCTGACCTGCCGGGTCAGTCTGGGTTAAAATAATAAATCCTAAAATTAAAACTCCTATACCAATACCTATTGTGCGCTTTCCCCTTTTGGAAATACCTATGATCTTGATATCTTTCTTTTCCTGCTTTTCCTTGCTTCTGTCCTTTTTATCTTTTTTGCTCACCTGTTCTCCTTTATTTTCAGCAGATCTTTCGTATATTCTGTCAAAAAAAGGACAATCTTGTCAATAACTAGAAACGGCATTGTGAACGCGCTTCACATTTATATTTTTTCGGTAAGCTCTTTTTAATTTATTTTTGAAATTGAATTTCTTATGGCATGCAAATCCGTAGATCAATGTATGTCCCTATATTCCTATAAACGTCACTCGGTTTGCAATTTTTCTACTACAGCGTTTGAAACCCAGTTAGGAGTAGACGCACCCGCAGTAATCCCAACTATTTTATACCGCTTAAGGTCATCAGAATTCAAATCTTCTGCAGTTTGTATGAAATATACTGGTTTTTTCGTACTTTGAGCTATGGCGACTAACCGTTTTGTGTTTGCGCTTGATTTATCCCCAATTATGACAAGTGCTTGGGCTTCTTTTGCAATTTCGAGCAGTTCTTCTTGCCTTTGGTTCGTTGCAGCACAAATTGTATTAACGACCGCAATATTTGTAAACTTTTTACGCAGTACTTCTTTCATGCGATCAAACAGTAATGAATTAAATGTAGTCTGTGCTAAAAAAACAGCTGGCTCTTTTGCTTTAACTTTTTCAATATCTTCTATATTTTGCACCACATAAGCATTTGTAGTTACAAAACCCAGCAACCCCACTGTCTCAGCATGATTCCTATCACCTGCAATAATTACCGTATATCCCTGCTGGGAATACCGCTTCACTTCCTCTTGTGCCCTTATAACATGGTGACATGTCGCATTGATAAGCTGAAAACCTAAGTTTTCCAACTCATTCTCTTTCTGAGGAGGTATACCATGCGCCCTTACAACAAGAGAACTTGATTTCTCAACCGCATCTCCGTCGCAATAGATATCAATTCCTTTGTTCTTGAGATCTTCAATTACGAGTGAATTATGTATTAACGGTCCGTAGGTATAGACTTTTTTAGCTGTTGCCTTTTTTGCATCCATAACCATTGTAACCGCTCTTTTAACACCCCAACAAAAACCAGCTGTCTTAGCTACTATTATTTTCATATAATAAATATTCGCTCAAGCAAAACAATACAATTATAAAAGGAGGAGGGAGTACTTTATCATAAAAGTACTCCCAATCCTCCATTAACTAAAAAAACATCTTACTCTTGTACTATTTCGCTAATCCTTCAGCTGCTCCAATCTCAGTCATTGTTTTACCGTTATAAGCCTCTATGCCTATCATAATCCAAGGAACGATATTTACAATTGGGACCAGATACAACCATTCAAGTGCACGTATTTTTCTCTGATCCAACTGTTCACCAACACGAGGGCCTATACAACAGCTTGCCAGAAAACCACCAAAGCCGTTATCCGAACCTTGATAAATACCAGATATACAGCTCCCGATAGGTGCTGCGACAATATTTACGGCAAAACGCACCCATTCGATTGTTTTTATTTCAATATTTTCGTTCATCTCTAACCCAATACGAGGGCCTATACAGCAACTTCCGAACATCGGTTTTATTCCTCCTTCAGCAGCCAAAATAACAGGACTTCCAATACTGCCCAGAAAGAGAACAACAGAAACGCAAACTACTATGTATCTTTTCATAAATCACCTCCTTTCTACTTAAAATTCATTGTATTAAAAAACTCATCATTTGCAAATAAATATAATATTAGCGAGGTCGATATTCAAACAAACTATCTTCATAAAGCTCATCTAAAGTCAGCCTGCTTAATGTTAAATTCTCTTCTATATAATTTGCTTCCACTTGCAAACGAGCAACAATTTCAATCGGTATATATCTATCATCAATCTCCTTAAACTTGTTATATTTTGTTTGTGATACTAAATCATTATTATCATCAAAGATTTCAACAGCTTTCACTATATAGTTATCTTTTGTTATTTTTACAAGCATCTTCGAAAGAAATTTACTTTTCCTAGAAGGTTTCATTTCAATAATATAACAACCATCGTAATCCCCTAACCGCTCTAGGACAAAATCCCCAGGTATATTGCGAAGCGGAAACAAAGGCAAATAATCTGATATGTATTTATGAATATCATCGAGCTTTTTTGCTGATTTGACATTGGGAGAATAAAACCACGAATCTTTTCCATCGCTCATCAGAGTTGCATTAGTTGGCTCCAGTGTTTCAAGACGGTAGCAATTCGGATCGCGGTATACAAATTTTATTTCAGAATTCAAACTTGATGCCCCATTAATAACCATTTTAACAATTCTTCCGGATAGCGATTTAATGGCTTTTGTTCTTTCACGAGCTTTCTTTACTATTTCTTGTGCATCTAGCTTATCATTCACAATTTTTGCGCTGCTGATATTTAATTTTTCATTATCAAAATTGAATGAAGCTTTCTGAGCTTTAATAAAATCGACATCCTTTTGAGGTCTGGATATTTCTGTCCGCGCTTGAACCACATCCGGACACTCCCTCTTCACTTTTCTGTATTCACGATATGCTTTAATGAAGCGGCCCTTTCTGTAATATACAGAAACGAGGTTCAGTTTTGCTTTGCTATATTCAGGATTCACTTCAAGTGCCTTTAGAAAAGCTACTTCAGCCTTATCCCAATCGTGGCATGCATAATAGAGTGTCCCTAAATTATTATAGGCTCTCGCTGAATGAGAATCGAGCGATATCGATTTCAAAAAAGACTCCTCAGCTTTAGAAAATTCACCGATCTTAAAGAATGCAAAACCAAGATCGTTATATATCTTCGCATCCTGGTTTTGTTCAATCGCTTTCTCATAATACTGAATGGATTCACTATAACATCCTGTTGAAGAAAGCTCATCAGCTCTTTTGTAAAAATCCATAGTAGATTGTGCAATGGCAGATCCGCAAAACATTGAAATTAAAAACGTTATTTTAAAATATATTTTAAGGAAGTTCATATGTCATGTTCGGGGATTCTAAACCCGTTTCCTCCAAAAACTCAAAGTATCTCTCAGTACGCACCTTGTTGGTCCGATGTGCTGAACCAATGCCAGTATATATATTTCCTGAATACCATCCAAGCTCAAAAACGGAAAAAACCCAACCGGCAGCCTTATTATCATTCCTAAAACTATCATATATGGCAAAACCGAATGCTGCATTAATAAGAAACGATACTATCCCATCCCCCCAACGTCCTGCATAAACCTGACCAGCGCCCGGCAACAAAAAGGAAAGCCATCCGGCTATTCTAGGAGATTTCTTAGGGAGCATACTCCCTTCTCTAATATTCTGCACCATAACTTCTGTCGCCCCATGCTCTTCTTGAAATTGAGCTGCATCTAGCCAACAATTTTGGGAAAGATAACTCCAAGTAATAAGCGACTTTGCGCTCACAGCCAGCGAACCATCTGCACCTTCATTAAATGCATTCGAAGCTTCTTCTATAGCCAATGAATACCGCTTTTCATGATAATAACATTTGGCAAGTGCAATATATGTTGCATACTTTACACTAGCCAACAACGATCCCTCCAAAATCTCATTAAGTATTCCTTCTGCTTTCCCGAACTCTTTCATTGAAGCATATGCCATAGCAAGCTTCAGTGAAACCAAGCCACCTTTATTTATAAAAGGATAGGAGTAAATAACACGGTAATATTCAGTTACTGCTCTTGAAAATTCAGATTTCTTATATAAATAATCAGCAAATGCCAATGTCGCTTCTGATTCTTTTGCATATAATGAAGTGCTAATCACAAGTAATAAAATTATCCCCAATACTTTTTTTACCAAAAGTTATTATCCTCCACTAAATCAATAAGTCGGCCATGTTCTATAGGGTAGTTTCCATAAAAAGCGCAGTAATGACACCTTTGTATTCTGTCAAACGACATGATTGTCCCGCGCAACATACCGCACTGTTTTATTGAGAGTTGGCTATATTTTGAACAGGTAGGATAATAAGCGCACCGAGAACTGTCAGCGGGAGAAATGTATTTTATATATGTATTGAAAATGAATTTTACCATCAATTTAGGCAGAGAAGTTTCGTACAAGCTTTTCTCATCGTATCCTTCAGAAAGCGACGAAGTATTCAATAAAAAAAGCATTATAACCACACTGCTAATGACTTTTCCCATCATTCTTGTTTCCGAACCATTCTAATGTATTATATTATTGCAATTGCTTAGCTTATTCTTAATATACATATTTCAATTAGATTTATCAACAATATTTTAAATTTTTTAGTGCCAACTTTTTGAGTAGCCTCCATCATTTTGCTTCCAAAATATTTTACAATACTTATAATTAAACATCCTTCTAATAGAAACAACTAAAATAAATAAGATTAAGCAATCAAGAATTGTTCTTCGTAATTTAACTCTAAAAGCTGGGGCCTAGGGTGAAATAGAAAATTGAGCCTTTGATATCCGTTCTTTTTACCCAATCAAAATTGAGGTTCAGCTGAAAGGTTTGTAAAACGAATGTGTAAAAATGCAGGCCTAATCCTGCTGAGTTCATAACTTCATTTGATTCTATGTTTTTAATTTCGCTGTGTTTCTCCCATCCATAGCCTACATCTGTAAATATGGCCAAATTAAGACTCTTAAAAAATAAGTCCGGAAAAAAATACCACATATAATAATTCCAATCCCTAGCTATAGGGAACTCCCATTTAAAATTAGCTATCACCATCCGGCTGAATTTATACTGATCTGAATTTCTCGAGTATCCCTTAACGCGATCTATCCCGCCCAATCGAAACACACCCTGATTGGGACCGTAGCTTACCCCGCCCATAAGCCTTGTTGTTATAACAGATTGAGGGCCTGTAGGAAACAATTTCGCAGCTTCTATTATATGGTTCTTATACTTATAATCTGAATTTAGGCTGTCATAATCAGAAAACTCATAAGTAAACCTTAATCTATGGCCCGAGGTTAAAAGTAGATACTTTCCGGTTGTCGTATCCCTGTTGAGGTTTGCCGAAATAACATTCTCTCTATCATGAATTGAGTAGTTATTCTCATCTTTATACCTTTCTTTTCGGTATAATGTAGTTCCCTGAATTATTAAACTGTTGATCCTGCTGAATGGGTACTCCATTGCAATAAACTGAGCATGCTCCAACCTTTTATCTTTACGGTCCAGATCCCTGTAGTAGTTCTCACCGCCCGCTCCGACGATTATGCTCGGCCTGAATCTCAAATATGAGTATATGAAATTGTAATCCAATATATCATCATCAGAACCATAAGTTGCCGCTGCTTGAATCTGATGATTGCCTAAATATTCAGATGCTTGATAATAAAGAGATCCGAAGAATCCGTCTAAAGAGGAATAGAACAAAATAGGGAACATTAAATCGGTTGAGGCCTTAAAACGATACTTGCTGCCGCTGCGTCTAATTAAATCTATATCATTATACGCTTCTTTTTCATACTTTATAGGAAGCTCATCTTGAGAATATTCTTCTTTACCTGAAGCTGTCTTTACAACAGCATATTTTTCCAACGACCCTATATAAATATGTTTTTCCCCGCCTCTATAAGAAGAAAATGCTATAATTTTCCCGTCTGGAGAGATTGCAGGATTAAAATTACCGCCGATAATCTCAGTTAATTTTTCAACATTATTGCCGTTTATGTCTGAACGGTAGATATTGTAAATAAAATCTTGATTGTTTATGAAGTAAAGCTTTTCCCCGTCTGGGGACACCTCAGGATTTATCTCATCTTGCTGCAAAAAAGTTAAACGTTCAGCCTTCTGATTTAAAATGTTTAATTTATACAAATCTTTTTGGAAATTGTTGCAGCCATTGGTTTGATTATCACTCTCGGATGAATATATAATATGGCCTGAATCCGCAAAAACTGGATAAGAATCGAGAAAAGTATCATCTGTTAGTTGTTTAATTTTATGTCCCTTAATGTCTGACATATAAATATCAGTAATCGAGTCCTTCATCCCCACAAACACAATTCTCTCCCCGTCAGGCGAATATGCAGGGGATTTCACTTCATCAAGCTTAAACTTAAGTTTTCTTAGTTTCTTTCTTTTAAGGTTGTACTTGTATATATAGCTCCTCTGTTTATTTTCTCCTGCAAATAATAACCAGTTGCCGTCGGGACTTATATCTAATGCATGTTCCTCGCTATAAATACGTTCTATCTTGTCAAAATCACTGCCCAGCACATACTCTGTTTCAAGAGTATCTAAATCCGTAATATATATCGCGTTATACCCCTTCTTATCCGTGACAAATGCTATCCTCTTACCGTCAGGAAAAAACACAGGGCTTGTATTAAATTCAGGCAGAGCGCTTTTCTTGCTTACAGGATTTCCGTAGAATGCCGGTTCATGCAGTTGATTCAAGTACGGGAGGTACTTCTCGTCCATATACTCCATAAAGCGCCAATTAAATGTAAATACATCTTGCCCAACCAGCTCAGATAGAGTTCCACTAGCATCAAACTTGTTTTTAGCGATAGGTAATATGTATTTAATCTTCTCACGTCCATATTCATCTACTATAAAATCTATAATCGATTGACTCTGTTTATAAGCAAGAGTTATCTGGTGCGGTTTCAGATGATTAAAATTATGAAGATGTACAACAGGTATTAATCCCTTACTTGTAACAGCATCCCTTAGATACATATCTCTAACCGTTTTATCCATATCAAATGTACTATATTCTGCAGCCCCTTCCATGATCCACAAAGGATAGAAAAATGACTTTAGCAGCCTTGCGGATTTCCAAAATCCGCCATAAAGCAGATTAAATTGTATTACATGGGTATATTCATGCTTAATAACCTGATTTAGCCAAAATTCCGATCCATCATTAAAAATAGTAAAGCGGTTCTTAAATGCCTCAGTTAATCCTCCGGTCCCCTCACCTACATCGGCAATATTTGTTTGCTCAAATTCATTATGATTGGAATATATAATAAATGGGGTTTTGGCTTTAGGAAAGTAATTATATACTTCACCAACTTCTTTATACGTATCCTCTAAAACTTCAGCTACCCGTTGAAGTATTGGTTTCGATTTGTCGTAGTAGTAGATGTCAAAATGCTCTGTGGATGTAAGCTTCCATTTAAAATCCTCAACCCTTACGCTATGCATTAAAGCAGACTCTAAAGGTTTGAATGATAATAATGAAACTGAAATAATAATCAGAGTTAGGTATTTAGAATTTATATTAATATTAGATAGGCTGTAATTTTTCTTTGCATTGAGAAAAATTTTATTAATCATCCGTGGTGTTTTGCCCCAGCAAATCACCCAAAGTAGGACGTTCATTGTTATTAAGATACTTGTTCATTTCCTGTTTCTGAATGTCTTTCTCGTACTTTTTCATTGAGAGGTCAATTGTCCTCTCATTGGTATTTACAGCTATAATCTTTGCTGTAATTTGCTGTTTTTCATGTATTGCATCTTTTGGATGCTTTAATCTGCTCTTTGGATCATCAGTTTCAAAATATATTTCAGAAATATGCAAAAAGGCATCAATGCCGGTCTCAAGATTTACAAATGCACCGTAATTCATGATCTTTTTTACTGTGCCGTTTACCACGACACCAGTTTTATACTTCTTAAACGGATTCTCCTTAAGCTCTTTTAAGCTCAATGAAATTTTTTCTTCTTCTACATTTACCCCAATTACTGCTACTTCAACTGACTTCCCCAAAGTTAAAACTTCCTTTGGGTGCTTAATCTTCCTTACCCAATCAATATCTGACACATGTATCAATCCCTCAACACCAATCTCCAAATCAACGAAGGCGCCAAAAGGAACCATATGCGACACCTTTCCTGTAAGTCTCGTACCGGGTTTATATGATTCTTTTGCCTTCTCCCATGGATTTTCTTCTAAACGCTTTATTGAGAGTCCAATTTTTTCTTTGCCACGATCTATAGTAATAACCTTGGCTCTAATTGAATCACCGGTTTTATATCGTTTGCTTATATTTAGGTTTTTATCCCGCCAGGAAAACTCACTTGTATGAGCTAAACCCTCAACCCCTTTATCAACAGTGATAAAAGCACCGAAATTGGTTATAGAGCTTATAACACCTTCGATAGTGCTTCCAACCGGGAAACGTTCTTCTATCCCATCCCAAGGATGAGGCAGTAAGGCCCTCCTGGATAAGAAAATCTTGCCTTCCTCTTTATTAAGGCCAATTACCTTAAGTTCAAGCTCCTGGTCTATCTCAATATTTCCCTTAAACCTCACATTTTTGTCCCAGCTTAACTCTTTTTCGTGCAGTAATCCCTCAAACCCGTTAATATCTACAAAAGCCCCAAATTTAGAAACTCTTGTTACTCTTCCAGTAATAACATCACCAATATTCAGATTATTAAAGACCTTTTCCCTTACTTTATCTCTCTCTTCTTCAAGAATTTTTCTGCGCGATATTACAATATTATTCTTGTTTCTGACAGCTTCAATTATATAGAAGTCCAGATCCCTGCCAACCCAGCTTTTAACATCGCTTACCGGTCTAATGTCAATCTGACTTGCAGGTAAAAATGCTTCTAGGCCGTTCAAATCAACAATAAGCCCACCCTTGATATGTTTCTCTATTCTACCTTTAATTGTCTCATTATTAGCCTTCTTCTCTAGTATAACATTCCATTTGCCAATTTCAAGTGCCTTTTTGAATGATATCCTGGGAAAGTTAGAATCCGTCACTGTTGAATAAACAAAAACCGATATTTTGCTGCCTAACTGCAAATTATTCAAAATCTCTTGAGGAAACTCCAATTTTGGGATAATCCCCTCAGATTTCCTTCCAACATCTACAAGAACAGAATCTTCAGTAAAACCAACGATTTCTAATTCATTTATAGCGCCTCTTTGAGGTCTGGACTTTAGATTTTGCTCCTCTTCCGCAAGAATATCTTCCATTCTAATATTTTCATCCATTTAACTGACTCCTTTTTATTTAATTTACCTTATATTCGAATACACTCTGCATACTAATCTAATCTATATTTCTTGTACATCTGCTCTATTTCTTCCATAACTCTATCGGTAATTTCTTTATCACTTAATTCAGCTTTCTGAATGTTCTCAAAAGTTATGGGTTTTGAAAAATAAATTCGAATCTTTTTAAATCTCTTAATTTTATCAGATCCCATAATAAGCGTAGGAACAATGCTTGCCTTACTCTGCCTAGCCATGAATCCAACACCCTGTTTGGGCTTGCCCAATTTTCCAGGTTTATGTCTGGTTCCCTCTGGAAAAATGATCATTCCTCCGCCGTTTTCCAAAACGGTTAGAATCTCCCTGACGGCCTTGAAATCGGTTGAACCGCGGTTAACGCGTATAGCGTTTACCTGGGTAATCAACCAGCCAAAAAAAGGTATTTCAAACAGCTCTTTCTTAGCCGCGAAATGCAGCTCTCTTCTTACCGAACAACCTATTATAGGAGGATCTGCCAGAGATATATGATTTGAAGCAATGATTACAGGGCCATTAAGAGGAACGTTTTCCGCGCCGATTGTCTCTCTTCTCCAAAACAAAAACACAGCTAATCTGAATAAATAATATCCAGATAAATATAATATTCTTTTTCCAAGCCTTCTAATATCCATTTTTTACGCATCAGCGCTAGCACATAACTTCTGCAATATTTGCCAGAAATTTGGGCTAGATATTTTTACCGCAGAGAAACCATTGATTGTGCTATTCCCTGGCAATACCAGACTGCCGATCGCGAGCGTCATAGCTATTCTGTGATCGTCATAACTTTCAAAATTTGAAGCTATTAATTTAGTCGGCCCGTTTATAATGAGTCCATCGCTCATCTCCTGAATGTTCGCGCCCATTTTTTTGAGTTCAACGGTTATGCTTCTTAACCTATCAGATTCTTTCACACGCAGTTCTCCGGCGCCAGCAATTAATGTTTTTCCTTGAGCCTGCGTAGCCAACAGCGCTATCAACGGAATCTCATCAACGATTTCAGGGATAATATCGGCGCCTATGTTTATTGCCTTTAAATTTGAGGACTTTGCTTCAATAAATCCAACAGGCTCATTATTAACGCTTTTAGTCACACCATATTTTATTTTAGCGCCCATCTTTTCCAAAACTTTAAGAAATCCTATCCTGGTTGGATTTAATCCAACATTTTTAATTGCAACCGAGGAATTTTCAAGCAATATTGACAACGCTAAATAATATGCCGCAGAAGAGATATCTCCGGGAACTGTAATCCTTTTTGCATTAAATTTTTTGCTTTCTTCTAAAATTATTCTTGTATTTTCAATCTTTACCGGGATTCCAAAATAAATCATCATCCTTTCCGTGTGATCCCTGCTCTTAAATGGCTCATCATATATAACTAATCCCTTGCAAAACAATCCAGCTAAGAGAATGGCAGATTTAACCTGAGCGCTCGCGATTTTAGATTTCCAGTATATCCCTTTTAAAGGAAATTTTCCCTTAATAATCAAAGGAGGATAAACATTTCCCTTTTCAATTCTGCCGTTTACAACAGCGCCCATAGAGCATAACGGAACAGTAATCCTCGCCATCGGCCTTCTTGATAGAGAGGCGTCACCTTTTACAGAAGAGTTAAACCTTTGACCGGCTAAAACTCCGCTTAAAAGTCTCATAGTGGTTCCTGAATTGCCGGCATCAAGAACTCTATCGGGCTTCTTAAACCCGTGTTTACCCTTGCCATTTACAATAAGCTTTTTACCATCCCTATAAATATTTATTCCCAGCATGCGCAAGCAGTGTATGGTAGATTTTACATCGTCGCTATATAAACAATTTTTTATTATACCCTTGCCATTTGCCAGGGATGAAAATATTATCGCTCTATGACTTATAGATTTATCACTGTCAATATTTATCTGTCCAGATACCCTATTAATCCCAGAAATCTGGACCTGATCTTTTAATCTCTTAAACTGAAACATTTTTCCCTAAAACTCTTTGCCTGTTCAAACAATGATTTAACAGATTTGCCCTTTGATAAAAAGCCCTTCACTTTATTGAGATATGATGTGTATAGCGAGATAATCTTGATAAGTTCACTCTTATTTAAACTGAAAATACTATCCCAGCTGTCCGGATCACTATCAGATATCCTTGTAAGGTCTCTAAAACTGCCGGCAGAAAGAATTTTTACTTGTTTATTTCTTTCTTTTTCATCCCTTACTAGAAGCAAAAGCCCCATAGCAAGCAGATGCGGTAAATGGCTTGTTAAAGCAAGGCTTGTATCATGATCCTTAGGATCCATATTAATAACATTTGCTCCTGTATTTTTCCACATCTCTTTTATAATATTAAATTTATCCTTAGGGATATCTTTCCTTTTGATTAACACGCAATAAGCATTCCTGAACAAATCCTTATCTGCATTCTGCACGCCTGTCTTCTCTGATCCGGCAATCGGATGCCCCGGTACAAAATAATTTCCTTTTTTCTTTTTGGATAAAAGTTTAACAATTTTTTCTGTTATAATCTTTTTTACGCTTCCCACATCAGTGATAACCGCACCGGGACCTAATCCATCAACCAATCTTTCTGCAAATTTTGGTATTAAATCAACCCTCATAGCAAGCACCAGCACATCTAATCTTGAGATTACTTCAAATGGATCCGTTGTGTAATAATCAACCGCACCCAATTTTTTTGCTTTTTTTAATCTGTTAATATTCCGCCCAATGCCAAATACGCGATATTTTTTGTAACCGACAGATTTATTGTATGCTTTAAGGGCCTTACCCAAAGATCCGCCTATTAAACCAACGCCATAAATACCTATAGAAACAGTTTGATTAGTCAACTTTTATTAACTCCCTGCCAAGTAATTTTATCAATGGCTCTATTTCTACCATCATCTGCTTGAATTGATCCGGCAACAGCGATTGGGCGCCATCTGAAAAAGCTTCTTCCGGCACTGGATGAACCTCAATTAAAAGCCCGTCAGCCCCCGCGGCAACCGCCGCTTTTGCCATGGCGGGTACGAATTCTCTGACACCAACCCCGTGGCTCGGATCTACAAAAACAGGCAGATGCGATAACTTCTTCATAACCGGCACAGCATTTAAATCCAGTGTAAATCTGGTTGAATCCTCAAATGTCCTTATGCCCCTCTCGCAAAGGATTACATTGTAATTACCATTTGCTAGTATATATTCAGCTGACATCAATAGTTCTTTTACCGTGGTAGAAAGGCCCCTCTTTAACAGTATCGGTTTTTTCACCTTTCCGGCTTCTTTAAGAAGGTCAAAATTTTGAACATTTCGCGCTCCGATTTGCATTATATCCGTATATTTTTCTACTAATTTAATCTGATTTATATTCATTACCTCTGTCACTATCGGAAGGTTAGTTAATTTGCGCGAATCTGCTAAATATTTAAGGCCCCTTTCCCCTAATCCCTGAAAAGCGTAAGGTGATGTCCTCGGTTTGAATGCGCCGCCCCTTAACATACAAGCTCCCGACTCTTTAATTGTTTGAGCTATTTTTATAAGCCTGTCCTTAGTTTCTACAGAGCAGGGCCCGGCGATCACGGCAACCCCTTTACCGCCAATAACCATCTTCCCTTCACCGCATGGGACAGTAATCTCTGTATTCTCCTTTTTGAACTCTCTGCTTACAAGCTTAAACGGCCTTGATATTGGGGTAACCGATATAACTGTTTCAAATGACTCGAATATCTCACGGGTAACAATTGCGTTCTCTCCAATAACACCTATCACAGTAACCTCAGCTCCCTTAGATAAATGAGGTGTAAAACCTAATTCCTTAACCTTTTTTACTACTTTATCAATATCACTCTTCGTTGCTTCCTTTTTCAATGTTAAAAACACATATGGCTCCTTTATTTCTTAATTTTCCCAATATTCTTAAGCGCATTAAATAAAATATTCATCTCATTGGATTTTGATACGGTAATCCTTACCCAATCAGGAAGTTCATACTCACTCATCTCTCTAATAATAATTCCCCTTTTTAATAACAAATTGAACAATTCTTTACCGCTATATCCCAAAGATTTTGAATTCATTAATACAAAATTAGCCGCAGAAGGTATGTATCGCACCCCTATAGAATCAAGACAATTATATAACCTTGATTTTTGCGCGCGTACAAGATTTTGTCCTTGCTTAATCTGCTGCAAATCCTCTAAACTAATCTTTGCCGCAATTTGAGCAACGGTGTTAACGTTAAACGGAGGCCTTATTCTATCTAACCCATCAATTATATCCGGACGAGATACCGCATATCCAACCCTCAGTCCCGCCAGAGCATAAATCTTAGAGAAAGTTCTCAATACAATTAAATTTGCGCCACGGCTCTTATACAGCGCGATACCGTCAGGATAATTTTTGCTAACGCACGCATATTCATAGTATGCCTCATCCAGACAGACAATTACTTTTTTCGGAAGTCTGGATAAAAATATATTAATTTCTTTTTTGTTTACAAAAGTACCCGTGGGATTATTTGGATTTGCGATAAAGACTATTTTCGTTTTATTATTTACCGCTTTAAGCATATTATCCAAATCATGCGTAAAGTTCCTCATAGGAATCTCTCGAATCTTGCAATTCATCAACTGTCCCGTCATCCTATATCTTATAAACGCGTGCTTTGAAACCACTATCTCATCTTCGGGATTTAGAAAAGTCTTTCCTATGATCTCAATAAGCTCATCCGTCCCAGACCCTACAATAATTTCATCAAGGCTTAATCCATACTTTTTAGCCAGCATCTGCCGCAAATCCTGTGAATTACCAACGGGATATAGATAAAGGTCTTTTAAGATTTTATTTACAGCAGAAAAGATTTTTTTTGAGGGGCCTAACGGATTTTCATTAGAAGCCAGTTTAATGATCTTCTTTAATCCAAACCTCTTTTTTACTTCTGATATAGGTTTCCCGGGTATATAAGGCTCAAAATACTTAACACAAGGCCGCATCATTCTTTTCGCATCAATACTTTCCATAACATTCGCTAATTCTGATTATTCTCCTCTAGGATAAGAACCAAGTATTTTCAAAAAACTGCACTTAGTTTCTAATAAGCGCAAAGCTTTTTGAACTCTCGCTTCACAAATATGACCTAAGAAATCTACATAAAAAATATAATTCCAGGCTTTAATTTTTGTCGGACGCGATTCTATTTTGGTTAAGTTTATACTATGCTTCTTGAAAGGGACCAGCATATCATGCAGAGCTCCAACCCTATCTTTTATAGAGAACATAACAGATGTTTTATCATTGCCTGAACATCCCGGGATCTGTTTACCAATCACCAAGAATCTGGTTACATTCTGTTTATAATCTTCAATAGGCCCCTCAAGTATGTTTAATCCGTAAAGTATAGCCGCAACTTTTGATGCAATTGCGCACGCAGAAATATTTTTTGAGCACTGCCTGGCGGCATCAGCTGTAGAGCTTGATTCACACATCTCAATATTTTGCAGATTCTTTTTTATCCACCCTGAACACTGTCCGTAAGCCTGTGGATGGTAGTACATTTTTTTTAGTTTTTTAATTGAATCCTGCTTGCTTAAAAGATAATGATGAATAGGCATATTAATCTCCATTACAATGCGCAAATCGCTATCCTTAAACATATCAAGCGTATGATAAACCATTCCCTCGGTAGAATTCTCTATAGGCACCACGCCGTAATCAGCTCCGGACTTTTCAACTTCCTCAAAGACATCAGCTATACCGTTACAATTTACATAATCCGCTCTTCTTCCGAAATTCTTTATCGCTGCCTGATGAGTATATGTCGCTTCAGGACCAAAATATGCGATTTTCAATACCTTCTGTATCTGCCGGCAGCCATTAAGCACCTCTAAGTAAATATCTTTCAAGCTTTCCGGACTTAAGGGCCCAGAAGATAACTTTTCTATATTCAGCAAAACCTCTTTTTCTCTTTCGGGCATATAATAATTGTTTTGAAGAAGCTTCTTTATTTTTCCGATCTTCATGGCAATCTTTGCTCTTTGATTAAGCAGTTTTATTATTTTTTTGTCAACTTTATCTATCTCTTTTCTTACCTTTGTAATCATTCTATTCACCTCATACTATTTATAATTCTTTTCTCATGATAAACGAAACCATTCTCTGATCGGTTTTTCTTTTTCTGTAACTAAAAGCACTGTCATTGTCGCAGCCTGTACAATGATCCAGAGAATAGATATTTTCTTTTTTTATTCCTAATTGCAAAAGATTATTTTTCACAAAGCTGATTAAATCAAAATGGCTGCTCGTTGCGCATTCAGGAAATGACCTCCAGAAATCCGGCTTTACTTCATAGCAGCATTTCCCGATAGCCGCCCCAAGAATTACTGTCGCCTTAGACAAATTGATGTTAAGCTGCTCTAACTTTTTCGGCAATGAATCTGTCAGTATCCCTTTTGAAAGCCCCTTCCATCCACAATGAAGCAGACCAGTTAATCCAGACTCATTCTCAAATATAAATACAGGCAGACAATCAGCTGTAAATATCAATAAACAAATATTTTTTTTAACTGTTAATAATCCGTCTGTTTCGGACAGCAACACATCAACAGTTGTTGCTAACTCAATTCTATTCCCATGAACCTGCCCGGCACGCACAGTATTCTTTATTGATATGCGCAATTTTTGCAGGATTCTTTCAAGGCTTTTTCTATCGCAAGCATCGCCCAGGCCTGCGCTGCTCATGCCGACACACACATCCGCTGGTATATTGAAATTTTCAAAATTAAAAAAACCATTCTTTACATCACTCATGTATGATCAAACATATTACCCGCATCAGTACCTGATTCAATGCCTCTAACGGTCAGCATAAGTTCTTCAGGATTTGACGCTGTATTTAACGCATCCTCCAGCGTTACAAGTTTCTCGTTATACAGTTTAACAAGCGCTTGGTTAAAAGTCTGCATGCCGTAATACGCGCCCTGTTTAATAATATTCGATATCTCGCCTAACGTATTTTCTTCTATCATCTTTCGAACAATTGCCGTACATACCAAAACCTCAATAGCCGCGACCCTTCCCTTTCCTGATTCATGAGGCATCAATCTTTGAGATACAACGCCTTTCAGCGTATCAGCAAGCATATATCTTATCTGATTCTGCTGATGAGGAGGAAATAGATCCACAATCCTGCTGATTGTTTGCACTGTGTCAATTGTATGCACTGTTGATAAAACCAGATGCCCTGTTTGCGCGGCTGTTATAGCAGCCGCCATTGTCGCTAAATCCCTCATCTCACCTACAAGAATAACATCCGGATCTTGACGCACAACGTGTTTCAACGCCTCAGGATAATCCAGAGTATCAATCCCAAGCTCTCTTTGGCTCACAATCGATTTTTTGTCTTTATGCAAAAATTCGATCGGATCTTCAATAGTTATTATATGACATGATCTGGTTGAATTTATGTAATCTATCATAGAAGATAATGTTGTGGATTTTCCGCAACCGGTAGGACCGGTTACTAAAATTAAACCTCGAGCGTTCTCTGAGAGCGTCTTTATTGCGCTTGGGAGTCTCAACTCATCAAACCCGGGAATAACAGTTGGAACTATTCGAAGCGCCATATTAATAGAGCCTCTTTGGCGGTATATATTCAACCTAAATCTTCCTATATTTGGGACACCCATTGATAAATCGCATTCCAAACGATTTGCAAAATCTTCCTTTTGCTTATCGTTCATTACCGACATAGCTATAGATTCCGCATCACTTGGAGATACTTTATCCATCTTTACCGAAAATAGTTTACCATCAACGCGAATCACTGGAACACAACCAGAACGAATATGAAGATCTGAAGCGTTCTTTTGAACCAACAATCTGAGTAAATCTGTAATCTCTATCATCCTGCAACCCCCTAACAAATGTTGTTATATTACTAAAAACTTCTCCTAAATTGAAAAACTATTATGATTAGATTCTTAAATAATTAAATCTTAATTCTTCAGGCCCAGAACCGCATTCAACCGCGGTTCTGGGCCTCGAGATCTCTCAGAGCTTAACTTAATATGTTTTTCAAATATTTTTTAAAATAATTTACTTTAATTTTTTGCATCTCATCCGTAAATAAGCAGGTTTCCTAAGATCCGCATCTGATAGGCTGCCTGCCACTTTTACCTTTTCTTCCAATTCAACAGATTCGTCAATTTGATTACTAAAACTATCCTCATACTGCCATATCTTTTTTCTTACTTTAGGGATGAAACGAGCCGGCTTCTGTGGAGGAAAACCAGTAGCAATTACTGTAATTTTCATAAAATCTTCCAGCGATTCATCAATTGACTGCCCGTAAAACACATGCGCATCTGGAGATGCGGAGGCATGTATTAATGACATCGCCTCTTTTACTTCGTACAAGGTCACTTCTCTATTCCCGGTAATATTGACCAGTAAACCCTTAGCCCCGTTAATAGCGACATTTTCAAGCAGCGGACTGGTAATGGCCGAACGCGCTGCAGACATAGCTCTATCAGGACCTTTACTTTCCCCAATACCCATTAATGCCTCTCCTGCTCTTGTCATAATCGAGCGCACATCAGCAAAATCAACATTAATCTCACCGGCAGTTGTTATAACATCAGATATGGACTGAACAGCCTGCCTCAAAACATCATCAGCGATACTGAAGGCCTCCTGTGAAGTAGTTTGTTCATCTATGATTGAGAAAAGCCTCTCATTAGGAATTACCAGAAGTGTATCGATAAATTGACGTATATTCTTTACTCCTGCCTCAGCCTGCTGAGCTCTTATTCGTCCTTCAAACTCGAACGGCCTGGTAACAACCCCCACAGTAAGGATATCTGTACGTTTTGATATTTCAGCCACAACAGGAGCAGCCCCAGTCCCAGTACCTCCGCCCAATCCGGCTGTTATAAATATCATATCCGCGCCCGCGACAACTTCAGAGATTAAATCCTGGCTCTCCTGAGCAGCCTTTTGTCCGAGCACCGGATTTCCGCCTACCCCCAAGCCTCTGCTCAAATTCTCTCCTATCTGCAACTTTATCGGAGCTAAATTCTTTCGCAACGCCTGCGCATCTGTATTTATAGAAACAAATTCAACCCCCTTTATACCGGCTTCCACCATCCTGTTGATTGCATTCCCGCCGCCTCCGCCAACACCAATAACTTTTATTGTTGCAGGCTGCTCCTTAAAATCTTCAGCAAATCTAATGCGAACCATTTTATCTCCAATATTTTTTATTAAAATATTCCTTCGAACCAACCCTTAACCTTCTTCACCATCCCGCCTTTAGACACTTTATTCATCGACTTCTTCCATTCACTCACCCAAGGAAACATAAGCGTTCCAATTGCGGTTGCATATATTGGATTACTGGCAATATCTTCGGGGCTTGTGATATTCTGAGGACGCCCAAGCCTGGTAGGCATTCCTATTATCTGCTCGGCAGCATTTGTCATCCCTGGCAACAGCGAACCGCCACCGGTTAAAATCACTCCTCCAGGAATCACAATGTCAGCAAAACCCGAATTTTGGACTTCCTCGCTGATAAGACTAAATATTTCTTCAATTCTTGGCTGTATTATTTCTACTACCGTCTGCCGCTGAACATGATGAGTAGTTTTACCATCAACTGAGGTAAACTCTATTTCTTCATCATCATTAATCAAACTTAGCATCGCAGCTCCATATCTCTCTTTTATTGTCTGAGCTGTTGCCATTGATGTCCTTAATCCGTAGGAGATGTCTTTGCTTATAAAATCGCTCCCTATGGGTATCTCTTTTGAAAAATGTATGCTCCCATCAGAGTATACCCCAATACCTATTGTTTGCCCCCCAAAATCAATTAATAACGATCCCAACTCCTTCTCTTCTTCTGACACAACAATCTCACCAACAGCCAGAAGGCCATCTATTGGTTCCACTACAGTAAATCCAGCTCTGTTTACCGATTTCCATATATTATTAAGATGCGTCCCGGAAGCCGTTACCATATGAACATCAACCTCCAGTAACGTTCCTTCCATACCAATAGGATTCGGGACGCCACGCTGTCTATCCAGCGAAAAATCCTGAGGAATTATATGAATAATCTCTCTATCCTGTGATATAGGAACAGCCTTAGCTGCATCTATAACCATAGTGACATCTTCAGACATTATCTCCTTATCTGTCCTGGCGATATTAATTGCCCCATGATGATTAAAGGATTGAATATGATTGCCTCGAATTGCCAGATAAATCTCATTAACAGACTCTTTTGCGGCATCCTCAGCTTCCTCTACAGCCTGGGTAATGGATTGGGCTGTTTCATTAATATTGATAACAACCCCGCCTTTTAACCCTCTGCAAAACTTGCGTCCACTGCCTAAAACTTCTATAGCGTTGTGATTCAACGTATTCCTTCTAGCAATAACACATACTATTTGAGAACTCCCAATGTCAACACCAGCAATAATCTCTGATTTAGCCATATTATTATCCTTTTTAGCTCAAGTTATTTATATGCATATTATATTATTTAATGCTTATGTTGTAAATTTATTAAATCTTATTTTGTTTATCAACAGGCCTAACTAAAACTCTGCCATCCTCCATATATCGCAAATTTATATATTTCAACTGCCCAAATCTATCTTCAGCATTATTCATTACTACTTCAAGCCTGTTAAAACAATCAATAATTTTTTCAACATCACAACTTAAAGTTCCCCATGCTATTTTAACTCCATTTTCCAAATATAATTCAAGGTCATTATTCCTGTTCAACGCCAATTTTTTTATTGGGACTGAAAGGGCTAGTTTCTGATCCTCCCATATTTTCAAGAACTCTATTACAGGCTCTTCACTTAAACCCTCTTCAACCCTAATCTCAGGCAATGAACTTTCACTTATCATTGGATATAAAATTCCTTCTCTATCTACCTCAAGATAATTACCATTCTCTGCAATTAGAGCTATGCCTTTTCTCTGTTTTAGCTCCACTACTAATTTATTCGGAATGTGGTAGCGACAGTTTTCTAGCTTTAATCCAGGAAATTCCCCAAGGAGCTGTTTTTGCAGTTTATCTTCCTTGAAACTTAGTATTGATGATTCATCAAGCACAGACAGCATCTCATAAATATCATCTATCTTTTCCTTTTTAAGCTCGCCTTTTACAATAATCTCTTTTATCTTAAGAACTTCAAGATTCTGAACCAGGTAAGGAAGGTTTTTAAAACCAAAATATGCAAGCAAGCCTAAAGAAAGAAAAAACAAAATAAAAGCGCTAAGTGTTACTCGTTTTTTCTTGCTCTCATTCTTCTTCTTTTTTCTGACAATAACCTTTTGAGATCTTCTTTTCATTTTCAAAGTGATTGCTTTATAATCTCAATAACTAATTGATCAAAATTCATCCCAATTGCTCTTGCAGCATCCGGCAAAAGGCTGCGTTTAGTCATCCCTGGAATAGTATTAACTTCCAGAATATACGGGATGTTGTTCCTTCCAATTATCATATCTATTCTTGCGAATGCTTTACAACCCATATGTTTAAAAACTTTAAGCGCATAACTGCTTACTAAATGTTTCAAACGTTCATTAATCCTTGCTGGTATTATATGTTCTGACATTGAAGGTTTATACTTTGATTCATAATCATAGAACTTATGCTTAGGTATAATCTCAACAGCAGGCAAAACCTTTTTACCTACAACGCCTACGCTGATTTCGGTGCCGTGAATATATTTTTCTATCATAATAACATCATCTAAAGCGAATGCTTCCTTAAATGATTTCTTCAGCTCAACCAGGCTCGAAGCAATTGTAACCCCTATAGCAGACCCCTGAGAAGCAGGTTTCACAACCAATGGCAGTTGCTTTTTAATAACTGATAATATTCCCTCTTCCATTTCGCCTTTTTCAAATTTCCAAAATCTGGGAGTAGGAATCTTATTCGCTAAAAGTACATTTTTAGTTGCGATTTTATCCAGGCACATGGCGCTTGATAAAACACCGCTTCCAGTATATGGAATTCCCATTAAATCCAACAAGGCTTGGATTTTACCGTCCTCCCCTAACTTTCCATGAAGCGCTATAAATACAAAATCAGGTTTATTTGCTATTATTTGCTTTACTAAACTTGGTCTAAAGTCCATCTTACTAACATTAAAACCCTGACTTTTTAACGAATTATATACCTCTTTACCAGTTACAAGAGATATCTCTCTTTCAGCGGATATCCCACCCATAAGGACCAGTGTTTTCATCTTTTTCAAAGAGCTTAGATTTTTATTCATAATTTCTATATATATTATATTATTTACTTAAATACGTTAGCAATAAAATTTTGGCCTAATCCTCAACAACCTGAAATTTATGCTCTTTATCATCGAACAAATGCAGATTGAATTTATTGATATTTCCCGCACCCATTGTTAGGAACACATCACCTTCCTTTAACTCGTTTATAATATCTTTCTCAGCATCGTTAAGATCGATTATCCGTATATTTTTACCTTTTCTTTCTAATGCCCTCTTAATCAACTCTGAACTGACTCTATCAATCTTGTTTTCTCCTGCTGCATAAATCTCCGTTAGAAACAGCACATCAATATTCTTTAATGACTCAGCCAACTCATTATACAGGAGCTGTGTGCGCGAAAATCTATGTGGCTGGAATACACATACAATCCGTTTTTTTGGATAACGCTCTCTCAAAGCGCTCACGGTAGCTGTAATCTCTGTTGGGTGATGAGCATAATCATCAAAATAATAGACACCCTCTTTCTCACCGATAAATTCAAGGCGTCTGCCTACACCGGAAAACTTTTTAAGAGCCTTTGATATTGCCTTAATATCGATTCCTAATTCTGATGCGCAAGCGGCGACACCCAATGCGTTACTCACATTGTGTATGCCGAATAAATTTAACTCGATTTGTCCTAAAGATTTATTATTTTTGAAAACTGTAAAAGTTGTAGAATTTTTATTATTTATTATGTTCTTTGCGGTATAATCCGCGGAGTTTTTTACACTGTAAGTAACATACTTCCTCTGTATTAACGGCAATAACACGTTAATTACGGGATCATCAATACATAATACAGAAAACCCATAAAATGGAACAGCATTAATATGTTTAAGAAATGCATCCTTCAACTTTTCAAAACTTTGATAATAATCCATATGATCGTTATCAATATTTGTAACTAATGTTATTGTTGGTGAAAGTTTCAGGAATGAACCGTCGCTTTCGTCTGCTTCTGCGACCAAATATTCACCGTAACCTAACTTAGCACCGGAGCCTAAACTCTTTAACTTCCCTCCAACAATAATTGTAGGGTCCAGATCAGCTTCATCCAAAACCTGAGAAAGCAGCGAAGTAGTAGTTGTCTTTCCATGAGTTCCTGCAATAGTGATAGCATACTTTAGACGCGCAATTTCAGCAAGCATCTCAGCTCTTGGAATTACGGGTATTTTTTTCTTCTTTGCTTCAATTATCTCAACATTTTTATTTCCAACCGCGGAAGAATATACCGCGACGTGAGCGGAAGATACATTTTCCGCAAGATGTCCGATACTTACTTTTATGCCCATCTTTTCTAAATCATGGATCACCTCGCTATGCTTCAAATCAGATCCGGTAACAAGATACCCCAGATTATGCAAAACAATTGCTATGCCGGACATTCCCGCTCCGCCTATTCCTATAAAATGTATGTTTTTAATTGTTTTAAACATCTCTCCTCCAATAATTTATTGAAATCTCTATTACCGTACTAATCTTTTCCTTCACTGATTTTTCTTTTCACAAGGTTATTCAACCACTTTCTAATTTCTTCCTTTGTATTAATAAAATTATCTTTAGTTAGCGTTAAAACTTTTGAAGCATTGAATTTCTTTATCTCATTTGAAAATGGCTGTGATTTTTCCCTAATTGTTGCAAGTATATTATTTGAACTCATTAAACAATCAGCAAATACCTCCTGAAACTTCTTTGAGAACATCTCCATGGAACCAATTTCATCAATCACTATGATTTTTTTATTTTTCAAGGCATTTACAACCTCTTTAACCCCTACCTCATCAAAAATACCTGTATCTACCCTGTATTTGCTCACTTTCGGACCCTGCTTAATATCTATCGAAGCAAACAACACTTCCTGCCCAGAAAATGTTTTGAGCATAAATCCGTACCGCTTCCCATCCTTTTTAATCTCTTCAGTATAAAAACCGCCGATATACTCCAGGAAAGGAAGTGTTGATTCTCTAATCAGCGTAGTTTTACCAATTCCAACTTTACCAGTCACAAATATGCTCTTAAGTTTCGTAATATCATCCATTTTATCTAATTCCCCATATTATATGGTGCTGCGGTATAATACGCACATCATTAAACCTCGTTCTTAAGCTGCAATAGATATCAAAAATCTCCTTATTTCTATTTGTCATAATCATTCCGTTTACTGTTGCAGGCTGAATCACTAATGGTATTTTTGAAAAATCTTTTTCAAGGATTTCAATATATTCCTGAACCTCAATAAAATTAACTGTATCATCAATAACCAATTTCATATAAGCTTTCTCTCCAGCAACTTTCAGGAATTTTATATGCTGCGGTAAAGTATCTATCGCGCACTGCGAATAAAACTTTATGTCCATTGACACAATATCACACAACTCTATTACCCTGGAAAGCTCATCGACAAGATAACCGTTAGTTTCCAGTAAAATCTCAAAGCCGAGGGATCTTAGTTCTGGCAGCAATAAATTTAAAAACTCAACTTGCAACAAAGGCTCACCGCCGGTTATTGCTATACGTTTATGTTTAATGTCTCTATTAAGCTTTTCTATCTCATTTAAAGTTGAGTCAACTGTATACTCCCGTAAAGCCTCTTCATCCCAGGAATTACGAGTATCACAATATGAGCACCTGAAATTGCAGCCCGCAAACCGTATAAAGATCTGTCTTTCCCCTAAAGTAAATCCCTCACCTTGAAGCGACGACATAATTTCTATTATCCTGGCTCTGATTGCAACTTTCATAAATATCAATTATCTTTAATTCCTGCTTCATTAAAGGCATTTATTCGAATTTTGCACGAATCACAAACCAAACAGGGTCTAACCTTCCCCGCATAACAAGACCAGGTGCAGTTAAATGGAACTCCCAAATGTTTTGCAAGTTTGACTATCTCTACTTTTGTACTCTTGATTAGAGGGACATAAATTTTTAATCTGGCTTTGGATTGACCATAACTGCTTCCCAGATTAGCCATCTCTTCAAAAGACTTTACATAATCTATCCTGCAATCCGGGTAACCAGAATAATCAATTTGATTTGCTCCAAATAATATGCCATCCGCCTTTATGCTTTCCGCAAATGAAAGAGCATAACTCAAAAATATGGTATTCCGTCCAGGAACATAGGTATTAGGAATAGCTTCTTCCTTTATCTTATTCAATGATCTATTAGGTAAGTTTTTATCACTGCTTAAGAGGGTGCTGTTATTCCATGGCAATTTTAATCGAATCACATAATATGGACATTTATTTATTCTTGCAATTTTCACAGCATGTTTAATCTCGATTCTATGTCTCTGACCGTAATCGAAGATTATCGCTTCCACCTTAAATCCCTTAACTTTAGCCCAGTATAAACAGGTTGTTGAATCTATACCTCCAGAGAGCAATAATATTAATTTATTTCTTTTTTCCATTTAACGCCTATTCAGAATAATTAATCCCCGATATATTTTGCCCGGGCATTGTTCATCTCGCTAACCACAACTTCTCTTATCTTAACACCATTTTTAACTTTTAACAAAGATTTTAATTTTCTGTAAATATAATATGCTACGTTTTCAGCGGTTGGATTGCTGTTCTTGAAGAAATTACATTTATTAAGCAACTTATGGTCTAATGTCTGCAGCACCTTGCTTAACTTTTTCTGGACATGCTTAAAATCAACAACCATCCCGCCGCCGGATAAGATACTGCTTGATATAGCGACCTCAACATTCCAATTATGCCCATGAATCCGCTCACACTTGCCTTTACATTCTTTTAACTGATGAGCAGCTGAAAATGAATCTTTAACATATATTTCAAACATTTATCACTCACACACCAAGTTTTACCAGAGAAACTTGTTTTATCATGTTGCCAGAAAATAAAACAGCTAAATTTTTGAATTTAGAAGGATTATCTGTTACATAATAACTGATTTTCCCATCTTTTTTGGACTGATTTAATAAACCATTCCTCATTAAAACCTTTTTAACCTCATTAGATGTAGCTCTTGCGGAATCCACTATCTCTATCTTGCTGCCAACAATTTTTCTGATTAATTTGCTTAATAACGGGTAATGCGTACATCCCAATATAAGTGTATCAACGCCTTCTTTTTTTACATTACGAAGATACTCTCTGGCAATAACAAAAGTAACCTTATTATTGAGCCAGCCCTCCTCTACAAGAGGAACAAAGAGCGGACAAGATTTATTATAAACCTTTACAGGGGAATCAGATAATTTAACCAGCATCATTTTATACGCATCGCTCTTAATAGTAGCTTCAGTTCCTATTACAGCAATCTTCTTATTTCTGGTTTTAATCAAAGCCGCCTCAGCTCCTGGCTTTACCACACCGATAATCGGCAGATTTATTTTTTTAACAAGCATATTTAGCGCAGTAGCGCTAGCTGTATTGCACGCAACTACTATCAATTTTACACTTTTTGCAACAAGGAATTTAGCTATTTCCATAGAAAATTTTTTCACTGACTCAGGCGATTTTGTACCGTACGGAACCCGAGCGGTATCTCCCAAATATATAAGGTTTTCTTTTGGCAATACTTTTTTAATCTCATTTAGAACCGTTAACCCGCCTATACCTGAATCGAATATCCCGACAGGCAAAGAAGCTTTTCCAAAATTATTTTTTCTTTTCATCAGATTTCCTCTTTTCATATGTTTGTATCCCTTCCATTATGCCTGCGATAATTTTTTCTTGAAAATATTTTTCATTTAACAATTTTTCCTCTTGCCTGTTTGTTAAATAACCGCATTCTATCAAAACGGCCGGCATCTGCGCTCCCTTTAATACATGAAATCCCGCTTGCTTAACGTCATATGAACTAAATTTTGATTTTTCCTGCACATTCATTTTAACGAGTCCACACAGCTCAGATGATTCATTTATAAATTTATTTTTTGCCATTGAAAAGAGCACCTCATGAACTTTGCGGTTTCTTTTTTTCGGTTCACCTTCAAGAGCCAGTACAGCGTTCTCGAGACGGACAGTCGCTTCAGCGCTCGGGTCGCTGGCTTTTTCAGATAAAAAGTACGCCTCAAAACCTTTCTTTTGAGTCTTTAAGGAAGCATTGCAATGCACAGATATGAAAAGATCCGCTCTTACTCTGTTAGCGAAATCTGCACGGTTAAACAATGGCACAAAAGTATCATCATCACGGGTCATGAACACTCTTATCCCACTTTTTTTTAATTTAATCGCAATCTTTTTGGAAACAATTAAATTTATGTCTTTCTCTCGAGTTCCTGCATAACCTATACAGCCGGGATCTTTGCCGCCGTGCCCTGCGTCAATTACAACCTTCAACGAACCGTCATCTTCGCTCACATGCTTTATTGCTTGATAAATCTCTTGAGACCTGCTTTTAATTTCTGTTTTTGCACTTTCATATGTATCTTTTACAGCATCTGAAAATGTTTCATCCTCTGCATCAACTATATTCACATTATCATCAATATCTTCGGCATCTTCAAAAGTTTTATTTTCATCTATTTCGCTTACAGATAAAGCTTTTTCCTCTTCCATTTTCATTTCCATAATCGAATTAACATATTCCAAAGAAGAAGGAGCTTCATTATTAATCTTCACATTCTTATCACCAACCAGCGGCGCTCTTGCAAAGTCTATTACAAAATAACACTCTTTTTTATAAAAATACTCCTGCCTGATACCTGCTCCTTCGCTTAGATAAACAGTCATAATAGCGTTCTTTCGAGAACTCTCAAGTTTAATTAAATTAATTACGCTATCATCAATATTTATATCTCTGTTTTCACCGAAATAACCGTTCTTGAATTCATATTTTAACTTATCGTCGTGTTCTTTTAATATCCTGTACTCAATAGTCGAGTCAAAATTTATTGCGATCCTGGAAAGATCTTTATAGCTGAAAACATCCGGCGTTCTAACGCTGATTCGCTTTTCAATATCCACAATCCTATTATATATATCCAAATATGCGTTATATCTGGAAATCTCAGAAAAAGATTGCGATATTAGCAGACTCACAGGAACATACCACTTCTTTTTTGAGGAAATAACAGAAGTATCCATTGTCTTTAGCGTGTTGTTTATCATGATCTGCTCGCTGTCAAAAAACAATTCTACTTTAGAGTTAAAATGGTAAATTATAATTTTTTTTGAGATATTATAGTAATGGGGATTTACCTTATATAATCGACAGTAGTCGGAAATACTTATATACAAATTCCCAGATTTTTTTAGTAATTTTACCGTGCCGTGAGAATTCTGGTCCTTAATTACTTCAAAACTTATCATTCTTGCGCATAAATGAGAATTCCAGAAAATTATAACTAGTAACAGAAATACTGCAGATCTAACAATATTCTTCATGCTTAGTGTAGTTCCCATTGTTAACTTAAAAAACAGAATAACTAAAAATAAACAGCGATTATATGCTAATCTTTGAATAATTATATATTAAATTAACCTATAAATAAACCTCAAATAATGCATTTTTGTATTGAATTGATGGATTTGTCTGCGTATTAAAGAAATGCTTTAATCGAATTTGTATCCCATACCTTCTACTGTTACTATGTGATTTGCTGACTTGCCTAATTTTTCACGTAAGCTTTTTATATGGACATCAACGGTGCGGGTAGTACCGAAATACTCATACCCCCAAATACTTTCAATTAAAAAGCGCCTGTCTAAAACCTTGCTCTTTTTCTTCATTAACAAATAAAGGAGTTCAAACTCCTTTGGGGTTAAATCAAGCGCTTTTTTCTTAAACGTTACTACACGTTTGGATAGATCCAGTACAATATCTCCATGCTCTATTACATCGAATGTTTCCTGCTTATAGCTTTGTCTTCTTAAAACTGCTTTAACTCTTGCAATCAACTCAGCAGAGCTAAACGGTTTACTCATATAATCATCAGCTCCTAATTCAAGTCCCACCACCTTGTCTGATTCTTCAGACTTTGTAGATAATATAATTATAGGTACCTGGCTATAAGTTTGATCGCTCTTTAATTTCTTGCAGATCTCAAGGCCATCCATGCCGGGTAATTTAAGATCCAGTATTATTATATCCGGCATAAACTCCTTAATCCGCTTAAAAGCGCTAGCCGCATTTTTCGCAGAAGATGTCTGGAAACCTTCGCTCTCCAAAACATCCTTAACTATTCTCAAGATATCCGGCTCATCATCGATTACTAATACCTTTTTCTTATCCATAATGTTTTTCTAAAAATATCTATCAGCTTATAACTAGAGCTCGTTTAACTGCTTCAGAGTATAGCAAACTAATGCCGCAAATAAAACCAAAAAATTTTGATGGGTGAGCTATTATAAAAAATTAGGTGGCGGCCAGAGTTGAACTGGCGAATAACGGTTTTGCAGACCGCTCCCTTAGCCACTTGGGTACGCCACCATATTTATTCATAGAATATTAATTGTTTAACAAGTAATGAAAGCGTACAACCTACTCTTTTTCAATATTATCAGAAGAATCATCAGATTTACCGTCACGATTTGATGATTCCCGAACCATGCTTATACCTGTAGAAAGCGCCAGCAATCCCATAACAATCAATGCCAAAGGCAAAATACCCTTAATAATACCGAAAAAATCTTTCCACCAATATGTAAAACTCAGTATGCCTAACACCAAAAAGAGCACCCCGTAGATTAGTCCTTGCATTTTAATACCTCAGTATTTTATCAATTTTTTGCGACATAACCTTATAAAAATTCTTTGTATCATGGAGTGAATTCTCCAATTTATCTAATTTACTCGATTTTGCCCCTTTCTTCGATAAACCCTGCATTGGAAGCAGCTCCATTCTCAGCTGATTAATCTGTGAAACCTTTAATTTATTATCGTGCTGCAGCTGCAGATTTTCTCGTTCAAGTTGATCTGAACGCATAGCTAGAATTCTTACTTCTTCTGACAAAGAGCTGTTTTTTAATTTTAAATCTGATGTTTTTCTTTTCTCTTCCTCCAATTTCAGCTCCAAGGTTCTTATTCTGTCTTCTCTGGTCTTCAAAGAACTGAGCTGCTTATCCTTGAATTTATTTAAGTCATTTTTGAAATCTCTTATCTCATCAAGCTTCTGTTTAAGTTTCTCCTGAAGCAGATTCCTTTCATCTTCTAATCCAGTGTTAATCTTTTTTAAAAGCTCTTCCCAATTCTCATTTTTATCATTCATCTAAAACCTTCCAAAAAAAGATTAGAAAGCGAAATTTTAATAAATTATATCTATTTAAACAGCTCTCATTCAAGAATATTCTGCATTCATCCTATAAATTAAACACCGAATAATTTCGTCGATCGAGGCCCGTTAAAAAATTGTGAATAGAGCAAAATAATAATTTTAGTCGTACATATTCTATCTAATATAAAATTGCCGGGGATGGGAATCGAACCCACACGGTTGCCCATACGCCCCTCAAACGTACGCGTCTGCCAGTTCCGCCACCCCGGCGCCTGTACAAAGAGTTCTCTAAAATTCCTCTACTCACCCGTTTCTGTTGGTTGGGCAGGAGATGTTTGTATTGGCGGCATTCCAGTAACTGTTTTCATGCCTTCTCGCGATGAAAGAAATGTTAATATGAACGAAGTAAACATGAACATTATTGCTAATGTAGTAGTTAATTTCTTTAAAAAAGCAGAGCCCGAAGGTGCGGAAAATAACGCATCATTGCCGCCTCCACCACCAAATATTCCGCCTAATCCCCCGCTCCTGCCGGCTTGAAGCAAGACTATTAGAATCAATAGGACACAGCTTACAATATGAGCTACTATCAAAAATATATGCATAATTTACTCCTTGTTAGTTAATGCTTCAAGCCCCGGAAGCTTTTTGCCTTCAAGAAATTCCAGAGAGGCTCCTCCGCCTGTTGAAATATGTGAAATTTCAGAAGTTTTCCCGGATTTTTTTATAGCTGAAATTGAATCGCCTCCTCCAACAATACTTATCGCTCCATGAGATGTTGCTTCAGCGACTTGTTGAACAACAGCCATCGTGCCTTTTGAGAATTTATCTATTTCAAAAACTCCCATCGGACCATTCCATACAATAGTTTTTGACTCCTTAACAATTGGAGCAATTTTTTCAACAGTCATAGGTCCTATATCAACCCCAATAAAGTCAGAGTCAATCTCTGCTGCTTTCGTCACTTTGGATTCAGCATCGGAGCTGATTTCTTTTGCAATTACATGGTCTACAGGCAATACAATTGTTACTTTTCGCTCAGAAGCATCCTTTAAGATTGAAGCAGCTTCTTCTATCCTTTCTGCTTCAAGCAGTGATTTACCTATGTTGACGCCTTGCGATTTTAAAAAAGTATAAGACATTCCCCCGCCAATTACCAGAAAATCCACTTTTGAAAGCAGATTTTTAATTACACCAATCTTATCGGATACTTTTGCTCCCCCAAGTATGGCCAAGAAAGGCCTCTTTGGATTGCTTAAAGCAGCATCCATATATTCAATCTCCTTACTAACTAAAAATCCAAGAACAGAGGTTAGATATTTTGCAGCACCTTCTGTAGAAGCATGCGCTCTATGAACTGTTCCAAAGGCTTCCTGTACGAATATTTCACCTAGAGAGGCAAGTTTCTGCGCAAATCCAGGATCATTCTTTTCCTCCTCAGGATAAAAGCGCAGGTTCTCGAGTAAGAGGATCTCACCTGATTTCAAGTTTGCTGCAGCTTTAAAAGCATTTTCTCCGATACAATCATCAATAAATGTAACCGGCCTTGCAATTAAATTTGAAAGTTCGTAAGCTACGCCTTTCAAGCTATATTGAAGATTGACTTTACCTTTTGGCCTTCCCAAATGCGATATTAATATTATCTTTGCGTTATGTTCCAATAAGTATCGCAGAGTCGGGAGGGTAGCTTTAATCCTAGTATTATCTTGAACCCCGCCGTTTCCGTCTTTTTTTAGCGGAACATTATAATCTACCCTTACCAATACTTTTTTATCAGAGATATCTACATCTTCAATCGAAAGCTTTTTCATGCGCACACTCCAGCCTTATTTTTCAACTTCTTACCAATATAGGCTGTTAAATCAATTAGCCTGTTTGAATAACCCCACTCATTATCATACCAAGAGAGAACTTTTACCATTGTCCCATCAACAATATAAGTTGAGAGCGCATCAAAGATTGCTGAATGAGGATTCCCGTTAAAATCTTTTGAAACTAACGGCAGATCGCAATATTCTAAAATACCTTTAAGCTGACCTTCTGCCGCTTTCTTAAATGCAGCATTTACTTCTTCAACGGTTGCGCTCTTTGCGGTTTCAACTACCAAATCCACGAGACTAACATTGGGGGTAGGGACTCTTATGGCCAATCCGTTCATCTTCCCTTTTAATTCGGGTATAACTAAACCGATAGCCTTGGCCGCGCCCGTGGTTGTCGGAATTATAGAAGTAGATGCCGCTCTTGCGCGTCTAAGATCCTTATGAGGAAAATCAAGCGTCACCTGATCATTTGTGAATGAATGAATAGTTGTCATCAATCCCCGCTTAATTCCAAAATTATCCATTAATACCTTTGCTGTCGGAGCTAAACAATTGGTTGTGCAACTTGCATTGGAAATGATGTTATGTTTCTGCGGATCATATTTATCTTCATTAATACCTATGCAAACACTCAAATCCTCGTTTTTGCCGGGAGCTGAAATTATTACTTTCTTTGCTCCCTTTTCCAAATGAACCTTTGCTTTATTCGCATCGGTAAATTTCCCCGTTGATTCTATGACAATATCCACACCCAATTCAGCCCACTTTAGTTCTGAAAGTTCCCTATGAGCTGTAACAGCGATTTTCTTGTTATTAATAACAATCTCTCCATCCTTTGATTCAACTGTTCCAGGAAAAATACCAAATGTAGAATCATACTTGAACAGATGAGCCAGTGTTTTTGCATCAGTCAAATCATTGACCGCTACAAACTCGATATCCTTATTATCAACACCTGCCTTTAAAACCAACCGGCCGATCCTGCCAAACCCATTTACTCCTACTTTAATAGCCATTATATCCTCCCTTTTTGTTATATTAAGCTGATTCAGCTAAAATTTAATACTAAATTATATAAAATTATGCATATTAGTCAAGAGAAGAAAGAGTCTTGAAGAAAGAGTCTGTTTTTTTGTTGTGTACTTTCAGATGTTATTTTTTTAGTCTTTAGCGATTGCGAGACCAAATATATCAGCAGCTCCCGCTTCTTTCAAGACCCTTGCTACTTCATTGAATGTGCTTAGGCTGGTAGCTATATCATCTATCAGTAAAACATTTTTATTTTTTACTGATCTATAATCCTCAACAACAAATGCATTTGCTAAATTACTCTTACGAGCTTCCCTATTTAATAAATATTGAGGTTTAGTTTTTCTTATGCGCCTGACAACATCTGTCTTTAAGGGCAGGCCTAAATACTTGCTTACTATATCTCCAACTACTTCAGATTGATTAAAACCTCTCTCCCTAAAAGTTACATTATGCAGCGGAACAGGCATGATAAGATCAATTGGGAATCTGATATTATTGCGCTCCATATAATCACAAACCAAATTAGCAAGAAATTTACCTATGTATATTTTTTTTTGGTACTTAAACTCGAGTATTAATCTCCTTACCACGCCTTCATAACTAAAAGCTGCTCTTATAAATTCAACAAAAAATCTGCTTTTTTCACAATTAATGCAAAACTCTCCCCCATACCTTAAACCAACAGCGCATCTCTGACAGTAAGGTTCACTTATATAAGGCAGCAGTTCCAAACATTTCTGGCATACAAATCTTTCATTGGGTGATTTGCAAATACGGCAAATATTGGGGTAAACAAAATCAATTACCGCTCCTAAACACTTTTTGAGATAGGTTATCATACAAAACTATATTTCTAAGTCCTTAGTATCAATTGTCATTATACCTGCAGATATATTATCCTTCCCGCCTTTTTCATTTGCCGCGTCTATTAATTTAGCAACTTTCTTTTTTAAAGGCATGTGATTTAGCAATAATTCTTTAATCTTTTGATCGGTAAGCATATTTGTTAATCCGTCAGAACACAATAAATACAGATCCCCCTCCTCAACACCAAGATCAAAGATATCGGGACTTTCTGATATTCTTAATCCAAGCGATTTGGTTATCAAATTGCGTAATGGGTGTCTTCTCATCTCTTCGAATGATATCTCTCCTTTTTCCAGCAGATATTGCACATGGCTGTGATCAACCGTTAACTGTCTTAGATGCCCATTTCTGAGCAGATAAGCTCTGCTGTCGCCAATATTCGCAATATAGATGCGATCCTCTCTTTTTAGAGCGAATACCAGGGTTGATCCCATACCATCATATTTTATATTACTAAGAGAAATGCGAAAAATTTCATCATTTATTTTTTTTATTATTGCCGCAAGGTATTTCGGCCTGACAATCTTTGGTTCGACCCGTAATTCATCAATAAGCATATCTACAGCCTTTTTGCTTGCAAACTCACCGGCTAGATGCCCCCCAAGCCCGTCGGCAACTGCTAACAAAGCTTTCTCTTTGCTGTAGTAAATGCAATCTTCATTACGTTTACGCTCTTTACCGATATGTGTTTTAGCGAATATATGCATATGATTGCTCTTGTTTAAAGCGTACTTAACTAAAGATATATAATATAAAAACTAGAATTGAATCGTCAACTTTGTTGATGTTTCCAACGTATAATAATTCTCATCCTTCTTTGCAATATTTTCGAACCTGCTGCCTCCCAGCGAAAGCGACATCCTGAAATTCTTCGAAACCTCATAATCAACAGACGTTGACAACCTGTATGTGTTCGTATTATCGCTTTCAACGTTTAAGCTGCTTCTTACTGTATCTAGTGAGAGATTAGTATCAACTATCATCCTGTTTAGCAGAACCCAGGCCGAACTCATAAATGGCAGCCTCCATACCTTCGGAAGATTCAAGTCACCCCTGACCATTAAGCTCATAGATTGGGTGTCTCTGTCTTCAGTAAGCTTATTTTCACTGTCGCGCCCCATTGAGGTTCTGGTTTTATAATTAGGGGTAAAACGCCATCTCCCTAAGTAGAAACCAACTTGACTTGACCATCCATTATACTCTGAATTGCTTGTTATGATAGATTTTTCGACATCAAAATTTGACGATGATCCATTTTCATATGTTAAATAAAGATCATAAGTCTTAAATAACTTTAACCCCCAATTAACATTCCTGGTAAAACTATCAGATAAAGAAATATTTTTTACAGTAACCTCTTTTTCAGAAAAGGAGTAATCTACATTAGAACCCGTTACAAAGCGCTGAGCAAAGAACAAGTTTTCGGTATCACTGAGGCTTACTGTATATTTAGGCCATACTACATTATTTCTATCCTCCACCGTCCCGGTTTTTTCCGAATGCTCCTTTGAATCTGAATATGAGATATTGGCATATGCATTAATGATAGAG
The DNA here is from genome assembly GCA_043809745.1 of bacterium. Classification (GTDB taxonomy): domain Bacteria; phylum Elusimicrobiota; class JBDRMW01; order JBDRMW01; family JBDROU01; genus JBDROU01. The sequence goes on from JBDROU010000080.1 coordinate 40,744, forward strand.
TTAAAATATTTTGGTGCTGCAATCCATTCCAAAGGCTTCCATTTGCTGCTAAAATCTACTGTGTCCCTCCAGGTAAGCGATTTCAACCGTGTGGTACTGGAGCCCGTTACGGTATAACTTGAAATTTCAAGACCGCGTTTATGAATATACAATGTGTCTGTATCAAAAGACATCACCTTCTGTCCAATAGGAACAAATTCATAAGAATCGCCGTCACTAATTGTGTAATTTGATGATATGCTTAGCGATTTGGTTGGCTTGAAATTACCAAGCTTAAAATCACCCATTAAGACATTTGGCGAAAAAGTCCAGGAAACTTTACCGTTTGCATTGCGACTTACCGTTTTTGTATCTAAGGACTTCGGCGTAGTTGTGGAGAGAAGCAAATCCATACTCTCCACAACATCAATAGAATAATTTGCGGAAGGCGCCAACCATTCAAAGATCTTTATATTGAGATTTGTTGAAGCCTTCTGCGATTGTCCCTTTACGTATTCAAACTCGTTATTTTCTTTATACAGATCCAAATCATAAGGGAATCTCTGAATCTCTTTTGACTGCGACCAGGAATAGCTTGGATTAAAATTTACATCAATAATCGGATTCATCGGTATTTTTAGAAAGGGAATAAGTTTTAATTTTGAAATCGGCTGCATATTTACACTGCCGGATACGCTTTCAGATATTTCTAACGGATTACTCCGTCCTGATTCATCCCTGTAATAAGTGTATATTTTAGAGAGCGAGTACCCTGAAGAAAGCGTAGACGGGAACGGATTGATAATCGGAATTCTGACCGGCACATTATAACTAAGATCTCCAGAGTACCTGTCTGAATGATCTTGTTTCTGCTGTTCATTCGAAGTATTATCAGTAAAGCTGTATCTTAACCCTAACGTAGGCAGTGATTTTATTGTTATAGTTGTATCAGCTGAACCGGCATCAGATTTAATTTTACCTTCTTCATTTGATGAAACCAGAGCTGATTCACCTGTGTCAACGCTGGACGGCGTTATAGTTTCACTTCTGGAAGCGCTAACATTAATCGGCATGAAAGATATCCGGCTAAAATTCATATATGCGGAAGTATCTTCCTTATCCCGGTTAGTTATTACGGTGTTTATAGTTTCAAAGTTTCTATCTACATTCCTGTATTTGCCACCGAACCGGGCCCAACCGGGCCATTCAAAATCTCCCTGCAGCCTCTTTGCGTACCCTTTCCTCGTAGTAACCTCGTTTAGGAAAACCTCATTAAACCATACATAACCATCGCCGGCAGTATTTCTTATCCCAATTTTTATTTGCGATATATTTTTAAGCGACGGATTACCCACCCTGGTTACTTCCCTGTTATCATCATATCTCATTATATCCGGGGTTTGATCGTTATTCTCGTCAGTTAATCTAACGCTGTATCTGTACCATCCGGAAGGCGTATTACTCCCCAATCCAATTAGCACTTCAAAATAGTTAGACTCAGATCCAAACTGAATGAATACATCTTTTGAGCTCCCATCATGGTATAAGAAATAATTTAATCTCTCGTGCTCGGTTAGATCCATAGCTTTGGTATATGTAATTCGCGTTGCTCCAACAGAATCTGCTGAAAAGTTGGAATACTTTATTTCCAGCGCCTGCTCTTTATTGTTTTCAGAAGTATCTTCATAAAGCATCAGATATTCCGGATTGCTTAGGAGCGATTGATACCGAGGATTATCAATATTATTAATAGCTGCAATTCCCAGGGTGCCGGTGCCGCTTACTTCCGGAACATCAAACCTGTTTCCTACAACCGCTAAATGCGCAATCTTTATTTGGCCGGTTTTGGCGCCTGTAGTACCCGGATATTTTATTGTAATTCTAAGATGCTTAATGGCAAGCCAATCATTCGCGTCAACAATACCTAACGGTATTTGAAATGCTTTCCACCTATTCGCTCCTGAGTTTGCTGGCCAATCAATAGATGTGTGATTATTACCATCCACATCCATCAATGGATTTGATGCCCCTCCGAATTGCGAACCGCTGCCGTTATCATTATCTAATGAACCATCACCATCTAAATCTTCCGTGTCAAGCCTGCCGTTATCAGCGCCTATCGGGGTAACGGAGCCGTCAGAATTGTTATAAACCCATCCAATATCCTCACCTTGATTGATAGTATTATCCTGTACAATAATGTCTTCCTTATCAAGTGCGCCGTCCGCATCCGAATCCTCAGCAACACTGCCAAGTGAAATTATAAGCTCATTTCCTGAATTATCCCCAGAAATAATTCCTTCCAAATAAAGTTTCTTAGAGAAATCCAGCCCGGTTTTAGAAAACGGGTAGACAAAACTCACAGCATCGTTGACCTCATTAAATTCATAGTTAACCGCTAGTACCTGCTGTGTTTCATCCTCTTCAGCATCCGCAAACGGATTTATTTCTAATGTATTTACATCCTCATTACTGAGCGTATTTTTATTATAATTTCCTTTCGTCCCGGAAGGGTTTATGGCCGGGAACCAAAAATCTTCATGCAGTGCGGTCGAATCTTCCTGTTTTATACCTTCCATTGATTCAACAATAGCCCTGCCGAATATATTAGGATTTTTTATGCTCTGAGCGTATTCAACACCGAGGTTCATCTTAAGCGGGAAATCACCGATTTTAAAATCCGTAAGATTGGCGTCAGCTTCTATTACTTTTATACTGGATGGGGTGGAGTTAGGCGTCGGCATACTTGTCGGTTTAGGAGCAAAATTATAGAGGAAGCTTGAACCCAAAAATAAATTATCTGTTAATGTAAATTCTCCTCTTAATCCTACAAGTGTTTGTCCGAGATCCCCGCCGAAAGGAGCATATTCATAAGTTATCTCCAGTGTGGAAGTTTCATTTAACATGCCTTCATTATAAAAAGTTATAAATCCGGAAAGGTAATCAATAAAATAATCGATATCCTTCTGCAGATGTACGCCGTTTAATAGTATCCTTTCACTACCGGGAACAATGTTTGCGCGTAAAAGATATGTTTTAACTCTGTAACGATATTCCATAAATATGAGGTAATAGTTATTTGCTGTTTTTTCATAAACCCCATCCGGAAACGGTTGCGCTTGCTTAAAATTAAAAATACCTGATTCGAAATCCACCTCAATATCTGTTGTGTAGTCATTTCTGTAAATAGGGACATGTTTCCCGCCCGGATTCAATACAGCGACATCCTGACGATTTAAATCAATAATTTTTAATAAGAAATTATCCCTACCGTTATCACGGATGATTTTTGCCTGGCCAATATTATAATAGTTCTTTAACTCCTGAGTTACTCCGACAGTCTCGCTTTCGTCTTTAATAATCTTTAATTTTCCCGGTGTAAAATCATCGGTTACCTTACTCCCATCAGATTTTTTGTAATCCACCACTATTACGTAATTTTGCCCTACAGTTCTCTTAAAAGTAATTATTCCTTTTTCATAATCTACCGTATAATCAGCGCCCGGCCTCTGAATATCAAACGAACCGCTGAAGGATGTAGGGGCGGCAGAATAGGTCTCAGCATCTAAATCATCCGTCTCAGGCGTATTGTTTGAGGCATTCCTGTCATCAATATAGATTTTCTCGGAACCCCTGACTATAGGAAGGTGCGAATCATCAAGTGAAAGCTTGTAATAACGTCTTTTTATGAAATCCGTATCTTTTTTATCTATTCTTTTAAACTCCGTATTCCCTGTAAATCTTTTGGTTTCAGTTGTCCCTTTAGTTCTGGAGCCTATCGCCATCAAACGCAGCCATTTGTACTTCAAATCCACTCTTAACCCGAATACCTGTTTGTTATAAGAAACAAATTCAGTTGAAGGAAGCTGCAGATTTATATCTCCAAATGCCGCTTCCTGAACAACCTCGTCCGGATCACCTTGATATCTAACCTGTATATCCCTCTTTTCTTCAAGCTCCTTTGTATCGTCAAAATCAACATTTACCGTAATCTTGCGCCCCACCTTTCCCTTTATATTAACCACCAGGGATTGCTGCATATCAAAATCTGAAGTTTGCTGCTCTCTGTCATTTTCATCTTGTTTCTGATCATATTTTTTGTATGTGTATTTTAAGTCAATGGTCTTTATGCCTTTTATTGAAAGTCCCGATTCATACGGCAGATCAAGGCTTAAGGCTGATTCGGGCTCTTCCACTGTTTGGGTTCCCTCCTTCGCCTCCGCCTCCTCTTCTTTTTTTGTTTTCTTTCTCTTAGGAACGTATTCACCCGGAACATATCCTTTCTCTATACCTTCCCTCATATAATTCCATTCAGATTTATCAAAACCTATTCTTTCGGGAGCTGTAAGAACCGGTATTTTACCGGTTATATCTTCCTTTGATTGTTCAGCTTCCTTCTGTTTATTTTCCTCTACATATTTATCCAGATAGTTATAATTGAAATAGTAATCATCCTGGGCAGATGTAATACCCGCCAAATGGAAAGTTAATAAGTATGCTAAAGATAAGTAAATCAGATGGCGTTTACACATAAATTTATACTGATGCAACAAATTTGTTACAACATAAGTATAACAGCAGTTTATTAAACTGTCAACTCAAGACAATACTAAGATTTATTCTACATTTTTGCGGAAATATTGCCTATTTGCCGCAATATACTGGTTAAAGACTAAACATATTTAAAACCAGGATTTTCTGTTTGGGCATATATAATAAGGAAAGTGAGCCAAACATCTCTCCAAATACATTGCTATACAAATTATAAAAAAGTAGAATATATTGCGATGAAGATCATACATAGATATATAATAAAAGAGATACTGCCTCCGGTTGTATTAGGTTTATTTTTATTTACGTTTATTCTGCTTCTTGATAGGATCTTTGATTTAATAGACCTGTATTTTAAACAAGGGGTAAGATTAACACTTATAATAAAAATGTTGCTTCTGATAATACCGAGCATGTTTTCGCTCACTATCCCTATGGCAATTCTGCTTGGATGTTTGTTAGGCTTTGGGCGTTTATCTGAAGATGGAGAGATTACCGCTTTCAGATCTGCAGGCCAATCATTATGGCATATAATGTGGCCCGTGCTTTTAATCTCAGCAATAATAAGCGCTTACCTATTATTTTTTAATTCATCAATCAGTCCCAGGTCGCACAATGCTTTCAAGAAACTTTACAGGGAGGCTCTTCAAGATAAGCCTCTTTCCCATTTAGAAGAGAAGTCCTTTATGAAGCTACCCGGTTATTATTTATTCATCAATAGTATCAATAATAAGACTAATTCTCTAAGGGGCATACAGATTTACAAATTAAATTATCCTGCTCCACCAGAACAGATATTCGCTCGTGAAGGTACAGCAAAAATAGATCCTGATGCAGGGCTTACTTTATTTCTAAAAAATGGCAGTATTCAACAGCTTAACAAATTAGATCCCACAAAAACAATTTTTACATCTTTCAAAGATAATACAGTAACTATCCCTTTTAAGGAATCAAATAACGAGTCAAATAATACTTCAAATAAAAACCTGAGATCTTCAACTAATTTAGAATTGAAAGAACTGATGATTGAATACAGGAGCAAGAACCTGCCTGTAAATTACATCAAAACTGAACTTTTTTTAAGACAAATTATGGCATTTACTCCTATTCTTTTTGCAATTATCGGCACGGCTCTAGGCATCAGGCTCGAGAAGAGTGGAAAATCTTTTGGATTTGCTATCAGCCTTCTAATACTATTTGCCTATTATTTGCTGCTGATAGGAGCAATCTCATTCTCCGAAAAAAATGTTATTCCGCCTTTTTTATCCATGTGGCTGCCAAACATAATAATCGGGGCATACGGGGTTTATTTGTTTTTGAAAGTATTAAAGAAATAATCTGCCTATGAAAATATTAACAAAACACATCTTAAGGGAATTTATAAAACCTTTTATATTTAGTTTATTTTTATTTTCCGTAATTATACTGGTATCAGAACTATTTGAAAACCTCGATACATTTCTGTCAACACATACCTCATTTAATGTAATCCTTAAATACCTTCTGGCATATGCGCCCATCAGCTTTTTTGAGATTGTTCCTGTAGCCACATTACTGGCTGTATTATTTTCACTCAGCACCTTTGTTCAGCGCGGAGAGTTTACCGCGGTAAAATCAGCCGGCATATATCCGATACGCATACTGTTTCCGCTTCTGCTTACTGGCATATTGATCTCATTTCTTATTATGATCGGAAACGACACAATTACACCCAGAGCCGTTGAATTGGTTAATAAAATATATTACAAGGAAGTAAGAAATATTGCGGAATACAAAAATACGATCTGGGACAACCTAGTAATCAGAGGCCAGGACAACAAGGTCTTCTTTATCAACCGTTTCGATTACAACACAAAAAAGTTTACAAGAATAGTCATCAATACTTACCAAAATGACGATATACTTGCCAATCAGATAGACGCAGAATCCATGGGCTGGGACAATGAAAATAGCAGATGGTATCTTCATAATGGAATTGAAAGGTTCTTTACCCAGAGCGGCAACGATATTGTTAAAGAGATTCCCTTTACAGACAAAATAATTGATTTAAAGGAACGTCCCATAGACTTTATACCAAGGATAAAAAAACTTGACGAGATGACATTTAATGAACTTAAAAAACTAATTACGAAACTGAAAAAAATGGGACTGCCCTTCCGCAAAGAGTTAGTAGAACTTCACATGAAAATCTCATATCCGTTTTCAAATTTTATAATAATGTTGATAGGAATACCCTTTGCATTGTTGGTAAGAAAATCAGGAAGGATGCTCAATTTTGCTTTTGCTATAGCTATCGCTTTCTTTTACTGGGGATTACTTTCACTCGGCAGGAGCATGGGCGAATCAGGAATATTGAACCCTTTAATCGCCGCCTGGTTTTCAAATTTTATTATAGGAAGTATTGGAATCGTTGCTTTGTTCAAAAGCAAAATGTAGGCTTTTATCTAATTAAAGCCATCTTCCCGGTTTTAGTCTCATCATCAATGGAAACCCTATATAAATATAATCCCGGAGCTACATCATCACCGTTATCGTTCTTTCCATTCCAGAAATACTCATAAACCCAATTATAATTCTCTGATTTGGCGCTATTCAAGCTTATTGAATCTGAGGGTATCTTTCTTACATTCTCTCCATTGATTGTAAAAATATCTAAAGTAATCTCTTGAGGCGGCTTCTTGAAAGCAAAATAAAAAGTTGTTGTGCCGTTCCTTGCGGGATTGGGATAATTGTTAATTCTTAATATTGAAAATAACTGATCAGCAAGAAGTTTTGTTATTTCAGCTTGAATCTCCGTACCGCCTACACCTGAGATTGAAACTATGCTTATACCGCTGGCCTTTCCGTTATACGCTCTGGCAGATGGATATATCTGGTCGCTAAAAGTATTGCCGTTGCCGAAAACATCCCCCGCACTTCCATAATCTATAGATGCATCAGTATTATCTTGTTCGATTAAATCAACCCTCCTGTGAAATGGATCATTATTTATATTATTTTCACTTATACTGCCGACATTGTCATCTATATGCCATATAACTATACCGCTAGCAGGCAAAGAATTATCAAACTGCTCGGCCGTTGCTAAACGATATTCGACCAAAAAGAATTCATTGTCTGGATCTGTAGCGGTAGGGATCTCAATCTTAATGAAAGCATCACTCTGCTGCTGGCTGCCATTTACCATTGACTCAGCTGCTTTCAGCGAAATCGCCACACTTTCACCTGAAGTCGCTCTGGGATTAATTAACCCTAACTGTAATTTTGACCATGCATCAAAATGAGTTGGATTGCTGCCGGAAGGATTTCCTGAGTAAATCCCGTAATCCATGATACTCCAAACACCTACGGAGCTTTTATTACTCCCATCGGTTCTATAAAGATCAGGCAACCCCAATTGATGCGCGTACTCATGGCAGATTATACCGAATGAATCCTGATTTTTACCGTCCTGCGTGCCGGTTTCAGGAACAAATGTGGCGTTTGTAATCGGCTTCAAATCAGCCGATATCCCTGTTATACCGCCTACATATACTGACCATATGTCATCGGGAGAATTTCCTGAAACATCCGTCTCCTCACCGGCCCCGGCATGAAACACCATATAGTGATCGTAATCTCTGAAGTTATAATCAGAATTAGCAGCCTGTACAGAATCATTCAGAAGCAGCGCAAAATTGTTATCATCATAATTAGATCCGTAATAGCTCATATTATTGTTCAATATGTACGATCCGTTAGTCCCAAGCCCTCCTGTAGTAACTGTTGCAGAAACGGATATTAAACCATAACTGTTTTCTTGATAATAAGCATTCATGCGATCCATAAATTCCTCTACAGTAGACTGAGTTGTAAGTGAGGAAAACCTACCATCCCCGGTAGTAGAACTTACATAATCCAGTTGAAATTCAACTCTGATTACTAAAACGTTATAAACAACGGGCGTTCCAGTAGGACGGATTATACCTCTGATTGCAAGATATTGTTTATGTGTTACGCTGTTCACACCGCATTGTTTTATAAATCCTTTTTTGCCCTTAATCGGCGGAGCGGCAAATAGCAATTCAGCACATATTATTATTGCAAACGCCAAAACAATTTTTTTTTGCATAAAATTAAGCACTATTGAATGTAAACAGTGATTGGGAACTTAGCGAGACTGCTCAAAAACCCCTTCATATCATTCCCGAGTGATGTTCGGAAATCCACAATCGACGGAAATGGATCCCTGATTAAAACACTCAGGGATGACAAACTACAGAAAAACATGGTTTTTGAGCAATCTCTCAACCGGAAGCTCAATCAAACTTAACAACGATATATGTGTCTAATAAGTAGTCGAACTAACCAATCTTGCTGTTTTATAACCTTCAGCAAGGAGCTTATCTGATGCTGGAAGTTTAACTGACTTGTTATTATCAGTCGTTCCTTTCCCTCCAAACCTGACGGCTATATTAAGCAGATTCTTTCTTGCGGGATTCTGTCCTGCGTATAATCCCAGCTCATCAGAATAATAAGTATACCCGATCTTGAGCGCCAGCAATGAAACCTCAACACCAATTGTGGGATACCCTTGATTCAACCCAACACGGCCGGTTATAAACATAAATGGGTACTCAGCTCCGAAATGTATCTTCTTATAAAATGTTTCGTCAAAGATTTTCTCTTTATCATCAAATATATCTCTTATATCAGCGGTAATCAGAAGCCTCTTATTAATCATGGGTATAAAAGGGATATCCTGCGGCCTGTAAGCTAATCCTAGATTAACAGCTGGAGGTATAACGGCATCTCTTGCTAAACGAACCTCGTGATTATCGTTTTCTTCTCTATCATAGCTTATTTTTGTCCCGAACAAATCCGTTATCATCATACCGACTGTATATGCTCTTCCGATTGGATAAATTGCTCCAAGATCCATACCCCATCCATCACCAGTTTGCATAATCGGATCAAACTCTTCAAGCTCAAGCACGGATCTTTGCACCTCGTTTATGTTGGCTCTGTTAAGATATTTTAAGTTGCAGCCAACAGCTAAATTCTCAACAGCAAAACTTTTTCCTTTCCAATAAGGCACATCAATTGTATCTAACTTGTAGGAAAGCGGAGATATCAATGCGACATCAATATTTCCAAAAATGGAATATGTAGGCACAAGCACCCCGTTCCTTATCTGAAAATTACCTTTAAACTCGCCGAATAATCCCACACCCCAGGTAATTTTAGAAGGCTTGCTTAAATACACCATATTTGGTAATCCTATACCAAAGAAAGGACTTAGTTTGCTTATATCGTTAGATATCTTGTTTATTAACTCCGCCTGTTTCTCATTTGTTTGTTCATCGAACTTTTCTAATTCCGTCTCATTATCCTTATAAAACTCATAAAGATCCAAAAAGTCCTGCCCGATAGTTATAGGCATCTCAAAAACAGTCAGCAAACGCGATGTCCGTTGTGAAATACCTGCCGGATTATAAAAAGGAGCGTTTTGGTCATCAGCAACCGCCGTGAAAGCCCCGCCCATACCCAGAGGCCTTATGCCCCTGATAAAAACCTGATCCTCTTCCGCAAATAAAATACCGGCAGTAAAACAAATTAAAACTAATAAAACACTTTTTATTGAGAACTTCACTTGGGCCTCCCTTATATAAAATTATAATGCTAATATTTCAGCTTTTAATTGGTCAATACTCGGCTGTAAATCAGTCAGTAAATCATTTTTAAGTTCGGCTATAACCGAGTTTGACTTCAAATTTAGTTTTGTAATAGCTTTATCCAAATATAATATAGCTTCATTTATAGCAGCAGTTACATTGTCCACCCGGTTAATTAAGTCAGCTTTATTACTAGCGTCAACCACACTGCTTATTAATTGATACTCAAAATCATTATAAATTCTTACAGCGTCACCAGAATCACCAATAATCCCATTATTATTAAAATCTATTGCGTTGGCTACCGCATCTATTAAAACTACAAAGGCGCAATTAACCAAAACATCTACGTTATCCGAAGTTATCCTTCCATGGGTACCTTCATTGATTATTCTGCGCAAATATACAACTATCTCCTGAGCTACTTGGATAATTGATTGAGCATTTACCGATGGCGGTAAGACGCTGTCATTAATCGAATGAGGGGTGGTTCCTGCTGCCGCATACAACATATTTGAGAAAGTTGGCGGTGAAGCAAGAGCTACATCATTCTGAATAAAGTTTGCAATAATTTCCCCTATGGGCAGGACCGAATTAAATTTAGCTTGAGACAATCCGTAAAGCGCATCAGCATTGTACGGGTCTTTCGCAATAATCTGGAGGTAATAGTTAATAGCGCTGCTGTAATCTTTCTCCTGCAATGCTATCTCAGCATCATTCATCAAAGATTCAACGCTTGAGTTGCTTCCTGATTTATGAGCGAACTTAAAAAGATTCGAATCTCTGCTGCATCCGACTATAAACAATGCGATTGACATAATTACAAAAACTTTTTTCATTTTTTCCTCCTAAAAATATTTTTTATTGTCAAAAAACACTCATTAAGCAAAATCATACCAAAAGGCACCTAATCTGTCAACTAAATTACCGCATAAAAAAGCATTGAAAGGAAACATTTACTGCAGTAGAAATCCCTTTGATCATATCCTTCCAATTAATTTTCTTGCCTTCATTCACTTTTCTAGGATTATAGGAAATCGGCATCTCTTTTAATGAGTATTTACTTCTCGCTACTCTTACGCTTAATTCCGCTTCTATCTCAAACCCTCTTGAGCTTAAAGGAAAGGATTGAATTACCTCTCTCTTAAACAATTTGTAGCATGTATAGGCATCTGTGATCCGCTTAAAAGTTAATAATGAAATAGTTAAACTCATTAGCTTATTCCCGTAATAGAACTTCCTGTATATAATCGGGTTTTTCCGCATAAATCTCGAACCAAACACAATATCGCATTCATCAGATCTGATAGGTTTAATTAGCGTAAGCAGTTCATCAGGCGAGTATTCTAAATCGGCATCCTGAACAGCTATGATGCCGCCCCTTGCATATTTGATACCGGTGCGAATAGCAGACCCCTTCCCCTGATTTTTTTCATGGCTATAAATTCTGATTAAAGGGGACTGCACACTCTTAAGCACCTCAACAGTGTTGTCTGTTGAACCGTCATTCACAATTATAATCTCTTTATCTGCATCTAAAGAAATTAATTGTGTTATTACTGACAGAACAGTTCTGTCTTCATTATAAACAGGAACTATTACGCTTAATAAATGATTTTTTTCATCCATGCCTAAATCATCAAGTCCCTTCCTGCCAGCTTGAAAGATATTTCTCTTGTTTGGGAGTCAGCTGATCTATCTCGATGCCCATAGATCTCAACTTCATAAGCGCTATGTGTTCATCTATATCCCTGGGTACCGGATAAACCTTATTCTCAAGCTTCTTTGAATTCTGAACAATATACTTTGCTGACAACGCTTGATTTGCAAAACTCATATCCATTACGCTTGCAGGATGTCCTTCAGCCGCAGCAAGGTTTATCAGCCTGCCTTCGCCCAGCAGATACACCCTGTTATTATTTTTAAGCGTATATTCATTTACGAAAGGTTTTACAGATTTTACTTTTTTGCTGAGTGATTTCAAACCAGGTATATCAATCTCAACATTAAAATGGCCTGAATTAGCCACAATCGCGCCATCCTTCATTAAAAGGAAGTGCTGTCTGCTGATCACATCAATATCACCTGTAACAGTGACAAAAATATCACCGACAATAGCAGCCTTTTTAATTGACATAACGCCAAAACCATCCATTGTTGCTTCCAGAGCCTTTAACGGATCCACCTCCGTTACTACTACTCTGGCGCCCATGCCCCTGGCTCTCATAGCCACACCTCTGCCGCACCATCCATATCCGCACACGACAAATGTTTTTCCGGCATAAAGTATATTTGTTGCTCTTAAAATACCATCAAGCGTTGATTGGCCAGTCCCGTACCGGTTATCAAAAAAATGCTTGGTTTGAGCATCATTCACAGCAATTATCGGATATCCCAGAACTTTATCCCGTTCCATAGCCTTTAATCTGATAACACCCGTCGTTGTTTCTTCGCTGCCGCCAATAATGCGTTTTAATAAACCTCTGTGTTTTTTCAATATTTCGCTGACCAAATCAGCGCCGTCATCCATGGTAATATGCGGAGCTTGAGAGATTACCTGCTTAAGATGCTTATAGTATGTTTTGTTGTCCTCGCCTTTAATTGCGAAAACTGATATGCCATAATCCTTAACCAAGGAAGCAGCAACATCATCCTGCGTGCTGAGCGGATTGGAAGCGCACAGATAAACATTAGCACCGCCGCGCTTCATCGCGATTGCGAGATTTGCCGTTTCACTGGTAACGTGCAAACAACACCCTACGGTTATATTATTCAGCGGTTTTTTCTTTTTAAACTCCTCTTTAAGCATATTCAACACAGGCATCTCCTTCGCTGCCCATTCAATACGCTGCTTGCCTTCACCGGCTTTTTTTAAATCTTTCACATCATAACGCATATGTTCTCCTTTATATAAATCTTCTTTTTAATTTTTGAGTTTTGTCTCTGAATTATATCCTTATTTTTTCCTTCTCTTTTATTATATCAACCTTATCCAGTTTTTCCCAGGTAAAGTCTGAGTCGCTTCTTCCGAAATGACCGTAAGAAGCGGTTTTCCGATAAATTGGTTTTTTTAGATCCAGCTCCTTGATTATAGATTGAGGTTTTAAATCAAAATGCCTTACTACCAGCTTGCTTATATTATCATCATCTATAACTCCCGTTCCCAAAGTATCCACCATTACTGATACAGGTTCAGCGACACCTATAGCATAAGCTATTTGCAGCATGCATTTTTGCGCGAGACCCGCTGCAACTATATTCTTAGCGATATAGCGCGCCATGTAAGCAGCTGAACGATCTACTTTTGTTGGATCCTTACCTGAAAAAGCCCCGCCGCCGTGAGGCGCCATACCTCCGTAAGTATCAACTATGATTTTTCTTCCTGTCATGCCGGTATCAGATTGAGGCCCGCCGACAATAAATTTACCGGTTGGATTAATATGGAACTTTATGTTTTTATCCAAAAATTCCTTCGGTATTACAGGCTGTATTACCGCCTCGATTATTTCGTCTTTAGATTTCTTTGTGATCTTCATACCTGTATCATCAAGTATCTCATCCGTGTGCTGGGAAGATATAACTATAGTATCCACCTTGACAGGTTTCCCTTCGTTATAATGCACTGAAACCTGAGATTTTCCGTCCGGACCGAGATAACCCAATATATTCTTTTTTCTAACCTCGGCTAATCTAAGCGCTAGCTTGTGCGCGAGCATAATAGGCAATGGCATCAGCTCTTCTGTTTCATCGCAAGCATAGCCTATCATTAATCCCTGATCACCGGCGCCGCCCGTATCAACCCCTTGAGAAATATCCGGAGATTGCCTGCCAATGGCATTCAGCACCGCGCATGTTTCATAATTAAAACCGTATTTAGAATGCGTATAACCTATATCCTTAATTACGTTCCTAACTAAATTGCTCGTATCTACGAAAGTGGATGTTGTTATCTCACCTCCGACAATAACCAATCCCATAGTTATAAATGTCTCACAAGCTACCCTTCCCTTCGGATCATTCCTTAAAACCTCATCCAGTACCGCGTCTGAAATCTGATCGCATACTTTATCCGGATGTCCTTCTGTAACTGACTCCGACGAAAAGACGTATTCCTTTGTCATATACTACCCCTTTCTTTATTGTGAGATCGCTCAAAAAGTCGATCTCTCTGTTATTGTTGCTCCATCAAGAATGAAATTGCTTTCTTTGATATGAACATTACTCCCAACAATACTGTTATTTAATATATTTTTCTTCCCGATTAGAACATTATCCCAAATTATGCAGTTAGTTGCAATCGTTTCTGGGCCTATTAAAGTATTATTCCCAATTACTGTGTATTCACCCACAATACTTTTTTCTCCTATCCTGCACCCGCTTCCTATTAAACATGGAGCCTTTAACTTAGCACCCTTTTCAACTACTGTCCCTTTGTCTACCCATACACCGGATTTAATCTTCTTCCCGTGGAAAGCGACCTTCATACTGCCTTCCAGCATCTTCCATTGTCCTTTACGGTACTCATCCAAATTACCTATATCACACCAGTATGAATCTGTAACATATCCGAATATCCTCTTCCCTCTATTAAGCAACTTCGGCCAAACTTGATGGCCAAAATCATAGAAACTGTTTTTGGGAATAAATTTAAATATTTCAGGTTCGAACACATAGACACCCGTATTGACTGTATTGGTGAAAACATCGCTCCAAAACGGTTTTTCTAAAAAATTTTTTATTCTGCTGCTTCTATCTATAACCGTAACCCCGTATTCAAAACGGGCATCAATTTTCTTTAACACCATAGTTGCAAACGATTTCTTGGTTTTGTGAAAATTCAAGACCTTTCTTAAATCAATATCTGTAAGTCCGTCTCCGCTTAAAACAAAAAAAGTACCGCTAAAATATTTCTCCATTTTTTTTACCGCACCTGCTGTTCCCAAAAGATCTTTCTCATAAGAATAGATTATATTCATCGCAAAAGAAGAACCGTCGCCGAAATAGTCGGTTATCATCTTTGGATTTTCATTGACATTAATTATAACATCATTAATGCCGCATCTCTTCGAATTTTCTAAAGTATACTCAAGCACCGGCTTATTACCAATAGGAATCATTGGCTTAGGCACTGTATATGTGAGCGGGCGTAACCGAGTCCCTTGTCCTGCTGATAATATAAAAGCTTTCATAATATTCCCTTATCTCAATTTACATGAAGCGACAAGTTTTTCTGCCTGGTTTAACAGATTGTTAACCCCGGCGTTGGTTGAATGCTCAGCATAAACCCTCAGTACCGGTTCAGTCCCTGACATTCTTATAAGAAGCCAGGAATCATCATTCCATACAAACTTAACACCATCAAAATCTTGGATCTGTTTTAATCCCTTTTTAAATAACTTCTTAGCTGATCTTTTCAAATCATTAAAGGTCCTGTATGGTTCACATAAATACTTCAGATGCAAATCCTTTCTTTTATAAACAGAACTGCCGAATTGTTTATGCAGTTCCTCTACCAGCCTTTCGAGCGGTTTGTTTTCCTTTACAATGTATTCTATAACCAAAAGAGCAGCAAAGATACCATCCCTTTCCTCAATATAACCCTTAAACCCAAGACCGCCGGATTCCTCACCCCCGACAACAACATCCCTTTTGAGCATCTGATCAGAAATATGCTTAAAGCCGATCGGTGTTTCAACAAGCGCTTTTTCATACTTCCTGGAAATTCTATCAATCAAAAAACTTCCGGAAATTGTTTTTACTATATCTCCATTAAGCTTCTTGTTTTTAAGCATGTGCAGCAACAATAGAGCAAAAATCTGATGGGAGTTAATGAAGTTGCCTTTTTTATCCATCAATCCTATTCTATCCGCATCTCCATCAAAAGCTATCCCAAAATCTGCTCTCTCTTTTTTTATGCTTTCTCTTAGAACTTCCAGGTTTTGCTCAATCGGCTCAGGGTTCACAAAGCCGAACAAAGGATCTCTCTTAGACCTGATAAAGAAAAATGATATCTTACTCTTCTTTAAAATTGACTCAAACGGATATGAACCGGTTCCATATATTGAATCAACTATTAATTTCATCCCGGCTTTTTTTAGAAATCTCAAATCAAGTTTTTTACTTAGAAAAGAAATGTATAAAGGAACCATATCTTTATAAATTATTTTTGACCGGCGCACAGCATCCTGTATGTTTGCAACACCATCTTCGATATATTTTTCGATTTGAGCAGTCTCTTCGCGGCCTGCCGAAACACCATTGTGAGTCCTGATTTTAATCCCGTTGTACATGTAAGGATTATGTGACGCCGTTATCATGATGCCCCCCAGCGCCTTTTCATGTTTGATCATAACAGATACCATCGGGGTTGTAATTGGAAATTTTGAGGTAATTACCTTGAATCCGGCTTTTGAAAATTCAATTGCCGAGTTCCGGCCGATTTCAGGGCTTAAGAACCTATTATCAAAACCAACTATTATCAAATCTTTTTTGACCTTCTTTGGTGCCTCGGATTTTTTTAGTTGAAAGTATTTTATTAAGGCGGCTATGGTTCTACTAGCGCTTTTATATGTAAAATCCTTTGCTATAACACCTCTCCACCCGTCTGTTCCAAATGTAATCTTATTCATATAAAACTCCTAGCATTTTTTATAGGACTTCCTTCCATAATCATCTTTAACTCTAAAAACATCATCAGGATGCGAAGTAGATACCTCAAACAGTGTTACACGATTAAACGGCGCTGATAACCTATGAACAGTGCGTGGAGAAAATATTATACTTTGCCCTGGAGCGAGTAAAACTTTTTTTCCATTTGCCTCTATAACACACCGCCCCTTAACGCAGTACATTGTTTCGTGTTTGTATTTGTGATACTGCAAACTCAATCTATGCGATTTGTTAATTATCAAGATCTTTCCTAAGTAGCTCTTATGTTCAGCAAACCAGATTTCTTTTCCCCACGGTTTTTTAACAGTTTTTATTTTTTTCTTCATAAATTGCTACAACCTGCTGAATTTCTTAATTAAGGTGTTATCTCCCAATACTGCATTTTTACTTATCGATACATTTGACTCAATCTTACAACTATTCCCTATAACACATCCGCTGAGTTTTGAGCCTTCTGCGACTGATACGTTATTTAAGATAACGCAATTTTCTAAAATCACACCCCTTTCAATTTGACACTCTTTTCCTATACTAACCCGCCCCTGCAATTGAACGCAGCTGCCTATCTTTGTATTAAAACCAATATGGGCATTAGCATTGTTAACTATACTGTCTCCCAGCACTACATTCTTGTCCATGTAAATATTTTTACTCTTTTTTTTCCACTTTATATTAAAACGGGTCTTGCGGTCAAGAATATCAAAATGAGCCTGAAGATATTTATCTACGGTCCCTATATCCATCCAATATCCTGAATAAATAAATCCATTCATGGGGAATCCTAATTCCAATACATTTGGGAAAAGTCCTCTTTCCAATGAGTAATTTTGCCCCGCAGGTATTAAATCCAACAATTCCGGTTCAAAAACATAAACACCGCTGTTTATAGTATTGCATGTTACTTCATCCCAAGAAGGCTTTTCCAGAAACTTTTTTACCTTTCCGCTTCTATCCGTTTCTACCAAACCAAATGTTGTCGGATTCTTAACCTTCACAAGCCCGATTGTCAGCATCGAGTTGCGTTTTTCATGAAAATTTACAATACCCTTTAAATCTATATCTGTAAGAATGTCTCCGTTAAAAACTATTGTTGTTTGGTCTATATGCCTGCAAGCGTTTTTTACAGCGCCTCCCGTACCCAATGGAACCTTTTCTTCCACATATATAATATTGAGTCCTAAATTCCTGCCCGATTTAAATTCATTCTTAAAATATTTTGGCAGATACGATACACAAAAGATAACGTCCTTTATCCCGAATTTTTTCAGCAGCTCCAACTGGTACAAAAGAAAGGGTTTGTTCAAAATCGGGAGCATCGGCTTTGGAGTAGTACATGTGAGAGGCCTTAAACGCGTTCCCAATCCTCCGATCAGTATAACAGCTTTCATTGCTGCTTTATCCTTCCTTTGAAATAAGAAATTGTATGGCTTAACCCTTTCGCAAAATCAAATTTAGGCTTCCAGTTTAACAGTTTATCTGCTTTTTTTATATCAAGAAAACTCTTGAAAAGCTCTCCCTGTCTGGCTGGTTTATAAACTGCGTTGGACTTAAAGCCTCCGGCTTTAGTCATTTCTTTATAAAGCATTTTTACAGAAGCTGCTTTCCCTGTTCCAATATTTATTATTTGATTATCGGCACCACTAACAGCTTTTAAGTTTGCTTCCGCAACATCCCCAACGAACACATAATCACGGGTTTGCAATCCATTCCCAAATATATTTACCGGTTTATTCAGTATAAAATTTTTGCAGAATATCGCCACCACACCCGCTTCGCCGTGCGGATCCTGCCTTGGGCCAAAAACATTCCCATAACGCAAGATAGTAAACTTAACGCCGTGAATCGCGCTGTAATACCTCAAATAATATTCCGAAGACAATTTGCTAATTCCATACGGAGATAAAGGATCCGGAGCAGCTTTTTCATTCGGGGGCTTTTTCCCGCATTCGCCGTATATGGTCCCGCCAGATGAAGAAAATATTACTTTTTTAACCTTAGCGCTTACCGCAGCCTGCATCAAATTTATTAGACCAATTATATTCACATCGGCGTCAAATGCTGGATCGCTCACTGATTTTCTAACATCTATCTGCGATGCATGATGGTTTATAATATCAAATGAACCTTGTTTAATCAACTCCGAAGCTAATTGACTTCTTATATCATACTCAAAAAAATCTGCTTTATTGTTTACATTCTCTTTTTTTCCTGTAGAAAGATTATCTACTATTGTTACAGAATATCCTTTGCCAATGTATTTATCAACAACATGCGATCCGATAAAACCGGCTCCACCAGTAACCAGAATTTTCATTTTTAATTCTCCAATACAGTGTTAAATCAGTATGCCCCTTCGCAGAACAGCACAGTAGGAATTGTTTTTAATAGTATTTTCAAATCAAGTCCAAGCGACCAATTCTCTATATAGTAAATGTCCAAACGAATCATATCCTCATAACTAAGCGTTGCCCTGCCGCTAACCTGCCACAAACCGGTTATCCCGGGAAGCACATTAAGCCTTTTTTTGGCATAAGAATCATAAGCCTCAGCTTCCCAGATTACTTGAGGACGGGGCCCGATAATACTCATATCACCCTTTAACACATTAATTACCTGCGGCAATTCATCAAGGCTTGCCTTTCTCAACAATTTCCCTATAAAAGTAATTCTGGGATCTGATTTCATTTTAAAAACCGGACCCTTCCTTTCACTGCGCCCTTTTAAATCCTCAAGCAAGAGATCTGCATTATATACCATTGATCTAAACTTAAAAAATTTGAACATATTTCCCTTATATCCAACCCTGTTTTGTACATACAAAACACATCCTTTAGTTTCCAGCTTTATCAGAATAGATATGATCATCAAAGGGAAAAAGAAAACACCCATGAATAATATCGAGCAGCCTACATCAACAATACGTTTTATGATCCTGTTTAATCCATATAAGGAAACTGGTTTGATTCTAAGCAAAGGTAAACCGAAAGAACCGTCAATTATCAGCTCCCCCATCCTCAATTCCAGTATGTCAGGGACGATCCTGAAATCAATTCCGTACCCATCGCATACATTTGATATTTCGGATAACTCATCATGTTTAATTTTTAAGCTGGTTATTATCAACTCCTCAATATGCTTTTCACTGCAAAAAACCGTTAATTCATCAATTTTTATGACCTCGTTATGGTAGTAAACTCTATATTTTGGATTATTATTAAAATAACGTTTAAATACCTCCGTTGTCTTACCGTTCCCAAGTATCAGTACCCTTCTCGGCCCAAATAACCTATATAACAGGTAAGTATCCATTATTTTGATTAACTGATGAAACATGTAAATTAATAGAAGCGACATCCCCCAGGAAAAAGCGAGCATAAGCCTGGAGTATTCTTCTTCCTTGTAAAGGAAAGTCGCAGCAATTATAATAACAGTCGCAAGCGTCACAGATTTAAAAACCTGAATAAACTCGTCAAAAGCTCCCACGAGTTGTCTATAATACATACCTGAAAATACAAATATTATAGCCCATAGAAAACATATCCCTATAACTATATTGTGATACGGCAAGTATTCTGGTATTCCTTTTGTCACAGGGAAAATATCGGCAATCAATGGACTATAAAATCTCAAATAATACGCTAAATTAAATGCCATATACACTATTGCCACATCACCCGCAAAAGGAATAATTTTTGATATTATGTTGTATAAGTGTTTTTTTCTCATAATTATATTTACCGGTCTTTTTATTAGGAAATTATTATATCAAATTTTTATAATAAATCAACTTAAAGTTATAAGTATTTAAAGTTCTCGATTTATATAATCAAGTATTTTTGCCTTAAAATTGTCTCTGCTAAACAGAACTGCCTGTTTTCTTAAATTACACTTATCAAATTTAAGTTTTTCAAATCTTTCTATTGCTTCTAATAAAGATGCCGTAGTCTGATCATTAAAAAACACACCGGTCTTATTTTCTATTACTGTCTCTAATGCTCCACCCTTCCCAAATGCAATCACCGGTGTACCGCATGCCATAGCCTCAAGGGGAACTATCCCAAAATCTTCATTCGCAGCAAATATCAGCGCTTTGGCTTTTGAATAATAAGACCTAAGTTCTTCATTATTTACCCATCCAAGAAAATTTATATTGCCTGAAGCCTTCTTTCTCATCTCGTCAAATTTTTGCCCATCACCGATTATTATTAGTTTTTTATCAATTTTATTAAACGCATCAATTACGATATCCACCCTTTTATATGATGCAAAAGCTCCTACAAACAAATAATAATCCTGCGCACCCTCATCTTCCATATAATAGAACTGATTAACATCAACCGGAGGATAAATTACTTTGGAATCCCTGTTATAAACCCTTTTAATTCGTTCCTGGATATTTATTGATATTGATAGAAATTGATCAACGCTTTTAGAGGAATTTATATCCCATTTTCTAAGATACTTGAGAAACATTTTCATTACTGCATTTGAAACAGAAAACGATTTTCCGAAATATTCGCCATACAAATCCCAAATATACCTCATAGGGGTGTAGCAGTAGCAGATATGCTTTACGCCAGGGTTAATCCTTACTCCTTTAGCCACACAATGGCTTGAAGAAAGAATAAGGTCATAATCCTTAAGATAAAACCTCTCAATTATAACAGGCATAACAGGCAGATAATACCTGTAATATTTTTCCGCTAATGGAAGCTTCTGCAAAAGTGAAGTTTTAACATTCATTTTTCTTATTATTTCTGAAACTTTATCGGGCAGGTAAAGAAGCGTGAAAAGATCAGCATGCGGAAAGAGTTCGCAAAACACTTCCAGACACTTCTCTCCGCCGCGCATTCCTGTCAACCAATCATGCACTATCGCAACTTTCATAAATATATTTCAGCTTTCCTGTAAGATTTTACCTAATTGTTCTGCGGATTTTCTCCAATTGAACTTATCAGTCTGCAAAAAACCCTTTTCCACACATCTATCCCTGAATATTTTATCATTATAAAACTTCATAATCAGTTCCGCTAGAGACCTATAATCATCCGGTTTTATTGCAGGAGCAGCCTCACCAGCGACTTCCGGAAGTGATGCTGCATCAGATACAACAACCGGTGTGCCGCAAGTCATCGCTTCCAAAACAGGAAGACCAAACCCCTCGTACAATGAGGGAAAAAGAAACACCTCTGCAGAAGAATAAACATACGGCATCATCTCATCATCTAAATACCCGATTAAATGAATCCTGTCTTTAAGCGGACCTTTTATAAACTCTTTTTTTAATTGTTTTAACTTCCATCCAGACGGGCCAACACATACCAGATGATGAGGTATCTTATCCTTTATATGCGAAAAAGCTTTATAAACCGTAGAAAGATTCTTTCTGGGTTCAAAAGAACCAACTGTCAGCAAAAATGGGAATTCTATTTTTAAGCAACTGCGCAACTTATCATAGGCTATTTTTTTATCTATTCTTTTAATACTGGGATCTATTCCGCCATATACGACTCTTATCTTTTTCTTAGCCCCGGGAAACACCTCTACTATATCATTAGCTGTAGACTGAGAAATAGCAACAACTGCATCAGCTTTATTTACAGCATGCGGTAATAGAATCTTATTAATTAAGCGGTTAGAAAAAGACATTGTCTCAGGACATTTATACGCAACCAAATCATAAATTGTTACTACTGATCTGACTGAAGCGGGGAGATTCCAAGGCAGAGTATTGAGCGATCCCCAAAAAACATCCAGCTTATCCTTTAAGATTAATTTTGGAAGAACTGAATGAATCCAAATACTGCCGGGCAGCCTGCCGCTGCCTGAACGAACAATAATATCTTTGCTGTTATTTTCGGAAATTACCGGTTTATTTGAATATAGAATAAACGTATTATCAGAAGTTAATCTTAAATTATTTAACCAATTCCTAACAAACATTGATATTCCAGCTGGATACTTTACAGATAACGGTCTGGCATCAATCCCAATTCTCATACGTTGCGCTCTTTAAACGATATAATAAACTCTCTTATTTCCTTAAGATGTATAACTCTTAATGGAATTAAACATCCATAAAATATTAAAAAGCCTGCTAAAATCCCTAATAAATCATATTTGAAATCTATAAATACCAGCAAACAACTCATTAAAACTCCCGCCAATACAACCCTAACAAATTTCCACAATACAAGACGGTTTATCACCCACCGTTTCGCAGCTATTGCAAGAACTAAAAACAATACAACATGCGTCGCAAGAAGCATAATAGAAGATCCCACATAACCAGATACCGGTATCAACAAAATATTGCCGGTAATATTTATAAGCGTTGCAGCCAAGCTCGAATAACCGATAATCTTCTGCTTATTAGCCGCAATTAGCACAGAAGCAGGTATAGTAAGAGCAAAAAGGAATGGAATCGCGCAAGCTAAAATGGATAAAGCAGTCTCTCCCCCATCATATTTTGATCCATATAAAAGATTCATAACCCAATCAGCTTTTATTATAAGCGCTATGGACATCGGTAAACTTAAAATCAACATAAAAGCGCTTGCCTGAGCCGATGCAGCTATAACCCTGTCATCATCTTGAAATACATATCTTGCAAAATACGGCAAAGCTACATTTTGAAAAACTGTTGGTATAAATACAAGGGTTTCAAATAACTTAAACGCAGAGTTATATATACCGGTTTCAATATCTCCTTTCATCTTGGACAATAATATGGTGTCTATCCGCATATAAATAGTCATAAACACTCCGGATAATGCCAACGGCCACGAATTCTTAATTCTTTTGAGGAAAAAACTCCAGCTGAACTTCACATTAAACTTAAAGAAATATTTATTAATGAAATACAACCCGGTTATACTCCCTAAAACCGATGAACCAGCAATAATCATAATAATATTGAATAAAGCCGCATTGAAGTAAATTGCGGTAAACCCAATGATATATAATAATGTCCTGTAAATAAGAGTATTCCAAAGTACGAAATGCAACTTCTCATATGCTGTAAAAAGCGCGTTAGAACCGTCTATAAGAGAATTTGCCACCATCCATATGGAAGCCGCAACTATTATCCTTTTCGTATCAGCGGGAAATGAAATTAATTGCGCAGTTATAAAAATTAAGATTACAGCCGCAAGCGCGCTGATTAATTTTATGGATAAAAACTTTTCCCAGTATTCATTCGCGATGCTTCTTTCCTTGCCAATGTCCCTAACCAATAATGTATGTAATCCAAAATCTGTAAAAATGTAAAAAATGTTTACCAAAGCAAATGATACAGCATATTTACCGAATGCTTCCGCGCCAAATACCCGCGCGACACATAGCACTAAGACAAGCATACCGATTTTTGAATATAAATCAGAAAATAGTTTTAATCCAAAATTCCCAGCTATTCGGCTGGCGTTTTTCATACAACCTCTTTATTACCGTGCAACAAACCTTTAATCATAGATGATATGCCTTTTATTTGAAAATAAACAATATAACGAAACATATCCCGGCACGCAATCAACGGAAATATTACAAACTTAAAGAAATAAAAGTTAAGCTTCTTTGCATTTTTATTTACGAGCAATAATCTATTCCTCCAACGAAAAAAAGATGAAAAATATGAATACTCACTTCCAGCACTTTGTGAAATTTTATGATCAATAATAAAGTCAGGGTAGTATTGAATTAGATAATTATTTCTTTTTGCTCTTAAACATATATCTACATCTTCTAAATACATAAAGTACTTCTCATCAAAATATCCGATAATTTCTAACAACTCGGTTCGTATAAGCATCGCGCATCCGGAAACGAAATCAACGCTTGCTTCGTTCTCATACTGGCCCCTATCTTCCTCATTAATGCCCCTGTTGCGGCAAAAACCTCGCCATATAGCTACCTGCCCGCCAGCCGACCAAATCTTACCGGTTGAATAGCTAATTATTTTCGGCCCCAAAATGCCTATTTTTTTATTTTTATCCATGAAATTCAACAATGCTCTTAAATCCCCGCTTTTAACAGCAGCATCATTGTTTACGAGGAATATATATCTGGGATTATATTTGCTAATCGAATGTTTAATCGCAATATTATTACCCTTGCAAAAACCACTGTTTGTTGAATGAAATATAAAATCCACTTCTCTGAACTCACAAGCAAGTTTTTCAATTGACCTGTCTCTAGAACCATTGTCGAGAAGTACAATCTTTTTCTCCCCATCAGCATATCTACTTAAGGATATTAAGCATTCTTCCGTTAATAACGTATTTTCATAGTTTATTACAATAAAAACTAATTCCATAAATACTTAAGTCCCTTTTTGATTTTCTGCATTTTGTGCCCATATAACAGCCACAAGATACCAGAACAATAGCGAGACTTCCAGATTGACTATCTGGTTGCCTATGTTAAAAAGCAAAAGCATAAAAATAAAAAGCATACTCACAACAAAAGTATAAAACTCTTTTGATTTAATATTTTTAACAGCCTTAATCGCTGTTTTTATAAGGATCCAAACCATAATTAAAAATACAAAGATACCCATTTCAGCTGCGATTTGAATGTACAGATTGCAGGCCCCTTCATTTGGCGTATGAAGGTAAAATCTCCCCTTTCTCAGCACATCTGGCAAAACCAACAAATACCTTCCTATTCCAGTGCCGCTTAAAGGATTTTCCTTGAATATATATGCTCCCACTTTCCAGTAAGGCAGCCTGTCTTTATACAAAAATGAATATGAGAAACCTTCTCTCTGATTTTCAGAATAAAATGTTTCAGCAATTCTTTTCAATCCAGTATTATCTGTAAATGATAGAACTAAAATAAATAAAGCGAAAATAAACAGCCCCGCCTTCCGCTTCTCTTTAAATTTTTCAATTAGTTCTTTCCTCTTTTTAAGGAACATCACTAATACCATAAAAACTAAGCATACAAGTGCCGATCTTGTGCCTGATTGTATCATAAGAAAAATAAGAGCAAAGATAAGTAAAATCTTCAATTCGCTAAACCGATTTTTTTTACAGCTTAACCAGTAGGCAATAAGCAGCGGAATGGCGATTATCAAGAAATATGCAAGAGCATTGGGGTCAGAAAATGTTGCATTAATACGAAATTCATTAATAAACAGCGTTTGATTGACAAAATGCAAATTAAAATATTTCTGTATGATTCCTATTATTATAGCTCCAACTAAACTAATACTCATCCAGGAAATTAGTTTACTTTGATTATTGAATCTGCGGATAAAATCGTACAGATAGAGAGTAAAGAAACAACCACTGCTCCATATAACAAAACCAAGGACTATCCAACCATAGGCATGGGCAAGGTTCACCCTCCTGCCTTCATATAGAATAACAACTTCTTTAGTCCAATTAGGAATCTCGCCAATATATTGCCAAAAAGAGAATATCTCAGATATCAGCGCACCAACAATTAGAACAAGAAAAACTTTATATAGTGGATGTAAAATAACAGCAAGCTTATTCTTTCTCAGATATGCCTGATATCCAATTAGCCATCCAATCAGTACTAATATTGTTATAGAAATTATAGGTTTTGAAGACAGAAGATTACTTAGTAATCCCGAGAGCACTAATAGGCAAAATAAGGATTTTAAGCCGTATTCAGGATTTCGATAAGAAAGAACCCCAAGCGAAATACTCAATGGTATTCCAACCCACAAAACACTGCCCGTAAAACAGCTTATGGCAACAGATTGAATAATAAATATGCATAAAAGGAAAAACAAATGAAATTGCAAGATTTCCCTCTTCAGGACACAATCATAATGGAATTTGCTTTAAATAGAATGAATCTATATAAAAATATCAGCGCTTTTTCGAACGAGCTTTTTTACTTTCCCGTACTGCAGAAGACATGCCAGGACCAAAACGCGCGGACTTATCTATTCTGTTCCAATTATTCTTAAACCAAGAAATAGTTTGCTTTAAACCTTCATTAAATGATGTCTTCGGCTTATATCCCATTAATCTGTTAGCCAGATCAACAGAAGCGCAAAGCCGTGACTTTGTATCCCACTTTCTTTTTTCTATAAAATAAATCCCTGCTTTATTATTAAGATTCTTATTAATCATTCTCGCAAGATCGATTATCTTTGTCTCTTTCCCGCTTGCAAGGTTCATCTCTTTTCCGACTGCCTTTTCAAAAAAACCAGCTCTCAGAAGGCCGTCAACAATATCTCCAACAAAAGTAAAATCCCTGGTTTCGTCGCCGGTACCAGTGATAGGCAGAGGCCGGGATTTCATAGCCCAATATACAAAATTTGGGATTACATTTCGGTACTGACCAGGAATCTCCCCAGGCCCATAAGAATTAAAGAATCGAGTCTTAACAACCGGCAGATTATAGTGATGGAGAAAGAAGTTGCAGTACAACTCACCAAGCATCTTAGTTATTTGATAAGGACTGCTTAAATGCAACGACATAAACTCCTCGCGCAGCGGTAAAGGAGCAGAACTGCCATAGATCGAACATCCTGATGAAGCGTAAATAAAACGTTTAATTTTAGCCAGTTGCGAGTAGCGCAAAAGTTTTAATGTTCCCATTCCATTTACAGCAAGATCTCTTTCAGGATGATCAACGGAATTCTGGTTAGCAAAAAAAGCCGCTAAGTGGAAAACATAATCCGGCCCTTCTAAAAAGGCTCTCTTTAATTTTTCCTCATCCAGTATATCACCTTCAGCAAAAAGAATATTTTTGTTGGAAGGCAGATTCCAAATCTCAGCTGAAGAAAGATCATCCATAACCATCACCATTTTTGCGCCAAGTTCTGATAGCGACTTAACAAGATTACTGCCTATAGCGCCAGCTCCACCGGTAACAAGCACCTTCTTATCTTTATAGAATTCCTTATAATCCATTTCTTCCTCCTATTTCATATTATTTAGATTTGACTTGCAAAATTTTCTTTAATAAATCCTTGAGCACCAGTCCGATAAATATTGCATTTGTAAAAACATACCTCTTCCACAATCTCCTCGGTTCTTGAATAAACCTGAAAAACCACTCCAATCCAATGGCGCTTACCCACTTTGGCGCTAACTGGCATTTTCCTGCAACAATATCTATCGTGCCGCCAACACCAATATATACTGGAACATTGATATTACTAAAATTTTTATTAATAAAACTCTCCTTTAACGGCGAACTCATAGCAGCCAGTAAAATGTCCGGCTTTTTATCTTTTATATCCTGAACTATCTTTTCATCTTTCTCGAAATCAAAATACCCGTTATGATAGCCTACGATATTTATTCCCGGGTATTTCTGCCTTAAATTTTTCACCGCGTTATTTAGAATTTCATCTTTTGCTCCTAAAATATAAAAGGAATACCCTTTACTTGCCTTTAATTCAAAGAAACGAAATGTTAATTTGGCCGCACTTACTGCTTCCTTAATTTTATTTCCAAGAAATCTGGCAGCGTAACAACCCACATAGCTGTCAATCATTAACAGATCTGATCTGTTATAAACATCCTTTAATAATTGTTCTTTTTGAGCGCGAACGATTAACTCCGCTGCTGTTGTAAAGACCAAATGAGGAGTTTTTGATTTAACAAATGACTCAACAGCATCTACAGCTTCATCCAGATTCAAATTATTAAAGTTTAATCCTAAAAAATTAATCTTTTCAGCGGCAGAATTTAACATATTTGAAATAAATCCTTATTATTTATTTCAACTGGCAAGCAGGTATTAATTGACTCTTCAATCTTAAAAGTTATGTACGTAGTCATAGCAATTTCCTTAAATGGTATTAAAGATTTTCCGTCTCCAGTCTTCAAAGAGTCAATATACGAGTTTAATTCATTCGCGTGTCCAATATCACGGCTGAACAGCCTTTTACTGGCAGATCTCCCCGACCGGCTATAAACGGCCTTATTAAAATTATCAATTGCTACTGCGGAATTCTCCCCAAATATCTCTATTCTTTCTCTGGGAAAAGAAGCATCCCCCTCAGTTGAGTAATCAATCATGCCAATTGATCCATCCTTGTACTTAATTATTAGTGAAACATCATTCCCCGTTTCACTTAGATTAGATGCAGCAGCATAAACCTCCATTGGCGCTGACTGAATAAGAAACTGCAATAAGTCGACAAAATGGCAAACTTCACCAATAATCCTTCCGCCGCCTACATATTTGTCTAGTAACCAATGATCCTTGGGCAAGGATCCAGCATTTACCCTATAGTGAACATGCAGCGGCCCTATTCGATTAGAAAAAAATGATTTCGCAGTTGTTAGCAAATTAGAAAAACGCCTATTAAAACCTGCCATTAATGAATGTTTATCCTCATCATAGATTCTAACAATTTCGCTTAGTTCATCTTTATTAATACATAGCGGTTTCTCTACAAACACACTCTTGCCCTTTTTCAAAGCTTCCACTACCATCTTTCCATGCAAGTTGTGCCTTGTAGTTATAAAAACTACATCTATTGATTCATCGTTTATTATTTTATAACTATCTGTTGTTGAGTAATTAAAACCAAATTTCTCCGCAGCGCTTTTTGCATTCAAACCTCTTCCAGCAGCCACCCCGACTAAATTAACGTCATCTCTTCTTCGCAAAGAAGGCAAGAGATATCCTTGCGCAAAATTACCAGCGCCGAGAAATCCGATATTCAATCCTTTTATTTGTGCTTTTTGTGAAATGGAAACCACTCCCGATTTCACAGGATTCTCATTATAATTAAATAAAACACCAAAATAACTTTCTTTCCCGCTGCTTATTAACTTATAAGCATTTTGAGCCTCATTAAGGTTAAATCTATGTGTTATCAAAGGCTTTAGAAGGATCTTATTTTTAGCAACAAGCGAAAGAAACTCGGCCATTGTTTCATTAACCGTTTTTGGCATATATCCATAAGGATACCAATGATTTTTATTCTCTTTATAATAAAGATCAGCTCCAAAACTCCTGGAAATCATAAAGGTTATCTCTTTTTCATAATACTCCTTCCTTGGGATACATATAGGCATCGCCCCTACCAGTATTACCCTTCCTTTATTCTTGACTATTTGACCCGCGACTTCCAACG
Organism: bacterium; assembly: GCA_043809745.1. Lineage (GTDB taxonomy): Bacteria > Elusimicrobiota > JBDRMW01 > JBDRMW01 > JBDROU01 > JBDROU01. The sequence goes on from JBDROU010000080.1 coordinate 70,672, forward strand.
GCTGACTGGTCTTGCTTGCCGCAGCAACAATAACCGCATCTGCTAAATTTCCGTTCGTGAAGCTCTTAACTAAAGACAAAACATCATCATTCAGCGGGTTACAACCGTAATCAAGCCCCAAATTCCTGGCTGTCTGAATCTTCTGATTATCAATATCAACACCTAATACGGTGCACCCTTTTGATTTGAGTATCTGCATCACCAGCTGTCCAATCAGCCCTAATCCAATAACAACAACGGACTCTCCCTCTTTTATCATTGCAGAATCTACAGAATGAAGCGCTATCGAACCTAATCCGGCAAATGATGCCTCATCAAAATCAACATTTTCAGGCACATTGGCAGCATAATCTGGAAATATAGAGTTGACCTCAGAATGCGCAGCTGATCCTTCACCAACGCAGGCTACCCTATCTCCAACCTTAAAGTTTTTAACTCCTGCACCTCTATCTCTCACAATCCCCGCGCAACTATATCCAAGACTAACAGGACTATCAAGCCTGTTCATAGCCTTCTTTATTGTAAAAACGATGCCCTCCTGTTTTATATTTGCAAAAATTGTTTTCACCAGATCCAGTCTTGTGAAGGCTTTTTCAATTATATTCATCTTTGCAGTTTCTATCTTTGTTCTCTCGGTTCCAGCGCTGATAAGCGAAGCCTTTGTTTCTACCAACAAACTATTCGGAACTCCTATTGGATCCGGAACTTCCTCTACTTTTAATGCACCTGTCTTATAATTTTGGACAACCTGTTTCAATTCCATTACTCCTAAAATAAAATTAATAATAAGTTATAATTTTATAATATTATTACTCAAAATGATACTTCTTTTTACACAAATTATAGATCATTTCTAGGGCTACTAAAATCCCCAGAACCAAGATTTATATGCCATGTTTGATTACCCAGTCTAGTTAAGGTTTTTTCTTAAGAATGATTTTTGCACAGTCTAAAGTATCAGATTTTATCAAAGACTTCTGCGATCTGGTTTGCCATATTTACAATATTATATTTTGATTTTATTAAAGCCAGATTATTATCTCCGATTTGTTTTCTTAATTCCGAATTTTTTGCTAAAAAAAGAATCTTCTCCTTCAAATCATCTGGGTCTCCTATTTTAGCAAATAAACCGTTTACACCATCTTTAATAATTTCCTGAAGCGCCCCTACAGGTGTAACAACTACAGATAATCCTTCCGACATTGCTTCCAGAACAGAAATTGGGAATCCTTCTGAATATGACGGGAGCACGAATATATCTGATTTCTTAAGCAATTCGTCTTTTTTATTCCCCGATACTTTTCCATAAAACTTAACTCTTTTACGAAACTGCTCATCCTTAAAATACTCGTTAATTTCTTTTTCAATGTCTACGATATCTATTTTATTGGAATTTTGATCATAAAGTATATTTCTTTCTTTATTTATAAAATCACCTGCCGCTATAAAATTTACATTTGTTGTTTCAAAAATAATTTTTTCGATTGCTTTTAAAAATAAAACAAATCCTTTGGCAACAGATATATGATTCAAGTAAATAACATTTATATTATGATTATCATTTCGATTGCCTTGAATAATAATATCATCATTATAAGATATCCCATTGTATACAACATACAACCTTTCTTCATTTATATGCTTCTTAAAGATATCCTTTAACCACTCAGCTTGCAATATAACAGCATCAGCTAATTTTATTATTAAACTTATGTATTTCCTGAATATCCATATTTGATTATTATAGAAATTATGAAAATTGGCTCCATGAAAATGAAGCACTATCTTTTTAAAAAATAATTTGCTGATCAATATTACCAAAGAATCCCTTATAAAACCGGAAACATTTTGCGAGAGCAGCATATATACAATTCTGGGCCTTTTTATACAAAAAATGAAAATGATCTTAGACATTATAATCCCCAATGAAAATATGGAATGTAATGTGACCTTTCCTCTTTCTGAATTTTCCTTGTGTATTGTGCTATTTGAAAAACAAATATCAAATTTCTGATTTAATGAATAAGAGTCTAACAATGATTTGCTGACTACTTCTGTTCCTGCATACGGCGGAGGGGTCGGCACTAAAAAATAGATGCGCTTTTTTGAATGCATATCAGTATTTATTTGTATTAATATCAGATAATTTTCTATTAATACGCTCTAGAGAAATCATCAATCCCATGCAGATCCATAAAAATATACCCATAAACGGCCCTTCAAGCACAACCGCAAAAAATGAATTCCCTAACACAAATATCACGCATAGCAACAGACCAACATAGTATGCTTTCATTTTATTATCGTTTATATACCTAATCATTCCGATAGATCTTTTTATAAATGCAATTACCAAAATAATAAATACTGACAATCCAGCAAATCCAGTTCTATGTAAAATACTTAAAAAGGAATTGTGCGGGTCTTGAAACCCTTTACTGTCATCCTTCCAGGAACCGCCCCAATCCAATTTTTTTATTGTTTTTGGAATGAATTTGTTCCCAAATCCCCAACCCAAAATAGGTTTCTCTAAAGATTCTTCTATTATATCCTTCCAAACGAATAACCTCCATCTTGCACTTACAACGGAACCTTTCCCCAGATTGTCATCCGTATTAAGAAGAATTATGCTTAAAACCTCGCTATAAACGCTGTTTATTAATTTTGGCTTAATTACCCAAAGCAAACATGTAGAGCCCATAATTCCAATTAGACAATAGACTATTATTCTGTTTATTAAAAATTTTGATTTTAAATAACTTCTTATTAAAACAATTGCAAAAAAAAGCACTCCACCCATACCTACCCAGGATGCCCTGACTTGCTCCAAAATAAAATAAATTAACTGCAAAAACACAACAAGCAGCAGCAACTTTTTATACTTTGTTTTTACCAGTATTATGTAGATTATTTCCATTATAATTGCCAAGCCTAAGTAATAATATTTATAAGCTCCTATTACACTATTAAAATTTATCATACTATTCAAAACAATTAGCAAAGCAGCTAAAAAAAGGCAATTAAACAAGAAATTGATTTTCTTTTCGCTATTAATTATAATAGGAGTAAGAAAATAGAAGATTGAATAGTATATTATTGCGCTCTGCCTTAAAACGAAAACCTTATCATTATAAGCAATTAATCCTCTAAATAAAGAAATAGCCGCTATAACGTAAAGAACAAATAACCATTTTGTTACGGGATCGAGTTTGAATTTTAATTTTCTAAAAATTCTTCCTTGCTTAAACAAAATAAAAAGCATAACCATAATAACAAATTCGGTTGTATATAAGGGAATACCGGAAATATTAAATTCAAGATGAGCAAAATTCCTAGAAAAAAGCACTATTCCAAAGAGATAAGCCGAAAACAATAAGTAATTGACATCTAATTTTAATATGGCTTTTTTATTTTGAGTTGTTTCTTGGGTAAACTTTTGCATTATTCTTAATATGGTTTATTCTAAACAAATGAATTGAGTCAAAATACTCAGTAGTTTTCAAAGCCCTTTTGATAAGATATCGTGAACATGAATCATCCCTATAACTTTTTCTTTGTTGTCCACAACGGGCATTAATGAAATCGGGCGTTCTCTTTTTTCCATCATTTCCAAAGCGGTTGCCGCCTTTGTTCTTGCATTTATTCTTGAGGGATTTGGATTCATAATATCCTTAATTTTCATCTTAAATATATTTTTTCCGCTTTCAATTATTTTTCTAATATCATAATCGGTAACAAGACCTTTAAGCTTGCCTTTTTTATCAGCGACAGAGACAGCACCGGCCATTTTCTCAGTTATAACTGCCAGCATATGTTTGACGGTATCATTAACTTTAACAACGGGATTTTGCTCATCTTTCCTCATAACATCCCCAACAGTCAAATTTAATCTCTTACCCAATAATCCGCCTGGATGATATAATGCAAAATCCCGCTTTCTAAAGCGTCTCATCTTCATGAGAGCCAGAGAAAGAGCATCCCCTATAACCAGAGCTGCTGTAGTAGAATTTGTGGGCGCTAAATTAAATGGACAGGCCTCTCTTTCAACTTTAGTCCAAAGAACAATAGTCGACTTTTTTGCCAGTGTTGATTCTTTATTTGCAGTTATAGCTATTATCTTCACACCAATTTTTTTTATTGTCAAAAGCACCCCTAAAAGCTCGCTGCTCTCACCGGATTTACCTAAAGCAATGATAACATCATTCTTTTGCACAATACCTAAATCCCCATGCATACCCTCAGTTGGATGGACATAAACGGCAGGAGTACCCGTAGAAACCATTGTGGCGGTTATTTTCTGCGCTATAATACCTGATTTTCCGATGCCTGTCAGTATAATCTTACCCTTACATCTATAAATCATTTCAACGGCTTTTTTGTATTCTGAACCTACTGTGTGTAAAAGCCTGCTTATAGTATCATTCTCCTGTTTAATGACCCTCTTTATTTCACCAACTATATCCATTATTTTATCTCCGATATCAAAGATTTAAATCTAATTATAAACATTTATTTTTATATTTACAAGTAATTTCCATAATCGTAAGGAATTGAAGCATTTGCGATTATGCCTAAAAATAAATATGTTTCAGCTAATTCCTTTTTCTTTGCTCAAATTGATATATAATTCTTCTATTTCCCTTATTTCCTTACTTAAGCTGAAATCTCGTTTTATTTTTTCATGCCCATTATTTCCGTAGTATTGAAGTTTATTCGCATCCTTTAATAAAGCTTTAACAGCTTTGGCTATGGCTTTAGAATTTTGAGAAGGCACCAAGATACCTGATTTTTCATGTTCTATTACTTCAGGAATACCTCCAACATCCGTAGCAATTACTGCTCTTTTATAATACAAAGCTTCAAGAAGAATCCTTGGCAAACCTTCCTCTAAAGATGGGATTACCAGTATATCTAATCGAGCAAGCACACTCTTTGTATTATCCACCCATCCTAGAAATTTAACTTTATCTTGTAAATTAAGGAAATTAGATTGATTTTTTAATCTGCTCTCTTCCTCGCCCCCTCCTGCAATAATGATGCTTACATGAGGATTTTCTTTTAGAATATCCGGCACCGCATCCAAAAAATAATTTATGCCTTTCTCCTTACTTAATCTTGAGATCACACCGACAGTTGAAATTTCTTTACTCTCAATTTCTGAAATTTGGCTTATGTTATCAGACGTATCTATTCCGCTGTGTATGACCTTTGTCTTCATAGTATTAATTTGATTATTCTCTTTCAAATATAAAAATAATCCATGCGAAATAACAATCGTCATATCAAACCAACTGCGAACAATTTTGTTGCCGGCAGCATATATAAGCCTTTTTAGAAAACAAACCGGCGGAATTAGTTTACCTTCAACCGATGATATTAACACGGGAATACCCGCTATTTTTGAAGCCATAGCCCCAATTATATCACTCTGAAGGAAAATGGTGTGCACTACTGAAATTTTTAATTTCTTCAAAAATAATGCAAGTTTTAATACTGTAAGTCCTGTGAAATCCATTAAAGAATTCTTTTTAATTAAAATTACCCTATCCAGCAAATGCGCATCCAACATTTTTTCGAAATTTTTTCTGAAATCCTCCATAATTTTTGTGTAGCAAATGAAATAGACATCAAATTTGCTTTTATCCAGACTATTCAACCAGCTTGCTACATGATAATTAGTTCCTCCGATACCATGCAGACTTGTGCAGATAATAGCAATATTAATTTTATTATTCTCTTGGATCATATATATTTATGCACTACTATATTAAATATCTCAGTTTTATTATTCAAAAAGCACGCTGTAATTGACTTCCGTTTCATTTAGACCCAGTTTATGCTTAATTGCTGCCGAATTTACTTCTTTCTGGGAGTTTTCCAGCAGCTTTTCTACAGAAAGCTCAGAATACTCTAATCTCAACGCGCCTTTGATCCCATTTATATCAATATATTCATGGAAATCATCACATACAAGTTGAATCACCGGTTTTCCTAGTAACATCGCCTCTTCCAGTACTGTTGTACTCATACCAACAACCAAACTGGAGTTTTTTAGATCATCGATTAGATTTTCATCTGTAGAAATCTTAATCTCATTATTCTTTTCTTTCTGTTTAAGCCACATTTTGTTTTCCCAGCTATTCATGGCAAACTTGTGCAATCTGAGCCTTACAAGCAAATCATCCGGCTTATTTGCCATGATATTCCTTAATGCCTTAAACAATATATCATTATCAAATCTTGCAAGGGCTCCGGCAAATAAAAAATAGCTGCCACCTCCCTTTTCCTGCTGAACATTCTTCCAGCGGACATATCTTGAACTGCAGCCAAATCTGAACTCTGTTCCAGGAAAATATGGTCTAAGCATCTTTAATATCTCCTTATTATACACATACATAACGGAAGGCAGCATTAAACCGTGCTCCCTCTCTTCCGGATAAGTGAAATACCATCTCTTCCCTTCGGTTACTTCTGCATGCTGTACTGTATAGCCAGGTATTTTATGAGTAAAAGCTACTCTCCATATTACGCGGGAATAGAAATGCATCTCATGAATCGCGCCTACCTTTTTTATACTGTATTCTTTTATAATCTTCGAAAGTACGTCTTCAAGCAAACTCACCTGCAGCCAATGCAAGCTGAAAACCCATTCTATCCAGGTTAGGAGCAGCAACACGGCGTCAAATCCATATTTATAATGCTTTATATAAGCCATAAAAACAATCCATACCAGTATAAAATAAATCTTGATTTTCTTCTTTAACGATATACCATCAGGTATTAATTCATTATGACCGCAGCTCCCATTTGGCCCGAATACCAACAACGCATCATCATCCTCCTTTTTTACATAAGCCGTAGAATACCCATTATTAATTGCCGGAACTCCACAATTAGAAGCTACAACCAGTAATGTTTCCTTCACATTTCCATACAGCGCATATGCAAATGGACTGTTATTAAACAGTAGTTTACGCAACCCCTTTATTAAAGAAAAAAACACAGTCAGTAATGCTCGCATTAAAACTTTGATACGATGTTTATTTTTGTAACCTGTATGCCATAATATGCATACATCAGGGCTTCTTGCGCTTAATGGAGAGGCGAATATTAAAGATATGAATCTGCTATCAACTGATTTGGCAGCAGCTAAAATAAATTTTACAGCCAGTTTCTCGATAGAATATTTATCCATAGATTTATTTATTAGAATAAAACGGGATTTACTTCAGTTTTTAGCCTTTTGAAAGACAAAACGTAATCTGCTCTTCAATGATTGAAGTCGTAATCCTAACCTTAACTTCATACGCACATCCGCCGACAGCGTAATAAAATAAATAATATGAATATGTTTCATAATCAAAAGCTTCAATACGGTCGCATAATTTTTTCTCTTTAGGTTGTATGCTATATCTACCCTGTACGATACGTCTTTTACTTTTGCTAAAAACCTCTTCATCGGCATATCTGTAAGATTGTATTTATAATCTGCATAACCCCCTATATTCATTAAGTACTCCCTAGTATCTGTTATTATCCCTTTTTTTGTGCAGTAATCATATAAGGGAGATCCGGGATAAGGAACCGCTAGGGACGCATAGTATTGTTTTGTGTTATGATCCAGACTAATTAAAAAATCTGCAGTTTCGTCCATAGTTTTACTTGATTCTTTCGGCATACCAAAAACTATGTTTGTTGTACTAGGTATTCCAACCTCACGAATAAGGGAAACCGCTGTGTAATTATCTTGGACCGTAGTACTTTTGTTCATAATGTTCAGTATGAGCGGGCTACCGGTTTCAATCCCAAAACTTAGTCTCTTCCATCCTGCCTGCTTCATCTTTTCAAGTATCAATTTATCAACAACTCCCGGCTTACCTCCTCCTGAAAAAAAGCTGACTTTTAATTTTCTTCTAATTACCTCATCAAGCACTTCATGCAGCCAATGCTTGTCTATTATGATTAGATCATCAATCACATAAAAAGTTGTAGCACAGTATTTCTTAATCAGAAATTCAATATAATCAACAATATATTTAGCAGAATGCCTCCTGTGCTGCCGGTTAAAATGGAAACAAAACGAGCAGTTATAAACGCATCCTCTACTGAATATTATCGAAACAAAACGGTCCTTTTCATCATATTCAAAGTACTCCTGGCTCAGGATATTCCTGGCCATCTGCTTGAGGTTATTTGAAAAATATTCAAAATCTATTTCGTCATAAGTTAAAAATGGGATGTAATCGAGATTCATTGGCAGTTCCGGTTTGTTACCGGTATATTTTCCGTTATTGTCCAGAAAGTACAAACCTGGTATTTTTTTTATACTTTCTAGATTTGAAGGATAGTTTTTCATAAACTGTTCAATAACCAATTCCCCATCAGACTCTACTATATAATCTACAGGAGCATACTTCTCCCACAAATCTCTTATCGGGTACCCGAGTGATCCTCCTACTATTATAGGGATGCCTTTTTTCTTTTCTCGAGTTTCTTTAACCAACTTTTCGCAAAACGGGTATGCAGATACTACGCTACCTAGAGCTAAAATGTCGAAATTCTTGGATAAAATATAATTTATTGCGGAATTATCGTCATTGCTAAATTTATTCGAGTTGGTGTCAATCAAATACGGAAGATCTAATATCTCAGCTTCATGCCCTGTCCTTCTTATTGACTGAGCTATATATAATAAATGGATTGGCGGTATTATATATGTATCACGCAGCGGCCTTAAAGGATTTACCAGTAATACTTTCATTAATTTGATTCTACTTCTAAATTAAAATATCTCAAAATATTCAGAACAGCTTGGACTTCCATTTCGGTTCTTGATCCTTCTGTTAAAGTGGATATATGAGGAGTTAAAATTACATTTTCAATCTCGCAAAGAGGTCCCTTATACGGTTCTTCACAGAAAACATCCAGCGCTGCCCCGCCAATATGTCCGCTTTTTAAGGCATTATAGAGCGCAGTCTCATCAAATATTTGGCCGCGGGAAGTATTTACAACAACTGTTCCTTTATTAAATAGAGATATTTCATTCTCTCCTATAAATAAGGAATTATTCTTGTCTGTTTTAATATGAAAGCTTATTACGTTTACCTGTCTAACCAACTCATTAAATGGCAATATTGTAATATTCTTATTTTTTGACCATTCGATATCCGGATAAGGATCGCATCCATAAACCTTCCCCCCAAGCAAATTGAGTATCTCGGCAACACGCCTACCAATCCTTCCTAAACCGACAATACCTATCTTCCTCCCCGCCAACATATGTCCTGGGCGTTTCTTCCATTCTTTAGATTTCAATAATTGCGTATGAACCGTTAGAAGTTTTAATAAATCAAATATCATAGCAACAGTCATTTCAGCCACAGGTTGAATTACAGCATCAGGGGTATTGAGTACTTTAATATCCTTCTTGCTAGCAACTTCCAAATCAATATTGTCTATTCCAACTCCGCAGCGACTGATGCATTTAAGCTTAGGAAGCCGCCCTAAGACCTCCTTATCATAAGGCTCAACACCAGCAATGATGCCATCAGCATCAGAACCCAACGAAACTATCTCTTCCCTATTTAATCTGTGTTTAAGCTTGTTAAAAACTATCTCAACACCACTATTCTTAATTAACTTCAACGGTTCATTGCTGTATTCACTAAAAGTTTGGAGTGCAATAAGTACCTTTTTTTTCATATTTTTTTTATTATATCAAAATATTCTTTTTGAATTTTATCATTTTTTAGTATTCGTTCTATGATTGGGATGTCGTCTTCCCTATCCACCCCAAAAGTTTCCTGAGATACTACTACACCACGAATTTTATATCCGTGTTCCAAAATTCGTAAAAAATCCACGGATTCAGCAACCTCAAGCGGTGTTTGAGGAAGTTTTGTAAATTGTCGCAAAAAATCACTCTTAAACGCGGAAATCCCTGTCTGCCTATAAGAACGAGCCTCGCTTTTAACTCTATAAAACGGTATCGGGGCCCGGGAAAAATATAATATGCTGCTTTCCTGATCTATAACAGCCTTTACTATATCAACATCCTTTAAATCTTCTCTTTTATCGATTACTGAAAGAAGATTTGTACAAACAACAGAGTCATTACTAATAATCGGTTCTATTAAACCCTTAAATATTGCTGGTATAAATAGCGGTTCATCTCCCTGCACAATTACAATAATATCAGCATCAATATTCCTCGCAGCTTCCTCAACCCGCTCAGTACATCTTTCATGAGTATCAGAGGTCATAATAGCTTCTCCGCCAAACGAGTTTACAATATCCATTATCTCCTGATCGCAAGTGGCCACATACACCTTATCAATAACATCAGACAGCAACACCCTTCTCCTGACATGCTCTATCATAGGCAAACCCAAAATTTTTGCAAGAGGCTTTCCTGGGAATCGGGATGATCCCATCCTTGCAGGTATAACAGCAGCTATCTTTTTCTTCATTGTGGCATAACCCCGCAATCAACATTAATACACTGCCCGGTTATGGCTGAGGCTTTATCACTCGCAAGAAAAAAACATATACGGGCAATTTCCTGTACAGTTGGAAGCCTTTGCAGCGCGGTATTCTCATTTACAAATTTCTGCAGATACAAATCAACATTCTTACCCTTAGCAGGAGAGTATTGCTCATTTAAGGCTTCCATGAGACCAAGTGTTCTCACATAAACAGGACAAACAGCGTTTACCCTGATGCCCCTAGGCCCTAATTCCTTAGCTAAAGATTGTGTAATTCCATTTACCCCGAACTTTGAAGCGCAATAAACCGAATTATCAGCGCTGCCCCGTTTCCCCGCCAGACTGGATACATTTAATATGCATCCTTTATCCTTTAAGAGTTTTGCAGCCACCTTGCATCCAAAGAAAACTCCTTTCAAATTCGTATCTATCATATCATTCCAAAAATTCTCATCCACATTTTCGATTGGACTCCATTTAGAAAAACCAGCGCAGTTTATATAGACATCAATCTGACCGGTCAGTTCCAAAGCTTTTTCAGCTAACTTTTCGTGACCTGCTTCTTTTCTAACATCCATCTTTTGGAAGCATATCCTTTCCCCCAAAGTTGATTCTAAATTTGTATCCGTCCTGGCTCCAAGAACCACATAATAACCTTGAGAATGAAAATCCCTGGCAATTCCTTCTCCAATACCTCTATTCCCACCCGTAATAACAACTGTCTTAACTTTTTTGTCATTTTCCATTTCGCACCTCAGTCAATTTATTAAATCGTCATTGCTGTGAACCCGCCGTCAACAGTAATTTCCGCGCCAGTAACAAAACTTGAGGCATCTGAACATAACCAAAGCACGGCGCCAACAAGCTCCTTTGGTTTACCGTACCGTTTCATTGCTGTATGCCCGAGAATCGCTTTTTCTCTCGCTTTATCAATAAAGTGTTTTTTACTCCACTCTGTAGGAAAAAAGCCGGGTCTGATAGCGTTTACCCTTACATTTGAAGATGCCCACTCCCTTGCAAGATTTTGAGTCAAATTTCTTACACCTGCCTTTGCAACTGAATATGTAAACGCTTTTGATAGAGGCGGCCCTGCTGACACCGAAGAAATGTTAATTATAGAACCCTTTTTCCTTTTTAGCATATATTCACCGAACACCTGGCAACCAAGCATCGTACCGTTCAATTGGACATTTAGTATTGAATTCCACTCTTCAACGGAAATATCCAAAAAAGGTGTTGGGGCGTTAATTCCTGCGCCGTTTATTAAGATATCAATATCTCCAAACTTTCTCAACGCATATTTTAGAGCATATTCATGTTGTTTTTTGTCAGTCACATCTAAAGAACATGATTCAGCAATAGCTCCCGCTGATTTTATCCTGTCTGCCACTTTCTTTGCTAAACCTAAATTCTTATCTGCCGCTAAAACCTTGATCCCGGCCGATGCCATAGCCACAGCCATATCACTGCACAGAAATCCGCCGGCTCCAACCACAACTGCTGTTTTTTCTTTTAAGTTAAACAGCTCTTTCAAATAATCCTTGTTCATTTTTGCCCCTCAAATAAGTAATACTTCTTAGAATAAATTAAACATCTCTTGTATTCCCGATATCCTTATCGCTGGCGTACTCCCAATCCAATTTTATTATCGATTGAAACCTCAGCAATCTTAACAAACTATTGAACTTTTTATTAAAAATTATACTATTTAGTAACTTATTAGTTTTATGAGACTTAATCCTTTTTATAACTACATCAAAATCTTCCTTTTTTAGATATCCATGCTCAAAACCTAGAGTCGCAATGTCTACGGCATAATCCATCATGTTGTATACAAGGCACACTATAATGCTTTTAATAATTTTCGAAACCACATAGGATTTGTCACCTACTTTCTCAAACTCTTTATACATTACATCTATTTTTTTAAAATATAAACCGTCACCGAAAATCAATTGGCCCTTACCAAAATATTTAGAATATCCATTCCTTTTATTATAAAATCTCCTCAAATCTATTAATTGGAATCCCTGCTTATTCAAAAAAACATCAACATCTCGAAACATAGGCTGATCTTTATACATCTCAATAAATTCTACTTCTATCTGCATACCAAACAACTTAGGAAGAGCTTTATCAACCCCACCCTGTAAGATAAACAATTCACTACCCTGTGTATCAAGTTTAATAAAGTCAATATCTAAAATCTCGTTATTTGAAACTACCACATCCAGACTGCTGACTTTTCGTGAAGGGATCTTTTCCTCTTTTATCGTAGAGAATCTCTCAGAGTTAACAAATTTTGACATTAGGTCTATATTCGGCCTTAATACAGACGATTTTCCAGGCTCTTTGCTTATAAAGTACGTTATATCTACGGATTCCCCATATAAAAACAAGTTATAATAATTAATATTTTTGTTATTTTTTAGTTTAACAAACTCTCTCTCATCTGGTTCAAATGCAACTACATTAATAACATCGGACAACACCTTCCATTTTTCAGGTATCCCACCCATCGCGCCAACGTCAAAAAATGTCAACGGATATTTTTTATCAATATAATTATTAAAATATTTCATGACTTTATTCATAAAAGACCTCACTTTTATATTCTTACATCAACTCAAATTATGAATATATTCTTCGATCTCAGTTAAATTATTGAATTTATTTATTTTATAATTCTTAAATTTATAATCGCTAATTCTAGCCAAAAAAGGAATTTTTAATTCTTTTGCGGCTTTATAATCTTCTTCGCTATCTCCGATAAACAGCATCTCCTTAGGTTTAACCTTTTCTTTTCTTAATATCTCCTTAAACATCAACTTTTTCTTAACAGGCGCTCCGTAAATTATTTTGAAATATCTATCTAACTTTTTAGCTTTCAGTATAATTTTTAGTTCATCAATCGGGGTCGCCGAAGCTAAATAAAGCTTATACTTCTTTGAAAAAGCTCTCAAAAATTTCAAAGCTCCCTCAACACACCTGCAGGATATTATTCTTTTTCTTGTTAAATCTGAAAAATCCTTAGCCCATTTTACTGCAAGCTTAGGATCATATCTTCTCTTAAAGATATGCTCAATAATATATTTAAACTTTTCATGCCTGTTAACAGCGTTATGAGAATAATGATAAGACATAATTTTGCTGTAATATTCAGGGTAAACCTTGAAAATCCTGGCAAAGGCTTTATGCTTTATTCTATTAGATTCAACTATAACACCATCAAAATCAAGTACAATTATTTTTAAATTCATCAAAAAATTTTATTGTTTGTTTTTAGCGATCAGTTGATTCATCTGATCGCTCCACTTCCATAAAAGGAAAACATCAGACGCAAGCACCACAAAAGTATATCCGGACGAGAACGCCTCTTTTACATTCTCAATTGTAGGATAAACTAACTGTATTCCGCATGATTTGCCATACTGCTTGCATGAACTGACTATTCTTTCACTTGCTTCTCTTACCTTTTGATGCTCTATCTGGCCAGGAATATTCAGCGATCCTGAAAGATCATACGGTCCAATCATCGCACCGTCAATATCATCCTCTTCTAACAGGGAATCGATATTATCCACACCCTTTATTGACTCAACTTGAATGATAATCGAAGATGATTCGTTCCAGTTATTCACATATTCTTCAAAATCAAAACCATAACCTTGCGCCCTCGAGATTCCATAACTGCGCGCTCCCTTAGGAGGATATTTACACCAACTAATAATACGTCTAACCTCATCAACCGTATTGACCATAGGCACGATTACTCCATCCGCACCCGAATCTAAGAGCCTTTTGATCATCTCCCCATTATGAGAAGCCACTCTTGGCAAACAAAGCTTCCCTCCAGCCTGGCTGGCCGCCACTATACGTTGGGACTCCTGCTGGTTAATTGTGCTGTGTTCTATATCTATCCCTATGAAATCAATGGAAATATTAGTAAAAATCTCTGTTATCGAAGGATGCGCAATAGATGTCCAGCCGGCAAATACCTTTTCTCTGTTCTTGAGTTTGCTTTTTAAATTGCTTCTTCTTTTTATCAGTTTGTTCATTTTTTTATCCTTCCTTGGCAAGTTCCTTGGCTTTCTCGGCATCGCGCAGAAACATCTGAACAGTTTCTTTGCTGTAAGGATGAACTATCATGCCTTTTAATAAATCCGGAACAACGGTAACGATATCAGCACCGGCTTCCAGCCATTCGATTATATTTAAAACTTCTCTGGTTGATCCTACAATTATTTTCGCCTCTAATTTCTGATAATCCAGTATTTTCCGCAATTTTCTAATCTCTTCGCACGAATTATAGCCCATATTGTTGACCCTGCCGCCAAATATCGAGACATAGGTAGCTCCAGCCATCGCTGCAAGCAGACATTGTTGTGCGCTCATCATCGCTGTAGTATTAATCTTTACACCATGCTTTTTAGAAAGTTCATGTACAATCGCAAGATTATCCAGCTCTCCTTGCGGACCGTGAATTGTTATTTTAACATTTATGTTATCTGCAAGCTTTGAGTACTCTATAGCCTCTTTAAGCATCTCGTCATATACATTTGTCGTAACTTCAACAGACAAAGGATAAGGTTTAATAATTTTTGCTATTTCTTTCGACCGCTCTTTTACCCCGGCCATCCCGCCTTTTACTCCGTCCTTAAGCAAGATGGTCGGATTAGTAGTAACACCCCTTATAATCCCCATCTTTATATACTTTTCAATTTCTTTTACGTTTCCTGAATCTAAAAATATTGCCGTAGACATTTTAAACTCCTTTTTTTGTTATTTTGTGGATTCCCATTTATTTTCAACCATTTTTAATTTTGGATCAGAAGCTATTAGATGCCATATAATCCCTTGAAACGCTTCAGAATGCGGTGTAACAGTTTCCGGATTTACCGTTGGGATTACCAGACACGCATCAGCTACTTTTGCTGTATAACCGCCATCCCTGCCTACAATCCCAACTATACGGGCTTTAACAGATTTGGCAAATTCCAATGCCCTGACCAGATTTACGCTGATATTTTTCTCAACATTCCCTCCTCCAACAGAAAAAACAAATATTGCGTCCTCTTTCCTTAAACGACTCCCTTTCAGCCATTCAGAAAATATTGTATCCCAACCTTCATCATTAGTGCGCGCCATTAGCTCGCTTACATTATCAACAGGTGAATAAGCTTCAAATCCGGCTAACTTCCTAAAATCGTTAACCGCGTGAGATGCATTCCCAGCGCTGCCGCCCACACCGATAAAGAAGAGCCTCCCATGTTTATCACGTACATCCTTCAGCAAATCAATAATATTCTGAATATCCTCGATATCGATCTTGCCGATAATTTTTTTTGCTTCATCTAAATATTGCTCTGCATAAGACATCCCCTGCCTCCTGTTTCATTTTTTAATCTATTTTATTTCTTAACCACAATTCTGGCAAAAGAACTCAATCTGTTTATCTGGAGAAATTCCTGAAAATCCAAGTTCAGCTGCTCGTCCTCAGAATCAATCAAAGTTTTAACGAACCTTGGAATATCAAGTTTTCGGTTTCTTTTATATGCATTTTTAACTATATCCAAATCCAGTATCCCAGGCGTACTGTATTCAATTATCTCAAAACCATGCCTCTTGAAGAGTATTTCAAGTCCCTCTCTAGAAAACACATTTATTCGATCCGGCGGGAATATGCTTTGCGAGTTGCCCCATAAGGTCTGCAAATCAAATCCGCTTATAGAGATTGTCGTAAGAAAGAACAAGCCTCCTTTTACCAGCATCCGGTTAACTGAACTTAAAAATCCATCAACATCCGCCAGCAGATCCAAGACCTCAAAGGCAGATACCGCATCAACACTTTCTCTTGTACCTTTAATGTCACAAGCATTATTAATTATGCTTACAACTTTGCTGCCAGCTTTATTAGAGACTAACTCCTTGTTGTAAAAATATGGACAAACTACGAGTTTATATTTAAATAAATTATTTTGCAGCAGATCAGAAACATAACTAGCATCTTTGTTATTGCAATCAGCTATTGTTTGAGCTTTGGGCAAGTATTCCTCAGTAATCGCACCAATCCACTGCAAACGAGGCCTATAAATCTTTTCTTTTCTCTTCTGTACTGTAGCTTTTGAAAGTGTACTTCTCCAATAGTTAATCGCGGATGATCTTAAGCAGTATTCTCTTATATACTCATCCTTGGGATGCTCAGCTATATAAACAGTTTTACAGTTCTGGCATTCGACGTACTTAAAACCAAACTTTTCAAAGGCTGTCACACTTATCTTTTTACGGCAGGCAGGGCAATCCGTTTTAATCAATGTCTTTTTTGTAAAGCTTTTCTTAACATCCCTTTCGGTCAATGCCAAATACTTCTCAAATATAGCATCAGGTTTGAATTCACTCTGTCTCCCTGTATCATTAAACACCACATTTTTCATTTATAGTTTCTCCCCATAAATTTTATTATCATCCTTATAAGCTTTGTCTACAACTTCCATAACTTTCAGCGCATCCTGAGAATTGCTATTTGTTACTTTTTTACCATTCAATATGCAGTTCGTGAACTCATTCACTTCCATATCCCAAGACAAATCCTGATCAAAATAAACTACCTCTTCCCTGGGATTCCCAAGCGCAAAAGACTCATCCTCAAATTGTCTCATTCCTATAGTAAGCATCTCTCTGCCATAGCTTCCTGTTTTTGACAGCAGTCCGGAAACTATCAGATACGCTTTTTCCAAAAATATCTCTAACTTGAAAGTATGCCTCCAGAGTGTTGCTGAAGAATGCAAGACGGCTACATTTCCCCTTGCGTTCCTGAGAGAAACAAATGCATTATCTTCCACATCCGTATCCCAGAAAACCTTTGACAGGAAACTTTTCACTTCTATAAAATCTCCGCTGAAATACATGAACAAATCCAACATATGAATGCCCTGATCCAGAAGAATCCCTCCGCCTGAAATCTCCTTTTGGTTGCGCCAGGATTTCAAATAATTTTTTCCGCCGGATTTACCGTAAGTCCCCTTAAGAAAAAGAATCTGCCCCATCTTCTTTCCGTCTACAATCCGTTTTGCTTCAAGAATACCGGGATGATACCGATGATTAAATCCAAACATCAGTTTTAATGAAGGATTCCTTTCTTCCTCATCCCTAATCATGCATATGTCAGAAAGATTCCTGCCCGGAGGTTTCTCACAAAATACATGCCTTCCGCTTTTTAGGAAATCGCAAACTATCCTAGGCGAAAAAGAGTTAGGGGTACAAACAAAAGCAACATCTATTTTTGCCTTTAAAGCGTCTTTATAAGAATTGTAGGCACGACACCCTAAAGATTTTTCTTTTGAAAATGCGTTTTTATTTGAGTCATATATATATTGAAGATCTAAATTAGGATTCTCTTCCACAATTTTTTTCCTAATCTTGCCCATATATCCATATCCGATTATTCCTGCTTTTAATTTTACTTTTTTCTTTAACTTGTCTTTCATTCTTTCATACCCTTAAAATTAGACTTTTACTGCATCCAGCTCAAACACTTTATTCTATTTAATTTTTAACAAAAATCATAATGTTCTTTTTCACACAATGAGCATATTCTCTTCATTCGCTTAATCCGGTCTTCTTGAGATTACCTTAGCCGGCACACCGCCGACAATTGTAAAGGGCTCCACATCCTTTGTTACAACCGCACCAGCACCTACTATAGCACCCCGCCCTATCTTTACATTGCACAGGATAACCGCATTTGAACCGATCCACACATCATCTTCTACAACAATCTTTCCAATCTTATGCGGCTGATATTGCATCGGAATATCTCTTCTAGTGTATCCGTGGTTATTGGTCCTGAAAACCACATTCGGGGCTATCATAACATACTTACCTATATAAATCTGACCGCCACCGTCGGCGTTGATCATAACATTCATATTCATGGCGGAGTAATCCCCGATTTCTATCCGCTCGCCACCTACGCCATCTGCATATAAAGATGCCCTGTACCCAAGAACTACATTGTCACCCAATACAATATTTGCCGGATCTCTTATATAGCATCCTTCACAAATACTCAATTTCTTACCGCAACTAATAAAACGGTTTCTGTAATACATACCGCGCAGCCTGAACCCTATCCCGCCTGGTAACCAACGCAGAAAAGCAATAAACCAAAAATTAAATTCTACAAATACTTTCTTAAAAATATTCATTATGATCTCCTAATATTTTTCCCGGCGCACGCTTTCTTAATTTTATTTTTCGCATCCTTAAAGTAATACCAAATATTCTCCATCAGAGAAAACCGGAAAAAAGCGGCAAAATAAACAAATAATATTTTTGGCGAATTAAGATGCTTCTTAAATAATTTACGAGCTTCTTTTAATTTTCCTTCCATCCACAAGGATTTACCAGCCAGGTAATCCACCTTCAATCTATAAAATTTAATTTCTTTTTTATATATAACATTAAAGTCCGGCTGCAATTTATGAAATCCATCAACTGTCTCATCAATCTCTCTAGGGACATAATAACAATGCCTCTTGCTCACAGATGCTCTATGTACCCTGTAGCAGGCTAATGGTTTATCAATATAATCACATTTCCAGTAATATGCCACTCTAAGAAAAAATTCAAAATCAGGACATATATGAAAAGCCCCTTTGAACTTTTCCTTATTTGAATCAAAAGCTTCTTTTCTAAGAACAATCGTAGGCATACAGAAGGTGGAATCAAAATATTTAAATGCGTACGGAAATATTCTGCCTCTAGGTGTCCTGCCATTAGGTTTAAGATACAACGAATCAGCTACACTTCCGTCCTGATAGAATATCACAGCATCGCTGAAGACCAATCCGACTTCTTTGTCCTTTTCAAAAATCGGAATTTGCAGTTCTAATTTATCTTTCATCCATATATCGTCTGTGTCCAGAAATGCGATATATTTACCGTTCACATTTTCTGATGCATGATTCCTGGCCTGCCCAAGAGGAACCTTTTCTTCACTTCTAAAATATTTGAGTTTTTCATCGTAACTATTGGCTATTTTAGGGCTATCATCTACAGAACCGTTATCCCAAAATATTATCTCCCAATCAGTGAAGGTTTGCGCATAAATACTGTCGATTGCTTCACGCAAATATTTTTCACTATTGAGACAATTCATAATTATGCTTACTTCTGGCTTTTTTAGTTCCTTGTTACTCAATTCAATACCCTTTAATTAAAAACAACAAAATATTTTCGGTCGCTTATGTTCTTAAAATACCATTGCAAAAAACAACAATACTATAATTTAAGAAACTATTTATTTAGGAAATACCTACCGTCAATAATTTTCTTGCCTGCTAACAAATCTTTCTTCTGTTTGAACTCCGGCCAAGCTGTTGCAATTAAGATAACTGAACAACTCTTTGATAATTCTTCAAAAGAATCTGCATAATCTATTGGAAGTTTGTATGTATTTTTAAATATTTCAACAGCCATAGGATCATATGCAATTATATTCCTTCGATCATTTTTAATCAATAACTCTATAATCTGTTTTGCCGGAGTGTCGCGTATATCATCACTCTCAGGCTTAAAAGAAAGCCCCGCTATTCCTATTTTTTCATCGGCTTTAGAAGCATTGACAACTTTTTGAACAATAAATTCTTTAACATGATTGTTTGTATTCAACACCGAATCAAGCATCGCGGTTTCACAGCCTTTATCATTTGCGGCGGATTTTATTGCAAGCACATCTTTAGGAAGACAGTATCCCCCAAAGCCGCAACCCGGATAAGCGTAACTTGTCATAGCAGCAGGATTCCCGAACCATCTCTTATCATCATGCAGCGAAGCGAAAGCATTTATGACATCAATATCTCCAAACTTATCAGCTATCATAGACATCTCATTTGAGAAACTGATAAGATTCGCAAGAAATGAATTTGAAAGATATTTCATGAACTCAGCTGTATTAAGCGATACCCGGTAGGTCTTTCCTCCGAATGACTTATATATCTCCTGCAGAACATCGCCGCTTTTCTTATCATACTCACCAATCACAATCCTGTCAGGCTTTAAGAAATCTTCCCAAGCATATCCCTCTCTTAGAAATTCCGGATTACTAACTATCCCGATTTGCTTACCCAAAACAAAACCTTCCTGTTTTATACATTCAGCTATTACGTTCTTTGCGGTAGATGGCGGAACTGTTGATTTTATTGTTATAACCTTGAATTTATCTTTTTTTATAAATTTAAGCGAATCCCTTACAGCTGTTTTTATTATATCAACATTTGCTTCCCCGTTCGGTCCGACTGGAGTCCCAACACAATAAAATATTACTTCAGAATCCCTAAGGGCAGACTCAAGTGTATCGCAAAGACAAAAATTATCATCTGCATAGGTGCGCAGATACTCATACAAATATGGTTCATGAAACGGAATTTCACCTTTCTTAATATCATTAACTTTCTTTCTGTCAATATCATACCCAAACACCTTAAATCCCTTATGCGCAAATCCTAATGCTGTTGTGAGCCCTACAAAACCAAGCCCGATAACTGTAATCAATTTATTCTTCTTCCTTTAAAAATGTAATAAAACGTTTAACCCCTTCTTCTACTTCAATCTTAGGGTTATATCCTAATTTAGAAACAGCTTTTGATATGTCAGGACATCTTCTAAAAGGATTATGTGTAAGATATTCCACATCTTTTGACTTTCTAAAAATGATTTTTATATTATATCCGAATAAATCCTTTGCGGCATCGCTATATATCTCGGCAAGCCTCTGCACATTAATTTCAGGTTTTGCTATCCCAATATTAAAATAGTCAAATTTTCCATAAGTTAAAACCTTTAAATAGCCTACTATAGCATCAGCAACATAGCAGAAGGTTCTTGTCGGATTACCATCGGAATGTATATAGATATCTTTATTATTAAGCACACACTTAGCAAAATCCGCGGGAACTCTCATATCGTTAATGCTCATCCCGGGCCCATAATTGTTGAATGGCCTCACAATAGAAATCGGCATTTTGTATTTGTTTGCGAATATATATGATATTGTCTCCCCAAATCTTTTTGCTTCATCATAACAAGCGCGCGGCCCCATGCACGAAACATTCCCCCTATACTCTTCTGAAGTAGGTATATTACCTTCGGTTGGGTCTCCATATACCTCACTGCTCGAGAAAAATAAGAAACCTTTAATTTCAGAGTCTTTATAATAATCAATAAGCCTTCTTAAACCCCATATGTTTGCATCTATGGTTTCCACAGGATATTTTCTGTAGAATGTAGGAGAAGCGATGGAAGCCATATGTAAAATGTAATCAACATCTTTAGAATCCTTTAGCTGGCTGATATCATCCTTTGAAATATCAAAACTATATATTTTAACATTACTGTAACTTCCTTCAATTTTCTCTATCCATTCAGGTTTTCCTAGCAGGAAAGTATCCAATAATATAAGTGAATCAATTTTTAACCCATCTTCTATTAAATTAACAAAGAAATGAGTGATATAATATCCTAGAAAACCCGCACACCCGGTAATCATTATTTTTTTATTTTCAAATTGAGTAATTTTCTCGAAATTTGCGACTATATATTCTATATCTTCTTGTTTAATTCTTTTCTTTACCATATTACATGCCTCTTGATAAAATTTACTTCCAAACCTTCCATGGAGAGCTACCTGAGGTCCATAACCTTTCTAATTCCTTCTTATCCCTCAAAGTATCCATGCATTTCCAGAAACCATCATGTTTATAAGCAGTCAGTTCACCATCTTTTGCCAAATTTTCAAGCGGTTCACCCTCAAGCATTATTTCATCACCTGATATATAATCGAAAATTTTCTTTTCAAATACAAAAAATCCACCATTTATCCATCCGAGGCTTATATTTGGCTTTTCCTTAAATGAAACAACTTCTTCTCCTTTAAATTGAATCTCCCCGAACCTGGCCGTAGGCTTTACTGCTGTAATTGTAGCAATCTTTCCCCTAGACTTATGATAAGCAATAAGTTTATTTATATCAATATCTCCTACCCCGTCACCGTAAGTAAGCATAAATGTTTGATCGCCTTTAAGTTTATCTCTTAATCTATATAACCTGCCGCCTGTCATAGTCCCTTCTCCAGTATCAATTATATCCGCAATCCAGTTATTAGGATGCTGTCTTATAGGAAGCATCTGTTTAGCATTAAAGATCAATGCAAGATCCTCATCTAAATCAAAACATTCTTTTATAAAATATTCCTTAATTTTTTCTCCTTTATAACCGGTTGCAAGCAGAAATTCATTAAAACCAAATGAGCTATAGTTTTTCATAATGTGCCATAAAATCGGTTTATCACCTATTTCAATTAACGGTTTTGGCCTGTTATACGTTTCTTCGCTTAATCTGGTTCCATACCCGCCACATAATATAACGGTTTTCATTCCATTTATCCCCTTTAAGTTCTATTATTTTTATAATAATCTATAGTTTGGATTAATCCCTCATGAAAAGACACACTAGGTGTCCAATGTAATATATCAGCAGCTAATTTGATATCAGCATACAACTCCATCGCTTCGCCCTTTCTGTATTTATGTGCACCCCAGATTGGATTACCGCCACCGACCAAATCTATAACCTTATTTATAACACTCTTAATTGTAACAGGCGCGCCTGAGGCGATATTTATAATATGCCCCTTTGTTTCACTATTTAACGCGGCTTTTATCATCCCTTCTATAACATCATCAATATAACAGAAATCCCTCTTTTGGCTGCCTTCTGAAGTTTTGAATTCTTCATTGCGCAAGCAGGCTCTTATTATCTGAGGGAGAAACCTCGTAACCCCCTGTCCAGGACCATATGGAAGGAATAATCTGATAACCACACCAGGAAAGTTTTCAGTTGTTGAGAGCATCTGTATAAAATGAGTTGCCGCAACCTTGCCTAAAGAATATGAAGAGATTGGCTTTTCTCTATCTGTCTCTTTCTGAGGAGCAGGTGTATTTCCGTATTCATCACTGCTCCCGATCTGCACAAAACACTTTAATGTATCTTTAGGAACATTGCTTACAAGGTTAAGAAGTCCTATAAAATGGGATTCTATTGCCTTCCTGCCCCCGGCAAAATAGGAAGAATGGTCTATATAACCACTGACATTGAAAACATAGTCAAATTGATGCTGCGAAAGCAGCAGTTTTAAGGCCCTGCTGTCACAAAGGTCTATATCGAAATACTTGATGCCTTTCCATTTAAGATATACTAATGCATCATGTTCTGGAAAACCAATGCAGGTTATCCGAGAAGTGTCTTTTAAACATCTATCCACAAGATGCCTTCCGATAAAACCGGTGCTTCCTGCAATCAAAATCCTATCTGTATTTTGAAAAGATACCATTAGTATTCTCTATTCAAAGATTTTCTGAGTCTTGTTATCTTTGAATTTTAACGTTATGATGCTTCAATAAATTTTCCACATCAATCTTAGTAAACTGTGAAGCATCGCCTTTTACGCTATGCTTTAATGCAGACAAGCCAACTGCAAAATCAACTGTTTGCTGAAAATCATTTTTATAAGCCGTAAGACCGAAAAGAATTCCAGCCAGATAAGTATCCCCGGTTCCTATCCTGTCAACTATATTGGTTACTCTCATTTCGACACCTTTATAACATTCAATTTTCCTGCCTCTTTTTACATATAAAATTCCGCTCCATCCATTCTCACTGGCTGAAATTGGTGTTCTCAAACTAACAGCAAGAAATGAAAGCCTTTTCAAACGTTTAAAACAAGTACCAGCTATTTCATTTAATGTTTCTATATCACAAGTATCTTCCTTGGCTATGCCCAAAGCATCAAAATAATCCGATTCATTCCCTGAAATCAGCTCAGCATTTGAGCACAAATCCCACATAACTTTATGAATTGCGGCCTTTTTCTTTTTGACCCACTCCCATAATTTGCTTCTAAAATTAAGGTCAATAGATAAATTTATGCCGGCCTTCTTCTTGCTGAATAATTTCTTCAAAACATCATAAGAAGATTTTGAAACAGCAGCTGATATGCCGCTTGTATGTATCCAGGAGGCATTCGTAAAGATTTTTTTCCATTGATAATCGGTAAATGAACTTTCAGCAAAAGCTGAATGTTTCCGATCGTATAATACCTGTGAAGCTCTTGGACCTGCACCTGCTTCAGTCCAATACACCCCGACCCTGTCTCCGCCGAATACTATATTTGATGTGTCAACAGAATAGCTTTTTAGATACCTTAAAATCTTCTCAGTTAGCACACCTTCCGGAAGCTTTGTTACAAAACTGCAGGGATACCCCAGCTGGGAAAGCGCAATAGCAACGTTAGATTCACTTCCTCCAGGTTCAATAATAAAATCATTAGCCTGAGCAATCTTCTCCCCTCTTACAGAAGGGGTAATCCTTAACATAATTTCGCCAAAGGTTACTATTCTTTTCTTAATTTCAATCATTATTGCACCTCAAATATAATTTTTTATTCCCTTATAAAACTCCCCATAACTTGTTGGAGTAACTATATTAATGCCGTCTTTCCCATTATCCACAAGATAACTATTTATTTGCTTTATAAATTTTTCATTCAACTTATGCATTATCACCATAAGTTCTCTGTCCTCTATCTCATATTTTTCCTTATAAAATAAGAGATCCCCTTTAGCATCGATGTTAAGATAACCATCCATTCCGGCAGCAAATATTTTGTCAGCGCCCATCACAGCCGCAACACCCATTAAAAGAACGGACACAGTTCTACAGTTGCACTGTATTACTCCATCAATTATTGAAAAGTCGTTATTCAGAGTATCCAGGTAATGTATTTTCTCATAGGATTTATTTGTATATTCACTAATCATCTTATCTGATATATATTCTCCAATAAGTAATGAAGATTCCTTGTTAACAGAATCGATGTATTCCTCAAACCTGCGCTCATTTCTAAACGCATGATATTTAGGAACAAACATCCCTCCTAAATAGTTCGCTCCCATCACAATAGGTTTAAATTTTTCAATAAACTGACTTATTTGATCGCGGTATTGAACCAAACTGGGCCCATTTCCTAATATGAGAAATGTCTCTCCTTTATGCCTATTAATATAAGGAACAATTTTTTTGGCAGGTTTCTTTTCTTGAGCTGTACTATTTATTTCATAAGAACTTGGTGCGCTTAATTTGCATTCTCCCAAAATTCCTTGGTTTATTATCTCATCAAGTAATTTCTCAGAATAACCTACAGGATTTTTTTTATTAATACAATCCATGGCTCTCCATATATCTTCCATAGTGTATTCTCTAAAACTGATAAGCTTCTGAATATAACTTGGGTGGCATTTGAACAACCCAGAAAGCATGTAAGGCAGCTGATAACCCCAGTTTATATTCCTATGCATATCAAGGAAGTATTTATCAATACAATTTAACACAGGTATTACATTAAACTTTTCCGGCATCTTATCATGCAGATATGCCAGAATAATCTCAGTCGGGAGATTTCCTGCCCCCCTACCCATCCCGTAAATAGAGCTGTCAATAATATGAGCTCCGCATTTTATTGCCTCTATTGAGTTTGCAAAAGCCATTTGAAGTCCGTTATGCGGATGGAATCCAATCTTTACTCCGGATTTTAATTTCAAAAGCGGGGACAATAATCCTTCTATTTGATCAGGGAGTATTGATCCATAACTGTCAGCAACATAGGCAAAATCCGCTTGAGAGTCAATTAACATCTCAGCGAACTCTTTTCGCTCATCCTTAGTATATCCGGAATAACCCATTGCCTGAAGCGATGTTTCATAACCTTTCGCTTTTACATCACTCAACAAGTTAAGGGCATTTTTTATATCTTTTTTGTGGGCAGCTATCCTAAAAAGACTCACCCTGCTCTCCGACTTTGGCGGCAAATCCTCTAAATCAATTTTACCATAATCCCCCATAATCGCAATTTTCGGGCCGTTTATCCCGCTGCAAACTTCATTAATATTTTCTTCGCTTGAGAATCGCCACAAACCGTACTTCTTAGGATCAAAATACTTTTCTGTGCCTCTGTAGCCTATTTCGAAATAATCCACGCCGGCATTTGACAACGAGCGGAATACTTCTCTAACAAATTTTTTCTCAAAATCCCACTCATTGAGATATCCGCCATCTCTAATAGTGCAATCAAGCACGGCTACATTTATTCCTTTCTTCGAAACCATAAACACTCCTTAAGCAGCTTTATTTAGATCTCAATTTACTTGAAATCATAAGTTCTGCAATACTAAAATCATCTAAAGTATCTATATCATGCCCCTCAAAATCATCAACGATCTTTATATAAGAATTAGAATCCACTCTTTGGTTCTTTTTTAAAAAAAGATCCCTCGTAAAAACATATAAACCGGATTGTTCAACAACTATTGGCAGAATATCCTGCGTTCTTGGGATAGGTTTATCTAAGGAATAGTTGAGAGGTTTATCATTATACCAAGCAAATTTCTTTATTTCAATCGCAGCAAATGCGGAACTGTACTTGCCTGATGATACTTTCTCTACACACTCAGCAACCGTTTCCGGCTTTATAAATGGCGCAGTAATATGCAAGAGAACTATAATATCAGCATTGTCCCTTTTTAAAAACTCATTCACAAAATCCTGTACAGTAGCTTCTTGAGTATCGAGTCTAACAGGTCTTTCTACATACTTGTACTTTAAACCATCTTCTATATGGGAACAAATTGAAGGTTCAGATGCAAAGATGATTGTTTCATTAATACTTGAAACAGAATTTAGCGCTTTTATACAGTAATTCACCAAAGGAGATCCCCCAAGCAATTTAATATTCTTTAAAGGGAGCCTTTCACTATTAAGCTTTGACGGAACAAAACCAACTATCCTCATTCTCGATTTTTACTCCCAGTAACTATAAGATCTTTTGAAAGCGGCGTTATAGTGTATTAAATATCTTCAAAAAAGCTCAAAAAATTCTTGTAATAATTTTTTTCGTACCGATATCTGCCAACATCCATCTCGTTTTTCTGTTTTAATTTAATACTATCTCTAATAAAATTTACAGCATTTTTTAAATTATTGGGATCATTTACATAACAAACTGGAAATATATTTTTAGATTCGCTGTTTTCAAAAACTCCTGTACCGAAATGATTATATCTTTTCCACTTATCATAAAGCAATACAGGGATTTTATTAATAAGCGCTTCATCAATAGCGGTCGAAGAATAACTGATCAAAAGATCTGCGGCTGAAAGCACATCAGCAAATTGCCCTTTTCTGCTTATGATACATTTTTTTAATCTGGGTAAAAAAGACTTAAATTCATTATTATCAAGAATAAAACCGGGATGAAGCCTTAGAATAAGCTTTGCGTCAGATAATTCATCGACAACTCTAATTACATCAGACAAACTGTTAAAGAATTCATCAAAAGTTTCTACAAACTGATATCTTTCAGACATCCTGTTTTTGTGAGTGGTAGCATGCAAAATGACAAATTCATTATCAGAAAATCCTAGCGCTTTTCTGGCCTTTTTCCTGTCATCAAGATTAATATTTGCAAATATTAATGGCCCTGTTATAATTTCATTGCTTTTAATATCTGCATATTTGTTCTTGAAATAATGAAGATGCTCTTCTTGTATTGGCGTGCTGAGGGCAATGTCAGTGAAATCACCCAGCATAAACAGTTTGCCTATATTAAACAGTTCAATTTCATGATACTCATCTACTGGAACCGGATGCGCCCCATGAGAAACAAACAGAGATTTTCTTCCAGTTACCCTGGCAAGCTCACCAGCAACTGCAAATAGATTCTGCCCGTTAAATGTAACAACTGCGCTTTTTTTTATTGTCTTCAGAGCATATCCTATGTTATATGACAATTCCAGCAGCCATACCATATGGTTCTTTAAACCACAATTAACCTTATTAGCAAAAATATCATTATATTCAATTCCCTTGTATTTACATAATTCTGTGTCTGATACGCCTAATATTCTGTCAACTTCTTTAGTAATTTTAATCTTTTCATCTTCATCTACCCCAAACTCTATGTTATTAGGATTAAAAACATAAAACTGATAAATATTTTCATTGAACATACTCTTTGCAAATGTCCAAACATTATACAAAAACATCTTCCAAAAACTTATCTTGTCGCTCATTGCCGCAAACGTTATTCCCGAATACCGTGATTTTACATCTTTAACTACCTTCCCAAACATAGCACCTGGCACAGGTGTAAATACTACTTTCTTTCCCTTAAGAAAAAAAATAAGCAATCTGGTAAATAATTTTCTTATATTGGTTGATTTACTGATTATACCGCTGTCACGCAAATCATTCTCATTAGCAGAAGCAATATCTACAAATTTTAAGTTATGCAACTTCGAGAATCTCTCTACCAGTAATCCCAGATAACTCTCTTTATTATCCAAGAGTCTGGAGTTGTAATATCTTGAGTATTTTGGCGAATAAAACTCAACTGCTTTGTTTCTTTTAACAACATTGTCCAAGATTTCTATAATTTTAATTATATAATTCGTATAAGTCCTTGCAAAAGTATTAAATTCAGTGTTATAGCAATTTTTCAATCCATTGCTATCAGTGAATGTAAATTCGCTCCTCAGTCTTAACATAACTTTCTCAGATTCAACTATTGTATTTTTTTGAGAATCATTATTAAAATATTGAAGGGTATCCTCGTATTTTATATTACTAAGATTTAAATAAGCCTGAAGTTTTGATTCTAACGCTATAATTTTAAAATCTTTTATGCTCAAATTCTCTTTTTCAATGAGTTGAGAAAAAACTTTAAAATCCTCTACAAACTCCATTATGACAACTTTCATCTATGCCCTCGCTATAGCCTGATTGCTTCTATGGAATATACTTTGCCACGTGATTTCTTGTCCATTATTATTATGTAAACTTGCCCATCTTGATTTATCCAATCATTAAATACCTGATATCGAAATAAATATCGAGTTAAATGTCAAATACCAATTCTTTTGATTCCCTCAGTAAATATAAAAATATTCATTAAATTTAATTTTTCTCTATTCACTTTCTTTACATTAGCCTCTTGAATCCTGAATAACACACATCCCCAATTAAACACTTTTCAGGTTCGCCGTTTCTTATTGCTTTTGAGATAAAACTGAAGGAATCATCTACCGCATTTAAATATCCTTTCACATGATGCTTTTTATGAGCATATGAAGCATAGAAGGCTGTAGTTGCCAGGAATCCTTTTTCAAGCATCAATTGAGTAAATAGGGTTTTTAGAACTAAAGAATTTTCATACTTAAAAACGAAATGCCCTAGAGGATCTATTCCACTAACTTCAATATTTATTCCATGTTTTAGAGCTAAGGATTTCCAACCGTTCATTATCTCTTTGCCAACTGATATAAGATGTTTTGAAACATTTAACTTTTTCATTTTTTTCATTGAAGCCAACGCAGCAACAGGCCCAATTCTCTCAGTCCAGTTTGTACTGCTGATAAATGTATCCCGCGCAATCTTCATTATTTTTCTCTTCCCAATGATTGCAGCCATCGGAAACCCATTGCTTATTCCTTTAGCAAATACCGCTATATCCGGCTTCAACCCAAAAAGCAAATGAGCCCCACCCAAGTTTAAACGGAAACCTGCCGATATTTCATCTACTATCAATACTATATTTTGTTCTTTCAGCACTTTATTCAAAGTCTGTATAAATTCTTTCTCCGGTAAGATGTTCCGTACAGACTCAACTATAACAGCCCCTATTTTGCCTTTGAATCTATTTAAAAGTTTTAAAAATCCTTTTGTATCGTTATACTTAAACGGAAAAGCGGTTCCTTTCAAGTGATTTGAAACTCCTAATGGGCTCAAACCCGGCAACAGATGCCCGTCCAATGCTTTAGACGAAGTTAAATTCGCTGAAAGATACCAGTCATGCCAACCATGATACCCACAAAACAAAATTAAATCCTTTTTAGAAAAAGCTCTGGCAATTCTAACTGCAATTGTCATCGCCTCCCCACCGCTTCTTGCAAATCTTGCCATATGTGCCCATTTGTGAAGGTCTATTAAATACTCAGCAAGTTCGATATCCTCTTTAGTATTTAATGTCGATGCTGTTGCTTTATCAATACAAGCTTTAACAACTTTATTTACATCTTTATCAGCATATCCAAGTATACATGTCCCAATCCCCATATAAGACATATCAATATATTTTTTCCCATCCAGATCCCATATCTCACAACCTTTTGCTTTTTCATAAAAGGCCGGCCAAACACCTGGAAGGAATAACTCCGGTCTTTTTGAGAACAGTTGTGTTCCACCGGGAATCAATTTCTTAGCCCTTTTATAATATGCTTGTGTCTTATTCATTTTGCTAAAAATTGGTTAGAATTACTTTTTCTTGATTTTAATCCCGCTTCGTTTTACCTGTAATGCCTCCTGAAGAACTTTACTCATATACTTATATCATTACAGGCATCATTTGAGATCATTTGTCTTTATAGAGCTATTTCTGCTTATATGTCTTAATGTTTTTTTTCCTATTACATTTGATAGTGAAAATATCGCGTCTTTATCATTTGCTCTCTTTAATGTCACACTGTTTTGTGTAATAATATCACCTTTTTTAATATCTTTTATCGAACACACCGCTCTTTTAACTTTTGCTTTGTATTCATTTTCCCGCCTTGTGAGTTTCCATTCCTTTTTTCCAAGAGACTTGTATACCTCTTTTACAGCATACACCCATTGTTGAAACTCCTCCGGTATTAAAGCAGACACATAATCCTCCACACGGGCTGCCCTGCTTAAAGTCAAATGCTTCTCAATACAGCAAGCACCAAGACCCATCGCAACAAAGGAAGGGTATGCTTGTAAAATTGAATCACCGGCAGTATGATCTTGAAAACCTACCGGCTTTTTAAATAGATTCTTTAATATATTGATTCTATTTAAATTATTTTCCGAAATTTCAGTAGGCTCTGCTTGAAAACCAACCATAAGTGTAACATCACACTTATCAAATATTGATAATGCAGTCTCAATTTCCTTTAAATCGCTCCCGCCCGTAGAAAGAAAAACCTTCTTTCTCGTCTTAGCAACGTATTTAAGCAGATAAATATTATTGATATCTGTTGAATGTATCTTGTATCCGTCCAATCCGCAGAGTTCTAATTTTTTCAGAGAATCAATACCATAAATATCAGAATAAAACTCCCTTCCTTTTTTGTGAACCTCTTTGACAGCATTTTTCCAAATATCAAAAGACAATTCCAGACTTTTAAAAAGCGAATAATAAGCGTAATCAGGCAGAGCAAGCTCATCTGCATAGAAAATCTGAAACTTAATTGCGTCAGCTCCTGAATAAACGAATGCTTTCAAATATAATTCGACCAGCTTTTTACTGCCTTCAAAGCCCTGGGCAATTTCAGCAATTATAAAAGGATTTTTCATATTGTCTCCTGTATCTCTAACTGCCTAAAGATTCAAATACCTTATATGTAATCTTTACTATTCTTTGAACATCTTTTTTTGACATGCCTGGAAAAACTGGCAAAGATATTACACGCTTATATATATTCTCAGCTATAGGATAATTTCCAGCTTTATACCCAAATTTATTTTGATAGAATGGCTGCAGATGAATTGGGATGTAATGAATCTGAACACCCAATCCATTAGATCTCATATTATTAAATATTAATTTTCTTTTATTTATATATTTTTCCTTTAATTTTATCGGGTATAAGTGGTACGACGATTTTACATTTTCTCTTTCTACAGGGATATCAAAAAAATGATTGCCTATAAAAGCATCTTGGTATGATTTTGCTATTTTTCGCCTAAGATCTAAAAATCTGCTGCACTTCTTTAATTGGGATATGCCCAGAGCAGATTGAAAATCCGTTATTCTATAATTAAATCCAATACTTTGCATCTCATAATACCACCCGCAGTCCTTCATGTCCTTATTAATTAATGAATTACTTTCTTTTGTGATTCCATGATTTCTGACAAGTAATAGTTTTTTATAATGCTCCTTATTATTTGTAAGTATCGCGCCGCCTTCCCCTGTGGTTATATGTTTTACAGGATGAAAACTAAAAATGGTCATGTCCGAATATGCGCATGAACCTATCTTTGTGCCTTTAAAAGTCGCTCCTAAGGCATGAGCAGCATCTTCAATAACAAAGCAATCATGAGCGTCGGCAATCTTTTTTATTATATCTAATTCACATGGATGGCCCGCGTAATGTACGGGTATTATTGCCTTTATTTTTGTTTTGTTGCTTGATCTGTGTTTAAACAGTAATTCTCTTATTTTATCTGGATCGATATTAAAAGTGTCCGGCTGAATGTCAGAGAATAGAGGATTCCCTCCACAATACAATACGCAGTTCGCGGAAGCTGCAAAAGAAAATGGAGAGGTAATCGCATAATCATCTTTTTCTATTTCTGCAGCAATACATGCACAATGCAAGGCAGCCGTTCCATTTGCAACCACCACAGCGTACTTAGCACCGGTAAACTTACATAAGTCC
Source organism: bacterium (assembly GCA_043809745.1). Taxonomy (GTDB): domain Bacteria; phylum Elusimicrobiota; class JBDRMW01; order JBDRMW01; family JBDROU01; genus JBDROU01. The sequence continues at coordinate 103,727 of JBDROU010000080.1, forward strand.
GCCTCAAACTCATTTATCTTAGGCCCTTGTGTAATCCAATTAGATGAAAGAACCTTCAACATCTCTTTGATATCTTTTTTGTCTATGCTTTGGCGGCTGTATGGTATGTTTTTCATAGAATATATTTGCGATATATGTTTTAGAAAAATAAATTTCTAAGCAAAATTTTTAATTATACTCTTCAAATTTTCAAAAGTTAACCATTTATCATTTGTATCACTTTTATAAACAAAATGCTCTTGAACATCTTCGAAATCTTTATACTTCTCGTGAAGTATATGTGTGCCCAGAAACTGCGGCATTATGACAAATAGATTATTAAATATCTTCGTTTTTCTTGATTCATCTTCAGAAATCAAACTTTCATGCAGCTTTTCTCCTGGACGTATCCCTATATTTTTAATAATACACTGTGGTTCAATTGCCTTTGCCAAATCTAGAATCTTCATAGATGGTATTTTTGGCACAAACACCTCTCCTCCAACTGATTCATTCAGCGCATTTAACACAAGATCCACACCTTCCTCTAATGTAATCCAGAAACGAGTCATCCTTTCATCAGTTATAGGAAATTCCTTAATACCGCGTTTCTTAAAACTAATAAAAAGAGGAATTACACTTCCGCGTGATCCGACAACATTCCCATACCTGACAATGGAAAATTTAACCTTTCCGCCACCGTAAGCATTGCCTGCAACAAACAATTTTTCAGCAACTAATTTTGTTGCCCCGTATAGATTCACCGGATTCACAGCCTTATCAGTAGACAGAGCAATTACTTTTTTTACTTTAGAATTTATGGCTGCGTCAATTATGCAATCTGCACCATTAACATTTGTTTTCACAGCCTCCGAAGGATTGTATTCCAAAGCAGGAACTTGTTTTAGTGCTGCAGCATGAATTACATAATCAACCCCGTCAAAAGCCCTGTACAGCCTATTCTTATCCCTTACATCCCCAAGAAAAAATCTGATTGGAAATTTATTTTCCGGAAACAGCTTTGACATCTCATACTGTTTAAACTCATCACGACTGAAAATAATAAGTTTCTCAGGTTTAAACTTTTTTAAAACAATCTCAGTAAACTTCTTGCCAAATGATCCTGTCCCGCCTGTTATTAGTATTACCTTTCCATCCAGTAACAATCCCATAATAATTCTCCAATATTAATGATTTATAAATCTTAAATGTTAGGTTTTTAGATTCCTCTATATTGACCTAGATCTATTGTATATATTCTGAAAATAATCAACTACAAAGGCTAACACGATTCCTATAAATACTGCTAACCAAAAATGTTTAAATATTATTTTTTTCTTATTTTCATAATAAGGTCTTTTTGGCACTTCTGGCGGTTCCAGAACCCTAAAATTTACTATACTCAGCAGCTGTGACTTCAAATTTATTTTCTTTTCCTGAAGATCGTAATATTCCTTCATATGCTGAGCATAAACATTGTTAAGCAAAATAGATTTATAAATCGGTTCAGGTGTAAACTTCTTTTCCTTTGCAAAAGCAATTACTTCCTTTTTTAACTCCTTTATGCTGCTATTTGAATTCTTAAGCGCCTCCTCATTAATAGAGATTCTCTCATTAAGTATACTTGTTGCAATAGCAAAACGGCCTTCTGAGTATTCACTATATTGTTCTATTAACATCTTGGCAATATCTGTGATTCGGACTGGATCCGTACCCCTAACTTGAATTCTAAAATAAAAATCACTAATTATTTCAATTGTTACAAAATCCTTAAACTCCTGTAATGTATATTCTGCCTTATATTTCTCATTAAATCTATCCTTAACCGCTCCCATAATATCAACACTGTTAATAATTATTGGAATTTGATTAGGCATAAATAAAGTTCCCCCTACTATACCAGTTTGCACTACCGCCGTTGTTGCATAGACGTCTGCTAAATTTATTACTTTATTGATCCCTATTCCAAGTGCAATAGCAACCGAAATGATAATCAGGTAAAACTTTCTTTTGATTACATTAAGATAATTCATTAAATCAATCTCATTTTCTTCCATTTAACCCCCATAATAAAATATTTGATTCATATAATTTGGTAGAATTTCCAGCATATTAACAGTTTTTCTGAAATTTACCGAATTAGAACGGTTTTTATGCGTTATTAATGCTACAGATTTGAAATATTTTGACGAATCAGACTTGTTCTCATGAGTATAGGTAATATCGCTTTTGTATAGATCACGCAATACAAGCTCCGTAATTTCTGCTAACTCATTCTTCCCTATAATGATAAAACTTTTTTCCCCATTTGAATACTCATTTTCTATTATCTTTTTTACAGCGGTTTTAATCGACCGGATTGAATCAATTGTTCTTAAAAAGTAGTTGTAAGACTTCCTTGTTTTTTCCAGGAACCCTTTTGGTGTAAGCATATATTTAACTTTTTTTTTATCCAGCTGCTTTGTTTTAACATATCCCATCTTTACAAGACGTTTGATTATTATATTAGTTAAACCCAAAGAATATCCAAGTTTTACCGACATATCTCTCTGACTATGCTTAGTGTTCTGCGCTATATAATTTACAAATTCCAGCTCTTTATCTGTAAGTCCGTTTTCTGTATACCTAGCCATTAAAAATCCTAAGGAAAAGATTAAATCTGTTCATTCTTTGAACAGTGTATTAAATACCCGCCTGTAAGTCAATATTAATATGTGTGTTTTTGACGCAAATATTACTATGCATAAGCTAGGTTCTGCTTTACTCTTCTATTTGATTATATACTTCGCATATTTCTTTAGCGGTAGACTGCCAATTGAAATCCTTTATCCGTTCGAATCCCTTTTTGCGCAGCTCATGACGTTTTTGCGGATTTTCCAACAAGTCTTCTATAGCTTCTGCAATTCCGTTAATGTTTTTTTCATCAATATAAATAGCAGCTCCTCCGGTTATCTCTTTTAAAGAGCCTTTTTCTGAACATATTACCGGCACACCGCACGCCATCGCTTCTAATACAGGCAGCCCGAATCCTTCATACAATGAAGGGAACAAAAACAAAGTTGCAAAGTTATAAATCGCTGGAAGGTCCTCTTTAGCAACTTTACCAATAAAATGTATTTTTTCTGAAGTATTTGCTTTTATGTACCATTCAGGCAGAAAATTATTGCCTGCAAGCACTATATGATATTCGCTTCCTGTTTTTTTTTGAAATTTCTGAAAGCTCTTTATTAATCTGGGAATATTTTTTATTAATCTAATATTCCCCACATACAAACAATATTTTTTGGGCAGGTTATACTTTTCAAGTATATAGATTTTCTCATTTCTAACAGTATCTGTATATTGCTGAAACTCGCTTGATACGGCATAATAGATTACTTTAATTTTGGAAGGATTTGCATTGAGAACACGGATAATATCCTCCCTTGTCTGAGTTGAATTAGTTATTATGAAATCAGCTTTTTTCACCACTCTGTTAAAAAAATATTTTGCGTAGTAATACGCTAATTTGTTTGGCAAATATTCTGGGAACAAAAGATGGATAATATCATGTATATGCACAATCATTTTTTTTCCGCTAAAGATTGGTATGTTATAATGCGGTAAGTGCAGCAGCTGTATCCCTCCACGCTTTGAAACAACCGGCCAATATATTTGCTCGGAAACCGTGTAAATTCTTTTATTAAACGGAATTACTTTGTAAGGATAATGACACAGAAGAGCCGGATCGCCGAAAAGGACAAACTCATGATTTGAAGTTCGTGGAAGCAGCTCCAAGAAATTATTTATAAAAGTTCCTATGCCTGAATGGTTTATCATTCGCGCATCAAATCCAATTCGCATAAAAAATCAGTTAACCTTTCATTTGGAATACAAAAAAGATATGTTATCTTGGAGATTTTCTGCCAGTCTGCTAAAATGCCGAACCTTTACTGCTCAGTATATTCCTCAGCTTCTTCTATCAGCATCACAGGAATATCGTTTTTTACTGGGTAAAAAATCTTGCATTTACGGCAAATTATCTTGTCTTGTTTGTAATTCACATCACCTTTGCATTTTGGACAGCACAAAACATCCAATAACTCTTTTTTTAACATTTTTACTCCCTCTCAAAAGACAAGAAACCGCTCGTTGCTATTATCTCAAAATTATCCTTTATCGCAGCGGCGTTGGTTAAAGAACTTTCTTTATCATTTGCTTTTTTGAATATATTCGGCTTAACTATTTGGAACTTTGCCAATCTATATAAACATGCTGTTATTATACAATTAATACCGTAAGTTATTGAACGTAAAAAATTTATTGATGATGCTTCTGGAAAGTATTTTGTTGGACAGCTGACCTCGCCGATCTTATAATTGTAAAATAATACCTGAGCCAGCATCTCATTATCGAATACAAAATCGTTGGAATTTTGAATTATTGGGAGCTCTGCTAATACTTTAGAGTCGAATGCCCTGTAACCAGTATGATACTCGCTTAATTTGGCATTTAACAAAATATTCTCAAGAAATGTCAGGAATCTGTTGCTTATATACTTATATAACGGCATTCCTCCGCTTAGAGCCATATTCCCTAAAATTCTGGAACCTATCATAGCGTCATATATCCCGTAAGCTATCGGAGCAACCATGCTCAGTACTAATTTCGGTTCATACTGATAATCCGGATGGATCATAACAACCACATCAGCTCCGCTTTTTAGTGCGGCCCAATAGCAAGTTTTTTGATTCGCACCGTAACCCATATTTCGTTTATGACGTATTATCTCGTTTATGCCAAGTTTTTTAGCAACAGCGATCGAATTGTCATTGCTTCTGTCATCCACATAAATGAAAACATCTATTAACTCTTTAGGAATATTAGAATATGTCGCTTCCAGCGTATTCCCGCAATTATATCCGGGAAGAACCACAGCTATTTTTTTACCGTTAAGCATTTTCTCTAAACCACCCAATCGTTTTCTTTAAACCTTCTTCTAAACTAACCTTCGGTTTCCACTTCAACCGAGCTAAAGCTAAATCAATATTCGGACATCTTACTCTTGGATCATCAACCGGCAATTTTTTGTATACTATCCTGCTGCTGCTTTTAGTCAGCTTTTTTACAATACTCGCCAAGTAGTTAATTGTAACTTCATCAGGATTCCCGATGTTTACCGGCTTATTTATATTTGACAGCAATAATTTATGTATGCCGTCAACCATATCGCTTATATAGCATAAACTGCGCGTCTGATTCCCTTCGCCGAATACAGTAATCGGTTTTTCCGCAAGGGATTGGTTTATAAAAGCAGGCACCGCTCTGCCGTCAAACTTGCGCATACGCTCTCCAAAAGTATTAAAAATTCTGATTATTCTTACATCAACATTGTGATAACGGTGATAAGCCATCGTCAGCGCTTCTGCGAATCTCTTGGCTTCATCATAAACACCTCTTGGGCCTATAGGATTTACATTTCCCCAATAAGATTCATCCTGCGGGTTAATCAACGGATCACCGTAAACCTCGCTTGTAGAAGCCAGCATAAAAACAGCTTTCTTTTTCTTGGCTAATCCAAGCGCTTTGTGCGTGCCAAGGGCTCCTACTTTAAGCGTAGGAATAGGCATTTTGAGGTAATCAACAGGACTTGCCGGAGAAGCAAAGTGTAAAACAGCATCCAATGCTCCTTCTATTTTTATATAATTTACCACATTGTATTTTTTAAACTTGAATTTTCTATTTTTTAACAAGTGCGCAATATTTTTTTTACTGCCTGTAGAAAAATTATCCATGCAGATAACATTATGACCTTCATTTATAAGCTTATCACATAAATGCGATCCAATAAAACCAGCTCCGCCGGTAACCAATACTCTCACCTTAAAGCTCCCCTTTAATTATGGCGCTATCTGCCAATACCTTTATATATGAATCCTAACTTTTTCATGCTTTTAGGTTCAAATATGTTTCTGCCGTCAAGCAGAACAGGCGTTTTCATTATTTTTTTAATCTTTTTAATATCCATCTTTTTAAATTCATCCCATTCGGTTATCAACAGCAAACAATCGCAGTCTGCCGCGCACTCATATATATTTTTGCAGTATTCTATTTCAGGAAAAATTATCTTAACCTTATCCATGCATACAGGATCATATACCTTTATCCGTGCTCCCAGATCAAGAATTTTCTTTATAATCTCAAGCGCGGGCGCGTTTCTCAAATCGTCGGTATCCGGTTTGAACGACAAACCTAAAACACCTACCGTCTTTTCCTTTAAATTCCAAATTGTCTCCTCTAAAACTGTCATAAAATGCTTTTTTTGATTTTCATTAACATTCTTGACAGCCTGCAGTATCTTGAAATCATATCCTAACTTCTTTGAAATCCAGTAAAAAGCCGATACATCTTTTGGGAAGCATGAACCCCCGTAACCTACACCTGCGTTTAAGAAAGAAGGATTAATACGCTTATCAAGACCCATACCAACCGCAACCTTTTTAACATCAGCGCCTACTCTTTCGCAAATATTAGCGACTGAATTTATAAAAGATATCTTTGTAGCTAAAAATGAGTTAGATGCATGTTTAATAATCTCCGCACTCTTTATATCCGTAATAATCAATGGAGCCTTGATCGGCCGATACAGCTCCTTCATTATTTTTTCGGCTTTTTTAGTTTTTACCCCAATTACAATCCTATCCGGCTTAAGAAAATCATTAATTGCGCATCCTTCTCTTAAAAATTCCGGGTTTGAAACAACATCGAATTGAACATTTTTCGTTATGCTTCTTTTTATAGTAGTTTCAACCCAAGACCCGGTTTCAACTGGCACTGTTGATTTTTCCACGATTATCTTATAACTTTTCATTGATAACGCTATCTCACGAGCAACAGTTTCTACAAACGACAGATCAGCAGAACCATCTTCACGGGGAGGAGTATTTACCGCTATAAATATTATATCAGCCTGCGACACACCTTCTTTAATACTGGTAGAAAATGACAGGCGGCCTCTGCGCGAGTTTTTCTCAACTATTTTTTTTAAACCGGGTTCATAGATCGGGATAATCGATTTTTTGAGCTGGTTGATCTTTTCCGTATTGTTATCTATACATAATACTTTATGTCCTATTTCTGCTAAGCAGCTCCCTGTAACAAGCCCGACATATCCTGTTCCAACTATAGCGACTTTTTTAGCCATCATATCCCCTTAAATAAGAATCCTATCCATGTTTTTTATATATGTTTTTAAAGCTTCCTTCCAATGCGGCAAGGGATCAAATCCCTCTAACTTGTAACAATAATTCTCCAAAGTAGAATTTTTTGGGCGGGGAGCAGCGAGATCTAAGCTGCTCAATTTTGATCTAGATATTTCACCCTTCACAGGCGAGTTGATTAATTTTTTCATTTCCTTGCCAAACTCGTATCTTGAGCAGGATCCTGAATTGGTCAAATGATATACACCAAATTTTTTTGTTCGTATTAATTTTGAAACAGCAAAAGCCAAATGAGGTGTATATGTAGGAGAACCAACCAAATCTTCCGCTGCGGCATATTTCCCACCTTTAACCAGTGATTCATACATACTCTGCGCAAAATTATTTCTTTTTTCACCGAACAGCCATGCTGATCTAATAATGAAATATTTTTGCAAAAACTGTTTTACGTAGTTTTCGCCCCATAATTTGCTCTTTCCGTATTCTGACTTAGGGTTGGTATTATCGTCTTCCCTGTAAGGTATATTTTTGCTGCCGTCAAACACATAATCGGTTGAAATATAAACAAATCCGGAATCAAACCGGCTGGCGGCAATCACCATATTCCTGGTACCAAGCCCATTTACCAAATATGCTTTATCTTTATTACTCTCGCATCCGTCAACATCAGTATAAGCAGCCGCATGAATTATTAAATCAGGATTTTCTTTTGAAACTACCTGGTAAGTGGTTTCTGAATTTGTAAAATCAAGATTTACGAATTTCCCGCTAAAATTAAAACTGGGTTCTTTTATGTCTACTCCTACTATTTCTTCTTCACTAAGATTTTGAACCAAATCATACCCAAACATACCGGAAATACCTGTAATAACTATTTTCACGCTTTTACTCCGTACTGCTTTTTATAGTACTTCTTAAACTCAATATTTGATTTAATGCTTTTCCACCAATATGCATTTTCATTGTACCATTTTATGGTTTCATTCAAGGCATCATCGAAGTTAATATGCGGTTTCCAGTTAGTTTCTTTAAACATTTTACTGGAATCAATGCTGTATCTTTTGTCATGCCCCGGCCTGTCTTTTATAAATTTAATCATATCTTTATGACTATTGCTTAATTTTTGAAGTATTCTCTGAGCTAAATCAATATTTGAACAAGCATGTCCTCCGCCCAGATTGTATATCTCCCCAGTTTTACCCTTATTTAAGATCTGATACAATCCATCACAGGTATCTCTCACAAATAACCACTCTCTTACATTCTTTCCATCGCCATAAATAGGCAGCGGCATGCCGGATATTGCGTTAGTAATGAATAATGGAATAACTTTTTCCGGATATTGCCATGGTCCAAAATTGTTTGAAGGCCTTACTATAATTGGTTTATATCCGTAAGTTTTTATGATAGATCGAATTATTAAATCCGCTGAAGCTTTTGTGGCTGAATACGGATTATTTGGCAGAAGCAAAGATTCTTCCTTAAAAGAACCGGAGATTATTGAGCCGTAAACCTCATCTGTTGAAATATGTATAAATCTATGAATACTGTTTTTTCTAGCAAAATCAATTAGATTATAAAGTCCAAGTATGTTGCTTTTTATAAATCCTTTCGCATCAATTATTGAACGATCAACATGAGTTTCAGCCGCAAAATTTACTACCGCATCGATATCAGCCGGCAGTTTCCTGTAAAGTGAAGCATCCACTATATCGCCGTGTATAAATTTATATCTTTTTTTATCTTGTTTGCTTAATTTATTGAACTTAACGTTTAAATTTAACCATTTGCTACTTGAATATGTATTCCAGTTATCCACATTGTAAATGATCTCTATATTTTTTCTCTTATCTAAAATATACTGAATAAAATTTGAGCCGATAAATCCTAACCCTCCAGTTACAAGTATTTTTTTTAATTGTTTGTTCCCAGAATAAGGACTCAAGGGTTTTTGATTATATTGATTTTTATTCATGCTAAAATTTACACTTAGCGCTTTGCTTACTAACAAAATACTCCCAAGTCTTTCTAACACCTTCCTTAAAATGAACAACCGGTTTGTAACCAAGCATTTTTTTTGCTTTTACAATTGATGCATATGTCTTTCTAACATCGCCAGCCCTGGCAGGTGTATGATGCCTTTTAATATTTTCTTCAGCAAATGATTCCAGAATTTCAACTATCTTAATTATTGAATGTGACTCGCTGCAGGCGATATTAAAGACCTCACCCGAAACGTTTCTAGCTGTCATGGCCAGTATATTTGCTGAAATTACATTTTCGACATAAGAAAAGTCCCTTGATTGCAGACCATTCCCATGAACTTCAACAGCCTTTCCCATCATAACAGCTTGAATAAATTTTGGCAGCACGGCCGCATATTTTGATTCAGGATTTTGCCTGGGACCTATTACGTTAAAATACCTCAAACACACCGTTTCTAAGCCAAATGTCTTTGAAAAAACTTGAGCATAATGTTCACCGGCAAGCTTTGAAACGGCGTAAGGAGAAAGCGGCCGAGGAATATCTGTTTCTTTTTGAGGGAACTTCTCAGACGCTCCGTAAACCGAGGATGAAGAAGCATAAACTATTCGCTTCACTTTTTTTCTTCTGCACGCCACCAAAAGCTTGAGTGTTCCTCCGACATTAACGTCATTGGAAGAAAGTGGATCGTCAATCGAACGGGGGACCGAACGCAGCGCTGCTTGATGCAGCACATATTGAACCTTATTAAGAGCTTTGTTAAGGTGAGATTCGTTCCTGATATCCCCTTTGATTAGTTTTATTTTGGAGATAAACGGTTTGATATACTCATGCTTACCGGTTGAAAAATTATCCAAAACTACCACTTGATCTCCCCTTCTTACAAGCGATTCAACAATATTTGATCCAATAAATCCTGCGCCGCCTGTAACTAATATCTTCACTTTGAACACTCCTTTAAAATTATTCTCTATTCAGAACTCTCTTACCCCCCCGTAACTCCATCTCCCCAAAAATAACCGATACCGGGATCATTAAAAGCCGCTCGAAACTCATCTGGAGCTTTATAATCATAAAGCTGTGTAGGGACATTAAACACAATGGATTCCGGTTCTGCCATCCCTAAAAATCCGTGAAATACAAATGGAGGTATTTGGATAAGCATTGGATTTTCTTCTCCTGCTACTATCTCCATAATTTCTTTAAATGTTTTTGAATCTGAACGAGAATCATATAAAACGACTTTTACTTTTGTTAAAACACATAAGAAGCTATCCGTCTGTTGTTTATGATAATGCCAGGCTTTAGCAATTTTTGGTTTTGCAGTTGTCATATACACCTGGCCAAACTTTTTAAACTCCGGCCAATCACTTCTAAAAAGTTCCATCAACCTGCCGCGATAATCAACAATACTCTTTAATTTTCTTATCTTAACACCTTCAATCATCAGTTAACTCTTTCTAAATAAATTCTGCAGGAGATCTCTACAGCACTTCCACCTGAGAACTGTCTCCTACCATTATCCTATATGCCGCTGGTTTTTGTACATTTTTACTTATTCTTACATTCTGGCCGATCAGAGAGCCCTCAATTCTCTTTATATCCCTGATACTCGAGTCTTGGAGTACTATAGAGTTTTCCAGTTCACTTCCTTCAATCTTGATATTACGGTACAACGATGTAAAAGGCCCGATATAGGAGTCAATAATAATGCATCCCTCTCCTATTACCGCCGGTCCGCGTATATGCGAGCCCTTAATGCAGGCTCCCAATTCAACTATTACTTTTCCTTCAATCCTAGAGGCATCATCCACTTCTCCTTTAATAAGAGGGTTTACTGTATCAAGAAAAAGACGGTTTGCTTCAATGATATCTTCCAATTTCCCTGTATCTTTCCACCATCCATCAACCTTGTATGAATCTACCTTATATTTGTTGTCAATCAGATACTGAATAGCATCGGTTATCTCCAACTCCCCTCTTTTGGAAGGTTTTATAGAGTTAACAGCTTTGAATATATTTTTGTCAAATAAATAAACTCCCACTAAAGCAAGATCAGACTTTGGTTTTTTCGGCTTCTCAACCAGTTTAACCACTTTTTTTCCGGAAAGTTCAGCTACACCGAAATCCTGCGCATTCTTCACTTTTGCAAGCAGAATTTGAGCGTTGGGAGAGTTGCTCTTAAAATCGTCTACGACTGATTTTATTCCGTTTTTAAGCAGATTATCTCCGAGAAACATCAAGAAGGGTTCTTCAGCAATATAATCTTCAGCAATTTTCACAGCGTGCGCTAAACCCAGCGGAGCTTCCTGCTCAATAAACGTAGCTTTAATACCCCACCTGCTTCCATCCCCTACCGCAGAAATAATTTCATTTCCGTTATCACCAATAATAAATCCTATATCAGTAATCCCAGCCTCTTTTATAGCCTCAATTCCGTAAAAAAGGATTGGTTTATTCGCAACAGGAATAAGCTGTTTTGCAGACGTATGGGTTATCGGCCTTAATCTGCTTCCCTTTCCTCCGGCTAAGACTAGCGCTTTCATTATTGAATCCGCCCTCTCCAATAATCAAGTAAATCCTTCAATGTTTGCTCAAAACTAATCTTTGGTTTCCAACCTGTTATTTTAGAAAATTTCGTATTATCCCCTAACAATATGGGGACGTCTGAAGGTCTTAATCGTTTTGGATCTTCTTTGATTTTTATTTTAACGGTGGACATTCTTAGAAGCATATCCAGAACCTCTTGAATCGAAAATGCTTTCCCTGAACATATATTATACACTTCCCCGGGCAGACACTTTTCAGTCGCCAGCCAATATGCGTCTACCATATCCCTGACATCGGTAAAATCCCTTTTTGCAGTAAGATTACCAACAAATATAACCGGGTCCTTTTTTTTATTTTCAATCAAAACAATCTGTTTTGCAAAATCTGAAGATACAAATACATCTCCTCGTCTCGGGCCTGTATGATTAAATCCTCTGGTTATAATAACATTGAGGCCATAACTCTTAAAATACTGAAAACCAAGCATCTCCTGCCCCACCTTGCTTACAGCATACGGGCTTAACGGCCTTAACGGATTTGTTTCCTTTATTGGCACCTCATTTTCGTAAACCAAACCGTATTCCTCCGAAGAACCAGCTATCTGTATTACCGGATTTATTCCTATTTCTCTCACGGCTTCAAATATATTAAGCTGTCCGATCATATTCGTAGTAATTGTCTCGGCTGGAGCATGCCAAGAAGTAGGCACAAATGATTGGGCAGCCAAATGGAATATCTTATCCGGTCTAATCTTTTCAATCGCCTTCTTAACGCTCGATGAATCCCTCAGATCGCACTCTGTCAGATCTATTTTATTCATGGGAATTTGATCTAAATTCTCCTTCTTGCTCCTCCAGCGCTCAATCCCAAAAATCTCAATACCTTTCTTTTTCTGAATATACTCCACCATATGACTGCCTACAAAACCCGTTATTCCTGTAATTAATACTTTCAATTGTGCTACCCCCTAAATATTTGTTTGTTTTTCAATAAATTATTAAACTAAAATTTATCATATTATAACAAATTGTACAATAAGATTTTAAACCGCGAATTGCCTCACATTAAATGTTACCGAGGCATGGTAAAAAAACATATCGTTGACTCATAAATAATGTTACCCTAAGATTTACACTAAAGGGGGTAATATTATGGGCCCAAAATCAAAAAAAGATTATCTAGAAGCCATT
>JBDROU010000081.1:0-179018 GCA_043809745.1 bacterium
AATGGCTTCTAGATAATCTTTTTTTGATTTTGGGCCCATAATATTACCCCCTTTAGTGTAAATCTTAGGGTAACATTATTTATGAGTCAACGATATGTTTTTTTACCATGCCTCGGTAACATTTAATGTGAGGCAATTCGCATCCCAAAAAGCATTTGACTTACCGTCGTAAAATATTCTATAATAACATCATTCATAAATGATAAGCATAAGTAATAAATAGCGAATCCTCTAAAATATCAAAAATATCACTTTTTATCTATAGCAGTCTACCATATATATGTTGAATAAGGAGGTGGACAATGGTAAGAAAAAGCGTTGCAAAGATGCTGTGCTTGGTGTTTTTTTATGCCGGTCTGGGGATAAACTTAAAAAACATTTGAAGGACTATTTGACCTGGAAGCGAGATCAAGGTGAACCCGCGGATCCTGACGCCTTTTTGTTCATTTCAGAGAGAAGGGATCAAATGACTCTTAGCGCGGTTCAGAAACGGTTTAAGCTCTGGGCTCGTTTGGCTGGCTTAAATGCGCGTTACAGCATACACAGTGCGCGCCACAGCTACGCTACAGCGCTTTATCGCAGTACCAAGGATCTCAGGATGGTCCAGAAGCAGCTGGGGCACAGTAATTGCCGCATAACCGAGGTTTATGCGGACGTACTACGCGAGGATGTAGAAAAGGCAGTCAATGCGTTATACGTCTAAATTGGATATATTACCTCAAAAATTTTTGCTTAAAAGGCCTTGTTTTGGTCCGGATTGGATATATTAGAGCCCTTTTATAGACAATCGTAAAGAGTAGAATTTATGTATATTTTATTTTTGGATGAATCAGGAGATCATAACTTAACTGTAGTTGATAAAGACTATCCTTTATTTGTGCTCGCTGGTTGTATTATGGATGATGGCCAAGTTAATGATTTAACTTTTAAGATGGATAGGTTTAAACAAGAAGTATTTGGCAACAAAAAAATCATTCTTCATTATGCAGATTTTGTTCGAAGTGTTGGTAAATTTGAAAAGATGAAGGAGAAATCCTTTAGAGAAAAATTCTATGATAGACTAAGCCAAATTATTAATACTGCCAATGTAGGTCTTGTTGCGTGTATTATCGATAAGAAAAGACATATAGAGAAATATGGTATGCTTGCGATGGATCCTTATATCCTTTCACTTGAAATACTAGTTGAGCGCTACGTAATGTTTTTGAAAATTACTCGTGAAAAAGGAATTATTGTCGTAGAGAGTAGAGGTCATCAATTAGACAACGAGTTGGAATTAGCCTTCTTAAATTTGAAGATTAATGGGACACGTTTTTTAAGACCAGTGGAAATTAAAGAGACAATACAAAGTTTCATTTTTAAGAAGAAAGAAGAAAATGTTGCGGGACTTCAGTTAGTGGATGTAATGGTTACACCTATTGGAAGAAGGTATCTTAACAAAGTAAACTACTATATTCAGTATGATGCAATTAAAAAGAAATTCAGGAAATCATCTTGTGGAAAGTATGCAGGATACGGTCTTGTAATTTTGCCTAGAAAAGAAAAATGGGCAACCCCCGCTACGCAGTGATTACCCTATTGTGATATAAATATACACGATAAAAGTAATTTTGTCAATCTTTTTTCTTGCCCATTTCATGAATCTCAGTCTATCTTCCATTATGGTTTCAACCACAAAAGAAACATCTGATTATTTTTCATTTTTTATTGTAATATAAGCGTAAATATGCTACATTTACAAAAACAATAATTGCATTATTTTATGAAATACCATCAAAAATTTCCTTATTGTGAACCAATCATCTTAGCTGGGTTATTTACAGCTATGGTTGTATCAGAAGCTATTCTTCATCATCATGCGGTAGAGCCGCATCTTCCTGAGGAACCAATTACTGTCCCTCTCATGTATTCTTCATCGCGGTATACTGCAGGGACCAATTTATCTGCTGCCATTCCAAACTACTTCAATCAAGTAAATATCAGAGCTTTATAGTTGTTTGGTTCTTTTGTAATTCTAAAGTAATAATTTTTACTGGTGGGTATAAATGAGGCGCTCGCTTTATTTTCTTACTTACCTACTGCCTTTCCTCCCTTGGGCCCTTTTTCTTTGTGGATGAATCGCTTTTTCGGCCTGCAGGTGAGAGAAGGGCTTGCAAGGAGGGGATTTGATTTTTAGTATCTTACATGACCTTACCAGGAGGCAATATGTGTGAAGAAACTTTTAATGTTTGCGATTTTGTCAATGAAATTATAATGATGTCAACAAATTTAGATCTTAGAAATGATATAAAGGAAGTTGTCAGAGAAGAACTTCATTGTAACGTAATTTATTCAGATGGAGTCATAGCAAAAATACCAAGAAAGTATATCGACGATAGAAATAAAAACTATATAGCAAAACACTGTTTATTAAAAAGAAAGTAATTATTGAATCTATAGTGTTTATCATATCTAAGTTACGTATATTGCCCTTTATGCGTACTTAATAAAGGGGGGGTAAACAACACGCTCCTTCTAGCTAGCATTAGGCCAGGCACAACATTATGCGTACTGGATTGAGGAAGTTTTGTGATAGGCTTGATTTTTCAAAAGGAGGGTAAGAAAATGAAAATCATATTGTACATTGCTTTTTTTAGTGTATTACTATTTGGATTAACTGTTCAAAAAAGCGGTAGCTATTGGGTATGTCCTTATTGTGAAGGGAGCGGTTTTGGGAATTTATGCAGTCTTTGCGAGGGTACAGGAATGAATCGTTATCGAAGCTGGAAGTGTTCTAAATGTAATGGTTTTGGTTATGAAAAATGCATTCATTGTAATCGAGGCACTTTACAGCGTTCTCAGCCAACACAGAGAAAAATATGCCTTTCATGTAAAGGTACTGGTAGAAGTGGGCAGGTGTGTTTCAAATGTGACGGAGCTGGGGTAATAGAATCCTATTATGGGAGCATGATTAAATGTTACTCTTGCAAAGGCTTTGGTTTTTTAAAATGTACATTATGTGGTGGCTCAGGAGGTTATTAATAATATCGTGGTAATAGTAGGATTTAATGACTGGTCAGAGGGTTGAAAATGTTCGGCTTCAAAAGACCAAAACTATTCTGTGAGAATAAAAACAAAAATGAATTCATAGAGTGGTTTTCTAATACAAAACCTTGGAATAAGCTAAATTTAAATATAATAGAACCTATTATTGATAAATTTACAGATGATGTTAAAGCATTCGAATTTTTTGTGTGGGTCTCGGAAAAATATAAATTAATTAATAATAATTATGTGCCTTTGTTAACGAAAACTGGGGATAATGTCGACCTTGCTCTTTTCTATTTTTCTGTGACACTTTATGATGTAGGTAGACAGTTGCGAAATGAATTGATAGAAGCAATGGAAGTGAGCTCACTATATGATGATAGTGAACTAAGTGATTTATTAAATGTAACCATCTCATCATTTGAAGTTGCTATAACATTATGTAATTACTGCTTAAGTGCTTACTATCAACTTGCTTTTCTTCGAGGAAAAATCTTGGGAAAGAAGAATGAAGGTATTGAGTATTGCAAAAGGGGATTAGCAAAGATTCAAGAGCTTAAAAAAATAGATGTAAAACAACTTACCATTGCGCAGCATTCAATTTTAGATACCATGGAGAACAGCGAAAATACTTTTGAAGATCTTTTAGCGGCTTTATAAAGAAATATACTTACAATTAAAGTAATATTCTATCTGTTGTTAGCGCTACTACTGTTTGACTTCTACTTCATTTTTCAAAGATGACCTATTTAGCGATCATTATTACTATAGTAGGGTTTATCTCACTAAGATTTAGATTTTTTATGGATTCTGTTGGTATTAATTTGCCCAATTCATTTTGGAACTATTTCATTAAATATGAACTTAACTTTTCATATATTATGAGTATAGCAGGCATGATATTGGGATTTATAGCATCTCCAGGTTTGGGGATGCTATGTTTTGGGATTTATGTGATGTTTTATAATATTTCAATTATAATGCCACCCCTTAAAATTATTCCTATTATCTGTAATGTGTATACGAATTTCTTGGGGATAATTATAACATTTTTAGGCCTATTATTTTTCTTCCTTGAATCAATCAAAAAAGGGTTTGTTATCTTGGCGTTCTGTTTTTCGTTGTATCTATTATTATTATATTTGACAAATCTTGAAGTACGTCTTGCAATAAAATACCGAAAGAAGAAGAGATATTCCCATTGATGAGACTCGTGAAAAATCAAAAGAATAGAGAACATAAAAAACAACATTATATTCCTCAATGCTATTTGAAGCCATGGTGTGATTTATCATGTCCTAAAGATCATACACCTTACTTATGGCAGTTTACCAAAGATGGAAATATCGTCAAAAAGAAAGCTCCAATAAATTTATTTTACGAGAGTGAAATGTATACAATTCATATGCCGAATGAAAGTAGGGACATAAAGCTTGAAAAAGGTCTGAATCAACTTGAAACAGCTTTTTCAAATATTAGAGACAATGTTATACTCCCAAAAAAGATATTTGAACCAAAGGAAAAATATATTCTTTGTACTTTCATAGCTGCTATGCAATCTCGGACGCGACTATTTAGGGAACATCAACGAAATCAGTGGGGTAAAATATTTGATATGATGAATCGCATGAAACAATGGGCTGAACAAGCAACTCTAGAACAAAAAAAACAGATGTCTGAAGATTGTTCTTTTTCTAAAGATAATCAGTCATCTTTATCATATGAAGCTGTTGAACAAATTGTTAAATATCCGACACAAACATTATTGATACCAATGATTGAAGCGTCAGCTCCGTTATTAAATATTATTGATTTTGCAATATTTGCAACAAATACCTTGCCAGGTTTTATAACTTCAGATCATCCCTGTGTATGGTTCGATCCTTTGTGGTATACAAGACCTCCTTTATTCCAATCTCCAGCATTAGCATATGAAACAATTGAAATCACAATGCCTATCTCGCCTTATTTTTGTGTTTATTTGAATCGGCAAGGATTGAATGGTTATATTGAAATAAATGAAAATGCTCTAAACGAAATAAATCGAAGAACACGCCACTATGCACATGAGTATTTTATTGTTAATCAAAATGTAAAAAAAGATATATGGTTTGATTTAGGCAAACCTCCAAAGTCGAGATAATGAAAAAATACTATTCTTTTAATTTTCTCAGTTATCCTGTAGTTTTATAAACCAGCCACCAAAACCTACCTTTAACCATCCTCATATAGGACAGGTTTGATCCCTCGATCCGTACGCCCCAATTTTCCCATTATCCGTTTATAATTTATCCTGAGAGCACATATTGCATTCCTCTAGAGCTAAAATTTCTCTCTAGGATATTATAGATATAATTTTCGTGCCTAACCATTGACCCGTCGGTAAACACAAACACCATGGAAAAATATTGCGGACGGGGTGTTGTATACTAACCGTTCCTGGAACCATACCATGGGCTACCGGTTTACACCGCTTGTAAACGGCCAGGTGATGAAACTGGGAGGTTTTTTCAAAGGTACAAAGACGCTGTATTTATGGGATTCATCACAGAATGTGCTCGCTGCTGCGCAGGTAAGTGCAAACAATGACTGGAGCTATACTGCCATTGAACCCATTACAGTATATGCCGGCCAGACCTATACAGTAGCAGCCTCAATTGCCGGATCAGGCGGTACATACAGGTCTTATATTAAATCGCTGCCTCGAACCTATGGAAGTATCGAAATCAACGCATCCTGCTACTCAAGCGGTAGTGATAGATATCCAACTACTACTATCACCGCGCACATGTATGGACAAGCAGATATAGAGTTTGCAGCTGAAAAATAAAACTAAAGTTAGCGGTGATTTCCATTTATGGGCAATAAAGCTGAATTTTTAGAGAATGTTTTAACTGGCCAAGTCTATATCTGATAAACTATTGACTTATTGCGGTCGAAAAAAAACTTCTGTCTTGAAAATAAGAAATACCAAAAAATGAACCTGTCCCCTTTTTCCTATTTATTAGTGGAATTGAATCGGAGCAGGGAGCAGTGACGGTTAATATTTTTGTTCCTGAAGTTTGGATTATAGAATTATATAATTCTGTGAATATATCCGATATTGATGATATTCGCTTGACATTAGCTGTTAACTTGTCGAATATTTCTGGTTCATTAACATTGATGATTGCCAAAGCTGACTTCTGTATATCAGCGGAAGAATAATACAATAAATTAGTTAAATGCTGTAAAAATGCAGTTCCTCTTGCAGTTTGAATGTTTGTAATATTTGCCGCGTGGTCAATGGTTACGATTCTGCCTGTTCGAGTAACGAAATAATTAAAATCTCCCTTTAATTGAAAACCAAAATTCTTTAATTTTATGTTTAAGTCAGCAAAATTAACTATTGTGTCAGCAGTGATGAAATGTTTGTCTGCTACATGCTTTAAAAAATCACCGGGTGCGATATTTGTCACAATATGCGTTACTCCGTTAATAACAGACTTGCCGTATAATTTAGTGGTTCCGAGACAATCAAAAATATATCCATTTCGGAACTCATTAAGAAGAGTATCAGCTCCGACTTTATCCAAATAATGCTTTACTGCAACAGGGGTATCATCTTCTAAAAAGCCCAATCTAACTATCGCTCGATGCGAACCGTTGTGTATTTTGCTCAGCAAGAATATATCACCGTGTGATAAATCAACTTTGACATTCGGGACTTCATCCAATGATTGAGGGATTTCGCTCATGATCAATGGATGCGGTTTGAGGTCAGTTAGAAAATATTCTTCTGGTAAATCAATTGTAAAAAGAAATCTCGGAGGCGCATTTAGTGCTGTGCTTTCAACAGTATGTCCTTTTCGTTTATATTTTTCTGCGATAAAGATTCTTATGCCTGAGTTTAGGAAATCGCTGTCAACTTCAAATTTAAGCAATTTCTCTAAATGTTGCAGCAATAGTTCTTTTGTATTTTGCTCGGATAATCCCGGAGGGGATAGAAGATGCTGTTTATTATAGTAAGAATATGCAATTGAATAAGCACTTATCAATATGAAAAGTGGGAATAATATTTTCATTAATTAACACATTTAACATGATTTTAAACAGAATTATATCCTGAAATCTCTCATCCTGCCAAACAGTGTATAATTATCCGCAAAATATTTATTTAACTGCTTTATTTGCCTTAACAACTTCTTTTTCTTCTAAAAATACTATGCCTTTTTGGTTCACAATCCATATATTGCCGGGAAGTGTTATTCTCCAAAAAGGTTGATAGGGTGAAGAAGAATATTTCCCCGGCTGCCAGACTAATTCCTTATTAGATTTGTTGCATTGAAGCATTAGCTTTATGTATTTTTTCAATAAATTGCTGCGCAATCTGGGATTTCTTGGGAGTTTGTTGCGTTCATCCAAATAAAGTTTAAGAAGGTGTTTCTTAAGCAATTTCACAGCGTCTGCTTTAGTTATCTTGAAAAGTATTTCAGGGGTATCCGTCCAGCTGGCTTCCTTAAAATGACCATCATTGGAATCAAGAATAATTACTCCGGAAGTTAAATATCTGTTTTGGTAATGGTTTCTTATTTTCTTTTTATATTTTTTATCAAAAGGAACAATATAATAATCTGATTTTGAAATATCCAGTCTTTTAACCAGTGTTGGGTTTCTCATTACAGTGCCGCTGAAAGCCGCTAATGCTTGAGGATCTGTTAGAAGATGCTCATCAACAAGCTCCGTCCAGTGTTTTTTCTCAGGGCCAAAAACTATTTCATATTCATTAATTAATCCTGTTGTGTTGAAAAATGTCCGTTGTGAAGTGTTTTGAAGTTCAAGCTGTTCTTCTTCACGGCTTTTCACGCCAATAAATTCAAGATTCGCCAGATCCCTTACAGGCGGGGATATCTTAACATTTGAGTTGCTAAGCGCTGCCGGGGGTTCCGCTATTTGCAGTAGTTTGCCGTGATAAGCATCTCCCGAATCTAAAGGCAGGAAATAAGTTGAAGAGCATTCGTCTGCTGTTTTATATGTATCCTTGCCTATACCATTTATTAAAGGGTCCTTCATCCAAAATCCGTAAATAGTAAAATCAGGAGTATTGAACGGATTAGTTTGAGGTTCTGGACAGGGATCCAGACTTGCAGCAAAGCCTTTAATCATCACCCAGTGGCTGTAACTCCCGAACAGGGGAGCTGCTGCAGGGGTGTTCGGCCTTGCGACCAGCTCTCCTGCTTTCCACCATTCCTCTTTTGTTACTGTGTAATCCATCCAGTGGCAAATATCCCTGAAATACTCATTCATCTGTGCCGCGTTGAGCGCATGTACCATATAGTTATATCCCTGATACTGATTACCGTCAGGGTTTGAATCGTATGTATCAGCCCAGTTGCTAACAAGTGTATCATACGGATCAAAATGCCCAAGAACTTTATCCATTTCGTCAGCATTTAATTCCGGGCCGAAGGGTTGAGGGGATTTGGCATATTCATAGATTTCGTTCTGACTCAGAAGAGCTGCCCCCGCTCCTTGATTGATATAATTTAATATCATCTGAGCAACAGCTGCACCGGTAGAATTGTAAGGGGGGATATTTTGATGCCATGAAACATCAAGCATATTCAATGTTCTAGAGGTTTGAGGAATGCCGGGCCCGCCTCCGGGTATTAATGGATCGTAACCAGCTTTAGCAAAAGAGTAATAAACAGAAGCTAACGCTGCTTCACAGTTGTAAGTAAAATATCCGGTACCTGTAGGTACTCCGCCAGCCACACTCCCATCAAGAAAGGAAGCATAAGGAGCAACTAGTGAGTCCGGATCATCACCTGGGACTGTGAAAAAATTGCCAAGCGAGGAAACCAGAGTATTATATTTTATTAAATACTCATGTGTCTTTACATCAACGCCTCTTTTATCATAAATCTGGGCTACCCTAAGATATGCCAAAGCCATTTGCGCCGACATCTCAACAGAACCGTAATCACCGGATTGTGAGATTGAAAACTTATAAAAAATCGGCGTATCGTCATTATCTAAAAATGCCGTCCTTTCTTCTATTGCCTGGAACATAGCATCAACCTCAGCGTCCCTTTGAGCCTGCGTAGATCCGAAATATGAGTCGTTAAACATTAATTCGATAGGGGCAAATGCCATTGCATCTGTAGCCACATATCCAAAGCCGGGTTTCTCCCACATGCCTGTATCATCATTATATGTTGCGGAAGTTTCGAACAGGTGAACTGAAGGGTTATACATATCCTTTAACCACCCCTTTATACCATCCGAAGCTTCTGAATATTTAACATCATGTGTTATTGAATAAAGCGCGTTAAATGCGGCTAATATACGTTCATTCTGCTCGGTTGATTTTAATTTCCAGTAAAAATCTAATGTAATTGGAGCGCTGTCGTGATACATTCCAATGGGGCCGTATCTTATTCCGCCGTCATCATCTTTTAATTTTAGCATATACTCGCCAAAGAGTTTAGCAATATTCTTGTAATCCTCATTTTGTGTTCTCCGGTAGGCGTCAACAGCGTATATGGTCATTGTAGCTGCCGCGCCTGTATCAACAATCCAGTCCCATTGGCTGTACCAAACCGGGATATCCCGACCTAATATTCTTGCTATTCTGTATGGACCGTTATCGATCGGATTACCATCCGCATTATGAAGACCGCCATCCCGTTTCATTAGAGGATTGTTGGCATCCGATAAGTGATTTACAAATGTATCTAAAATTGTTGTTACACCTTTGGTTAAACATATCCTTCCCAATAGTGATTGATCATAACTTGAAGCTCCATTAAATATTAGAGCTTCTTCTTCTGTGGAATGACCTCCTAGGTACAGTTGAAAGCTTTTTGTAAGGCCTTCAAAAACAAAACCATCAGGGTCTCCTGTAGTGGGTGTGTCCCCGAGAGCTCTATCATTAAAGTATTTGATATAAGGCAGTGATGTTTGGTAAAGTTCCTGGTCCAGTTCCGGGTTTGAATTATTAACGTTGAAGTCGTAACCGCCGCTTAAAGCAGCAATCGCGTAAAAACTGGTGTCAATAAAACGCAGCCACCAATCCGCAGTAAATCCTGAATTTGGTGAAATCTCTTCCCAGTCTATCCAACCCCCTGTAATTCCATTCCCGTCGGGAGTAGTCTGCAAGAGTGTGCTTGAGTAAGTCCAGTTTAAGCCGTCGGTAATGTAATCATTCTGGCCTAAATCATGCCAGCAGAGTATTGCCTGGAAAGTAAGTCCCGGATACTTTCTGATTTTTAATGTGCCGTCTTCCTGAAAATATCCTATGCAGGACCCATCGGGTTGTTGAAAGGAAGTTTTAATCCATTCACCTACATTTAGTGAATTTACGCCTTGCGCGGGTAAATCCAGCATTTGTGGAGTATAACTAAGCCAGCCGGGAAGATTTCCGTTATCCGGTAAAAGATCCGGATTCCCCTGAGGTGTTCCGTTCTGATCGATTGCTATATGCCAGACCGGAGGATTATAGAAATAGTTATCTATGCCGCTGATAATATCCGCTGCCGCTTTTCTGCATTGTTCGGAGAACGCTGCATCCCCATTAATCTTTGCCCAGAGTTCAGCGGCTTTTAATGCCTGATAAGAATATGAGTTATCCGATACCCATCGCCATGTCTGAAAATCGCCGTCGCTGTCTTTCCCGGCGCATATGAGGCCGTCATCATTACCGAGTTTGTTAACTACATTCTGACATTCCATTAAAAATTCCGCGCCCTTTTTCATGGAGTTGTATCTGGCGGGATCGTAACCTAGCCTGAAAAGCGCTATCATGACTTCCGATGTTTGGGTCGGAGACTTCGAAAGCCCGTCTGAATGCGGCTCACCAAAATTATACTGATTATACCAGGCTCCGTCTTCGGTATCCTGTACGCTAACCAGATAATCTGCAGTGATCTGCGCCCTATCCATATAGATTGTACTGTTGAGGGCTTCAGAAGCCATTATTAATCCCAGTATAGCCATAGCATTTTCCCTGGGGACAACCCATGAAGGATCACCGTATATATTATTTATTGCTCCGTATGCCGGGCCGGGAGTCATATACTGGCATTCAAGTATATAATCTGCCTCTGATTGTATTTTGGTCAACACATCGTTCGCGCAAGCCAGCTTTATGCTTCCGCATAAAAAAGAAATTGCTGCCGTTAACAGCATGCCCCTGCAAAGTTTTTGAGCAACGCAACTCATACAACACCTCCTATTTTAAGTTATTCTTCTGAAGTATTATAACATAGTTGAAAAAAATATTAAGTAAAATTCTTGTAAAATGTTTTTTTACATAAATTTTACTTGATCTTAATATGTATTTTGTATACTTTTCCCATGCAAAGATACATTGTTTTTTTATTGTTTATTAGCATGAGCATTATCTATGTTCCTGTATGCTCGGGCAATGCATTGCTTGCGGTTCCTGCTTTCACTGAGGTGGATGAAATTTCTCTTACAGACATAGACCCGATTTGTGTCGTTGCAGCAGAAAGCTTCCTTAAATTATTGGATCGTTTTGAAGAAATTTCAAAAATTGCAGAAAAAGGAAAACGTAAATATTATCAGAAAATCTGGAAAAAAGCATACTTGGAGTACGGGAATTTATCCCATATACCATCTAAATTCTCTCTTTCAAGTTTCCGAAAAATGGGATTTAGTACGGATTTACTAGTAGAATCACTGAGGAAGCATTTGAGTAATTTTAAAGAATATACCAGCCTATGGGATAAAAGCGATTTTCCTGCTGGAGAAAAAGAAATATTTTGTAATGATACGTTAGAAATCTTACTTGAATTTGGAAGATTTGTAGAAAGAATTGAAACGTTATACAATTTGTGGAAAAAGCAAAATGCTTTGCCAACAAGCAAATTTGCAAAGCTTAATGAAAGTGAAAGAAAGTTTATCATTCGCTCATTAAGTAAAAACTATTATGATGTTTGCAGGGAATTGAGCGACTTGATGTTTGAGATCAATTCCTTTGTTTATTATGTAAAGGGAAGTAGGAGTAACAAATACGAATTACAGATAAATAACTTAGATGATATATTAGAAACGTCAACATTTTATCATAGTTATAGTAGTTATCGTCTTGGAGTATTTTATTGTATAGATCCAGAAGATGCGATCGCATCCATGCAGAAATATGTAAATGCAGTGAAAACTGAATTTATTGAAAAGTGCAGAGTTGATGACTTTAAAGATAAGAATGAATATGAAAATAATATGGTAGAGTTAGAAGAGGCTATTGCTAATGTTGAAAGACACATAAGGACACTTGTAGATGAATATAATGAACTAATATCTGCTAAAGTCTATTGTGATAGTTTAATAACCAGTCCATTAAGCATCAATCAGCCTCATAATTATGCCGTGGAGGCCTTGTAGAGATCGCTCAAAAATCTGCATTTTCGCTTCGAGTACCACTTTTTGAGAGATCTCTTGTAGAAAGATAGGTTTGATTTTTACCACCCGCGAGATATACTTTAATACGTATTATATGTTAAACTTTATTTATCAATGGGCATGAAGAAAATAGCGGCTATAATAACTAGCATATGTTTGCTGAATACCTGTACGGTATTCTCCGCAGACACACTTACGCCGCCAGGGATATCCGAAATTAAGAATGCAGCTGCCTTTGAAAAAGATGAATATTTAACAAAATTAGTACAGAAATATCAAAAAAACAGAAAGATCTCAGAATTAATAAATGAATCTCTCGTTACTATAAACATAGCCGGATACAGCACTTTAATTGCAATGTATTTCTTGGGATATTATCCTTGGATACCAGCTTTAATTATAATTATTGCAGCAAATTTGATTATGTCATACATGTATATCAAATATCATGCTTTTGAGTTTCTGGAAAATAGTGAATTTGTGCCTCATAAAGAAAGAGAGCAAAATTTAAATAAACTGGCTTCTGTGCTCAAAGAAAATACAGTTGATATAAGAGAAGCGTATGATAATATGGTGTCAGATGTTGTTTTTGGCGGTACATTAGAAAAACTTGTAAATAAAATGCAAATTGACATATGGATTATAGATGACAGAAGTATTTTATTTAAGAAGTACTTTACGCTTATAAACAAATATCTTATGCAAGCCCATTATCGAATTACTCCCCAGCGTCTCTATACCAAGAAGCGCGGAATGCTTATGAAAGAAGCGAAAATGATTAAATTTAACAGGCTTAACGGCAATATTTTTAATTTATATAAAACTCATCGAATTTGGGAAAGAACAAACCTAAAGGATTTTCTGGAAACAGAAATAGGCACATCTTTAAATTACAAATATTTTGCAAATAATTTCAGCGAATTATTTGAAAGAGGTGCTACAATAGTAAAATCCGGCAGTTCTATTATTACATTAGGAAATTATAATAAAAGTGCATTAATCATCACTGATAAGGGAGAATTACTGCCTTCAGAAATTTCTAATAAAGTATATGAAAACCAGGTTGACACCGGTTTGTTGAGGCATATCCAATCTGTCGGTCAAGTTTTGTTCGATTATTATGTGATACCATTTAAGAAACGCAGAAAGCTTGAGGAATATTTAGATCTTGGCCGAAACAAGATGTGGTTCTTTAATCGACCCATACCAACAATAGTATTTGAACCAACTCCTCCGAATAAAATAAAGGGAACAATATTTATGCCTCATATAAATGATGATAACGGTATTGATTATTCGCATGAAGAAATAATAATAACTCTGCAGCCAGGCATTAAAAATAAAAACAGGGATTTATTCAAGCACCCTGCTAAAAATGATATGCTGATGCATAAAAGCACCTGATTTTTAGTCATCTAACAGCTTTCGAACCTGCCAGGTTTGAAACTTCGACATTATAAATATGAGTAATTTGCATGTGAGAATTAATGGTCGCATAGTTGCCGTATGCGAACTCTGCGCAGATAAGCTTTCCGAATTGCAAAGGCTTTTTGCTGAAGCAGTAAATATAAATGCAAAAAAGAAAGTTATTAAAAATACTTCAAATAGCTTCACAGATTCTGCTTTATAGTAAAGGCATGATTTAAGAGGTGATCCCATATTCTATTGGGATTTGTCGAGTGAGTCGCAATTCAAGGGATGGCCCCACATTTTCGTTTGGCCCTGCATTTCTCGTATTTGGTTTTTTTGTTTCAGGAATGACAAGAGCTGTTCGGTAGTTATTTTTTCAAGCATGGTGTGTTTTGCAGGATCTAATACTGCAATCTTGCCATTTTTCACGAGATCCAAAAAAGCCAAGCGGGTGAGACAGTATTTAATAATTGGGTCTTCAAACAATACCCTCATTTTGGTTGGTTCGCTGATAAT
Source organism: bacterium (assembly GCA_043809745.1). GTDB lineage: Bacteria > Elusimicrobiota > JBDRMW01 > JBDRMW01 > JBDROU01 > JBDROU01. Next base: position 14,359 of record JBDROU010000081.1, read on the forward strand.
ATTCTTAAGTTTATTTTTTATTGTAGGATCGAAATGTGATACCATATTCAAGAGCTTATGTTCGGGATACGCATTAATAAAAAGAAAGTATAGTAATGGATGGGTATTTATACTCCTTTTTATAGTATCGAAATTTGCTTTATAGATATTACCCGTATTAATAATATCGAAGAAGTTGTTATCTACTGTAGTCTGTCCATCAGGGAAGATAGCTATAAAATCATAAGCAGTTTTCAAACCTTCAAATGCTCTTTGTTCAAATTGGTGAGGATCTAAATTTCGAGCTTCACCTATAAACTCAATAAAATTGCTGTTTATTCTAGGCAGCGGAAGATATTGTTCTTTTAGCAGACTTTCTAATTTGCTGAGTACCGGATCCGGATTAATAAGTTGATCAAATGCTGCTAAATCGATTCTTATTTTGCATCCGTGATTTAGCGCGGATTTAATTATTTTTACAAGGTTTTCGATCGGGACTTTATGCGGATCATTTTCTCCAGGTAAATTAAGGATAAATCGGTTTAAGCTCAATTGAATTATGAGGGTTTGTGTGGATGAAATATGTTTAAGTAATTCCCTAAGGATCGAATCGGTCTTATGTTCATCAGTTGCCCAAAATCCGTTTGTAAGAATACCTAAATACGGGACATTGAGTCGTTCTAGTGCAAGGTTTATCAGCTTAGGTTGGGTAAACGGTTCTCCTCCGTTCAGACTGACATGCGTGATAGAAGACTGTGCATTTATCTTTTCAATAATAGTAATAAGTTGTTGCTCCGTCATGGGAGGTAAATTTTTGCTTTTTCTCGACCAGTAACAGTGGGCGCAGTTATGCGGACAGCGAAGCGTAAGGTGTATGCTTACAGATAGGAATTTACTAAATGGTTCGCGTGAATAAACTAATTCACCTTCGCTCCCTATAAGATCTTCAATCAAAGCCAACTCAGCGCTCAGTAATGGCATGTTAATTTTTTTAGCTTCTGATACCCCAATCGGAGAAAGTTTATAATCGGCATATATGTTCGGGGATGAATTACACAGAATCAATATACTAATGAAAGAACAAAAAAATAATTTCATATAAATAGGCGGCATACTCAAAATAATACCTCAAATTTGATTCTTATTAATGAAGCGTTTACAACTTGACTATGAAATTATACTACTTGAATGTTAGGAATCAAGTAAAATACTTGTAAATTCCAGGCACAAAAAAAATGAAAAATTTTACATAGATTTTACATGATCTTAACACAAATTTAATGGGAAACAGTTATACTATTAATGGACGACAAAAAGATCTTTAATATTTCGAAAGGCTGCAGATTGAAGAAACAAACCGTTGATGTTCATTAAACGGGAATTGGCGTGTTATTTCGGGGGGAGATTATGATAAATGATCAGCTCAATAATAACTCAACTAAAGTATTACTGATAGATAAGGGTGACGGATTTAATAAAAGATTGAGCAGTGTGCTGAAGGACTGGGATATGGATGTATTATCCGCTTCAAGCGGGCGAGATGCTTTGAATTTGATTGAAGATGAGTTGCCTGATTTAATAATACTTGATGTGATTCTGCCGGATGTTTGCGGATATGAACTGTGTAAACAGTTGAGAAGGAACAATAATACAAGACGTATTCCTTTAATTATAATCAGTATTTTAGATAGTGAAGATAGAAAAATAGAAGGTTTAGAGTCCGGGGCAGACGATTATATAGTAAAACCATGCAGTATTAATGAATTAGTCGCTCGTTTAAGAGCAGTTCTTAGATCCTACCATTAAGCTGTTCCCAGAGCCGGAGTCCAAAAGCAGTTGAAATCTATCATAAAAGCAGCAACCTAATTTATTAAACTACCGCAGTCTTGTTTAAGCATAATTATTATGGTATTCTATATTGTTAATGAAACACCTAAATTTAGACCATTTAAATAGGTTTTTAGATATATCACTTAAAGAGGATCATTCGTCAAAAGATATAACATCAGCAATTCTCTTTAATAGGTATAAAAGGGCAAAATCCATAATAATATCAAAGGAAAAAGGTATTCTTTCAGGGTCTTTTATAATTCCGCTTATTTTGAAAAAAGTAAAATGGAAAATTTCTTGCAGCAACTTAGTAAAAGATGGAAATCAAATTTTTAATAATTCAAAAATAGCTGAATTAGACGGCGATTTGCGAGGTATACTGGCGGTTGAAAGGTTGATATTAAATATTTTGGGTCATCTGTCCGGTATAGCTTCACTTACCGGAAAGTATGTTAAAGCAGTCAGCGGGACCAGATCCAGGATATTAGATACTAGAAAGACTAAACCCGGATTGAGGGAGCTGGAAAAGTATGCCGTAAGGTGCGGCGGCGGTTATAATCATAGGTATAATTTAGAAGATATGGTTTTAGTTAAGGATAACCATATCGCTTCTACTTCTTTTGACGGGCTCAAAAGGGCATGTGATTATTGGAAAAAACATAATATGCCTATCGAGATTGAGGTTGACAGCATAAATTTACTAAAAAAAGTTATTAAGCTAAACCCTGATATTATTATGCTGGATAATTTTGATTGTAAAAAGATTAAAACCGCGATAAAATTTATAAATCATTATAACAAAAACAATAAGATTAAAAAAGTACTGACAGAAGTTTCAGGTAATGTTAATATAAAAAATATTAGGAGTATAGCGAAGTTAGGTGTGGACAGGATATCAGTAGGAGCAATTACTCATTCCGCGCCTCACTTGGATTTTTCGCTTGAGATTTTATGATTAAAATTAAAGAAATATTCACTAATAATAAAAAGAAATTAATCTCGGGCGGTTATATTGCCAGAACAGTAGGTATTACCCGTACGGCAGTCTGGAAAAAAGTCAGGCAGCTGCAAAAAAGCGGGTATAATATTGAATCGGTGAAAAATAAAGGTTATATACTGAATGAACTGCCGGATGTAGTAGATATTGATGTCATTAAAATCAAATTGGAGAAAGATAAGCTTTTGGATGTTTACGGGAATATCAAATACTATTATCATACTCACTCTACACAAACAGCTGCCAAAAGGCTGGCGGATAATAAAGCGGTAGAAAAACTTGCGATAATTACTGAAGATCAGGATCAATCTTACGGACGTTTTGGCAGAAAATGGTCCTCCCCTTACGGCGGACTTTGGTTTTCGATAATACTAAAACCTGATATCGTTCCTCAGAATGCTGCATTTCTTACCTTGCTTATGTCGCTTGCAGTAAGAGAGGTTTTGCAGGAATATGCTAAAAAACCAATGTATCTCAAATGGCCTAATGACGTATTTGCGGACAATAAAAAAATATGCGGTATTTTAACTGAATTATCAGCAGAAATTGACAGAACCAGATGGGTTGTAATTGGTGCGGGGATTAATATAAATAATCGAATACCTTCAGAGTTAAGTAAAACAGCAGTTTCGCTCGCTCAGCTGTGTAAAAGAAAATTCGAGAGAACTGAGCTTTTTTACTCTATACTTAAGAATTTTGGAGAAAGGTATAAGAAGTTTTTAATCAGTGGATTTTATCCGTTTAAGAGCGAATACAGAAAAAATCTGTTATGGATTAATAAGAATGTAAAAGCAGAATTAGCGGATGAAAGTGTAGTTAAGGGCAGAATATTCGGAATAAACAGAAACGGTTTTTTAATTTTACAGACAGATGATCATAGGAGGGTTGTGGTCCCCTCCGGTGATTTGTATAAAACTTAAAACTGTAGATCGCTCAAGAAGCTGCATTCTTCGGAATTGCTTAGTATGCTAAGCGTAAGTCGAAACGTTGCAGCCGAGAACCAAATTCTTTAGCGATCTTTGTAAGCATTCTTTTAGGAGGAATCATGTCAGAGCCAAAGGAAGATGTTGCGTTAGTAGAAAAACTGGTTAAGGGAAGAAAATTAATATTAGAACAGCTGGAAAAGATTATTGTGGGTCAGAAGGAGGTTATAGACCAGCTGCTTACAGCGCTATTTTGCAGGGGACACTGTTTAATTGTGGGCGTGCCCGGTTTGGCTAAAACTCTTTTAATTTCCAGCATAGCGCAGATACTGGATTTGGATTTTAACAGGATACAATTTACTCCCGATCTGATGCCTTCGGATATTACTGGGACGGACGTGATTGAGCAGAATATGAAGACAGGTGAACGCAGCTTCAGATTTATCAAGGGGCCTTTATTTGCAAATATTGTTTTAGCAGATGAGATTAATAGAACCCCTCCGAAAACACAATCTGCTTTACTGCAGGCAATGCAGGAGTACAAGGTTACTGCTGCAGGCAATACATATGGACTTCCTCTGCCGTTTTTTGTTTTGGCTACACAGAATCCGATTGAACAGGAAGGTACGTATTTCTTACCTGAAGCGCAGCTTGACAGGTTCTTTTTTCAAGTTAATATTTCATATCCTTCTGTTGATGAGGAAAGACAGATAGTAAAGCAGACAACATCCGCGTATCATCAAGATTTAACCAAGGTGCTGAATGCCGGGGAAATCGTAATGCTTCAGGATATAGTGAGAAAAGTTCCAGCAAGCGATGCTGTGATTGATTATGCGGTCAATCTTGTGCGGCTGACCAGGCCCAAGGAACGCGATGTCCCTGATTTTGTAAAGAAATGGGTGCAGTGGGGCGCCGGTCCCCGGGCTTCGCAGAGCTTAATTTTGGGAGGGAAATCCAGGGCAATACTAGACGGCCGCTTTACCGTTTCGCGCGAGGATATTAGGGCTGTGGCTTTCCCTGTTTTGAGGCACAGGATTATACTCAACTTTTTGGCTGAGGCTGAGGGTATTTCTGTTGAAGAAGTTGTAAAAAAATTACTGGATTTTGTAAAAGACCAGTGATCCTTTTTTAAGTTTTTAATACAAAGTTTTTGATTCAGTCCTGAATAAATGGCCGATAAAAAATCATTACTTGATCCATTAGTGCTTGCCAGGCTTTCGAGTTTGTCGTTAAAAGCCAGATATGTTATTGAAGGCGTTATGAGCGGCCTGCACAGAAGCCCTACGAGGGGGTTTTCTCAAGAGTTTGTTCAGCACAGAGAGTATGTTTCCGGAGACGATCTTAGATATATTGATTGGAAGGTTTTAGGCAGATCGGATAAATATTTCATAAAGCAGTATAAAGAAGAAACAAACTTGCGGGCTTATGTAGTATTAGACACGTCTAAGTCAATGTCTTTTAGCTCTGCAGCAGCTATAAGTAAATTAGAGTACGCTTCCGTACTTGCTGCCAGCATAGCTTATATGGTGATCAAACAGGGAGATTCCGCAGGTCTTGCTGTTTTTGATAAGGATTTAAAGACTCATTTACCACCCAGCGCCGACAGGTCATATCTGAAAACGATTGTAGAAAAACTGGAGAATGTTCAGCCCGGTGAAAAGAGCGATTTTACTTCCTCATTTGGCATGTTAAGCGAAATACTGCACAAAAGAAGCATAATAATTATTATATCTGATCTGCTCGGGGATCCGGACTCTGTGATTAACGCGATTAAATATTTTAGATACAAAAAAAACGAGGTTGTTGTATTTCAGATTTTAGACAAAGGTGAACTGGATCTTTCTTTAAATGGAAGCATTCGTTTTGAAGATATTGAAACCAATGAACGTCTGGTTACATATCCGGAGATTATAAAAGATGAATATGAAAAGCTGATGAAGGTATTTTTGGAGACGTACAAGGTCGGTTTTAGAAAGTCAGATATAGATTATTGTTTTGCAACAACTGATATGCCTTTTGATTTTGTACTTGGTAATTATTTGAACCGGCAGCTGTCATTTCAATAATGAATTTTTCGTTTCTATACCCTTATTTTTTATGGGCGTTGCCTCTTGCAGGGCTTCCGATTATTCTGCATCTGTTGTTTAAGAAGAAGCCGAAATTATACAGATTCAGTTATCTGCACTTCATCAATCTTGCAACCCGTCAAAATGTACCGCATTCAAGGTTAAAGAATTATCTGCTTCTTTTTGTCAGATGTCTAATACTGTTGATACTTACGATTCTTTTTAGCAGGCCTGTACTGCACTTCGGAGATACTTTTAAGAAGAAAAAAGAATTATCCAGGTCATTTGTTATTTTAATTGATAATTCCTATTCAATGGGTTTCCAGGTCGGGGACAGGAATTACTTTGAATACGTGAAAGATTCATCAAGGGAGCTTATAAATAATTTAAGCGACAGTGATAGAGCTGCGGTTGTTGTTTTTTCTAACAGGGTGGAGTTTGCTTCAGGCCAATTAACGAATGACAAACAACTACTGCAAAAAAAAGTGTCAGAAATTAAACTGAGCAACAATCCAACGGATATCACATCTGCTTTTGATGTAGCTTCCAGATTATTAAAAAATACCCAAACACCCAGCAGTGTCATAATTGTATTTTCTGATTTTGCAAAGCACGGCTGGAAAAGGATGGAACTCAGCAAGGCATTTGAAAGAAAAGATGATTTTTATAAAAAAGTTAAGCTGATTTTCGTCGACCATGAGTATGAAGTGAAAAATATGGCAATTTTTAATATTGAATTAAAAGGCGATTATTACAATGAAGATGCGAATGTCATTGCAAGTATCATAAATTTCGATAACACAAATGTAAATCCGGGCATGAGTATATATTGGAATGGCGTAAAAAAACTGGAAGGGGTAGTGGAATTAAAGAAAAAAGAATATAAAAAAAAGGTGTTTCAGCTGCGCCTGCCGGAAAAACAGATTGTTGATATTGAGGGCAGATTGAATGTGGATGGACTGGCATTAGATAATAAATATTATTTTACAAAGTCCATAAAACCTGTAGTAAATATTTTGATAATTGACGGTGATCCGAAATTATCTACCGTTGACGGAGAATCTTTTTTTCTGCAGCATGCGCTCACTCCAAAAACAGGACTTTCCGGTATTCGAGCAAAAATAACAGGGGTTGATGAGGCTTCAGGTATTAATATGCGCGATTACGATCTTCTTATAAGCTGCAATGTCGGTTCTTTAAGGCAGGAAATGGCTGATAAACTTGATGCTTATTTGCAGCAAGGCGGAAGGTTGCTGATTACTTTAGGGAATAACACCAAGGTTGATTTATACAAATCCTTGAAACCATTAATGCCGGCAGAGATAGTGTCGCATAAGGCGCTTTCAAAAGGGGAGTCTATAGAATTAAAGCCGACGGCTCATCCATTGCTTAAAAAGTTAGAATTACAGGATTCATATGAGATGGGATTAATTAACTTTACTCAGTACTATTTTGTAAGGCCTATGCTGGGTTCGCGGGTCGTATTATCACTTGCAAACGGACATCCTTTGCTGGTGGAAAGAAACATCGGCAGCGGCAGCAGTATGCTGTTCTGCTCTACAGTTGATAGGGATTGGACAAACTTTCCTGTAAAACCGCTCTATCCGATATTCTTTCAGGAAATAGCCCGCTACCTTACTCAAGATAAAAAGACTTTTCTAAAGAAGGTTCATTGGATAATTGGAGAAAGTCTGACATCTAAGCATATTGATTATAAGGGAAATGTTTCCTCAATAAGCCTTATTGACCCGGACAAAAGCAGAAACGATATAAGCAAACTTCTAAGGAACTATCAAGAAGTAATATTTGATGTTCCGGGAATTTATTATTTAGAATATAACATTGACGGTAAAAAGATCATCGAAGGATTAGATGTGAATTTGGACCAAATAGAGTCGGAGGGAAATTTCGAAAAGATCTCAAGCTCTGAGATACAAGATATATTCCCGAAGATTGATGTTTCGCGTTTGGTTTTGGATAAGCAGTTTATCAAAAAGCTGCTTATAATGTTAAATGGAAAAGAAGTAAGTAAATATTTTTTCTGGATTCTGCTTTCATTGCTCCTTGTTGAGACTCTGCTTGCAAATCCAAGACAAAAGAAAGCAAAATATTCTTGAACATAAAAGTATGAAAAAAATCACGGTTCTTATTTTTATTTTATGTTTATTCAGCCGGTATGTATCCCCGGGCCAGCTGGATAGGTTTATTTTTACTCAAGTCCGGCATGAAGGATATTGGGACCCGTATCCTGATATTTTTCAAGAGATACTTTCATTTCTTGTGAGCACGACAAGTATTGAGGTAATTTCTTCCAGACGGGTGGTCAGTTTTTCGAGCGATGAACTCTTCGAGTCGCCTTTTCTTGTGATTACCGGAAGCGGTGATATAGGAAGGTTAAATAAAGAGCAGATAGATAATGTTGGAAAGTTTATTAAAGGCGGCGGGGTGATATTTGTTGATTCTTCCGAAGCTGTAATGGGATCAACGTTAATAAGCTCAATTAAGCGGGAGTTTAAGCGGGTATTCCCTGATTCGGTGTTCGAAGATATTCCGCGAGATCATGCTGTATTGAGATCTTTTTATCTTTTGAGAACTATAGGGGGAAGAAGGATTGTGAGCAATACCTTAAAGGGATTGAAAGTTGATGGATTTACGTCGGTTATAATTTCAGAAAATGATTGTTTAGGAGCCTGGGCCCGGGACAAATTAGGAAATCATATTTACAGTTGTACCCCCGGCGGAGAGAAACAGCGGCTTGAAGCAATAAAGCTTACCGCAAACATAATAATTTACGGTTTTACAGGCACTTACAAAACCGATGCGATTCATATCCCTTTTATACTCCAAAAATTGAAAACAAGATATTGAGCGAAGGGGATATTGAAAGGTGTAGATAATGGTATTTTCTGCTATTGGTTATCAAGAAATATTGTTTATAGCGGTAATAGTGTTAATATTGTTTTTCCTGCACAAACGCTTAAACAAGATGCTGTACTTCTTTTTCTTCAGGTTAATTATTTTTTTAAGTTTGATTTTTATGTTCTTTGAACCCCAAAGGGTAGTTTATGATGACCAGGAGGACAAGCCGAATGTGGCTGTAATGATAGACACTTCCAAAAGCATGAACATTAAGGATCCCGATAAGAGAATTGATAAAGTAAATCAGTTTATCAACAGCAGCAAAAACTTATTCGGGAAGAATATCCAAACCTATTTCTATCCTTTCAGCGAATCTTCATCGAGAGTGGATTCCGATAAATTGAATGTTGCGGGCGCGGAAGGAGAATCCACAGATATCGCATCCGTGATAGCTGAAGTTGGCAGGGAATTAAGAGGAAAATTAGCTGCAGGGGTATTAATAAGTGACGGCGGTCATAATACTTCCGGGGATCCATTGCAGGAAGCAAAAAGCTTTGGCGCTCCTATTTACTGTCTGGGGGTGGGAAGTTCACAAGGAGCTCCGGATTTAGCTGTTGCGGAGTTAAATGTAAGCGACTTTGCTTTCAAGAATACTCCGATTGAGATAGACTGCACTGTAAAATCATATGGTTTTGATGGAAAGAAAATTCAGGTGACGCTAAATGAAGGTAATGAGCTTATCAGCCAAAAGACGGTTATTGTTAAAGGAGAAAGATATATCAAACAGATTAAATTCAAGTATATCCCAAAAAAAGTCGGAAACTTTCAGTACACAATTTCCATACCGGTACTTCAAGGAGAAGCAACCTCAAAAAATAACAAAAAACACTTCATGCTTGATATAGTTCGCGAGAAATTACGAGTGCTGTATATTTGCGGCCAGCCGAGTTACGAATATGCATCCTTAAGAAGGGTGCTTAAGAGCGATCCATCGATTGAACTGGTCAGCTTTGTAATTTTGCGCAATCCCGAAAATATACCATTTGTGCCTGATAATCAGCTTTCTTTAATACCATTTCCGGCTCAGGAAATATTTATGGAGAAATTATTTAATTTCGATTTACTAATTTTTGAAAATTTTACGTATACAAGATTTGGATTCTTTTCTGCTTATCTGTCGAACATAAAAAATTACGTGCTTGATAAGGGAGGCTCATTTTTGATGATAGGCGGGGAGAATTCTTTTGGTTTGGGCAGGTACAATAACACGCCTATAGAGGACATACTGCCTGTTGTCACCGCGGGTGTAAATGAGGAGTATATGGATGAATTCTTCGAGCTTGAAATAGATAAGCTGAAGCATCCTATAATGGCGCTGAGCGATGCCGAAGGAGAGAATCGAAAAATATGGAGCGAGATGCCTAAACTTGAAGGATATAATCGGTTTATTGGCCTGAAACCGGGCGCAATTAATTTAGCGGTCGAGAAAAAATCCGGAAGCCCGGTAATATCTGTTTGGGATAAGGGAAAAGGCAGGGTAATGGCTGTAGCGACGAATACAACCTGGCGGTGGTCAATGGGGTTATCAAAAGAAGGTAAAACTCCCCTTTACTATAACAGGTTCTGGCGAAGAGCCGTCAGGTGGCTTACAAGAGCTGATAAGATGAAATTGGTGCTGTTAAGCCTTAATAAGAGGCAATATGTTTTTGGCGAGAAGATGCTGGTTAAAATACTGGTAAGCGACAAATCATATCAACCTCTGAGCAAAGCAAGGGTTGAACTGGAGGTGGTGTCTCCCAGTCAAAACAGGGTTGATGTGCCGGTATATGAGAGCGGTCCAGGCGAGTATGTCGCGGAGGTGAGATTAGAACAATTAGGTACATATATTCTTGATGCTCTGGCATTTGATCCCCGGGATACTATATCGCAGTTTCCTTTAGGCCGGGATAAACGGGCTGTTGAGGTTATAATAACATCGAAGGAAGATGAAACACTGCAGCTTAACAGAGCATTATTATTGGAAATTGCTGATGAAAGCGGCGGTTTATACTCACATATAAATGATTTTAATATTGATTTACTGGAAGAATTCATACGCGCTAAAGGTAAAAAGCAGATAAAAGAGAAAATTCAATTCTGGAATTCCCCATATATTTATATAATCTTTATAATATTGTTGGGAATCGAGTGGTTTTGGCGCAGAAGAAAGGGTTTGTTGTGAACAAAAATATTTTTACCGCTGTTCTGCTTTTTATAGTTCTTTTTGGATTATTTCTTTTTTATCTGTGTCCTGATGTATTTGTCGGTGATTCCGGAGAATTTATTACTACAAGTGAAGCGTTGGGGATAGCTCATTCACCGGGATATCCTTTGTATTCTGTTATAGGCAAGTTTGCAACCGTGATTTTTCCTTTCGGAAATACTGCCTATAGGATTAATCTATATTCCGCGTTAACGGCGGCCCTTTGTCTTGCTGTGTTGTTCTTAGTCGCGCGTTTGTTAGGTATTCAACTATTTTCCTCAATTATTACGGTTCTGCTATTAGCGTTAAATGCTGATTTCCTAAGTACAACTGTAAATGCCGAAGTGTTCATGTTAAATGCGTTCTTTGCCAGCTGTTTGCTTTGGATCTTGTTTAAGCTGGAAAGCGAAGATGACGCTTTGAAATTGCACTGGTTTTACTGCGCGGTGTTTTTATTTGCGCTGGGTTTGGGAAACCACCATTCTATTATATTCTATACTTCAGGATTTATTCTGCTTGCGTGCTATTACTTTTTGGATCACAGGATCCCTATCCGGGAGATGGCGGGAATAATGCAGGGAGCGGTTTTTTTTATTTGTTTAGGTTTGAGCATATATGCTTATGTTTATATACGTTCCCTTAAAGAGCCTTTTCTTAACTGGGGGCAAGCCGATAATCTGGAAAAGATTTGGAGACTTTTTGCTCGTAAAGATTACGGCACATTTACATTAGCTCTGGGTGAAAAGGCAGGATTTTCATTTAGCTCGCTATTTTTGCAGCTTAAAAGGTATTTTTTAACTGTTGCGGATTCGTTTTACTGGATTACTTTTATATGTTCAGTTTTTGGCTGGGTTGTATGGTATTTCAGGTCTAAAAGGCAGTTCTACTTAGGGTTGGTTATTTTCCTGAGCAGCGGAATCGGCTTTTTTATTATCGGGAATATGCCGTTTGACTCCCAATCTACAGGGATATTAGGCAGGTTTTATATACTTTCTATACTAGTTCTAATATTAGGATTCGGGTTCTTGATTGATATGTTGAAATTCTATTACGGTAGAATCATTTACGCAGTTGTTTGCCTGCTTCCGTTATTCGGATTGGTAAACAGTAAAGAGTTGAGCCTTAGGAATGCGTATTTTGCTTATGATTACGGAAAAAACATATTCAAAACACTGCCTTTAAATGCATACCTTTTTATAGATGGCGGGGATGATACATTCTATTCGCTAGCTTACTTGACATTTGCATTAAATAAAAGAAGGGATGTTCATATTCATGACAGGGGCGGGCTTGTTTTTAACAGCGCTTACGGAGAAGATTTTAGGAATCTGTCACGGAACGAAAAAGAGATTAGAAGACAAAATGCGGAGAAGGGGTATTTGAAGAGCGGGAATAGAGTTTTTTACTCAACAATGAATAGGCAAATATTGGAAGGTGTAGAGCTGGAGTCAGCGGGTTTTCTTTTTGAGGCCGATCACAAGCGAAACGATGTGGAAGATTTATGGGAATTGTATAGTCTAAGAGGAATTTATACAGACTACAAATATGATTATTATTACCGTTTAAGAGCGCTGCTGCCATATTATCCTTTTGTTAAAGGGATGAGCCTGATAAGCGGTAGTAAAAGCGACGGAATAACTGTAAGCAAGATAACGGCTTATTGGAATAAGGCTTTTTCAGTCGGATATGATGTAAAATGGCTGAAAGATAACATATATTTAGAAGGTTCGGTATCAGCTTATCACATGTTTCAGAACCAAGAATTGGATAGTGCAGAAATCCTTTATAGTTTCCTTACCAGGGCCGATCCTCAGCAGGTAGGTCCGTGGGTTAATTTAGGAGCTGTTTATGAAAGAAAAGGTGATTTGGAGCGCGCAAAAAAATATTATATTATGGCAATCGGGTGGGATCCTATGAATCTGGACGCACATTATAATCTGGGAGTCGTATATTGGGGGGAAAAAAATTGGCAGGGCGTAGTACAGGAATTTCAGATCGTTTACAACATTGATCCGAATTTTAGAAATATTCAAAATCACTTGAGAAGAGCCAGGTATGAATTGCAGAAACAATGATCAATAAGCTATTTATAATCATTTTAATACTGATAATCGCATGCTTATATCTATCTACATTAAAACCTTCTGTAGGAGCAGGTGATACAGCTGAGTTAGCTGCCGCTGCTTCAACATTGGGGATCGCGCATTCTCCGGGATATCCGCTTTTTACAATCTTTGGTAAAATGGCTCACACAGCTCTGCCGTTCGCAAATTCAGCTTACAGGATTAATCTGCTTTCTTTTATTTCAGCTATCTTAAGCCTTTGCTTGCTGGTGTTTGTTTTATCTGACAAGAATCCGATTACGGTGTTAGTAAGTGTTGGACTGCTTGCTGTTTCCCCAATATTTTGGGAAGAAGCAATAATATCCGAGGTTTTTAGCTTAAATTTCTTGTTCGCTCTGGTAATGCTTGCCTTACTGTATAGGGATTTATATAAACCTTTTTTGGGTGAATCTGCAGATATAAGAAAAATTTACTTAATAAGTTTCCTTTTTGGATTATTTCTCGGCGATCATCATACGCTCATTCTTCTTTCCCCTGGTATTGGTTTGTATTTCTTTTTTAAGCTAAAGGATTTGCCATTAATGAATGTTTTAAGGATACTTTTCTACTCACTTGCATTTTTCGCCATTGGATTTAGCATATACATTTACCTGCCGATCCGTTCTTTAGCTAATCCGCTTCTTGATTGGGAAGATCCGGAGACATTTGAAAGATTTTGGGGTGTTATTAAACGATCTCGTTATGGAAGTTTAAGCCTGGCCCAGGGGGGATCTAGGGGTATTGATATTCATACTATAATTGAAGAGTTGATATTTTACGGTAAGCTGCTATTCAAAAATTACTCGTTAATCGGGATAATATTTCTTTTTATCGGCGCCGTGAAAAGTTATTTTATGAACAAAAAACTTTTTTTTACTATGCTTTTAATATTTTTTTTCTCCGGCCCGTTTATGTTTATATGGGCAAATGTGCCGCACACGAACCATACGGAGTATATTATGGAACGCTTCTTTTTGCTCTCATTAATCCCTGTCACAATATTTGTCAGTTTGGGATTGATATGGATAGATGATGGGTTAAGGAAAGCGAATAAGACAATAACAGCAGCAATCTGTATAATTGCTGTTTTATCGATAAGCATATTTGCCCTATCGAGGCAGAAGATGTTTTTATTTAACAGAGGCACGCTGCAGATCTACGATACAGGAAAGAATGTGCTAAAACATCTGCCTAAAGGTTCGCTGTTGTTTGCGGACAGGGCCGATGAGGTTGAGTTTTCCCTTGCGTATTTAAAATATGCGCAGAAGTTAAGAAAGGATGTTCTTTATATTGATTGCAACGCGGGTGTTTCCAGGAGCATATACGGAAATGATTATTACAGAATTTGGGGCGAGAAGCGTCTTGCAATAAGGAATTTAGTTGAGCAGAGTATGATAAGTAATCATTCTGGAGATGTTTATTACGCGACACTTCTGCCTGAGCAAACTAGCACAAATAAAATTAATGAGGGTATGCTCTATCTCACAAAGGGAAAATTAGTAAATAATACAAAGCTCTGGTCAGAAGTATTAATACCTCCAAGAGGGGAATCTTTCGGTGATGATAGGGAGAAGCAGATGTTTTATTCTTATTATAAATCATTGGCCGAGTACTATGTTAAGAGCAACGAAGATGAACTCGCCAGAAAGTATTATATGCGTTACCTTTCCAGCGGAGGCAGCTGGTATAGGTGGGGCTTGAACGTTGCATACGATTTGTATGCGTCAAAAAAACTCCGCCTTTCGGCAGATATCTACGAGCAATATCTTAACAGGTATCCTGAAGAAAAAACCGCATGGAATAATCTCGGCGCCGTGTATAATGAGATGAATAATTTGAAATTAGCCGTAAACGCATTTGATAAGGTCCTTAGCATAGATCCGAATTATGCGGAAGCGTACTATAATCTTGCTGTAGTTTCGTGGAAAAATAAGAACTGGCTGGAAGCGGAGGCTTTATTGAAAAAAGCATTGGAAATAAATCCAGAATATAAAGAAGCGCGACATTTGCTTAGCCGGCTGCCAAAAATTTTCAATGCGGATAAATAAATTATTAAAATGGATATGAAAAATAAACATCTGTATTTTTATTTAATTGCAGTATTTTTCTGTATATTTCATGTATATCTTCATTCTTTGCCTCCTACAGTAGCGCCTTACAGAGATTCAGGAGAGATGTCAACAGTTACTTCATTGTTAGCTATCGCACATCCTCCCGGTTATCCGTTATATGTACTTCTCGGTAAAGCCGCCAGTATACTGATACCCTTCGGCGATTCAGCGTATCGTATTGCGCTATTAAGCGCCTTATGCGCGAGTTCTGCGGTTGTAGTATTTACAATTCTTATAATATTCATTTCTGGGAATTACTTCTCTCTAGTCCCGTACATCTGGAGGCTTATTTTCAGCGGTTTTGCGGGTCTGCTATTTGCTTTTTCCGATAAAAACTGGTATTTGGCCCAGGTTCAGGAGATGTATTCATTAAATGCTCTTTTTGCCCTGACAGTGATTACACTGCTCATTTATTACGTTCATAATCGGAATAAGCAGGCACTGCTTTTTTTAGCGGTCTTTATCTTTGGATTGGGATTAGGGAACAGGTTAGATTTGCTGTTTATCATTTTTTTCATAATGTCGCTGGTTTTATTAGGGGAATATAAATATTTTATTAACAATATGAAAATAGCAATGCCGTTGGTTATTTTCTTTCTGCTGGGCATTTCAGTATACTTTTACCTCATTGTGCGTTCGAGAACCGGACCGCTGATAAATTGGAATGATCCCAGTACATTCAGCCAGTTAATAGCTACAGTTACCAGAAAGACTCACGGCCATACTCTTGATTTGTTATCAACCAATTATTCAAAAGGAAAATTATTTTTTCCTGATTTGATTATATATTTCAAGCAGCTGTTCAATGAATTCTCTATTTTTGGTATGCCGTTTGGGTTGATTGGTATGATGTTCATTTATAGAAAAAGCAAAAAATTAATGATAAGTTTTCTTGCAGGCTTCCTGGGTTCGGGGCCATTATTCATATACCTTGCAAATATGCCTCCAAATCCGCATGCTTTAGCAATATTGGAAGCGCATCTTCTCCTGCCGAATATTTTCTTTTGCATTTTTATATGTTTTGGCGTAATCGGTTTAGCGGAAATACTTGCAATAAAAAAAGCAAAGACAGCAAATTTGCTGATAATGCTTTTCACGATTATTATACTGTATCAGAATAACAGCCCGAGAGCGGCGCGATCCGAAATGAGGGAAAACTTCTTTTGTTATGATTATGCTCTTAATGTGCTTAAAACCGCGCCGCCCGGCTCAATAATAGTTGTAAAGGAAGATGTGCAGATATTTTCATTATGGTATTATCAGATTATCAAAAATATGAGAATGGAGGTTGCGTGCGTTGCAAAGGGTTTGAGCGGCAGTCCGTGGTATCAAAAGTTTGCTTTTAATTATTTCAACAGGCTTAAGTCATTCAGGCTTACAACAAACGACGGTTGGCAAAAATTCCTGCAGAATAATTCAGAAAGGAATGTTTATTTCAGCAGCGATGTGGATTTGCCAAATGATTTTTCTTTTAGGAGCGCATCTTTTGGGTTATTACATAAGGTTGTTATCGGCGAAAATACCAATGGACAGAAAAATTACAGCAACTCTTTGCTGACAGATTTGTATATTTATAGAACGAATTATCATTATGAGTCCCAGCTAAATTTCTTCAATGCGGATCTGATTGAAGATTATGCTAAATCTCATATGGCATTGGGAAGCGAGGATATGACAAGCGGGGATTACAGAAGAGCTATAAACAACTTCAGAAAAGCATTAGCATTAAAGTCGGTTTTCCCAAGTGCGCATTATTCTACAGGATATTGCTACTTTCAGCTGGAGGAATTTAATAAAGCCTATTCTTCTTTTGTAAAGGCAACAGAGGGTTTTAATGAGATGCTTGACAGAGCTGAGAGGTATTATTCATTGGCGGATGTAGTTACGGGTATAAAAAAGGATTACAGCCAAACGTTGATAAATATGGGAGTGTTGGATGAAAAAAAAGGGAATACAGAAAGCAGTATTGAGCTGTACATGAAGGCAATAATACTTGATCCAAATCAAGCACAGGCTTACTTTAATCTGGCAGTGGTTTATTGGAAATTAGAAAAATGGGATGATGTTGTAAGGCTGCTTGAGCAGGTTTTAAAAATAAATCCGAATTTTTCAGGAGCAAAACAGTATTTGGAGCAGGCAAGATTTAGGAAAAATATAAAGAGATAGCTCATAAAGGTGTAATCTGCAAAAAGGACGGTTGATTTATGCTCATCAATAAATATAAAGAAATTTTACTGTTGGTCATTCTCAGCCTAATGTTTGTTTCTTTAAGCACATCATTTATTTTTAACTCCGCGCCCACATACGATGAAGGGGTGCATCTTACATCGGGATATTCATATTGGAGAACCGGGAAAGTGTTTCTGAACGCGGATAATCATCCTCCTTTTACAGAGCGGTTTGCCGCTATCCCGCTATTATTTATGGATGTGTCTTTTTTTGGCAGGCATCCACACTTTATAAGATCTTCTGAATACAATTTTTCCGATATATTTATTTATTATAACCGTGTAAAAGCGGAAAAGCTGATTAATTCCGGAAGGTTTGCCATTCTTGCGCTGGGGCTTCTGCTTGGATGGCTGGTATTTTTTTGGAGCAAGGAGTTTTATGGTTGGAAGGCAGGCATATTCAGCTTCTTTATCCTGGTATTCAATCCGAATATAATAGCTAACTCTTCACTGGTAACTACTGACATAGGTTTTACGCTGGGGTTCTATGCAAGTATATTTTTTATTTATATGTTCCTTAAAAAACCCGGGTTGTTAAAGGGGTTCTTGTTAGGAATATTTTTAGGCGTCTGCATTACATCAAAGTTTCCGGGATTGATAATACTGCCGATAATATCTGCATTATTTCTATATTACTTCTTAAAACATAAGTTCAATTTTATTTTTCCGGATACTGTTAAGCAGCTTGCCTGTATGATCATTGGATTTTTTGCAATTGCTGTTTTTAGCTACGGTTTTGATGAACTGCCGGTTTATTTTGTAGGGTTGAATAATACATTCAGGTTAATGGAACAGGGGCGTTCAACTTTTCTTTGCGGGGATTATTCGATCCGAGGCTGGTGGTACTACTTTATAATATCGTTTTTAATAAAAAATCAAATTATTTTTATTTTGCTGCTGTTACTTATCCTTGTAAAGTTGATAAAGACTTCTGTAAAAACCAGATCCTTTTTGACCGATGAAGTTTTATTTTTGCTTTTCCCGGCAGTTGTATATTTCTTTATCGCGTCGGCGTCCAAAGTTCATATCGGGCACAGGCATATATTGCCGATATATCCGTTTATAGCTGTAATGATGGGAAGTTTTATTAATGGCTTCAAAACGGAAAAATACAGGAATTTTTCAATTTATTCGGTTGTTATATTGTACTTATCAGGCACGGTGTTTTGTACTCCCAACTATTTGACTTATTTTAACATTTTTGCGGGTGGATCTAAAAACGGGTATAAGTATATGATAGATTCAAATTTGGATTGGGGGCAGGGATTAAAGAATCTCGGCAGATACATAAAAGAAAATAATATAGGTCCTATATATCTTTCATATTTCGGAACGGCAGATCCAAATTATTACGGGATTCAATACAGGCCTGTAGGATTTGTATCCACGCTAACAAGAAAGGGGAATCCGGTTGATATATCAAAGGAAAAAAGAAAAATCATTGCTATCTCTGCTACTAATTTACAAGCAAATTATTATAATGACAAAAGCACATTCGATTATTTTAGAGCGCAGAAACCGACAAAAGTGATTGATCATTCTATTCTTGTATACGACATTACATCCGATCTTAAAGCTAACGTATATTTAAGGGAGTTATTTAGATCTGTGGATGATAAGGATTTAGTTTTAATGCAGGAAAAAATTATAAAAGGAATTGAAAATGAGTTCATGGGATCAGATTGAGAAATGGCTGTCAGGCATATTAAACTTCTATAAGTTAACGTTTATAACAGAAAAGATAGTTCAATACGCTGCGATAATCCTTTGTATAGTTATTGGAGCTGTTGTTTCGGATTATTTCCTGCCGATCCCGTACGTCATCAGAGAGTGGTTTGTCGCGTTCATACTGGGGACATTGCTAGTATTGATTGTATATATATGGTTTGGGATCAAAAGGCTCAATATTGAACAGATTGTTAAGTTGTCCGGCAAAAGAAAAGAAGAGTTAAAGGATGATGTGATAAACGCATACTCTCTGGGAATTGACAGGGCAGGGGCGCCTATTTATTCCGAGGCGCTAAAAGAAAAGTATTTTGATTATGTGTACGATCGGATAAGATCTATAAAGAAAGATGATATAGTCACCAAGGAGAAAATTTTTAAGCAAATAAAAAACTTTCTTGCGGTTGGATCGATTTTTATTTTAATGCTTCTGCTGCCGCAGCCGGACTTAATGCATTCATTCACAAGACTTATTTTGCCGCGCTACAGTTCGGAAATTGGACAGTTTATAAAAATACGAGCCAATGATTCTGTAATTCCATGGGGCGGCAATATATCGATAACAGTCGATATTTTAAGGAGGCCTTCATCTGAGATACATCTACTGGCAAAAAAGCAAAAAGGAAAATGGCTGGATTTGAAACCAATTATAAATAAGCCTGATATGATTGTATTTCAGCTAACAAATATAACCGAATCATGGCAGTATAAGGGGAGAATCGAGGATTTATATACCAAGGTTTTTACAGTTGATCCGGTCAGCTTGCCCCAGGCAACAAGGCAAAGATTTCATTACTTCTATCCCCAGTATACCCGGGCAAAACAAGAAGTTAAAGAAAACGAGCTAGAGATAATAGGTTTGAAAGGTACAAATGTGAAATTGGAATTTTGGTTTAATAAACCGATTGAAAAAGCAGGATTATCATTCTCTTCCGGATATAAACAAAAGCTTAAAATGATTGAAAAAGATCATTTTTCTAGTGAAATAATTCTTAATAAAACTGATTCTTTTAGTTTAGAAATAGTTGATGTCCAAGGATTAACCAACCCGGATCCGCCTAAGATTGATGTACGGGTAGAGGAGGATCAATTCCCGACTATAACTCTGTTAGCGCCTGATACGGATATTATTACAGGATTAGATACGGATGTGCCGGTTACATTTAGTGCAAGTGATGATTTTGGTATACACAGTGTTGAGTTAAGATTCAGGCATTCAGGGAAAATAGATTTAAGTAAAGAGATTATAAGGCGATACTCATCATATCCGCGGGAAAAAGTGGATGATTATGTTTGGAGAATTTCTAAAAGTCCATTTTCGCCTGGGGATGTGGTTGAATATTATTTAGAGGTTTTTGATAATGATGTAGTGTCTGGGCCTAAATCAGCCCGTTCCAGAACAGCAATCTTAGAAATTAAAAGTTTTAAAAAAGAACATGAGATGATAGAAGAAGATTTGAAAATTTGGAGGGACAAGCTGCTAAATGTGCTTGGCAATCAGATAGAGGCAAAGGATTCACTTGAGAAACTTGCAGATATGGAGGAGCTTGACAAGGCGCTTTTAAATAAAATTGTTGAATTGCAAATGGAAGTTAACCATGATTTGAAAAGATCAAAAGATATGCTGGATAAAATTGTTGACAGAATGGAAGAAGATCCGCTGGGAAGTTATCAGATACTTGAAGAACACAAGCGCATGAGCGGCTCTCTGAACACTTTAAAACAGACCCAAGGAGAAAATGCAGTAAAAAATTTGAATGACAACAAATATGATGATGCCTTAAATAATCAAAAAAGTATTATTTCAGAACTTGAGAAAATGAGCCTCTTGTCCGAAGATCTTTTTCAATACCAGAACATGAAAGATCTTATGGAAGATGCTCAAACAATAGACCAGAATACCGAAGAATTACTCAGCATGCTGGAAGGACTTGCAGATTTGGAGGATCAAGAGAAATTAGCTCAGCTGCAGGAGTTGTTTTCTAAAATTAGCGAGCTGATGAGTGAGATTCAGAAGATGTTGAAAGATCTGCCTCAGGAGCTGCCTGAGGAGTTTGTGAACCAGGAGGCTGTGAAAAATATAAATATGGATGAAGTAATGAAATCAATGCAGGATCTAAACAGTGCTTTAGCTAGGGGGGGATATAAACAAAGCCATAGAATACGCTAAAGCACTGCTTAATAATATCAAAAACATGTTGAAAGCATTTGACGAAGCAAGTTCTGGTATTGATGCTTCGCTTGAGCCGAGCGAACTGGACCAGCAGATTAATAGAAAAATTGCCGAACTTGAACAAATTGTAATTGAGCAGACTGATGTTCTGGGCAAAATACGGAAAATAGAACAAAAGCGTTTGAAAAAACTGTTCAATCAGCAGGAAGATATACTGAAAAATTTAGCTGAAAAACAAGATAAAGTAATAGAAATAGCGAAAAAAACCAGGGACGCTCTTTTGAATGATAATAGATTTACCTATGAAGTATACAGATTGAACAGCGATATCAATAAAATGGAAAAAGTATATGAAGAGTTGAAGGATGCAAAGATAGTGAAAGCAGTTGAGTATTTAGAAGCGATAATAGATAATTTAGCTCAGTTAAAAAAAGCCGGTGAAAAACACCTGATCGAAAAAAAACAAAAAGAAATCATGGAAAATATAAATTTTATGTATTATGAGGAGAAAGATATTCTGGAAACATTAAAAAAACCTAATGATGAATTGAATGTCAAACCAGAGAAGTCTGATGCGGATCAAATGAATAATCTTGGCACGTTGCAAGATAAGCTTCAAGGCCGCACAAATAAACTTAACGAAGATTTACAGCAAATATCAAGAAAAACAGCGCATCTGACCCCTGAGCTTTTTGATAATCTTAATATGGCTTCCGATGCTATGGGAGATGCATCGGCGTATCTGAAAAAGAATAAGAGTAAACCGGCAGAAATTGAGGCGGATAAGGCGCTGGATTATCTGACAAAAAGCAGGCAGCAGATTATGGATTCTCTGGAGCAGATGTCGCAGATACAGGGTCAAATGGCTAAGCCAAGGCCATCGTTTTTTTCAAGGCAGAAATCTGGATCGCCTATAGGTCCGGTCCCTATCCCGGATAAGGACGACTATATACCTCCAAAGGAGTTTAGAGAAGAGATTCTGCGCTCATTCAAAGAAAAATTTCCTGAAACTTATAAAAGAATGGTAGAGGAATATTATAAAAGATTATCTGAATAGACAAAATTTCATGAACAAAAAAATTAATATTATAGTAACTTTACTGTTGTTCTCGTGTCCAAGCTTATTTGGAAGGTGGTACAGCGCAAAAAAGCAGGGATTATTTGAGTCAGAAATGAAAGTTATGGAGATGGGGGATGCGTCGGTTTTTAGAAATAAAGTTTTAGCCGGGTTAGCAAACGAGAAGTCTGAAAGCGAGCTTTCAAAGGATTATTTTTTAATCGGGATGAGTTATTTTTACGAAGGCGAATACAGCAAAGCATGGGAAAATGTCCTGAATTCTCAAAAATTGTTCATGCTGGAAGAAGAAAAATACTTTAATCAGATTGTGCCGTATCAGTATTCAATTTCCAAAGATTTTAAAGAATTTGCAAATGACCGGTGTGTAGTCCGCCTTAAAGGAAAAACACATATAATGAAAGATGATGTTTTTGAGCTTATGGAAAAAGCCCTTAATATGGTTTCTGAGGTTTTTGATTATGTCCCGGAAGACAAAATACTTATTGAAATATATGATTCAAAAGAAGAGTTTGCCTACGCATCAACACTGGGGCAATCGGTGCTTGAAAATTCAGGGGCTGTAGGTATATGTAAATTTAATAAATTGATGATACTCTCTCCGCAGCAGCTTTTACTGGGCTTCAGATGGAAAGACACAATAGCGCATGAATTAAATCATCTTATAATAAACCGCATCAGCAAGGTTAATTGTCCGTTATGGCTGCATGAGGGAATAGCCAGATATTATGATACGCGGTGGAGATCAAAAAAAGACGGCATATATTATTTAACTTTTTCTCAAAAGGCTAAACTTGTCGAGGCTGTTAAGGAAGACAAACTTGTCGCTTTTGAAAGGATGCACCCATCATTGGTTTACCTGGATACACAGGAAGAAATGAATATTGCGTTCGCGCAGGTAGCAAGCGTAGTAGATTATCTTGTTAGAACGTACGGCGATGAAATTATACAGAAATTGCTTGCAAGTCTTGAAAACTATGAATTAAATGATGCTTTCAAGCAGCTTATAAAGATGGATTTTAGTCAATTAGAAAAAACCTGGCTTAATTATGTCAAGGGGTGGCCTGATGAAGAGGATCAAGGAGCGTTGCTTGATTCAAATATCTTTGATAAGGAATTAGATGAGATCAAAAAATTCGTTGGAGCGGATTTGCAGGGAAACATCAGATTGGGGGATAAGTTCTTCAAAAATAATAATTATTTATTAGCGCAAAAGCAGTATGAGAAAGCCTTATCCAAAGAGTCAAACAATCCAGTAATTCTTAATAAGCTTTCAAAAGCTTATTTAATGCAAAATGAATACAAAGAAGCGGAAAAGCAGTTATTAAAATCTATGGAGAAAAATCCTAACTATGTTACTTCATATACATTGCTGGGTGATCTGTATTTTGAGTTAGGCCGTTCGGATGATGCAAAAGCCGCGTTTGAGGAGTCAGCGGCAATTAATCCGTTCAACCCGCATGTGCGTAAAAGGCTGGCTCTTCTATATATAGAATCCGGGAATCTGCCTGATGCGCGCAGGGAATTGGAGATCTGTAATGTGTTATCTCCCGGTGATTCAGAAGTAAATGAAGGTTTAAGAATAATTGAAGATAAGTAACTCGATGTAAAAGTTTTAGTTGAAAAAGGATGTTTAATTATTATAATATCTCTTAATAGCGTTTTTTATGTTGTTGTAAGCTATGAGATCTCTTAAAAAGTGATACTCGAAGCGAAAATTTAGATTTTTGTGCGAAATCGAATTTTGTGAGGCTAGCATATCATCGATGAGATATGTAAGTCGAACAAAATATCGATTGTAGCCAAAAAGCTAAATTTGCAGCCGAGAACCGGCTTTTTGAGCGGTCTCGCCATATAAAGATTACAAAATGACCAAGATTCCTTCTGCGGTTGTGGCCAGATTGTCGCAAATGTATAGAATATTGGACAATCTTGAAGGCAAGAGATTTATTTCATCAAATGAAATTTCATCTGTAAGCGGTTTTACTGCTGCTCAGATTCGTAGGGATCTAACTTATTTTGGACAGTTTGGAACAACCGGGAAGGGCTATAATATATCTTTATTAAAAGAGGAAATATTAAAAATACTTGGATTGGATCAAAATTGGCGTGTTGCGCTGATTGGTGTAGGAAATCTGGGCAGAGCCTTGCTAAAGTACAAAGGATTCAGGGATAAGGGATTTACAATCAGCGCTGCTTTTGAAAATGATCGTAGAAAGGTTGGAAAAACAATAAATGGCACAATGATATTCAGCATAAACATGTTGAAATCTATAACTAAAAAAAATTATATAGAAATGGCTATTCTTACAGTTCCAGAAGAAGCTGCGCAAAGGGTAGCAAATCTTTTGAACGGAAGTGCGGTTAAAGCTGTGCTGAATTTTACTCCTTCTAAGGTTAATTGTGGTAAATCAATACTGGTGCACAATATAGATATGACGGTAGAAATGGAAAAGTTGTCTTTTTTTGCAAAGAAAAAATGATCTCAAAATAAAGACGGTTGATGCAGGCAATAATTATATAACTTTAGAAAGGTGGTGAAAACAATGGCAGAAACTCTGGTTGTAGTAAGCAAGATTAAAAAAATGGTTAAGGAGCAGGGCTTGAGAACAGGAGTCGATTATATTAATGCTTTGTCAGTTAAGGTTGATGATATAATTAAGGCTTCAGTGGAAAAAGTCAAACAGGAAGGCGGAAAGAAGACATTAGGCGCGGAAGATCTATAGACAATGAAGTATAGAGCACACCTTTTGTAGAATATATCTGCAAAAGGTGTGCTGCTTCTTAAAAATCTAGAATTAAAAAAACATAACCTTATGGACGCTATAATAAATATTTTCATTTATTTACTGGTAGCTTCGTTTTTCTATTGTTTTTTGCTTATTATATCTTTTGCCAAGAATAAAAAGAAGTATAAGATTATAAATTTTACTTTCACACAAAATCCGTTCAACACAGATAATACTGATATGAAATTACCGACAAAATTAATTTTTGCTGTTTTTGTATGTTTTACTATTGTAATTTCATGTTTCATGTTATATTTGTGGATTATTGTTTGCAAAGAGATAATTTTAATTCAATGGATCGGTATGGGGATTTTCAGCCTGTTGATATTTATTGCGTTTTTGTTTATATCCAAGGAAACAATATTTTAAGCAAGAAACAGTTATGGAACTTAATGATTTATTCCTATTATTCCACAATATATTTGCAAAAATATTTGAATCTCATTTCTGGTCGCTTAAAGCGCTTGGTATTATGGAATCTGTTGTTAAAGCAGCAGTGCTTTTTGCATTTGTTTATCTTGGTTCTTTCTTTATTTATATTTGGGAGAAAGTAACATTAAAGGAAAGGGAAAACCATAATAAACATTGGATAAGTTTAAGTTTTATTTGTTTTTTTAAGGGAGTAATTGTTTTTACAGGGATGTTGTTTAGAGGTAAGTTACTGCCTAGATTTGTTGGTAGAATTACATATGCATGTTTTACCGTAGCTGCATTTGTGTGTTTATTTCTAATTAACGCAGCAATTCCATTTGGGAAGGATTTAGTTGCGTACAATTCGCAATTGGGTGTTCTATATATCCTGCCATTGTTGTTTTTAGTTGGGTTATTAAAAAATTATTCAATTTTATTGGAAGAACAGTACAATAAAAAAGATCAAAATATTTTTGGTGAATCTTTATTGTCCGGTCAGCTGACTTTGTTTTTATCTATAATACCGGTTGTTTTTCTAACTGACAGCATCAACATAGTATCTATCGTTTCTGCCCAGCAGGGTTTCATATTTAAGTATATACCGCAATGGATCATATTTTATCCGTTAATCGGGCAGTTATCATTTATAATATTCACTTTAAGCTGCCTGATGATATATTATCAATTATCGAATGGCGGAGCAAACAAGATTAGTAGAAATAATTTTATAAATTCTATGAGATATGAATCATTTGCAAGCATCAATCACCCGGGATTTTTTCCATATCTTAACCAATACGTGTTTGTTTTTACAGTTTCAGGCTTAGCAGTAGCACTCTTTTTTGGCGGGGGTCAAGGTCCAGTATTTGGGAGCAGTATTTGGTTTGTGATAAAAATGTTTTGTGTTGCGTCTTTTTTAAGCTGGATAAATATTAAACTTATAGATCTGCGGATTAAAAACTTATTCAAATATTATTGGAAGGGTATAATACCTTTGGCATTTATAAATTTTATACTTTGCTGTTTAGGACATATAATTAAATAAGTATTTAGGGAAATTAAGATGATTAATAGTGTTCTGGTTGTTGCGGTTATAGGAATAATAATATTAGCCGGTGCAGGCATGGTAGTTTCCTTTAGTATATATAAGCAGCTGATTTTTAGACTGATATTCATTTCTTTCCTTGTGCTTTTATATTCAGTATTCGAGGGTCACTATGTTTCTTCTTATTACCTGCTTAGTGCCGCAGGAATGCTTACTTTGCTCTTTATTTGCTCCCAATATATGCTTCCGCAAGATAGGATTGTTAGGGTATTAAATGAACAAATATTGATTTCATCACTGCTGTCAGGATTGCTTATGCTGGTTATTATATATGTAAATCTAGCATTAAATAATTTTGCGATCGATCTTAAGTGGGTAAAACAGAAAAACATATTTCTTATCGCAAAGGATTTGCTGAACCAGCAAGGATTAAGTATATGTATAGTCGGTGCAATAGCATTCGCAGTTCTTATTGGTTCCGGATATATTGTGCTGCGTTTAGAGGAAAAAAATGAATAATTTAGGGCTTCTTTTAATCCTTTCTGGAGTTTTGTTTTGTCTAGGCATATTTGGTGTTTTAATTCATCGAAATTTACTTAGAATACTTATTTGTATAGAGCTTTTATTCGTTTCAACAATAATAAATTTTGTTATATTCAATTCCCAAATTCATCATGAGCATTCTGCTGGTTTTATATTCGCATTGGTAATTTTGTTCTTATCAACGCTGATGACAGCCATGGGGATATTTTTGATATTTGCTTTGCATAAAAGTAATAATTCTTTGTTAGAAGATAAATTGAATGTATTTAAGGGTTAGTAAATGTTAGCTAAGTTTATTTTTCTATCTCCATTCATATTCTTGTTTGTCTCGCTTATTATTTATTTATTCGGGAGTTATCTGCCAAGAAAGGGCGGTTTCTTAAATTTTATCACTCTAATATTTTGTATCACCCTGTCATTTGCAGCTCTGGCGCGAACAGTCAACGGTTCATTTTCGCTGCCCAAGGAGATTAATTTTAATTTTATAACAGTTTATTTTTATAAACTCAATTTTAGTCTAAGAATTGACGGTATATCAATAATTATTATGTTATTAATCGGTTTATGTGTGGCTTTGGTGCATGCCTATTCAGTTGGATTAATGGAAGGAAAGGATTGGGAAAAAGACTATAATATATGCTTTTCGTTAAGTTTATTCTCAATATTTCTGCTAAATCTCTCAAGCAATTATTTATTGATGGTTTTTTGTTTAGAGATTGCCGCGCTTTCAGGTTATGGGTCTGTATTACTCACTTCAAATCAAAATGAGATTAAACAAATATACTATAAAAGCTGGATAGCTGTTAGAATTTCTGATTTCTGTTTTATTACAGGTGTCTTAATATTATTTACTAAATGCGGTACCTTGAATATAGAACAGGTTTTACTGCATATGAATTTAAACTTCCTGCCCGAATACGAAGTCCTGACCATAGGCTTGTTGTTTCTTGCCGCTGTATTAGGCAGGGTGTCGGCTTTTCCATGGTATTCCTGGTTGTCAGATTTATTTGGGGACAGTAATGCCAGCATTGGGATTATAACAGTAATATGTGTAGCTGGCAGCGGAATAATCCTTTTATTGAAAAGCTTTCCAATGATAATGAATTCTTCATTACTTTTAGATTTTACAATTATTGCAGGTGTATTCACTTTTATTATTGGAGCAATAGCAGCATGCTTAACAATGGATTTAAAAAAATTGATTGCGCACTCAATTATCTCACAATGCGGTTTTATGCTGTTTGTTTTTGGATTGGGATTATTTCAGTGGGTTGTTTTCGTTTTTTTGCATTACATTTTGATTTACAGCCTGTTTTTTATGCTTGTTAGTTCAATTATATTTATGTTTGCTTCTCAAGACTTAAGAAGGATGGGTGGTATTGCTAAGAGAATGCCGATAGTCGCGATAAACTTCTTTATTTTAACACTTGCTATGAGTTGCTTTCCATTGTTTTCTACTTTCTGGGGCATGGGAGGAATAATGGAAGAAATTCTTTCAGCGAACAACAGCTTATATATGTCGTTTTTTGTTATATTTAATTTACTTACATCAATTTATATGGGTAGAGCTTGCAGTTTGATATTTTTTGGACAACCTAGAGATATTCATCTATTTGAACGAACCATCGATCCGCCGTTATTTATGGATATTCCGTTGATATTTAGCACATTGTTGATGGTTATCGGAGGGTGGATTCTTAGTTTGACCGATATATTAAAAAAGATAATGCCTTTCTCGATATATTCTTTTACCGCTATTGACACTGTTATAGCGCATGATGGAAGTATAATGAAATGGGGTTTGGTTTTTATTTCGATATTTGGTCTATTTGCTGGGTGGATTTTAGCTAATATTACATTAAAACAACCGCATTTATTATTAAGTTCGCTTAAATATTCAGAGCCGCAATCGTATTTAAACAAAATCTATGAATATATATTATGCTTGTTTACAGGATTCCTAAATCGAAGCATTTCATTAATTGAAATGGGAATACAAAACTCACCATCAATTATTGTAAAAGAAATTTTGAGATTTAATAATGATTTATTCTTAACCTTAGAAAATACAACTAAGAGTCTATCCGGGAAAATTTTTGATAATATAAAAACTCTTGCTTTTTTCATTCAAAAAATTCAAAGCGGCAGGATTTCTCATTATGTTTTACTTACTGTCATGATAATTTTAATTTTAGCGTGGGTCAATATATTAATTTACTAAGGAGTTTGTAAAATGAATATTTTAACTTTATTAATCTTAAGCCCTTTTTTGGGGTCACTCATTGTCTTAGTGCTGAATAAACATCATACCCGTTTAATAAAGCTGATATCCGGTATTTTTACTATTATACCGCTGATTCTAGGTTCTATCCTTTTTTTACTTTTTGATCCATCAACAACATCTTTGCAATTTGTGGAAAACCATCTTTGGATTTCCCAGTTAGGCATAAGATATTACGTCGGTGTGGATGGGATATCTCTAATAATGATTATTCTGAGCAGTTTTATGGGGGTCCTTTCATATGTACTTTCTTTAAGCATTAGAGAGCGTGTTAAAGAGTATTTTTTACTATTTCTGGTGCAATACGGAGCCCTATTAGGTGTGTTTGCTGCAATTGATGTGCTGCTGTTTTTTGTTTTTCTTCAAATAAGCATGATCCCAATATTCCTGCTAATAACGATCTTTGGCATGGAAAATAAGATTTATGCTTCTAGGCATTTTGCTTTGTACAACTTAACTGCAAGTATACTTTTACTAATATCAACAATATGCATTTACGCAAATATAGGTAGCGGCGGTGTAGATTTGTTGAATTTATCTCAAGTGAGTTCTGGTTTTTCATCAGGTTTTAGAACTTTGCTTGTTATATTGCTATTTTTTAGTTTTGGGATAATCAGCGGTGTTTTTCCTTTTCATGGTTGGGTATCGATTGCTTCGCGTCAGGCGCCGCTGCAGGTTGCAGTAATCTTAACCGGTGTTTCTCTTAAAGTTGGTATTTATGGATTAATTCGTTTTGTAATGCCAATATTTTCTCAGGGAGTTTATTTTAACAACAAGCTATTTTTGGTATTTGGGTTAGTTACTATATTGTATAGCGCAATATATTGTTTAAGCCAGAAGGATTTAAGATTGCTGGTGGGCTGTATATCTACGGTTTATAGCGGCTATCTTTTATTAGGTTTCGGCGCTTTTAATGCGGTAGGGCTGAATGGCATCGTGTTAACCATGGTTGCTCACGGATTGTTTATCTCAAGTCTATTTGTACTTGTGGATTGTTTGTTTATTAGAAGCGGAAAAATGATAATAACAGAGTTTGGCGGATTGAGTACCAAAATGCCGGTCTTTACTGCATTTTCAATACTTATAATTTTAGCGGCTATTGGGTTGCCGGGTTTTGGTACTTTTATTGGAATATTTTTGTCTTTTTTGGGCGCGTTTGATGAATATCCCGTTATTACTTCGCTCGCTTTTATTGGAATAGCTGTTGTTACTGTTGCTTTTCTAAAGCTTTTACAGGATATGTTTTTCTCAGCATCTAAATTACAATTAGATAATCTGACTGATCTGAATATTAAAGAAATACTAACACTGCTGCCGTTTGTCTTAATTCTTTTTGTTTTAGGAATATATCCGAAGGTTTTGCTTGACTTTATTAATATGACAGTTATAAATATTTGTCAAATCTTACAAAGGTAATAGAAAATGATATATTATCTATTCTCACCAGAACTATGCTTATTAGGAACGTCTGCTGTTATATTGCTGATAAGAGCTTTTTTCAAAGATATCAATAAAAATTATTACGCTTTGATCTCAATTGTTGGACTTTTTTTAGGTTTACATTTGTTAGTAAGAAGCGCTGACAGCGGTTTTGCTGCTTCCGAGTTATTAACAGGCATTTATATTGTTTCATTTTCCAAGATCCTCTTTTTCGCAGTTGTTTTTTTTGTAATACTGTTATGGGTAGGGTATAAGGAGGAGCAGCCCGGGGATAATTCCTTCTTTTTTGTCTGGCTCCTGCTCAATCTTATGAGTTCTTGCGCTATTATTTCTTCGGGTAATTTGCTGCTGCTGTATTGCGCTTTTGAACTTTTTACTCTCTCCTCAGTTTTTTTGATTTTAACTCATCAAAACATTAAACATGCTTTAGAAGCAGGAATTAAATTTCTTATTTTGAGTTTGGTGGGGTCAGCTTTTATATTACTTTCATTATCTTTTGTATACGGTATTGCTGGAACGATAGACATAATAGAGATAAGCCATCATTTAAAAGAGAGCAGCTCCGCGCATGTACTTCTGGTTCTAATTCTTTTATCGGGGATTGCGCTTAAATTAGGAGTTGTGCCGTTTCATTATTGGTTCCCTGATGTTGTCAAGGTTGCTCCAATACCAATAGCCGCATATTTTTCTCTTATTCCTGTCAGCATATTCGTTATTTTAGTATTTAATACTTTTGGGATCGCGTTCAGCGATATGCTCCAGAAACTTTCGTTTTTTTATGCATTGTTAGCAGTTTTAAGTCTTGTTGTAGGGAATCTGTTTGCTTTGAAGCAGAGTGATATCAAGAGGTTAATCGCTTATTCAGCCATATTACAATCAGGATTTGTTCTCTTAGGATTGGCTGGAGGTGTTGTTTTTGATTGGAAAGTAATTATCTATTGCCTAGCTGTTTATTTGTTAATGCATATGGGATTATTCAGCCTTTTAGCTGCTATTCATAAATCTTCATTTTCTTTTAAGGTATCTTCTTTAAATGGTTTAGCAAAAAGCTCTTTATTTCTTGCTTTACTTGCATTGGCTTATCTATGTGTTTTTATGGGTATTCCTTTATCAGGAAGTTTTTTGAGTAGAGTATATTTGCTGGTATCGGCAATTAAAGCCCAGTGGTTTATACTGGCCGGCATAGTATTTTTTAGCTGGATATTTTCGCTTATAATATATCTAAAATTAATCAAAAGTATTTTTTCAGAACCAATTGAAGGTGAAGTTGTTTATAAAATAAATTATTTGTTGTGCGCGGTTTCTTTAATTTGTCTGATCTGTCTTGTAGTGCTTGGAGTTTTTCCGGATTTAGTATTTTAGTTTTTTTTCAGGTGTAAGCTTGACTAATTGTTAAAACAAGAGGAGGCTTTTTATGAAAACATTGGTTATTTTTTATTCATTTGACGGCAATACAAAACTTATCGCGGAAAGTATTGCTGAAGAGATTAATGCTGAACTGGCAGAACTGAAACAAAAAGATGAACCGAAATCAAAGGGTTTTATGAAATATTTTTGGGGAGGCAGGCAGGCTCTGATGAGGAAAAAGCCGGAGCTGCTTCCATTGGATAAAAAAACGGAGGAATATGATGTGATATTCATTGGCACCCCTGTATGGGCATGGACTTATGCTCCGCCTTTAAATACATTTTTTTCAATATCTTCTTTTTCCGGCAAAAAAATTGCCTTATTCTGTTGTCATGGCGGCGGGAAGGGAAAAATTTTCGACAAGATGAAAGAAGCTCTTCCTGATAATCAGTTTTTAGGTGAAATTGATTTCTTGGAACCAATAAAAAACAATAAAGAGGATAGTATACAGAAAGCAAAAAAATGG
The DNA here is from genome assembly GCA_043809745.1 of bacterium. GTDB lineage: Bacteria > Elusimicrobiota > JBDRMW01 > JBDRMW01 > JBDROU01 > JBDROU01. The sequence continues at coordinate 47,051 of JBDROU010000081.1, forward strand.
GCTAAGGATATAAAGAATTCTTTGCAATGAAAATACGTTGGCGTCTGATTAAAGCTATTATTATACTGCCCGGTACGGTTCTTGTTTTTATTCCGTTAATTATTTTATACGTGGCTAATATTGCTGGATTTTCATTCAAAATTGCAAATCCGACTCAAATTATATTTTATTTAGGGGTGCTGGCTGTTTTTAAAGGCATAATATTAAGCATATGGACTTCTGCATTATTTGTAAAATTTGGCCATGGGACCCCTGCTCCTTGGGATCCTCCAAAAAAATTGGTTGTATTAGGCCCGTACAGGTATGTAAGAAATCCGATGATTTCTGGGGTTACACTTATCCTTTTTGCCGAGGCAGTTTTGCTGCAGTCCTGGCCGATAGCGGTTTGGATGCTGATATTTTTTCTTGGAAATATAATCTATCTGAGATATTTTGAAGAAAAGGGATTAGAAAAAAGATTTGGCGATGATTACAAAACATACAAATCGAATGTCCCAATGTGGATACCAAGACTAACTCCTTGGTTAAAGTCCTAGATTACGAAAATCATATCTATTTTGCAGTTAGAATTGCAGTCAAAATGTTATTGCATTCTATTTGGAATTTTAATATAATAGCTTCTTTAATAATTCACACATCTCTCCAAAGAATGCTTCTTGGAGTTATCTTTAAGTTTCAGAATCCAGATTAAAGATGGATCGAAATTTCAAGTTAATCGTATTCAGATAGGGGTCCTTTGATAAGGCCTGTCTGGAGTTGATGAGGATGGAGGAATAGAGATCTCTCAAAAAGGGGTAACCGTAACGAAATTTTGAGTTTTGAGCCGAGACGCGACGCACGAGGCGAGCATATCTTTGACGAGATACGTAAGCCGAGTGCAACAAAGTCGTAGGCCAAAGATCAAAATTGCAGTCGGTAGCCGCCTTTTTGAGCGATCTCGAATAACCCAAAAGGAGGCGTACGCATGTCGTCAATATCTATGAAGGCGTTGTTGGAAGCGGGTGTTCACTTCGGACACCAGGTGAGAAGGTGGAATCCTAAGATGTCTCGATACATTTATGGGTCCAGAAATAATATCCACATTATCGATCTCCAAAGAACTGTCAAAGAGTTAAAAAGAGCTTACAAATTTGTCCGCGATGAATCCGCGAATGGGAAGCAAATGCTGTTTATAGGGACAAAAAAACAAGCCCAGGAATCAGTTAAATTAGAGGCTGTCCGCGCTCAATCAGGATATGTTTCTGAAAGGTGGCTGGGCGGCGGATTGACAAATTTTGAAACAGTAAAGAAATCTATCGCGAGGTTAAAGGAAATTGAGCGCATGAAGGAAGAAGGGATATTTAATGTCCTTTCAAAAAAGGAAATTTCAAGATTAGCAAAAGAGCATTTTCGTTTGGAAAAGGCTTTATCCGGCATAAAGGATATACAAAAATTGCCGGATATTGTTTTTATAATCGATCCTGTGCAGGAGATTACTGCCGTTAAGGAAGCCAGAAAATTAAAAATCCCAATCGTTGCGGTATGCGATACAAATTGCGATCCCGATCTTATTGATTATCCAATACCCGGCAACGATGACGCTATTAGAGCTGTGAAATTATTTTGCTCTATAATATCGGATGCAATAATAGAAGGAAAGGAAATGAATAAGAAACAAGCTGAATTTGAAGAAAAAGGTGAAAAGTTAGATGATACCGTGCAAGGTATCCCATCAGATGATCTGAGCAAGACTGAGGATTTAGGAGGGGAGTCTGATGCAACTACTGACAAAACTCCTGTAAATCCTGTTGAAGATAAAATTTAATTTGATAAGGAGAGTTATATGACGGAAGTTACAAAAGATATGATTTCCCGGTTGAGAAGCAAGACCGGAGCAGGTATAATGGATTGCAAAACCGCGTTACAGAAGTCAGGAGGCAATCTTGAAGAAGCATTAACAGTCCTGAGAAAACAAGGCATTGCTATCGCTAATAAAAAAGCTAGCCGCGCTACAAGCGAAGGATGTATTTTTTCATATATACATCCCGGAGGAAAAATCGGTGTTTTGCTGGAACTTAATTGTGAAACGGATTTTGTTTCAAGAACAGATGATTTTAGCTCGCTCGCAAAAGAATTAGCCATGCAGGTTGCAGCTATGAATCCAAAATGGGTTAAGTCCTCCGATGTTCCTGACGAGGTAATCGAAAAGGAAAAAGAGATTCTTAAAACGCAGGCTCTAAAAGAAGGTAAACCTGAAAAAGTTATTGATAAGATTTTACAGGGGAGGCTTGAAAAATTCTACCAGCAAAACTGCCTGATGGACCAGATTTACATAAGGGATACACAGGGAAAACAGTCCATTTCAGTTCTGATGCAAGGTGTTATTGGTAAGTTAGGTGAAAATATGAATGTAAGGCGTTTTGTTCGATTTCAGTTAGGAGGAGAATGAATATGTCACAGGTGCGTTTCAGGCGGGTAGTTCTGAAGCTTTCTGGCGAAGCTCTCATGGGGAAGAGTGGATTTGGGATTGATTCAAACGCTGTTTTTACAGTAGCTAAGGAGATAAAATCTGTTTGGGAGACAGGTGTAGATGTGGCGGTAGTAATAGGCGGTGGAAATATTTGGAGAGGTGTTCAGAGAAAGATTTCTTCAGATAATGAAAAGCGGGATAGGATTGACCGTGTAACCGCGGATTATATGGGGATGCTCGCAACTGTAATCAATTCCCTGGCATTGCAGGATGCATTAGAAAAGATAAAAATCCCAACCAGGGTATTGACTGCCATAGAGATAGCTAAAGTCGCAGAGCCTTATATCAGGAGAAAGGCTGTACGGCATCTTGAGAAAAGAAGAATTGTAATTTTGGCCGCGGGTATCGGTAATCCGTATTTTACCACGGATACGACTGCTGCGCTGAGGGCCATAGAAATTGACGCGGATGTTCTGCTTAAGGCAACACAGGTTGATGGAGTCTACTCTGATGATCCAAAGAAGAATTCTAAAGCGAAAAAATATAAGAAAATTACCTTTATGGAAGCAATTAAAAAGCGGCTCGCGATTATGGATACTACCGCGTTCTCTTTGTGCATGGATAACAAGGTTCCGGTTATTGTATTCGACCTGTATAAAAAAGGAAATATTAAAAAAGCTGTCCTTGGAGCGCCCATTGGGACAATTATTTGGAGCTAAACTATGATTAAAAAAATTATTGCTGAGATGGAAGACTCGATGAAGAAGTCAATTGAAAAAATTAAAGGTGAGCTGTCAGTTATCAGAACTGGAAGGGCAAACGCTTCGCTGTTGGAGGGCATAAAGGTTGATTACTACGGCAGCCATATGACCATTCATCAAATAGCCGGAGTTTCGGTTCCCGGAGCAAGAACCATTGAGATTAAGCCTTGGGACCAAACGGCAGTTCCTTTAATTGAAAAAGCTATTATGAATTCCGGTTTGGGTGTTACGCCGGTGAATGACGGGAAAGTCATTCATCTCAATCTGCCTGCGCTTACGCAGGAAAGACGTGTTGAGTTGGTAAAGGTTATAAAAAAGATAGCTGAGGATTTTAAGGTTTCTGTCAGAAACGCCCGCAGAGATGCCATTGAACAAATAAAAAAAGGTCAGAAAGATAAGGTAATTCCAGAAGATCTGGCTAAATTCGGGGAGCATGATGTGCAGAGAATAACTGATTCATTTGTAAAAAAAATAGATGAAACTGTCGCTCAAAAAGAAAAAGAGATAATGGAAGTATAAAAAAGTGCTGTTCGGATAATTCGCAGCCGAGAACAGATTTTTTGAACGGTTTCGTAAATGTAAGAAAACAACTCTAGAAAATATAAAATTGTGCAAAATACTAAGATAGAATCTCATAATGCCTCTCAGAATAAATCCTTGTTAAACAGCATTGATATTAAGAAACTCCCCAAACATGTAGCAATCATAATGGATGGGAATGGAAGATGGGCGCATTCCAGAAATCTGCCAAGAACATTTGGGCACCAAGCAGGAACAAAGGCTGTAAGGGATGTTGTTGAAGGCTGCGCGCAGCTGGGAATTGAAGTTTTAACGCTGTATGCTTTTTCCACTGAAAATTGGAGCAGGCCGGAAAATGAAGTAAGTTTTCTCATGAAACTTTTAAGAGTTTATCTTAAAAAGGAAGTTTCAAGATTACAAAAAAACAACATTAGATTGCTTTCAATAGGTGCTATTCGCAAACTTGCAAAGGACTGCCAGGATGTATTATTAAGCACAATAGATAAGACTTCAGAGAATACTGGATTAAAACTGGTTTTAGCGCTCAATTACGGTTCGCGTGATGAAATAATTCAGGCAATTCAAGGCATAGTAGATAGCGGTGAAAAAAAAGTAACTGAAAAGCTTTTGCAGAGTTATCTGTACACGCGTAATTTGCCGAATCCGGATTTGCTGATTCGTACTTCCGGGGAGATGAGGATTTCAAATTTTTTATTATGGCAAATTGCTTATTCTGAAATATATTTCACACCAGTTTTATGGCCTGATTTCAAGAAAGAGCAGTTGTATAAAGCAATAATTGAGTATCAGAGCAGAAATAGAAGGTTCGGAGGCATATAATGTTATTCCCAAGATTAATTACTATCTTAATTGGCATTCCAATAATCCTTTATGTTATTTACTGGGGAGGGATACCGTTCTTATTGTTTATTTTAGGTGTTACTACACTAGGGTTAAGGGAGTATTTGAAATTTGTTAAGAAAGGCGGATACTTAACTAATTCTATTGTAGGCCAGGTGTGCGGGATTTTGTTTCTGCTTTCAATATATTTGAATAAAATTGAATTTTTGGCGGTTCAATGTAACCAAGGGACTGCTATGGCGCTTAGTTTTATAATACTGGTGCTATTCTTAGCTGAATTTTTCAGGTCGGAGCTAAATTACGCCTTATTAAGGGTAGGTATAACGCTGCTCGGAATTATGCTTATTGTATGGACTATTGGCCATTTAATTCTTATTAGAGAAATTAGGCCATTGGGAATGCAGTACACCTTTTTTCTCTTTCTTGTTATCTGGGCGGTAGATATATCAGCATATGCTACCGGATATCTTTTTGGGAAACATAAACTCTATCCTAAGATAAGTCCCCATAAGACTGTTGAGGGTTTTTTAGGAGGGATAGTATTTGGTATAATAATCGCTGTAATTGTTTATCTAATATTATTGAGAAAAGAGTTTACCTTAACCGAAACTATATTGCTGAGTTTTTTTATTGCCATTATGGCGCAATTATCGGATTTAATTGAATCGCTTGTAAAACGCTCGGTTGGGGTAAAGGATTCATCTACGCTGCTACCCGGACATGGCGGGATACTTGATCGCTTTGATTCATTTATATTTTCAGCTCCGTTGTTTTTCTATTATTTAACTCTGTTTCATTAAATAAGGATTCGCGATATACTTTTATGGTTAAAAAAATTTCTATTTTTGGTTCTACCGGGTCAATCGGCGTTAGTTCGCTTAAAGTTATTGATTCTTTAAAAGGCAGGTTCAGGGTTATCGCATTAACAGCGCAAAAAAATGTTGAATTAATTATACAGCAAATAAATAGATATTCGCCTCAATATGTCTGCCTTGAAGATGAAAATGCCTCAAACAAATTAAAACAATATGTAAAACTAAATAAGAAGAACGTATTAATATTAGCAGGTGAAGATGGGTTAGAAACCATCTCGAAATTAAAGGGCATAGATATCACAATAATGGCTATGGTAGGTTTTGCAGGATTAAAACCATTATTAGAAGTCTTGAAGAATACCAAACGGGTTGCTTTGGCAAATAAAGAAGTTCTCGTTTCTGCCGGTGAACTGGTAATGAAAAGCGCTAAACGCTATAAAACAGAGATATTTCCCATTGATAGCGAGCATTCAGCAATATTTCAGTGTATAAGAAAAGAGAACTCACAAGCTATTAGACGGATAATACTTACAGCATCCGGAGGGCCTTTCTACAACAAAAAGGACGTGGATTTTTCCAAGGTAAGCGTTGAGGAAGCCCTCAATCATCCTAACTGGAAGATGGGAAAAAAAATAACTGTTGATTCTGCCACTTTGATGAACAAGGGTCTGGAAGCCATTGAAGCGCATCATTTATTTGGTGTGCCAATGGAGAAAATAGAAATAATAATTCATCCGCAATCTATAATTCATTCTATGGTTGAGTTTACTGATGGTTCAATTTTAGCGCAGTTGTCGAAACCTGATATGGCTTTGCCTATACGATATTCACTCACATATCCGGATCGTTTGGCCAATGATAATTTTACAATTAATTTAGAGAAGATCGCAAAATTTGAATTTTATAAGCCGGATCTAAAGAGATTCCCATGTATAGGCTTAGCTTTTGAATCAGTTAAGAAAGGGTTTGCGTATCCGGTGGTTCTTAATGCAGCTAATGAAGTTGCTGTTCAGAAGTTTATTGATAGGAAGATTACTTTTGGTGATATCCCAAAAGTGATAGGAAAGGTTTTAATGTCTGTAAAAAGAAAAAATATCAGCTCATTGGCAGATATCTATCATTATGATAATTGGGCTAGAAAAAACGCAGAAAGGATAACAGCATGATTTTAACGATTTTAGGAATATTGTTTACATTTGGAATTATTATTTTATTTCACGAGTTCGGCCATTTTGTAATGTTTAAGATTGTCGGAATTAAAGTGTTGAAATTTGCAATCGGGTTCGGGCCGATAATATTCGAAAAAGAGTTCGGGGGAACTCTTTACAGCGTAAGATGTATACCATTAGGCGGATTTGTAAAACCCGCAGGAGAGGAAATCGACGAGATCAAGAATGAACCAGGGGAGTTTTACAGTCAGCCGTGGTACAGGCGGTTATATGCCGTAATCGCAGGATCATTGATGAACTATGTTTTAGGTTTAATAGTATTTTCGTTAGTATTCTTTGCCTGGGGGAAACCAACTTTAAGCGATGAGCCTGTAGTCGGTAATGTTTTTAAGGATAAACCGGCATATGAGGCCGGGGTAAGGCCGAATGATAGAATTTTATCAATCAATTCAGTATACATAGAATCCTGGCATCAATTAGCAGAATTTATCCATGGCAAGGCGGATCAAGAAATAAATGTACAGCTTAAAAGAGGCGAGAAAATTATTGAGTTAAAAGTTATACCTGAGTTAAATGAGAAAATTAATGTCGGTATAATAGGGATAAGCCCGTCAAAGACATATAAGAGGGTGGGTTTATTTGGTTCAATTAATATGGGAGTTGATTTGGTTCTAAACATAACGGTTGTTTCTTCTATGTATTTATGGGAAAAAATTACTAAATTGGAAAAGCCGAAAGAGATATCGGGGCCGTTGGGTATCGGGAAGATTGTATCTGAAGCAACAAAGGAAGGCCTTGCGGACTTTTTGTTATTGGTTGGAGTAATCTCTGTAGCAGTGGGCTGGTTTAATCTCCTGCCTTTGCTGCCTCTTGATGGCGGGCATATTGTTTTGTTATTATACGAAGGAATAAGCAGGAGAAGAGTGAATAAGAAAGTAATGCAGGTAGCGGCGGCCATGGGATTTGCGTTATTAATACTGGTGTTAATTTTTGCGACATACAATGATGTAGTGCGTTGAGATTTATTAGTAGAGGCAATGCTTTGGAAATAGTTAGAAAAAAGACAAGAGTAATAAGAATAGGAAATGTATCTATTGGAGGGGACAATCCAATACTCGTACAGACGATGACTTCCATCCCTGCTCATGATATTGGAAAAACCATAGCTCAAATAAAGAAGTTAGAAGAAACGGGAGCTGAAATAATCCGGGTTGCTGTGCCGGACAAGAAAGCCGCTTTTTCATTGGGAAAAATTAAGAAGCAGATGAAAGTTCCTTTAGTAGCTGACATACATTATGATTATAAACTTGCGATAGAGTCTATAAATCAAGGGGCTGATAAAATAAGGATAAATCCCGGCAATATAGGCGGACCGGAGCGTGTGAGGTTAATTATTGGCAAAGCGCGCGAGAGGAATGTCCCGATCAGAATTGGGGTTAATGAGGGTTCTTTAAATATTATTAAAAACAACAACTCTTATTATTTGCTTAATCCCAACAGAAGGGCTCATCAGATGGTCAAGGAGCTGCTTCAGTATATAAAGATTTTTGAGAGCGATAATTTCTTTAATCTTGTTTTGTCGCTTAAATCTTCGGATATACTTACCACTGTATCCGCGTATAAGATGATATCCAATTTGCGGGATTATCCTCTTCATATCGGCATAACGGAAGCAGGAGGGTTGGTTGCAGGTTCAGTTAGATCGAGCATTGGTATTGGTATGCTTCTGTCCGAAGGCATAGGGGATACGATCAGGGTATCATTAAGCGCTCATCCTCAAGAAGAGATCAAAGTCGGCAGGGAGATATTAAAATCCCTTAGCTTGAGAAAGATGGGTCCTTATATTATATCCTGTCCTACTTGCGGGAGATGCAACGTCGATATTATTGGAACTGTAAACAATGCAGAGAAGATGATTGATAAGCTAACTAAACTCAAACCCGCTCTGAAAAAGACTTCTATTAAAGTAGCGATTATGGGCTGCGTTGTAAATGGTCCCGGTGAAGCTCGGGATGCTGATATAGGGATTGCGGGCGGAAAGACGTGGGGAATCTTGTTTAAAAAAGGCAAAGCAGTAAAAAGGATTAAAGAAAAGCAATGGCTTCCTGCGTTGGAAAAGGAAATATTAAGTATTGCAAGATAAGGTGAGAGATCTCGAGGTATCAGTTATGAGATATTCAAAATTATTTATTCCAACTGTAAAAGAAGCTCCGTCTGATGCTGATGTGATTTCTCATAAGCTCATGTTCAGGGCGGGGATGATCAGAAAGGTAGCATCCGGTATTTACGAGTGGCTGCCGGTTGGATACAGGGTGCTTAAAAAAGTTGAGGAAATAATAAGGCAGGAGATGAATAAGGTATCAGGGCAGGAGGTATGGCTTCCTGCATTACTGCCCCGTGAATTATGGGAAGAAACCGGCAGGTGGAATGTGTACGGCAGGGAGCTTATGCGCGTTAAGGACAGGCATGAAAGGGATTTTGCGCTTGGGCCTACTCACGAAGAGATTATTACCGATCTGGTGCGTCATGAGGTGAGATCATATAAGGAGCTCCCGCTCATGTTTTACCAGTTTCAGACAAAATTTAGGGATGAGATTAGACCTCGATTTGGGATAATGAGGGCGCGTGAATTTTACATGAAGGATGCTTATTCTTTCCATGCAAATGAGGAAGATGCTCAGGCCTATTACCAAAGAGTATATGATGCATACTGTTTAATATTTGAAAGATGCGGATTAAAATTTCAGGCTGTAGAAGCATTAACCGGAGCGATCGGAGGGAGTTTCTCTCACGAGTTTATGGTATTGGCTCCTACAGGAGAAGAAGGAATAGTCAGCTGTCAATGCGGATACGGCGCCAATACAGAAAAAGCAGAATTCAGCACCTCTGTCTTTAATAAAGAAAGCGAAGTTGAAGAATTAAAGGAGCTTGAAACAATACATACTCCAAGTCAAAAAACTGTGGAAGAATTAACCAAGTATTTAAATACTACACCCAAAAAATTTATTAAAACATTAATATATCTTGCAGATAAAAAGCCTGTTATTATATTAATAAGAGGTGATAGGGAAGTTAATGAGAAAAAGCTGCAGGAGCTGCTTACATGCAATGAGCTGGTCCTGGCGGACGAGAAAACAATTCAGAAGGTAACAGGAGCGCCCCTGGGTTTCGCAGGGCCGGTAATTACAAAGAAAGGCGATTCTATGCAGAAGAAAGATATAAAGATTCTCGCAGATATCTCAGCTGAAAATATTGTTAATGCTATCTCGGGCGCAAACAAAAAGGATTACCATCTTAAAAATATTAATATTAATAGAGATTATAAGCCTGATGAGGTAATAAATATTTCAAAAATTGCTGCTTCTGACCTTTGCAGGAACTGCTCAAAGGAGCTCAGATTTTCCCGCGGTATAGAGGTCGGGCATACTTTTAAGCTGGGAACCAAGTACTCTACTTCCATGAAAGCGAAATATACTGATCAGGATGGCAAAGAGCAGGTGTTTATAATGGGCTGCTATGGGATCGGCGTGAGCAGAATAGTGGCGGCAGCCATAGAACAAAACAATGATGAAAAGGGGATAATATGGCCCATCTCAATTGCACCGTTCCATGTATGCATAGTTCCAATTAACTATGATGAACCGAAAACGAAAGAAATCAGCGATAAATTGTATGAGGAGCTGATTAATGCCGGAGTTGAGGTTTTATTGGATGATAGACCCCTTAGAGCAGGTGTAAAATTTCAGGATGTTGATTTAATAGGAGTCCCAATAAGAATAACAGTGAGTGAAAAAAAAGTCAAAAATGGCAATATTGGAATAAAGATGCGTTCGGAAAATGAAGAGAAGGAATGTGAAGTTTCACTTGTGAAAGAGATGATTTTGGGAAAAATGGGAAAAATGGGGACAACCCCCTATTTTATTTTAGAGTAAATAAATGTTGTTTTTAAATTAACATAAAAAATAGGGGGTTGTCCCTAATTTTTCAATCTTAGAGGTACAAAGTTATGGTTTTAGAAGATGCTGATAAACAGTGGTTGGTAAATGTCCTGTCTCAAGTTGATTTTTTAGTGTATCACAGCCCTGATGAAATTCAGACAATATTAGAGAGAATTGAAAAGGTAGTTGTCCAGCCTGCCGCTGTGATAGTTAAACAAGGGCAGCAGAAAAGCGATTTTTTCATTATCGGGTATGGAAGGGTAAGTATCTGGACTCAAAATGGATCTGAGAGATTGAATATTGCTAATTTGGAGCCGGGAAATTACTTTGGAGAGATGTCATTATTAACGGGTTCAAAATGCAATGCGGACGTTGTCGCGGATGGCGAAACAATTCTTTACAGAATAGATCCGGAGACATTTTATGATATAATTAAAAGGAATTTAACTTTAGCGGATCATATAAGCAAGGTTATTGTTGAAAGGAAGCAGAACAGGCAGGCTTTGTTTGGAATCGAAGAGAATGTGGATCAGGAAGAGCAATATCGAAGGGTTAAAGGCACATTGCTCAATCTTGTAGATAAAGAAGAGCTTTAAAGTCTTATTATATTACGCGAATAGAATTTTATTATGAGAGATATTTATGGCTGAATCATGCGAAATCCCGTCGATAAATAACAGGGATGAGGAAATAAAGCAGATACTAAGCAGCTGCAAGACTATTGCTGTGGTTGGGATATCCCCAAAAGAGGAGAGGCCCAGTTTCGGGGTAGCAAAATATTTAATTGAAAGAGGATATATCATATTTCCTGTTAATCCCGGGTGCAAGATTATTTTAGAAAAAAAATGCTACCCTTCATTGTTGGATATACATACGGGCGTTGATATAGTGAATATTTTTAGAAGGCCTGAGTTTGTGGAAGAGATTATTGATCAGGCAGTCAAGATAAAAGCAAAAGTAGTTTGGATGCAGGAAGGCATTGTGAATAATAAAGCAGCAAAAAAAGCGCGGGACAACGGCATAAAAGTTGTTATGGACAAATGTCTTTATAAAGAGCATGTAAAGCTTGAGACAGGCAAAGATAAAAATTAATTTGGGGAAATAATATGAAAAAAACGAAAAAAAGGATTAATCAGTTTAAGCAAATTGAAGTATTAAGCGAATTAAGCAAGGCTATAACATCAGATAATTATTTAAAGGATATTCTGGGATTGGGTGTAACTCTTTTATCTGAGATATTGAACACAAAAATATGTTCTCTAATGCTTATCGATGAAAAAAATCAGGAATTATCCATCAAAGCCACGCAGAGCATGAGCGGTGAATATCTTAACAAGCCTCCGTTAAAGATAGGTGAGGGGATTGTTGGCAGGGTAGTTCTTGAAAAAAAACCTGTAGGGATAATGGATGTTACTAAGGAAAAAGGTTATCATTACAAAGATATGGCAGTTAAGGAAGGCTTGAAATCAATGCTTTCAATGCCGCTTTTAATAAGAAATAAAGCTATAGGAGTGCTTAATTGCTATACTTCCAAACTGCATAAATTTACTAATAATGAAATTAATCTTGTTGCATTGGTTGCTAACCAACTTGCTATAGTCATCGACAATACTCAACTGATGCTGCACTCGAAATTGATCGAAGAAGAGTTGGAAAGCAGGAAGTTGATTGAACGCGCAAAAGGAATATTGATGAGTGAAGAAGGTCTTAGCGAAGATTTAGCTTATAAAAAGATGCAGAAATACAGCATGGATACCCGCAAATCCATGAAAGAAATAGCCCGCGCAATAATTACTACTAACGAATTAAAGAGATAGACGTAATTCATGTCTGGAGTTATTTTAGAAGCATATACGGTCTTTGCCGTTGTTTTTGGCAAGATAGAGCTTCTGGTCAGCTCTGACGAGTAAATCCTTCCAGGATTTAGTATCTTTTGTCTTTGCTGCAATGCCTATGCTGGCGGTTACCTTTACAATCTTGTCATCTGCTTCAAACGGATTTTTGTGGAAGGATATTTTAATTTTATTAGCAAGATTTTTTGCATCTTCTAATGTTGTTTCGGGTAGGATTATTACAAATTCTTCTCCTCCAAATCTGGCAAGTGTATCCGCATCGCGTATGATATTCTTAACATGCTGCGCTGTTATCTTAAGTACCATGTCACCAATCAAGTGGCCGTGAGTATCATTTATTTTCTTAAAGTCGTCCAAATCAAAAATTATTATACTTAAATCTCTTTTATATCTTATTGATCTGATGAATTCACTTTCAATTTTTGAAAGGAAGTAACGCTTACTGAACAATCCTGTGAGAACATCTGTAATCGCGGAATTATAAAGCTCCTCCTGCAGGTTTTTTTCAATATCATGTTGAAAAACTACTTTCAACACCGAATCCCCGATATATATTAAATCGCCATCTTTTAGCGAGGTTTCAGTTATCTTATTTCCATTTACAAATGTGCCGTTGGTGCTGTTGAGGTCTTTTATGATTATTTTATTGTTTTTCAAGGTAATTTGTGAATGTTTTCTGGATATATTCTGATCATCTAATGTAACATCCGCGGAATTATTTCTGCCAATGATGATTTTCCCGGAATAAAGTGGTAATTCCTTTCCGGAATCTTTGCCGGAAATAATTATGATGTAGGGTTTCTTTGATTGAGCGTCCTCAATCAGATTCCTTATCAGCTTAATTTGTGTCTTATCATTATCCATATTTCGCTCAATATAAGTCTAGCAGAGATATCAAAAATTTCAACATTTTATTTTAGCCGCAAAAACAGCGCGCTGCCTTACGCTGTCTAATATATTTATAACATGGTTATGTTAGGATTGTATGAATATTATGTAAAAAATTTGTAAAATTCTCATGAGCAACAAACTCACTAATCCTTACCCCGATTTGGTGGACAATAATAAAAGGGAATGTTATAAATAGATTAGAGTTATGATAATAAATATAGGTATTAGTATAACTGCAGCATAAAACATATACCCGAAGAATGAAGGCATTTTAATCTTATTTTCTTCGACGATTGCTTTTACCATAAAGTTCGGCCCGTTTCCAATGTAGGAATTAGCTCCCATAAAAACAGCCCCCAGGCTTATTGCTTTCAGAAAATCCGTTGGAATCCCGAGCATCTCGCCGTTTAATCCTAAACCCTGTGATAATGAGAAGAAGGTTAAATATGTAGGTGTGTTGTCCAAGAATGAAGACAGGCTTCCTGTAAGCCAAAAAAACTGCCAGGGTTGATTAATACCGAACTGGGCTCCCCTGGCGTTTAATATAAGGAGTGTGGGAATCATAGTTATAAAAATACCTAAAAATAGTACAGCTACTTCAATTATAGGATTAAATGTAAATACATTTTCTTTTCTGTATTCCTTTTTAGTTGTAATTAGCGACATAATAGACATCGCAACCAGAACAATTTCTCTATACGGTGAATGTAATAATACACCGCAAATAACGCCGCCTATCCATAGAAAATTAATCTTTCCTTTTAGGCTTAATGGTTCAATTTGTTCTAGATCATGGCGTAAATCTATTGGTGCTTCCCTTTTATAATAATGTCTGTCCATTAAATAAAAGATTATGAGTATTATTGTAAGCGTAGTGAGCCATTCCGGAAAGAGTTTCAATGTCCAAAAAAATGGTACACCTTTTAAGAAACCCATAAACAGCGGCGGATCTCCCAAAGGAGTTAAACAGCCTCCTATATTAGATACGAGAAATATAAAGAAAATAGGTATATGGTGTATATGTTTGCGTTCCTGGTTTGTCTTAATTAATGGGCGTATAAGAAGCATGCTTGCCCCTGTTGTCCCGATAAAATTTGCGAGTATGGATCCAATTAACAGAAATGACGTATTTACCATGGGAGTTGCTTTCAGGTCTCCCCTTAGAACGATGCCGCCGGATACAATAAATAGGGCTCCGAGCAGCACTATAAAGGAGATATATTCCTGCATCGTATGAGTTAGATCTTGACGCCCCTTTAATACAAAAAAGATGAATACCGGTGCTGCCCAGAGAAAGCTTACCCAGGATTTATTTGCGTTGCTCTCCCACCAGTGGGGCTTCCAAAGAGGAAGTAATGCTATTGTGAGCAATATTCCAACAAATGGTATAACGCTCCATAATGGAAGTGTGAGCCCTAAATTTTCCGCATGCATAATATTGTTATTATATTTATATGGCTGTAAAACGCAAGAAAATAATTTTTTCCAAAAGAATTTAATTAGATTCTTAGTTATTAATATTAATGGGAAATTTTGATTTTTAATTAAAATATTATTATTATATAATCTAAATCATAGAACTATAAAAAGGAAGGGTTATTCATTATGATTTTAGCTGTATTTAATTGTAAAGGGAAGGTGCGTTTTTTACCGGGAATCGAGAAAGCTATTCAGGATAAATTCCCAGGCGAAAAGATAGAGGTCCTTAAACCAAAGACGATGAGTGTTTTAACCGATGCTGTTAGAGATGCAAAGGACAATAAGTATTCAATGGTAATCGTTGGCGGTGGTGATGGGACTATCAGTTTAGCAAGTTCTATATTAAATTATTCAGAAGTTCCTCTTATGGCAATCCCGTTAGGTACGGTAAATGCCTTCGCGAAAAATTTTAACATACCAAAAGAACCCGCGGCGGCTGTGAAATATTATGATGTTAACAGAATGAAAAAAATAGACACCGGGATTGTAAACGGACATTTCTTCTTAAATTTTATGAGTATCGGCATCGATGCGTTTGCGGTTCATCTAATGAATGAAAAGATTAAGAAGAGTATAGGCAGGTTTGCTTATATAATATCCGGGATAAGGGGTCTGCTGAATAATGCCTTTATTCATCCATTTACTATCGGGCAAGAGGAGTATTTTCACTGCATAGTATCCAATGTGAAAAATTATGCGGGTTATGATATATTTGCTGATGCTGATTCTCAGGACGGTGAGATGTCGTATACACTGCATGATTCTAAGCAAATACTTTCGACATTAGTATGGGCTTATGAACTTGCTAATGGGAAAGTAAAAGAGTTTAACCGGCTGGGGCTTGATAATGACCTTATTATTGAGCATGAAAAACCTTTGAAAATACAAATAGACGGAGAACCGGTTGTTTTTGATAAATTAAATACTGCTAAAAATAAATTAGTTATTAAAGTTCAAAAGCAAAGTTTAAAAATATTTTATTAGTTCAAAAGAAATGAAATGCCGAAGGAGGGAGTCGAACCCTCACGCCACCTGAGTGACTCGAGATTTTGAGTCTCGCGCGTCTGCCAGTTCCGCCACTTCGGCTTAACTAAAGATTTGCAAATTACAGCTATTGATAAGCAGTAAATTTAGAGTTTGCACACCTATAAATCTTTATTATTGTAGAAATAATTTTCTAACATTGCAAGCGATACTATGCGTTTAGGAATTCATTGTTCAATCAGAAATGGTTTAGTCTCTGCGGTTGAGGAAGCTAAAGCTATCGGTTGTGAGAGCATGCAGATATTTACTCGATCTCCCAGGGCTTGGAAGACCAGAAGTATATCTGATTCAGAAGCATCAGAATTCAAGGATGCATTAATTAAATCTGATATTCATCCGCTAGTGGTTCATACTCCGTATCTGCCCAACCTGTGTTCTTCCAATGTGGAACTTTATAATCGTTCAATGAACGCGTTATCGGAAGATATTAAGCGGGGTGCAATGTTAGGCGGCAGTTATTTAATCATTCATCCGGGATCATATTCTGAAGGTAAAACAGAGGTGGAGGGTACAAAGCAGTTAATTAGAGCGCTGAATGTTATTACAAAAGAAATACCAGATGATTTTATGATACTTATTGAAACCATGGCTGGGGGAGGAAGACGTCTGGGAAACTCATTTTTATGGATGAGGATGGTTCTGGATAAGCTAAATAGATTGGAAACGGTGGGATTCTGCATAGATACATGCCATCTTTACGGAGCAGGATATGACTTGTCAAAAAGTGATGCAGGGGTTATACTTAAAAGGGAAATTGAAAATACTGTTACCTGGGATAAAGTTAAAGTGGTTCATCTGAATGATTCCAAAGCAATGCTGGGTTCTCATAAGGATATGCATCAGCACATAGGCAAAGGATTTATAGGTATAAGGGGGTTTAGGGAATTTATTAATTGGCCTTCTGTGAAAAAATTAACAGGGATTTTGGAAACCCCAAAGGATTCGGAAAATGCCGATAGACGAAATTTAACATTATTAAGGAAATTGGATAAGAGTAAAATAAAATGAGAAAAATTATTTTGATGCTAAGCCTCTTGTTGTTGAGTTCTGCGGGAAACGCTTCGATGATGAAGTTCAACGATCAGGAATTAACTTTGGCTGCAAAAAATATTGTGCGAGGAAAAGTTGTTAAGAAAGAAAGCTTCTGGGATAAAGAAAGGTCGATTATATTTACGCGTGTAACATTGAAGACCAACGAAGTTCTGAAAGGGGCCGGAAGTGAAGAGGAAGTTGAGTTTGTAGTGCCGGGAGGAACGGTTGGCAGCTTAAAACTTTGGATAGAGGATGCTCCAGAATTAGATGAAGGGGAGGAAGCGTTATTTTTCATACACAAAAACAAATACGGCCAGAATGTGTTAGTTGGCCTCAAACAGGGAAAGTTAGGTCTTAAAAGCAATAATTATAATACGTTAGATGCTGACTCAAATAAAACAATGCTGCGCATAAAGAAAATTATTAAGGACCAGCAACAATAAAATGGTTATCAGACTAATTTCAATTATCGCGTTTTTAGTAAGTATTTTTCAAACAAGTTTGTATTCATACGAATTAATAGGAGTGAAGTGGGCAAACAGCAATATCCCGGTAAAATACTATATCAACAATAACGGCGCCCCGATCAACGATTTACTTGCCGCTACCGCTTTCCAGACAGCTTTTAATACCTGGGAATCCATAGAAACATCAAGTATGTATTTCAGTTACATGGGAACTACTCAGTCAGGTGTGTGGACTGACTCCGGTGGAAGCCTGACAACAGACGGGAAGAACATCATTGGCTGGGAGTACGTTCAGTTTATGTTTGGAGCAGGTGTTCTGGGTGTTACGTTTAACTGGTTTATTCCCGGTGAAACAGAATTACTCGAATCTGATATCGCATTTGATATTATCATGCCCTGGTCAACTACAGGTTCGGCCTCCTCATTTGACTTAGAAACAGTAGCTTTTCACGAGATAGGCCATCTTCTGGGATTGGATCATGTGAGTAATCCAGCTGATCCGATGTATTATGCGGTAAGCCCGGGAGAGATTAAACGCTCTTTAAGTGCGGATAACATAGCCGGCATCACATTTTTATACCCGGGCAGCAAATCCGGCAGTTCCACAACAATTATTGCTCCGGCAATACTTCATAAAAGCGGACCCAATCCGTTCAAACCTACAGCTCCCAGTGATTATACTGTAATTCCTTTTACGCTGAACGAGCCTACCCATGTACGGCTTGATATATTTAATATGGCCGGCGAACTTGTAAAAACTTTGGTTGATGAATATCTGCCTGCAGGTTCTTACACAGGATTAGATGGGTACAGATGGTATGGTGACAATGGCGGGCCTAATGAAAC
Source organism: bacterium (assembly GCA_043809745.1). GTDB lineage: Bacteria > Elusimicrobiota > JBDRMW01 > JBDRMW01 > JBDROU01 > JBDROU01. The sequence continues at coordinate 65,175 of JBDROU010000081.1, forward strand.
AGGTGAGAAAGTAGGGAGCGGAGTATATATATATCAGTTGAAAACTAACTCAGGTGTTAAACTTGATAAATTAATGATTATAAGATGAAAAAATATTATTTTACTGCTATCATTATTTTTATCTGTGCAAAACTTATTTTTGCATCTGATATCAATTCAAAAGCAGGAACAACTGGAGCTGACTTTTTAAAGGTCCCTGCGGACAGTTTCAGCCAGGCAATGGGTGGTATGAGTTTTGGTTACGGAAGGTATGCGTCATGTTTGTTTGAAAATCCGGCATGTATGTCGTCTTTGCCGAATTCCTCATTATCGATAGGCACCAGCAAATGGTTATTGGATTCGCAATATAATTCGGTTGCGCTGGTAATTCCACTAAGAACGGAGCAGAAGAAAAGAGCAGGCAAACAGACACAGGTAAAAGAGAAAAAAACTAGCAGAGAATATGAAAAACCTGCCGCAAAAAAAAATATCAGGAGAAAAAGCATTGCTTCAAGCAGATCGGGAAATAGAAGGGATATGTCCGGGAGATCCGCAAAGAAAAGCATTACTGGAAGGGATCACTCAAGAAAAAGCATCACCAGAAAAGGTTCGGCATACGGGTCAGGAACTTTACAGGATGCGATAGGTTTTGGCGTGATTTATTTTGATGCGGGTGAAGTAAAAGAGACCGTCATGGATACATTTGACAATATTACAGAAACAGGCAATGCGCTTGCGGCTAAGGATCTTTGCGGTATAATCAGTTATTCCAAGGCATTAGGTTCTTGTTCAATTGGCATAAACGCAAAATATATAAAGAGGGAATTAGCGTCTGAAAAGGCCGCTGCTTTTGCGGCGGACATAGGCGCATATAAGCCTTTCCTGCTTGCTCCGGTAGAAAATACAATCTTTCTTGGCGTGGTTATAGAAAATCTCGGCGGCAAACTGGATTTTTTAAGCGAGACTCCCCATAAGGATGATTTGCCGACCCAATATGGTATTGGAGCAGTATGGAAGATACAAAAGGTATTATTCGCTTTGAATTTAAGTAAGCCTATAGATAATGATTTTAAGTCAACACTTGGATTTGAATATGATATTATGGACGAGTTTAATTTTCGCTGCGGTTATAAGATATCCGGCATAGACAGGGATGCGATAGGGGGCAGTTTGACAGGATTTTCCGCCGGGCTAAACTTTCCTTTGAAGGTTATTAACGGTTCTATAAGCTATTCTTATGTTCCGTTCAACGAGCTCAAAACAACACACCATTTTACTCTGAATATCTGTTTCGGACAGGTTTACAGAGACGACCAGTACTGGTTTTATGAATAGTTTTATCAATATTGTACTGCTGAAAACCAGGTTCTCCTAATGCGGGAATCCAACCAACATAGCCAATAAGCGGAAATAATACTGAAATAAATCCCAATACCCCCTTGAAATTTCCATTACAGGGGTTATACTTATAGTGTGATTATTAGATGGAAATCTACTTTCAGTAAAGTATTTTTAATTGTTTTGTAAATTAATTGTAAACAAAAAAATTCACTGCGGTTCCGGATTTTGAACGCTTTGAAAAAGCGTTTGTATTAATAAACAACTATGAAAATAAATTTTACCGGCAGCCGATTTTATAAAGGCTTTACTCTTATAGAAGTAATTAGCGCTCTTATAATTATATCCTTGCTTGCCCTGATGATCGTTAACGCAATGAAGATGGGAATGAAAGCTTATGTCAAAACAAAAGATCAGGTAGCTGGAAGCAAGATGCTGGAAATGACATTTAACAAACTTAAAACCATTGACTTTTGTCATTTGCTTCCATGCGACTCCCAGCAGCCTAATTATGGTTTGCAGGGTACATTTTCGCAATACTCATTATTAGATGCAGGTTATTCATCAAATGGATCGGGAATAACCTTAGCCGGGACAATAGTGAGTGAACAAGAATATAATCCATTACAACCTACAGAATACCCATTCCATGGTGTTCTAGATCAAATCAAGGCTAATTTGAAACAGAACGGTTATGACCGGTTTACTGTTGACATAACTTACATGCGGCGGGATTTGTCCGACATCAATAACAATGGCCTTTATTCCGATCTAGTTGAATACCAAGATGATGATAACGATGGCCGGGATGATTACGAAATATTTATAGGGTTTATTGACCGGAACAGCGATGGAGATTATAATGATAAATATCGGCATTATTCAAATGCTCCTCAATGGGAATCTGAAACCCCAAATACTCGTATTAGAAAAGTAACAGTCAAAATCTGGAAACGGGATAAAGTCATAATGCAGGGTTCAGAACTTATCTCTGCTGAAATGTTAACCGGTGATGAGGGAAATTCATTGGAGGCCAAATTAACACTGGTGTTTGATGCACCCCGTGCAAGTAGTGACGGAAGAGAATCTGCCTATTTGTATAACCGGAATATTACCGCATGTGATCAAGCTTACTTGCTGGGAGTGAATCTGGGACTTGCCTTTCCTGCTGAGATGCCGTCGTTCCGGGCTGATCCTGCTTCAGCGCTCAGATTTATAGGAAAAACAGATCCTAATGCCACTGTCTATGTTGGCTTAGTAACAGCTTTGGACGCTTCTGTGGCGGACGTAATGGGAGATTTTAATTTTCAATCAGCTATAATAACCAGCAATTTGGTGGAAGGCAACAATTATTGCGAATCAATAGCAGTAAAAAGCAGCTCCGCTTATTCTCCTTATAAAAAATTCAACCTTTTGCTTGATATTCATCCTCCCAATATTACTAATTGGTTGCCGGTTTCAAACGATACCATGAAGACACGTGCAGTTTCCATAGGAGCTATATTGCAAGATGTAGTCGTTTCAACCGATGTTGTTTCAGGTATTTGTAAGGAAGTTATCTATGTATCAATCAATGGTAACCCTGTAACTCATTCCTATAATAATGAAACAGGGCTTGTTTGCGCAAGAAACAGTTCTGATAACGCAAATTTCTTAATTCTTGATGATAATCAAAGTTACGAAATTGCCGTTACAGGCGGTGATAAAGCCCACTATGCGGTACAGAAGATATGGCAGTTTAACATTGCAGAAATTCCAGTCACAGATAACAGCGTTCCATCAATAGTAATTAATGAGCCGCCTAATAATTACTCCGGCCCAAAACCTGATGCGATAGTTGCAACATTTAGTGATAATCAAAGTGGAATTGACCCTTACAGCATAGAATTATCGATTGACGGGAATATATATGTTGACAGTTCCAATGTGGCTCAATATTTTGACGGTTTTTCTTCTAAATTAACGTTTCCGCTGTCTATGACCCTTGCGAGCGGGAGTTATACAATAACAATAAAAATCAAACACTGGGCATCAGATCCTGCAGCAAATATTGAAGCAGTAAAGACCCGGGATTTTCAGATTAATTAAGATTGCTAACTAGGAAAGGGCAATATAATACATGAATGCTTATTCCAACAAGCGGTCCGGATTCACATTAATTGAAGCCGTTATAAGCTCAGCAATACTGGTAATCATAATGCTGGCTATTTCATCATTTACAAAGGATACAGCAGAAAACATTAACAGTTCAATGAAGCATATAAATGCTCTTGAAACCGGCCGGCAGGCGCTCAGAAAAATCGAGATGGCGCTCATAAATGCCAATGAATTATCCGGAGTATACGGTTCGAAAGTTACTTTTATCGCTGATTCATGCACGATGCGGTCATACGATCCGCAAGGTGATTTTGATTCAGACGGAATCACCAACAAAAATGATTCTGATGATGATAATGACTCCCACAATGCCGCACTGGCGTCTACAGCTGACAAATGGAAATACGGGTATGATATATTTGATGACGATGATGATAATAATGGTTCAATTGATGTGATATCCAGCATATATGTGGAGAATAACACACTTGTACAGGCCACATCAGAAAACGGAGGAGACTGGGTGAAGAAAACGCTTTCAGAAGGCATTAACAGGCTTACACTTAGGTATTTTGGTTTAAAACAGGATCCCAATTGCCAGACAATCGACCTTGGAGAAGATGGCCTGCCCGGCACCGGAGATACCGGTGAAAATGACGGGATGATAACACAAGCAGAGATGATGAATGTCTCTCCGGCTAACGGCGGACAGAGCAACCTGAACGGCGTGTTTGATTTGAAGGCAGAGCGGGATTTAATCTCATCCATATACATAGAAATCGGCATAGATCTCAATGATGATGATAAGGAAGAAGAAATACTTTCTGTGGAAATCATGCCCCCGATGCTTCCATTAAAAAGGAGGTTGTAAGAGGTGAGTAAAAAACCTTTTATATCAGTTTTTGCTTCTCATTGCCGCGGATCCGCGATAATGGCGGTGAGCTTGATACTGGGTTTTCTGCTTCCCGTAATGCTGATTTTTATTTACCTTGCTCCCATTTACTTAAAGAGCGGCTCCGCTGATGCGCAGATAAAAAGCGCCAGCTCACTGTCAAAAAACATGATGATTGACATCATGCGCCAGCTTTCACAGGGTTATTACCACGATCATTACGACCCGGATTTTCTTGACAGAGAGGAAGTTTTTTACAAGTACGGTTTTTCAGATGGGGAGGTGGTAGCTGATGAACAAAACCATACACTTAATATTACCGCGAAAGGAAAATTCGGCAAACAAACGGAACATCCTTTATATCAGAAAACTGTGCATTTTACGGTTCAATTTATATCTCCGTGGGTTCAATATGGGAATTTCATGTATGGGGGCCTTACAATATCAGCAGTAAACATAACTTATGGAGGTCCAGTTTATGTTGGGCAACTTACTATCACAAATACCTCCAACAATAATACATGGGTTGGCGGACCTGTTATTACAAACACCATACAATGTGATGGATCAAATCAAGTAATGCAATGTGACTTATATTGTAGCAATGGTATGACTGGGACTATTCCAGTTACCGTGCAGGGTACTGTATACAACTATATTCCTGATGTTGACTACCCAAGAATAAGTAGTTCTTATTACAGAGATCATTGCAACAAACTCATTGTGAATGATTCTATTATTACATTTAACGCGGATGGTACTTACACGGTACAAGAAATAAGCCCTGTTTCTTTAAACACATATATGATACCTGCTAATGGTTTGGTAATGTATGCAGCTGACTGCAATTTAACTATTACCGGAACACTTAATGGCCGCGCTACAATTGTTGCATATGATGAGGATGGCCTTGGGACTGATGGAAAAATTTCGGTATTGCGAAATCTTGTTTATGCGCATGGAATTAGTGGTGACGGCAAATATCATGCTTCGGCAAACGATTCATTGGCAGTCATTGCTCACAGAGAACTGAGATTTGAATTTCCTGATCCACCTCCAAACACCTATAGCGTGTGTGGATTTTATTTCTTTTCTGGGGATGCTGTCGTGGATGGGCCTAATGGTTCACCACAATATACAAATAAAAATACATTTTTCTTGTATGGGACCAGAAATTGTGGTAGCGGACCGGCTGGATGGTATGGTTCTCCGTCTTCAATATACAATGCTTCTGGTCACTATGATATTGGTTTTGACCGTAATTTTATCTTTGATGAGTTTTTAAAAGAATATCCTCCGCCGAACCTGCCTGAAAAACCGTATATCGTATCATTTGATATCCGCTAGACATCTGAATAGGTAAAAACACCAAAGTTTAATTTGAATAAGTGTATAGAGAAATTAAGAGGATCATAATTAAATTTATATTTCTGATTTTCAGGGGGGATTTGATTTTTCTTGACTTTTGGTTGAAAAAGCGGTAAAATACAACATAATCGCATTTAATTATCAACAAAAATAATAAATAGGAGTTAGAAAAAATGTATTACACATATGTAGCCAAAGAAGAGAGAAAGAAAAAGTATTACATTGGCCACACTAACAATTTAGAGGATCAACTGAGAAAGTATAATGCTCCTAAAAAAGTTGGAGCAAAATTGAATCCTGCAGTATTTATTATGCATTATGAATCATATCCGACGGAGTTTGAGGCAGTAAAGCGGGAAAAAGAGTTCAAGAAGTTTAAAGGCAATATTGAAGCTCAGTTCACCAGTGTTAAAAAGTAAAATTCCCTAAAAATTGGAGTGCTGATTTGTTAAAAAAGAAACTTGATAAAAGTTCGTTGGTATGTACTAAACATATTAGCGTTAGTTCAAATGGATTTACAGATATTATCGACATAACAAACCAAGTGGAAAGCGCGGTTGTTTCAGCCAGAATAAACGAAGGTTTGGTTACAGTATTCGTGCCCGGGTCAACCGCAGGAATTACTACGGTAGAGTATGAATCTGGATTGATAGAGGATCTTAAGGAGATGTTCGAAAGATTAGCTCCAAGTAATATTACGTATCATCATGATGCTCGTTGGGGTGACGGGAATGGATCTGCTCATGTAAGGGCAGCTCTCTTAGGCGCAGAAAAAACCTTTCCTTTTAGTGACGGCCGTTTAACTCTGGGGACATGGCAGCAAATTATCTTAATTGATTTTGATAATCGTCCAAGGTCCCGAAAAATAATATTAAAGATAGTCGGGGTGTAATTGTGCCCGGAATAACAATTATTGCGGGGCAAGCAAGGGGAAGAAAGCTGAAACTCCCCCGAATTTTGTTGGGTATACGGCCGATACTGGCAAGAATAAAAAAATCAATTTTTGATATACTAAGAAATAAAATTCAAGAGAGCGTCTTTTTAGACCTATTTGCCGGTACCGGCAGTGTAGGTATTGAAGCAATATCCAGGGGCGCGAAAAGGGTTGTATTTGTTGAAAGTCAAAATAAATGCATTAGCATAATTAAAGATAACCTAGAGATATTTAAGTTTGATCGGTTATCAAGAGTCATTAACAATGATGTACATAGATATGTGGAAAATTCAAGCGAGCAATTTGATATAATATTCATGGGGCCGCCGTATAAGGATGAGAATGGCATGCTTTTTTTAAGCATGCCGGTTATTAAGGCCGTTGCTGATAGAAAACTCTTAAAACCCGATGGATGGATTATTGTCCAACATCATAAACGGGAGCTGCTGGAAACATATAAGGATTTAATATCATTTCGTGAAGAAAAGTACGGTGATTCAATAGTCTCTTTTTATAAGCATCAGAGATCAAGTTAGAAAGTATTGTATGAAAGTGGAAAAATTAATTGATTCAGTGAAGGATTTGTTCTTTAAGAACAAAAACGTGATTGACTTAAGCTACTCCAGGATTAAATCATATCAATTCTGTCCGATAAAATATAAGCTTATTTATGAACAGAATTGGAAGGGGAGACTGCATGCTCCGAGCAGTTTAGGATTAAGCCTGCATCGAGCTCTTGAACAGTTTCATAAAAATAATGGACATTCAATTGATGTTTTGATAGGTTATTTGGAAGAATACTGGGTCAACAACGGTTTCGAAAGTGCTGAAGAAGCATATGAGAATTTTCATTGGGCTAAGGATGCTCTGTGCAGGTATTTTGATAATTGGCAGAAAGAAAAAGTTGAAATCTTATATGTGGAGAAAGAATTTGTTTTTAATATAGGGAATATAAGAATTCAAGGAATTATTGATAGAATTGACAGATCTCCGGATGGATCTTATGAAGTTATTGATTATAAAACAAGAGTAAACAACCAAAGCAGGGGAAGCGAGGATTATGTATTTCAGCTAGGTATTTATTACCTTGCTTGCGAAAAGGCGCTCGGCATAATTCCTCAAAAATTGTCTGTGTATAATTTAGCTACCGGGGAAAAATTATCAAAGCAATTCGATGGAATTGATAAAAAGCATCTTATAAATGAGCTAAAAAACGCGGCTAAGGAAATCGGGAAGAAAGAATATAAGCCGAGTTTAAATAATTGCGGCAAGTGTGAGTTTAATATAAAATGTCCAAAATCTTAAAAAAACTATTTTTAATAAAGATTGGCGGGAGGCTGTTGGAGTTTGAGAACGGTTTTAATAATTTTATTAGCGGGTTAAAAAGATTGTATCCCAAAGTTGCTTTGGTTATTGTGCATGGCGGCGGGAAGGAATTAAGCTCATGGCTTACCAGATTGAAAGTTAAATACCATTTTGTTGGCGGGCAAAGATTTACAAATAAGGAAGCTATTACTATCGCTGAGATGGTGCTTTCAGGCAAGGTTAATAAACATATTGTTTCAAGATTGAATAAAAGAGGTCTTAAGAGCGTAGGTTTGTCGCTTAAAGATGGAGGTATTTGCGAGTTAAATCAGATTAAGGGGTTAGGTTTTGTAGGTAAGCCGAAAAAGGTGAAAACTGATTTACTAAATGTATTGATATTAAACGGGTTTATACCCGTAATTTCCACTATAGGATTTGATAAAAAGGGAAATACTCTAAATGTTAATGCCGACTGGGTTTGCCCGGCTCTTGCAAAAGCCTTGAAAGCAGACAGGATGATATACCTGACTGATGTGTCCGGGATAATTGATAAGGTAGGAAACACAATCCCGATCATTAAAATTTCCCAGATAGAAAAGCTGATAAATGACGGTGTAATACATTCAGGTATGATCCCGAAGGTAAGATCGGCAAAAGATGCGATTAATAAAGGGATAAGAGAGATTGATATACTTAATGGTGTTAACGGACTTGAATTTAATTCAGGCACAAGGATATTAAAATGAAAGATTTTATGAAAAAGGATTTTAATTATATACTGCCTACTTATAAAAGACATAATTTGCTTTTGATAAAAGGCAAAGGAAAATATGTTTGGAACCATGAGAATAAAAGATTCTTGGATTTCTTTTCGGGTTTGAGTGTTACAAACGTTGGGCATGTGAATCCAAAGGTTTTGAGGGCGGTTAAGAAACAGTCGGGAAAACTAATGCACGTTTCGAATCTCTATTATACAATGCCTCAGATTAAACTCGCCCAAATTTTAAGCAGGAGGTCTTTAAATGGGAGGGTTTTCTTCTGTAATTCCGGATCTGAATCAACCGAAACAGCAATAAAAATTGCCAAGAAATTCGGAAGAGGCGAAAGAGATGAGATAATTGTTTTTCATAATTCTTTTCACGGAAGGACATTAGGGGCTCTTTCCGCAACTGTACAAATGAAATTTCAGAAGAACTTCATGCCTCTTGTGCCCGGATTTAAGTTCGCTGTCTTTAACGATATGAAATCTGTAACCGGTAATATTACACCCAGAACCTGCGCTATTATGCTGGAGCCGATCCAGGGAGAGGGCGGTGTTAATGTTGCCGATAAAAATTTTTTACGGGATATTAGGGAAATATCTTCCGAAAAAGATATAAAACTAATTTTTGATGAGGTTCAATGCGGATTAGGAAGAACCGGGAAACTATTTGCATATGAGCATTTCGGTGTAGAGCCGGACATTCTTTGTATGGCAAAAGGATTAGGAGGAGGGCTGCCGCTCGGGGCAGCAGTTGTAAATCCAAAATTGAATTCAATTTTTGGGTACGGCGATCACGGATCGACTTTTGGAGGGAATCCGGTTTCGTGTTCAGCGGGCATAGAGGTTTTAAATCAATTAAATGATAAACTGCTTTCACGGGTATCAGGGTTAGGCAGGTATTTCTTAAATTTGCTGGTTAAGTTGAAGAGCGAATTCCCGGTAATTAAAGATGTCAGGGGTGTAGGTTTGATGATTGGGATGGAGCTTAACAAGCCTGGTATGCCGGTTGTAGAATTTGCGCAATCTAAAAAATTACTGCTAAATTGCACTAATGATACAGTTATTAGATTTCTGCCTCCTTTTATTATAAATAATAAAGATATAGATTACGCAATTTCGGTGTTGAGGGAAGCCCTAAAAAAGTGCTAGTATATGCTGCATTTAAAGCGGTATAATTCATAGAGATATTCGTAAAGATAGGGGAAATGAATGATGAAAAGTAAAAGAAAAATTGTTTTAGCTTATTCGGGCGGTCTGGATACCTCAATAATAATACATTGGTTGAAGCAAAAATATGATGCCGATGTTATTGCTGTTTGTATAGATGTGGGACAGGGGCAGGAGCTTAATGGGCTTAAGCAAAAAGCGCTTAAAAGCGGAGCCTCCAAAGCATATATTATAAATGCAGCAAAAGAATTTGTGGTAGATTATATATTTCCGTGCATAAAAGCCGGCGCGGTATACGAAAATAAATATTTTTTAGGGACATCTATTGCCAGGCCGATAATTGCTAAAAAGGTTGTGGAAGTTGCAAGAAAGGAAGACGCATGGGCGCTCAGCCATGGCGCTACAGGCAAGGGAAATGATCAGGTTAGATTTGAATTGGTTTTTAAGGCATTAGCCCCGGAATTAAAAATAATTGCTCCGTGGAGAGAGTGGGAACTAAAATCCAGGAAGGATGAGATTGAGTATGCGAAAAGGTTTAAGATTCCGGTTGCCATAACTAAGGAAAAACCTTATTCCTCTGATAAGAATATTTGGCATATTAGTTACGAAGGCGGCATTCTGGAAGATACTGCGAATCATCCAAAAGAGGATATGTTCGAGCTGACTGTCTCGCCTGAGAAAGCGCCCGACAAGCCTGAGATAATAGAAATAGGATTTAAGAAGGGGATCCCGGTAACGCTGAATAATAAGTTGTTAGATCCTGTTGTTCTTTTACATACGCTGAATAAAATCGGCGGGAGAAACGGGATCGGCAGGGTGGATCTGGTAGAGAATAGGCTGGTCGGGATGAAATCGAGGGGGGTTTATGAATCACCCGCAGCTGCAATCCTATATACGGCTCATAATGAATTAGAGAATCTGGTGCTGGACAGGGATAGTTTTAGAATGAAACAGTATTTGTCTGTTAAATACAGCGAACTTGTTTATTACGGTTTATGGCACTCAACTCTTAGAGAAGCTTTAGATAAGTTTTTCGGAGTTTTACAGGAAAATGTCGAAGGAGTTGTTAAACTCAAATTATATAAAGGCAATTGCATTATTTATGGAAGGGAATCGAAAAAATCTCTTTATTGGCAGGAGCTTGCCACGTTTGAAGAGGATAATTTATTTAACCAATACGACGCAGAAGGGTTTATAAATCTTTTTGGGCTTCCAACCAAGATAGCTGCATTAAAGAGGAAAGACAGGAGAATGTAATGGGTGATTTGGATTTTATCAGTTCTTTAAGTTTTGACAAGAGACTGGCTGAATATGATTTGAACGGCAGTATAGCGCATTGCAGGATGCTTATGAAATGCGGAATAATAAACAAGGCTGATTCAGACAAGATAATCTCTGCGCTTCAAGCTATGATTTCTGATCTCAAAAAAGGATCACTGGCATTAAAGGGTGAGGATATTCATACAGCTATTGAGAAGGAACTCATTAAGAGGATCGGCGAGATCGGAGGTAAGCTTCATACAGCAAGAAGCAGAAATGACCAGGTGGCGCTTGATACAAAGATGTACTTAAAAGAAACTATAAAAAGGGATAAGAAAAAAATCAAGGAATTGATTATTGCTTTAATTAATACCGCAAAAAAGCACAAAGATGTTATTATGCCAGGATTTACTCATCTTCAGGAAGCGCAACCTGTTCTATTCAGTCATTATATACTTGCTTTCGGCTGGATGTTTCTCAGGGATCTCGGCAGAATTAATGATTGTTTAAAAAGGGCAGATGAAAATCCTCTTGGAGCGTGCGCTTTGGCCGGGACTTCTTTCCCGATCGACAGGGACGCTACCGCGAAGATTTTGGGCTTTACCGCTTTAAGTATGAATTCAATAGATACAGTAAGCGACAGAGATTTCTTAATTGAATATATATCAGCTTTGGCTATTCTGGGTGTGCATCTTTCCAGATTTGCTGAGGATTTTATTATCTGGTCGACAACCCAATTCGGGTTTATAGAGTTAAACGATAAATACAGTTCTGGGTCATCCATAATGCCGCAGAAAAGAAACCCGGATTATTTAGAGCTCTTGAGAGCGCAGAGCGGGTTGCTTACCGGGGATCTGGTTTCAATATTAACCATAATGAAAGGAACGCCTCTCAGTTATAACAGAGACATGCAGGAAGATAAGAGGATTCTTTTTAATGCTGTGGATATAGTTGAAAATGCAGTTGATATGACTATCGGATTTATAAATAGCTTAAAAATTAATAAGCAAAAAATGGAAGATGCGTGTAAATTCGGATTTTTGGAAGCTACCGAGCTGGCAGATTATCTTGCAAAAAAGGAAGTGCCGTTCAGAAAGAGTCATGGTATAGTTAGATCAATTGTTGAATATGCCGTTAAAAAGAGATTGAATTTAACAGATATCCCGTTAAAGCAGCTAAAAAAGTTTTCATCAAAGTTTGATGAAGATGTTTATAACAAATTGAGTATCGAAAATATAGTAAAGAGTAAAATTTCTAAGGGTGGGACAAGCCCTGCTGCTTTGAGTATACAAATGAAGGAACTCGATAGAAAGCTTAAAGCAATTTGAGCGGTCTTAATTTGACCGCTTAATAAATTTGTGATATTGATTGCTCATGAGAAAATATATAATTTTTGTTGCAATATTTGCTTTTTGCGGCTCTTTGTATTCTGAGATTACTTCAGAGCGCATCTACACAGTAGATAAAAGTGTTGAAGATGCTATGAAGAATAATCAATCTATACTTTTTGCTCAGGAAGAAATCAAGTTAGCCCAAAGCCGTGTTAAGGAGGCGTATTCGCTGATGTATCCTCAAGTAGAACTTCAGACAAACGCAACTTTTTTTGAGGTTCAATCGTTCTATCCCTTATCCGGAGATTTTGGATCGGTGCTCTTGAATCCTTATATGGATGATACAAAACCGTATATAAATGCCAGGGCAGTAATGAAGCAGGTTATCTATAAAGGCGGACAGATATTGTCCACAAAGCGTTTGGCGAATATCTTTTTTGAACAGGCAAAGAGCAGATATAATGAGATTAAAAATGAGATCGTTTATAAAGTAAGAACCTCTTTTTATAGATTGCTTTTGCTGCAGGAGAAAAAAACCGGCTTAATTAAAGGACTAAATCAATTGCAGCTTCTTGATGAAAGGTATTCGACTTCTTTGAGTGATTACGATTCACTTCAGTTGTTAATGGAGATTAATTCCTTAAACGGGAGGATTGACTCGCTTAATCGGGATAAGCAAGGAGCTTTGCTGGATTTTATACATAATATGAATATCGAGCAGGACTTGAATGTTGTATTAGACGGCAGTTTAGAGTTTAAAAAAGTTGATATTGATCTGAACAAATGCCTTGCATGGGCTGAAGCATTCAGGCCCGAGCTAAAGGCGTCACAGTTTCAGGAAGAAATTGATACTTTAGTAGTGAATCTTTCTAAAGCAGAAAGGTATCCCAAGGTGCTTTTCGGCACCGGATATGAATTTTCCGGTTCCGGATTCCCTTTAGAAGATGAGAATTGGAACGCAACTTTGAGCTTGAATCTGCCAATTTTTGATGGTTGGGCTCAATGGTCGCGTGTCAGGCAGAAAAGGGCTCAAGCAAGAAAGGGAAAGCTTACCCGCAACACTACAAAGGATTTAGTCCATCTGCAGGTTCGCAAGGCCTTTAATGAGTATAATTCTCAAGCAGATGCATTAAGCAGGATAGAATCCTTTCGTGAAGATATTCTAAAAAAGATAGTGTCTGAAAATAATGGATTATCAAGGACTGTTAATTTTGAAAAAAGAAAGAATTTGATCAAATATGAAGCGGAGATTAATAATCAGTATTTAGAAGCGCTTTCGCGCGCAATTAATGCTCAATTAACTTTGGAATATGTTGTAGGGAGGACGCTGGAACAATGAGCAAATACCTAATACTAGTACTCTGCATAATATTAACAATTCCCGGAAATTTGTGTTCTTTATCAAAAGAAAAAGAAAAAGAAGTTCTCATAGATTTCTTGTGGGGAGATGTGTTATCACTTCCTCAGAGTAAAAGGCCCAAAATCGCTCTGGTGCTTGGAGGCGGGGGGGCCAGAGGATTGGCGCATATAGGTGTTTTGAAAGTCCTGGAGCAGGAGTCAATCCCTATTGATCTGGTTATTGGGACAAGCGTCGGTTCTATTGTAGGTGTTCTATACTGTGCTGGTATGAGCATAAAAGAGATTGAGAGTCTCGGTGAAAATACCGGATGGAATACGCTGACTAATATTTCCACTGCGGCTCTGGTGAAATTATTAATGGCAGAAAGCTTGCTTTCTAATAAAAAGATGGAGCGTTACCTGAGTAAATTTTTAGGTGATAAAAGATTTGAAGATCTGGATATCCCATTTGTTTGTATAGCAACCGATGTTCATACGGGTGAGAAGATAATTTTTAAGGAGGGTGATGTATTGACTGCCGTAAGGGCAAGTTCGACCATCCCCGGTTTGTTCAGCCCTGTCGAATATAGGCACCGTTTTTTAGTGGACGGCGGTTTAGTCGATAACCTGCCAACAGATGTTGCTAAGATGATGGGAGCTGACATAATAATTGCAGTTCCTCTGGAAGCGGATTTTTCAAAGTATAAGCTTGATAATGTGCTGCAGATATTAAACCAGGCTATCTATATCCAGGGATTGGTTTTGAGCAATGAACTATCAAAATCTGCGGACGTGCTTATTAAACCTATGATCAAGGACATTACTACATTTGAGCTGTGGAGGAGTAAGGAAGCAATCGATTCCGGGGAAAAGGCCGCAAGAAATGCCATTGAAAATGTGAAAAGTATTATAATCAACAAAACTTTTGATATGACAAATAAAAATAAGGATTAGCGGAATTTAATGATTACTAGAATATATAAACTAATTATAACTGCAGTATTAATGGCGGCTATTCATATACCCGGTTGGTGTCAGAATGAATACCAGACCGATAAGCTAATTGCAGAGCATAAAAGCGACAGTAAGAAGAACTTAAAGCGCTGGAAAAAATATTATTTGAGTAAAGCAAAATTATATTTTAGCGACAAAGAGTATGAAAAGGCCTCAAGGATAGATGAGGATTTAATGCAGCTAAACCTCTCAAAAAAGGAGATGTTTACAATTAGCGCTCGTTTGGGAAAATCTTTTATAGCTCTTGGCAAATATGAAAAAGCTATAAATTACTTTAATATGGCGTTAGAATCCGGGAAGAAAAATCCTGATATTTTATTTGAGCTGGCAAAAAGCTATGAGGGTGTGGATATACTCGAGGAAGCATTAAAATATTATAAGTTGTGCGTAAAAAATGATAAACATTTTTGGATGGCATATGTTGGGCTTGGAAGGATTTATTGGCGTCAAGGATTGATGGATATGGCGCTGATGGAACTAGGAAGAGTTTTTGATATGGGGAAAGCGAATATAGAGACATATAATCTAGCCTCGCTTGTGCTTGAAAAACTCAATGATATACCTAGAGCCATTGAGATGCAGGAGAAATCTTTGGAAATTGAGATAAGGCCTGAATATCACTCTCGTATTGGGTATTTGCATTTTACTAATAATCAATATGAAAAAGCTGCTTCGGCATATAAGAAAGCTTTAGCAATTGATCCGTTGGATGATGAAGCGGTACTCTACTTAGGTATTGTTAATTTTAGATCTGGCAATAATAAAACAGCAGAGACTTATTTCAATCAGACAATTAAAATGGACAGGACGAATGCTGTCGCATATTTTTTCTTAGCGGTTATTAGTCAGCAAAAAAATGATATTAAGAAAGCTTTGCAATATTTAGATAAAGTTTTTGAATATGCGCAAAGCAAGCAGCTTGTTAAGTACAGCGAAAAATTGTCGAAAGAATGGAGGGCTTATTCAAACAGGTAAAATGAGTCTGCATTATAAAAACAAAAGTTTATTTTTAGAGGATGTTGATATTGAGAAGCTTGCTGAAAAGGTTAAGACCCCTGTGTTTATATACTCGAGAAAAGAGCTTCTCGGTAATTATTCTGCAATAGAGAAAACTTTAAGCAAGTTTAATCATGTTATTTGTT
Source organism: bacterium (assembly GCA_043809745.1). Lineage (GTDB taxonomy): Bacteria > Elusimicrobiota > JBDRMW01 > JBDRMW01 > JBDROU01 > JBDROU01. Next base: position 81,103 of record JBDROU010000081.1, read on the forward strand.
TTGCAGTCAAATCAAATTCTAATTTAGCGTTATTGCATGAACTTGCTAAGAGAGGATGCGGGGCTGATATAGTTTCCGGCGGTGAACTTTACAGAGCTCTTAAGGCTGGGATCTCACCAAAAAAAATTGTCTATTCGGGGGTTGGTAAAACGGAAGATGAAATTTCTTATGCCTTAGAATCTAAAATAAAATTGTTCAATATTGAATCTCTGGAAGAGTTAATGAGTATCAGCAGGGTTGCGAAAAGGAAAAAGCGCATAGCTCCTATTGCTATTCGAATAAATCCGGATATTGAAGTGGATACGCATCATCATGTAAAAACCGGCAAAGCAGAAACTAAGTTCGGTATTAATTTTCCTCATGTTCTTGAGGCATATGTTGAAGCAACCAGATTGCCGAACCTAAATGTTATAGGCGTGCATATGCATATAGGTTCTCAGATAAAGGAAGTAAATCCATATGTTAAAGGCATCAGAAAGTTAATGGAAATAGTAAATTGTCTTTCTATTATGGGTATTCAGCTTAAGATAATAGATATCGGCGGTGGTTTTGGAATTGCTTATTCAGAAAAGGAAAAACTGTTCCCGTTGGAAGAATTATCTAAAGAGATGGCTCCTTTGATAAAGCAGAATAATCTAATGTTGATTGTAGAGCCGGGAAGATTTATATCCGGACCCAGCGGAATTTTGGTAACCAGGGTTATATACTGCAAGAATGTATATCCCAAGAATTTTATTATTGTGGACGCCGCTATGAATGATTTAGTCAGGCCGTCACTGTATGATGCTTATCACGCAATTTTGCCGTTAAAGAAACTGAAGAGAAAAAATATAGTTGCAGATGTTGTGGGCCCTGTTTGTGAAACCGGAGATTATATTGCAAAAAATAGGACTATGGCGGCATGTAAGGCCGGTGAATATATTGCCGTAAAAGATGCCGGAGCATACGGGTTCAGTATGTCTTCAAATTATAACTCCAGGACTAGGGCTGCGGAAGTAATGGTAAGCGGCAGCAGCTACACTGTTGTCCGCAAAAGAGAAACATACAGCAACCTAATAGAGGGCGAAAGGTTTATTTAACATGAAGGGGATTCTCCACTTTACAAAAATGGAAGGCGGCGGGAATGACTTTATTGTTATAGATGACACCCGCGCACATATCGGCAACTCTGCAAGCAGAATTGCAAAGAAAATATGCCATAGAAGGTATTCAATCGGCGCTGATGGATTACTGGTATTAAAAAACGGCGCGCCAGGAAGTATTAAAATGAAATACTATAATGCTGATGGTTCGCCTGCAAGTTTTTGCGGAAACGGAGCAAGATGCATCTCTCTATATGCACATAAAAAGGGCATGGCGCCCAAAAAGTTTATTCTGGAGTCAGATGTTGGTCCGATAGATGTGTCAATTAATAAAGAGATAGTTAAAATTGCTATGTCTCAACCGAAGAACTTGGTGCGTAATATTGAATTAAAAATAGATGACAAAATTTTAATCTTAAGTTCAATAGATACAGGTGTGCCTCATACAGTGATTATTTTGGATAGTTATAATGGTGTTTCGGTTGAGGATATAGGCAGAAAGGTAAGGTTTCATACATACTTTCAGCCGGCTGGGACAAACGTGAATTTTATAGTTAAAAAAAGCCGTCATTTGATACACGTGAGGACTTATGAAAGGGGAGTTGAGTCAGAGACGTTGGCATGCGGAACCGGGGCTGTGGCTGCTGCATTAATTGCCGCAAGCAAGAATTTTTGTGATACTCCGGTTAGGTGCAAAACAATAGGAGGCGAAGAGCTTATTGTTCATTTCCATAAGAGTAATTCGGAGGTTCCTTTTAAGGATGTATATCTCGAAGGTCCTGCAAAGATATCTTTTGAAGGTGAAGTTTCAATTTAATTTAGCAGTATATTTTTTGGTAAATAAAGCAGGTATTATGGGGGGTTTTAAATGTTTTCAGGTTCATTTGTTGCTATCGTAACACCGTTCTTAAAAAACAAGATCGATGAAAAAAAGTTCAGAGAGCTGGTATTATATCAGTTGGATGCAGGAACCCAGGGAATAGTTCCTTGCGGAACTACAGGGGAAGCGGCGACCCTTTCATCAGATGAAAGGGAGCGGGTATTTTCAGTTGTTGTTGAAGCAGTGAATAATAAGGTTCCCGTGGTGGCCGGCACGGGTACAAATGATACCGCTCATACTATTCAGTTAACTAGAATGGCGAAAAAATGCGGAGCTGACGCGGCTCTTGTTGTTACGCCGTACTATAACAAACCAACGCAAGACGGCTTGTTTGAGCATTATAAAAAGATATCAGGGGAAGTCGATATTCCGATAATAATTTATAATGTGCCCGGAAGAACCGGTGTAAATATACTGCCTCCAACAGTATTGAAGCTTATGAAAGAGTGCCCGACTATTGTTGGTATTAAAGAAGCATCCGGATGCATTGATCAATCTACCGAGATTATCAGTCAGGCGCGTTCCGATTTTTTCGTTCTGTCCGGTGATGATTCTCAGACACTGCCTCTTATGGCCGTAGGTGCCAGGGGAGTAATCTCAGTCGTTGCTAATTTGGCGCCGAGGGATGTACGTTCACTTTGTCAGGCTGTAAGCGATAACGATTGGGATCAAGCAAGGACTTTTCATAACAAGCTTTATCCTCTGATTAAAGCGTGTTTTATGGAAACAAATCCGATGCCTGTTAAAACGGCTCTTGAATTAATGGGGCTTTGCTCCGGGGAAGTCAGGCTTCCGTTATGCAAGATGCAGAAGGATAATAAGGATAAGCTGCAAAAGTTGTTGATGAGCTACGGGTTACTGAAAAATACAGTAAAAGTGTAATTGATAAATCTCGTCATAAGGAGTGTATGTATGGTGAATGTAATAATTACCGGTGCATGCGGGAGGATGGGCTCAAGGATTACTGATCTGGCTAGGAATGAAAACAGGATTTCTGTTAAAGGGCTTGTAGATAGAAGCGACTGCGATTGCTTTGGGAAAGAGCTCTTCCCCGGGCTCATTGTAACATCAGATCTAGTTAAGGTGATAGATCAATGTGATATTGTAATAGATTTTACTTCGCCGAAATCTTCTTTACAATATTTAGAAGCTGCCAGCAAACATAAGAAGGGTATTGTTATAGGGACTACTGGATTCGACGACAAACAAATAAAAGAGATTAATAATTATTCAAATTCTGTACCGGTTGTTTTTGCCCCGAATATGAGTGTAGGGGTAAATGTATTGTTTAAGATCATTCAAGAAGCAGCAGGACTGCTAAATGGTTATGATGTTGAGATAATCGAGGCTCATCATAATAAGAAGAAGGATGCCCCTTCCGGAACAGCTAAAAGAATAGCGGAAATTGTCAGCAAAGAACTAGGATACTCTTTGGGTGATTCAGTTGTTTACGGAAGATCTGGGAATGTCGGAGAAAGGAAAAAGAAAGAAATCGGAATACATTCAATAAGGGCAGGAAATATAATAGGCGACCATACAATCTGTTTTGCTTCTTCAACTGAAAGTATAGAATTAAAACATAGGGCATTTTCCAGAGATGCACTCGCTGAGGGAGCGATTAGGGCGGCCATCTGGCTGAAAGGGAAAGGGCCGGGTTTGTATTCTATGAACGATATTTTAGGATTGAAATAAAGAAATCTTATAGAAAGTTAGAGAATTAATAGTATGGATGTGAAAACGAACAAGAGGTTTGAACAGCTTCCGCCGTACCTGTTTGCCGAAATAGACAGAAAGAAATTCGAAGCTCAGCAGCAAGGAAGAAAGATTATTTCGCTGGGTGTCGGTGATCCTGATATGCCTACACCTGAAAGAATAGTCAAAGCCGGGCAGGAAGCTTTGAAAAATCCAAGTAATCACCATTACCCTTTTGGAATCGGATTAACTTCTTTCAGAGAAACTGTGGCAAAATGGATGAGGGCCAGGTTTAATATACAGTTGGATTTGGACAGGGAGATAATACCTCTAATTGGTTCAAAAGAGGGTTTAGCCCATCTTCTGCTGGCTTTTGTAGATACTGATGATGTAGTATTAGTGCCTGAGCCGGGATATCCGCTGTATTACCATGCAAGTATTTTTGCAGATGCAAAGCCATATTATATGCCGCTTCTTAAAGAGAATGGATTCATGCCGGATTTAGAAGCAATCCCGAAAAATGTTTTAAATAAAGCAAAATGCATGTTTCTTAATTATCCAAACAATCCAACCTCGGCATTAGCAACTGAAGAGTTTCTTAATAAAGTAGTTGAGTTTGCGGAAAAATACGGTATTTTAATTGCTTACGATGCGGCTTATTCGGAATTGTATTTTGATAAACCGCCTGTTAGTTTCTTATCAGTAAAAGGCGCTATGAATGTAGGTATAGAGTTTCATTCGCTGTCAAAGACATTCAATATGACAGGCTGGCGCATAGGTTGGGCTGCCGGCAATAGAAAGATAATAGAAGGGCTTAAGGTTGTGAAGGACAGTTATGATTCAGGCGTGTTTAATGCGGTGCAGGAAGCCGCAGTTACCGCATTGAACAACTATTACGAGCTAACGGACCCTATTAGAAAGATATATAAAAGCAGAAGGGATGTCTTTGTCGGTTTGATGAAAGAAGCCGGTTGGGAGATAGATGAACCAAAGGCTACATTCTATGTATGGGCAAAACCTCCAAAACAAATTGGTTCCAAACAACTCTGTCTAAGATTAATGGATGAAGCAAATATTATAGCAACCCCGGGTGTGGGTTTTGGGCCTTCAGGCGAAGGTTATGTTCGTTTTGCGTTAACTGTAAATGAAGAGGTACTCAGAGAGTCAGTGGAAAAAATTAATGCCGTTAAATGGTAGAGACTTTAAGCAAATAAATATTTTATAAATGAATCCTGAAAAATATGCGGTTTACCTGGGGTTAGGAAGTAATCTTGGTGAACGCCTAATATATTTGAGGTTAGCTTGTAAATATTTGAGATCATTTAAACACACGGATATTCTGAAATATTCCAATGTTTATGAAACAAAGCCTGTAGGATTTATTAATCAACCTGATTTCCTTAATGCGGTTATCAAAATTAATACATTACTAAAACCATTGAAGCTTTTAGAATTTATTAAGCGGGTGGAAAGATCGATTGGAAGGATTGAAACCGATCAAAGATGGGGCCCGAGAATAATTGATATTGATATAATAAATTATGAAGGAGTTGAATTCAGCAGTTCGAGATTAAAAGTTCCTCATAAAGATTTATATTCAAGAGTGTTTTGGTTAAAACCTCTTCTTGAATTGAAAGCAGGTTTTGTTGATAATGGTTTGGTAAATAAATCTGCTCTGAACAGTAAAGATTTATTGCTTAAATATAAGGCTGATTTTTTGAGATGAATAAAATAACCATACAAAACATTATTGAGATGAAGCGTAGAAGCGAGAAAATAGCTATGCTTACCTGTTATCATAACGCTCATGCAAAACAACTTAATGATGCTGGTGTTGATATAATTCTGGTTGGTGACTCTTTAAATATGGTCCTGCTGGGCAATGAAAATACGCTTTCTTGCACAGTTGATCAGATGCTGCTTTTTACAAAAGCTGTAAAGAAAGGCAATTCAAAAGCTTTGCTTGTAGCTGATATGCCTTTTTTAAGCTATGGGGTAAGTGTTGAAGATTCTGTAAGAAATGCCGGAAGATTCTTTGCTGAAGCAGGCGCGGAAGCTGTTAAGATTGAAGGCGGAGAGAAGGTCATTCCGGTTATAGAAGCATTGGTTAAAAATAATATGCCTGTTATGGGACATTTAGGCTTAACTCCTCAATCTCTTCATCAACTGGGGGGATTTAAGATTCAGGGCAGGACGCGGGAGGATAGAAAAAAAATAAGGAAGGATGCAAAATTACTTGAAAAAGCCGGCGTATTTGCGATTGTCCTGGAATGCATTCCTTACAAATTGGCTAAAATTATCACTGAGGAAGTTTCAGTTCCTACAATCGGCATTGGCGCCGGAAAATACTGTGATGGGCAGGTTTTAGTAATAGATGATCTGCTGGGTATGGATTTATATTTAAAATTGAAATTTGTTAAGAAATATTTGAATCTTGGCAAGCTTATTCCCGAGGCTGTAAAATCATATATAGATGATGTCAAAAACGGTAAATTCCCGGATCAAGATCATTCATTCTAAAGGAGCAGCAGCTCATTGATTGGGGTACAGCTAATTAAATTAAAGGATTATACCCATCGTTTAACCAAGTCATTTAGAAAATTCATTTTTATGGAAATATCAACTGCAGTTGCAATCTTTACAACAGCTTTAGTAGTTATTGTTTTCTGGGGCTGGTATTCATCAAATTTAATTATACATACTCCTAAGATGAAGATTGAAACTAATCCCTGTGATTACGGACTAGAGTTTGAAGCTGTATCATTTTATACAGCTGATAATATAAAAATTTCCGGCTGGTTCGTGCCTGCTGAAAATGCAAATAATACAGTGATAATCTGTCATGGTTGGGGTACAAATAAAGCTGATGTATTGCCGGGCACACAGTTTCTAAGAAGGTATAATATGAATTTATTGTATTTTGATTTCCGTAATCACGGAGAAAGCGGCGGGGATGCTTCTTCATTAGTGTTTTTCGAGATGCGGGATTTAAAAGCTGCAATAGAGTTCTTAAAAAAAGAAAAAAGGGAAAAAGCCAAAAAAATTGGTGTATTGGGTTTTTCTATGGGAGGTTCGGTTAGTTTGATGGTAGCCAGCGAAGATGAGAGGGTAAGTGTAGTAGCAGCGGACAGTCCGTTCAGTGATGTTCCTAAAGTAATAATAAGATATGCAAAGTTATTCTACGGGTTCCCTAAATTTCCATTAGTAGATATAGCGCTTATATTTGTTCGCATTCGTTTAGGTATTAATCTGGCTGACTACTCACCTGTTAATTACATAGCTGATATCTCGCCGAGGCCTTTACTTATAATACAAGGCGGTCAAGATCTGAGGATGCCTGTAGAAGAAGGGAGGGCTTTATTCGAACAGGCAAAGCAGCCCAAAGAGTTGTGGATTGTTCAAGGCGCGGATCATTTAGGGGCATATGCTGGAAATGCATATGAGTACGAAAAAAAGATCGGCTCATTTTTCAAAAATTATTTAGAAAAATAAATCACAATGAATCTTAAGATTTTTAGGAAAATTGATAAAATAAAGGTTTATTTAGATAAAATAAGATCCAAAAGAAAAACAATTGGTTTGGTGCCGACTATGGGCGCTTTACACGAAGGACATATATCGCTGGTAAAAAGAAGTGTAAAAGAAAATGATGTAACTGTTGTGTCAATTTTTGTCAATCCGACGCAATTCTCTCCTAATGAGGATTATTCCAGGTATCCAAGAAAAGAGAAGGAGGATATCAAACTCCTTACTAAGAATAATGCAGATGCTGTGTTTATTCCCAAAGCAGCTGAGATGTATGCTGAAAAATTCAATACTTATGTTGAGGTTAAAGATTTAGATAAGTATCTGTGCGGGGAAGGCAGGCCTTCTCATTTTAAGGGCGTATCAACTGTTGTAACGAAGCTATTAAACATTATTCAGCCGAATAAAGCTTACTTCGGTAAAAAGGATTATCAGCAGTTTGGGATAATAAAGAAACTTGCGGAGGATTTAAATTTTCCGGTTAAGATAATCGGTTGTGCTACAGTCAGGGATAGGGATGGCCTTGCGCTTTCAAGCAGGAATACCTATCTCTCAGCAAATCAAAGAAAATCAGCTCCATTGATTTATGAAGCTTTAAAAAACATTAAATTTATGATAAAATATTGCAATTTCAATAGTAAGAAGGATCTGAATAGAATTTTCCGGAGCTTTATTAATAAAATACCCGGTTCCCGTATTGAGTATTTTGAGATAGTTGATAGGGATAATTTTTCACCAGTTGAATTATTTAAAGACAGTATGCTTATAGCAGCAGCCGTTTGGATAAAAAGGGTAAGACTTATCGATAATATAGAACTATTTCGCAAATGAGGGGATTAATGTATGACCAGACAACATTTTTTTGTAAGGCCTAAAATTCAAATCCGGTATTTGCTGAAGACATTGAGTATTGTGCTGATTACATCTGTAGTACTGTATGTGTTCCTGCAAAACGAATTAGCCGCCACACTTAAAAGCTTGTTAATCAGTGATCGTGTCGCTGAAATTGCATGGGTTTCTACCAAAACATTTATTATAGTGGTTATAATTCTGTTACTTGCCTTTGGTGTACACAGCATATTTTCTTCTCATAGTCTGGCAGGAGCTGTATTTGCTTTGGATCGTGTCATTAGGAATTTTGGAGAAGGTAATCTAAAGGCCAGCGCTTCCTTGAGGAAGGGCGATGAGCTAAAGGAAATTTCCATACAGTTGCAGCAGATGTCCGGTAAGTTCCGAAATGCCATAGATGAGGACAGACAAAGAATCAGTGAGATCAGAAGTATAATAGAAGCAATAAAACTGGCTGTTGATAAAAACGAAACGCAAGAAAATATAAGGAGTAAATTTAGCGACTTAGAAAGCAAGATCGTTTTGCTTACAAAATACTTCAAGGTGTAGGAGGCTTTTTTAAGAATATTTATGGATATAACCACGAAAAATTTATTACAGGAAATTCAGGAGTTAAAAACAAGATTAAAGGCGGTAATACTAGCCCATAATTATCAGCCGGATGATATACAGGCAAATGCGGATATTACGGGCGATTCATTAGAATTAGCCAGAGCTGCAAGCAAAACCACGGCAGATGTAATTGTTTTCTGCGGAGTGCATTTTATGGCTGAGACCGCTGCCATACTTAACCCTGAAAAAACTGTACTGATGCCGAATCCGAATGCCGGCTGCCCTATGGCTGACATGATAAATGCTCAGCAGTTAAGGCAGATGAAGGCAGAACACCCGAATGCAGCAGTTGTATGCTACGTTAACTCTTCGGCTGAAGTAAAGGCTGAGTCTGATATATGCTGTACTTCTTCAAACGCTATCCAGGTGGTAAATTCCGTAAAAGAAGACGAGATTATTTTTGTGCCGGACAAAAACTTAGGAAGATATGTTTCGAGCTTTACAAACAAAAATATTATTTGTTGGAAAGGGTTCTGTCCAACGCATGTTTGGCTTACAGTGCAGGATGTTATTGCTGTTAAGCAGGCCTATCCGGAAGCAAGTTTTATAGCGCATCCCGAATGCGAACCTGAGATTTTAGCAATGGCGGATTATGTGTGTTCTACAGCCAAGATGTTAAAATACGCGAAAGAAGCCACTACCAGTGAAATTATTGTCGGTACTGAAGTAGGCATGCTTTTCAGGCTTTCAAAAGAAAATCCTCAAAAAACATTCATACCGGCTTCATCAAGAATAGTATGCCCTAATATGAAAAAGAATAGTCTAGAAACTCTTCATGATTCATTGCTTTTCCTAAAAACCCAGATAGAAGTACCTAGAAAAATTAGAGAGCGGGCTCTCGGTTCTATTAAAAGAATGCTCGACGTCATATAGGGGACGTTGTTGACAGATGGACAGATGGAATTTAGTGACAGGATTATTGTTTAGATAAATAAATATCATGTCAAATAAATAACGAAATTGATTGAGTATTTATAGCCGCTATAATCTGTGAAAAAAATTAAAAAAATAGGCATTATAGGTTGTGGAAGCATAGGTACCGAAATAGCTCTTGCCTTAAAAAAGAAATTAATACCTGCGAAATTAATTGCTGTTTGCGACAAAGACCCAAAAAAGAGCAAGCAATTAATTAAAAGTCTAAAATTGCCCGTAAAAAATTTAACATTAAACAAACTCATTTCTTCTGTTGATCTGGTGGTAGAAACTGCTTCAGTGGATGCTCTGCCTGAAATAGTAGAACAGGTAATCAAATATGGAAAAGAGCTATTTGTATTGAGTGCCGGAGGACTGTTAAAGGATAGGTTTTTGCTTAACCGCATATTAAGAAATAATACAAAAGTATATATACCGAACGGCGCTATAGCAGGGGTGGATGCTGTTCAGGCAGGCAGTATAGCAGGGATAGACGAGGTTTCACTCATAACAAGAAAACCCCCGGAAGGATTAGCAGGGGCTCCTTATATAAAAAAGAATAAAATTAACATAGAAAGTTTAAAAGAAGAAAAAGTTATATTTACAGGCAGCGTCTTTGAGGCCATAGAAGGTTTTCCTGCAAACATTAATGTATCAGCAGTTCTGGCCATAGCCTCAAACAGAATCGGCAGAACAAAGGTAAGAATAATAGCAGATCCGAATATCAAAAGAAACATACACGAAGTTTCCGTAAAAGGAAAATTCGGGACCATATTTACAAGAGTGGAAAACGTGCCATCCCCAAGCAACAGAAAGACCAGCTATCTGGCTATTCTTTCGGCGATATCATTATTAAGAATGATATGCGCAGGCAGTACACTGGTTGCAAACTCAACAAACTTAAAGAAGTAATAAAAGAATTTACTTTGAACAGAGATTATGGGGTCTGGACTATTGACTCCCACTCGTTGAATCCTTTTTCAAAATTTCTCCCTTTTGACAGTTTCTCACTCGTCAGCATATAACTCATTTCAGTGAAAATAGAAATAAACAGCAACGGAATTGTAGATACAATAAAAAGCTTATAAGAGTAGAAAGACGTTATTTACAGATTGATAGATAGAAAACAAGAATCAAATTAAGAAAGACTCCGAATAGCTTTTCCGATTATGTGGGAAAACCCGATCATTATCTTATTATGATGAGTTTGTTGGAATTAGAGTCGCCGCCGAGCTGTATGTGGTAGATATAAACCCCGCTGGCTACCTTGTTGCCGGCAGAATTCCTAGTATCCCAGTGAATATCTGATCCCAGGTAATCCGCGTTAAGCTCTATTACTTCTTTTGCGGTAGAGGTGTAGATTCTAATTTTGGAGTACGGCAGTAATTTTGTGAATGTAATATTCGTATGGTTCGGGTTATCATTGGGCATAAAAGGAACAGGGAAGGCATATGAATCTTTTAATCCCGGCGACATATGCCCCATTAATACAAAAATAGATAATCTTGATACTCTAGAAGAAACAACATTTGTTGCTTCATATATAGTTGGACCGGCTATAGGCATCCATTTGTTTGATTCTGTATCCAAATAATACATTGTTAAGTTGTCTACCAGTATTGGAGGGTCTGTATTGTCCACATATCTGTCACCGTTGTTGTTTTCAAATGGCAGGTCAACAGTTACCTGTCCGTTTAATGCCTGATCGCCGTATAATGTAGACTGTCCTTCATACACAACAAATTCTTTCATTGTGGCGTTAATTGGATATAGATAAGGATCACCCAATCCAATAATCTGGGCTTCAGCAGCTGATAAGTCGGCAGATAATGTGTGTGAAGTCAAAGGGTCCATATTAATATCAACAAAGCCATTGGATGGTAGAGTATTAGCAGGTAAAGAAACCTTTGTTCTGTCATCGCTGGCTATTACGGCATTTTCTTCAGCGGCAGAATATATTGTGTTGAAAAACCATGTGTAATTTGAGGCAGTATGATTGCCGACGGCATCCTCTACGGCTGTTGTTATTAAAACCCTGTACCTGCTCCCATAAGTTAAATCGCTGAAAGGATTGAAGGTCAATACCGGTCCGTTTATTGAACCTTCCCCGGTTATCCTCTCCGTACCAAATACATCTTCGCTCATATTATCTTTTATGCGATGCACTTCAATAGAAGCATCAAAGTTAATAGTTAAAACATCTGTGCTTACATTTGCATCAAAAGTAGTGGCAATGTTTGTTGATATACTGACAGCTTCTTCATTACTGGAGGGATCATGGGAAATAACACTAAATCCAAAAGATGCGGTTGCAAATAAAAGCAGACTTAATAAGGAAATAAAACACATTCTTAGTTTTACTTTTTTCATTTCTTATTCTCTTTTAATAATTTCTTCAATAATTTCTTAGTTTTAGCGTGCGAATAATTCTTTTTTATGTCCTGTAATATTTTGATAGCATCTTCAATCTTATTTTCATATTTATATATGCTGTAAACTTCTTCATATAAGTCCTCAGCAATTTCATTTTGAAGTGATTTAGCTTTATTATTTTTGGGATATGTCCTTACTGACTGTTTAAGCAATTCTAAGGCTTCTACCCTATTCCCTTCAATAACCGCATTTTGAGCTTTATTGTATAATATTTCCGATTTTTCTTCTCTGACTTGAGTGCCGTGGCTTTTTCTGATAGGTTCTAACATATATTCAAGGCTTATTACATGAGAATCCCCAAGGGCGCCGTACGGTATTGTGGAATAGTCAATTTTCAATTTCTGTAAATTTAGGCCTATGCCGAAGCTGAATTTAGAATCTAAATCTTTTCTGCTTTTATAACCCGTTCTTATAGATAAAAGCGGGCAGGTGTTGATTTCAAATCCGATTGATTGGACCGATTTCTCATTTAATGTTTTATTTGTTTCTAAAAGCAGAAGCGTGCTTCTGGCAAGAAACGGCGGCTGGTATCCAAAGCCGAATTTTAACTTTCTGGGTAAAGGGAAAGATTCGTCTGTGTATTTCATCGATGATCCGATATTCTGTAAAACTCCCCCGAATGTTAAGTAGGGAATCATGGTGATATGCAAGAACCCGACATCACCGAAGACTTGATTCGCGCTTTTAGTATAGAGTTTTTCTTTTAAGAATTTAATATTTGCGCCCAACAAAAAAGAATACAAACATTCCATTGAATAACTCAGTGTGGCCATTGCGTCGTATGCGGTTATATTATTCATTCTGTTGCCCAAATAATCATATTCATGTATTCTTCTGGCAGACATGTGGTAGACAGAAGCGGCTAACGTTATAGGCGTCTGAGTTCTTAAAGGAAGTACAAAACCCATATATGAGTAGTGGAATTTCTGTATATGCTCATTATGCATGAGAGTAAGTTTAGATTCATTTATTGTTGCTAAACCTGCAGGATTGTAATGAGCAAGCATAGGATCATCTACAATAGCAGTAAATGCCTCAGCTAAAGCGATGGGTCTGCCTCCGACACCTAGATTCAAAAACTCTGCCGCGTTTTCGCCTGGAGCCGCGAAGATTAAACTTTGGCAGGTCAAAATTATAGCAACCGCTAACGATATATGCTGTTTTGCAGGTTTAAACATATTTATGTAAGTTAAAAAATGTAAAATTGACAAACTTGTGTTTATATTATACTGTATTAGAAGTATTATATAGTTTTTATAGAACTTTGTAAATGAAAAAAGTCGTTTTTTAATAGATATCAAGGTTTTTGCTTGGGAAATTAGATTTTATATTAGGCTGTTGCTGCTAAATATATTTAAGTTTCTTTATAAATTTCAGCTGAGCAACCTTTAAAAATATGGATGTTAAAAAAACCGGCTTAGTAGTATCAGTAATTTGCCTGCTTTCATTCTTGCCAGTGCAAGCTGAAAAGATGTTATCGCCTGTCGGCTCTTCCAATCTTAGCTTATCCGACGAATTATATGCCCAGTCAGATAGTGTAATTCCGTTTGAAGATAATGCTCCGGTCATCAGTTATGAAATCCCCAAAGCAAAATTAGAAGATAAAAATAGCAAAGAAAACGTTAAAATAATAGACAGGTTGTATTTTTCCGCTGCAGACAGATATTTGCAGGGGGAATATGATGAAGCAGAGAAAGTTATTGATAAAATTATAGCTCTAGATCCAAAAAATAGAAATGCGCTTAAACTCAGGGAACGGATAAAAAATATCACTCAAGCGATTAATGATAGTGATAAAGATTAGATAGCTAATATTAAGCTCTTACCTTTACGGCAGTGCTAAATCTTGGGTTAATAGTTAAACTAAATTAGATGAAATTTTTCAGTAAACCGCTAGTTAGCGTCATAGCATTAAAATTCTCGTTTTTTGTTGGTTTAATTATTCTGATTACAATGGCTGTTATGACGGGACTGGTGCTCCAGAATGCCAGGGATTCACTTGTAAAAAAGATAGAAAGGGATATTGTTAATTACGCCAGGGAAAGCCAGGAGGCTTTTTTTCCTGATATAAATAAATTCCAGCTTCATTTCAGTACGCTTAAAACAGCTAAAATGGAAGGTGTTGATTATGCTTATGTAGTTGATAAAGATGGCGTGGTTCTTTCCCACAGTTCTCCAATTTTTATAGGAGAAAAAGAGGACATATCAGGTGTAAAAGATATATACGAACCTTCTCAGATAGCGGAAAAAAAGTTGTCCAAAAGCGGCGGAATATTTTATGAGTTATCTGTTCCTGTTAGAGTAAAGGATTTCCTTGTTGGTGTTGTAAGGTTGGGGTATTCAGAAGCGTCGTTAACAGCTGCTTTGCAAGATACATATAAAAAGATAATTTTAATAACACTTGCGGTTTTGGGCGGGGCTTTTTTTCTAACAATTTTAATAGTAGGTGTTATGGTCAGGCCGGTTAATGAGTTGGCTAAGGCTGCGTATTTGGTAGGACAGGGAAACTTAAATTACCAGGTAAACATCCATCAGAAAGATGAGATAGGATTCTTGGCAAGAAAATTTAATGATATGATAAGCGGTTTAAGAGAAAGGGATTTAATTCGTGATACATTTGGTAAATATGTTACGAAAGAGGTTGCCAGGGCTGTTTTGCAGGGCAGTTTAGAGCTCGGCGGTGAAAGAAGGGAGGTTAGTATTTTAGTCGCGGATTTAAGAAATTTCACCCAGATGTCGGAGAGCCTGCCTCCGGAAACAGTGGTGGAAATTATTAATAGGTATTTTAAAGAAATGGTAGATGTAATCATCCAGTATGAAGGGACGCTGGATAAATATATCGGTGATTCAATTCTTGCTATTTTCGGCGCTCCTTTATATTATGAAGACCACGCGCAAAGAGCGGTAAAAACCGGGTTGGAGATGTTCGAAGCTTTGAGGAGACTTAACCAAAAATTTATTGAAGAACATAAATCGCCAATTTCTATGGGAGTGGCTATTAATTCCGGCGAGGTGCTGGTAGGCAATATTGGTTCAGAAAAACGTATGGAATATACTGCGATTGGTGATGTGGTCAATACAGCTGTTCGGATGGAAGGTTTGAACAGGGAGTGGAATTCAAGTTTTGTAATAAGCCAAAGCGTTTATGATGAGACTAAAGATTTGATTGAAGTTGAGGATAAGAAGTTAGTTAAGTTAAGAGGTAAAAAAGAAGGTATAAGAATATTCAGTGTGTTGAAGAAAAGGGAAGTTAAAACTAAAGAGCCCATTGTTGTCTAACGTTAATCTTTTTTTAATTTAAAAATTTGTTTTTTACCCCATTATTTGCTTGCCAATTAATTTTGCTTATGTTATATTATTTCATACCCGTATTAAAATAATTTAAATTTTGATGGAGAAGATTATGGCTAAATGGATGAAAGACAAAATTGCGCCTAAGACACAAGAAGAGGTGATGAGAGTAGTTAAAGACAAAGAAGTTAAATTTATTAATTTGTGGTTTGTTGACATATTGGGCAAGTTGAAATCGTTTGCAATTACCGAACGCGAGCTGGAAAACGCGTTTTCAGACGGAATGGGTTTTGACGGTTCTTCAATAGAGGGATTTGCAAGAATTTATGAATCCGATTTGGTGGCCAAACCGGATCCTACAACATTTTGTATTTTACCATGGTCTGATGAGGGAGCGGTTATAGCGCGCATGTATTGTGATATCACTTATCCGGGCGGAAAGCCGTATGAAGGTGATACAAGATATGCTTTGAAATTAAACCTTGAAAAAGCCAAAGAGCTTGGATATACAATGTATACCGGGCCCGAGTTAGAATACTTCTATTTTAAGGATGATAAAAAACCTGTGCCGATTGACAGCGGCGGATATTTTGATCTTATATCGCTGGATATTGCAAGGGATTTGCGCAGAAATACTATTCTTTATTTAGAAAGCATGGGTATTATGGTAGAGTACTCGCATCATGAAGTAGCCGCAAGCCAGCACGAGATAGATCTTCGATATCAGGAAGCGCTTACAATGGCTGATAGTGTGATGACTTATAAAGCTGTTGTTAAGCATGTAGCCTTTGTGAATGGTTATTATGCATCATTCATGCCAAAACCCATCCCGGGAATTAACGGCAGCGGCATGCATACGCATCAGTCGCTGTTTGTAGGCGGGAAGAACGCGTTTTTCGATCCCAGTGACAAGGATCACCTTTCCCAAACTGCCAGATACTATATAGCAGGTGTGTTGAAACATGCTAAGGAGATGACCGCGGTAACTAACCAGTGGATTAATTCATATAAGAGACTTGTGCCGGGATATGAAGCGCCTGTATATATAAGCTGGGGCAGAAAAAACAGATCTGCACTCGTTCGTGTTCCTGTATATAGACCTGGCAAAGAAAACGCTACTAGAATTGAGTTGAGATTCCCTGATCCAGCCTGCAATCCCTACCTGGCATTTACTGTTATGTTAGCGGCCGGTCTGGAAGGTATAAAGAATAAATACCCGCTGCCGGATTCTATTGAAAAAGATATTTTTATTATTGATGAGCAAGAGCGAAAAGAGCAGGGAATAGATACTCTGCCGGGCAGCCTTATAGAAGCATTAGAAGTATTTGAAACCAGTGAGTTGATGAAAAAAGCTTTAGGGGAGCACGTGTTTAATAAATTTTTAGAGAACAAAAAGATTGAATGGGATAATTACCGTAAAGATGTATCCTCATACGAGATAGAGAAGTATTTGCCTGTACTTTAGTGCCTGTACTTTAGTACCTGTACTTTAGTAAAATAAGCCTTTATAAAAACATCAGGAGGGGTTATGGCATTAGAGCTAAGTGAATCGACTTTTCAGAAGGAAATTATACAGGGGAAAGGAGTTTCATTAGTAGATTTTTGGGCGCCGTGGTGCGGACCATGCAAAATGATTGCCCCGGTTATTGATGAACTTGCCCAAGAATATAAAGACAAAGTAAAGATTGCTAAGGTTAATGTAGATAATAATATGCAGATTTCGTCCCAATTTAGCATAGGCTCGATACCTACATTGCTGTTATTTAAGGATGGCAAGGTAGTTAACCAAGTCGTAGGTTTAGTCTCAAAAGCGGAATTGAAAAAAAGAATTGATGATGTATTAAGTTAAAAGTGAATTAACTTAATCCTCTCTTGTTGAATAACCACCTAGATGAAAAAAGAAATCTATTTAATTGATGCTCACGCATACATACATAGGGCTTTTCATGCTTTACCTCCATTTACTACCTCCAAAGGCTTAATGGTAAATGCTTTATACGGTTTTTTGCGTTTTTTGATTAAACTGATAAAAGAAAAAAAACCTGATTATATAGGTATATGCTTCGATTATCCGGCCCCAACATTCAGGCACAAAAAATTTCCTGAGTATAAAGCTACACGTAAAGAGATAGATCTCGGATTAAAGGATCAGCTTCCACTAACAAGGAAAACTATTGAGGACTTGGGATTTCCTGTATATGAGAAGAGTGGATTTGAAGCAGATGATGTGATAGGCACGTTAGCCAGACAGGCTAATGAGAATGGACTCAAAACTATAATTGTTACAGGAGACAAAGACAGCTTACAGTTGGTTAATAAGGATACTGTAGTCTGGAATGAGAGTAAGGGTATTATTTGGGATGAAGAAAAAATTGAAAATGATTATGGAATCAAACCAAATCAATTTATAGATTTATACGCTCTTATGGGGGACACTTCGGATAATATACCGGGTGTACGGGGTATAGGCGAGAAAACAGCCTTAAAACTTATTCAGAAATACGAAACAGTTGCTAATTTGTTGGATAATGTTAATACACTGGAAGGAAAGCTTAAGGAGAAACTTACTTCGGGAAAGGAGGCGGCATTATTCAGTTATGAGCTGGTAAAAATTGATAATCAAGCGCCGGTCACACTTGATCTGAAATACTCCAAAGCAGCTATCCCTGAAGCTAGTGAAAAAGTTTTGTCTGTTATTAAGGAATTGGAGTTTAGCTCGCTATATAAGGAATTACAAAGCGCTCAAAGAGTTAATATTGAAGAGACAGAATATAAAACATTATATGCAATTAATGAGATTGAGAATTTAATAAACAGAATCAAAGAAAAAAAGATTTTTGTGTTTGATGTAGAAACAGATTCGCTTGATATTTTTAATGCCAAAGTTGCAGGTATATCTTTTTCCTTTGAAGCTGCAAAAGCTTTTTACATACCATTTAAAGGTGCGGGGAAAACCATGTCCTTTGAAAAGGTAATTAATTTTATCAAACCTCTCTTTAATGACTCCAGTATTAAAAAAATAGGCCATAACATTAAATTTGATTGCCAGATATTTAAAAATAATAACATAAATGTTGAAGGTGTCTATTTTGATACCATGATAGCTTCGTATCTGATAAATCCTACCCGTTCGAGCAATAAATTAAAGGATTTGGCTTACGATTATTTTCATATACCGATGACGCGGTTCGATCAGATTGTTGATGTTAAGGGCAAAGATACATTGCCTATAAGTGAAATAGACATAGATAAGATGAGCAGCTACTCATGCGCCGACGCGGATTTTACATGGAGATTATATGAAGTATTTAAGGAAGAATTAAAAAAACTTGAATTAGAAGAACTATTTTTTCAAATTGAGATGCCGATTGTTAATATAATATCTGATATGGAATTGTCAGGCATTAAAATAGATGAAAAAATTCTTTCCGAGCTGTCCGTTGAGCTAAAAAAGAATTTAGACAGGACGCAGCTCAAAATATATGAAACCGCCGGTAAGGAGTTTAATATAAGCTCACCAAAGCAACTTTCACATATACTTTTTGAAAAGTTTCAGCTTCCGGTAATAAAAAAGACAAAAACAGGATTCTCTACCGATGAAACGGTTCTAGTAGAACTTTCTAAGATTCATCCTCTGCCTAAATTGATACTCGAGTACAGGGAAAGCCAAAAACTAAAATCTACATATGTTGATGCGATCCTTGAGAAGCTTCGCTCAAGCACTGCGAGGCTTCATGCAAAATTTAATCAAGCGGTCACGGCAACAGGAAGACTTTCCTCTTCTGACCCCAATCTTCAAAATATACCCATAAGAAAAGAGATCGGAAGATCAATCAGACGCGCGTTTGTTCCGGAAGAAGGATGTGTTTTTTTATCCGCTGATTATTCACAGATAGATCTGCGTGTTTTAGCTCATATAAGCGAAGATCCTGTTTTAATTGATGCTTTTCTTAAACATGAGGATATTCACAAGAGAACTGCAGGGGAGATATTCCATTTATCGATAAACCAGGTTTCGGATGATTTAAGGGATAAGGCGAAAGCGATAAATTTTGGAATCGTTTACGGCCAGAAAGCTTTTGGGTTGTCACAGAGTCTGGGAATTGAATTGCGGGATGCCGATGATTATATTAATAAATATTTCGAGCGTTATAGCGGTGTGAAAAACTGGATTGAAAATAATATAAACAGCGCAAAACGTACAGGGCAGGTGCGTACTATTTGCAATAGAATAAGGTTTGTTAATGAAATAAATTCAAATAATCAGCAGTTGAGAAATGCCGCGGAGAGGCTTGCTACAAATACCCCTATACAGGGAAGTTCTGCTGATATTATTAAGGTTGCAATGATAAAAATTTATGACATTATAAAAGAAAAATCTTTGAAAACTAAAATTTTATTGCAGGTTCACGATGATCTTTTGTTTGAAGTGCCTGAGGCAGAATTGGATGAAGTTAAGTCCATAGTAGTCAGAGAAATGGAAGGCGCTGTTAAGCTGAAGGTTCCGCTTAAGGTAAGTATGGCTGTAGGTAAAAATTGGGGAGATATGGATAAATAGAGACGCTCAAGTAAGAGGTATGCAAGATTGAAAAAGAAAATTAGAAAAAATACAGTTCTTGGGTTGACGGGAGGCATTGCTACGGGTAAGAGTTTATTGCTCGGCATATTTAAGAGATGCGGATGCGATATAATTGATTCCGATAAAATTGTTCACCGAATACTAGATAGAAGAATTGTAAAATCGCGTATAGTAAAAGCTTTTGGCAGCAATTCACTAAACAAGCAGAAAAAAATTAATAGAAAGGCATTAGGCAATTTGGTTTTTAATGATAAAAAAAAGCTTAAAATATTAGAAAATATAATTCATCCTGAGGTCCTGTGTGTAATAAAAAAAACGATAAAATCACAGAAAAATAAAATAATAATTGCGGATGTTCCTTTATTATATGAAAAGAAGTGGGAAAATTATTTTGATCAGATTGTTTTGGCATGGTGCCCAAAAGATATACAAATCAAGCGGCTGCAGGACAGAAATAAAATTACTTACATGGAAGCATTGAAAAGAATCAGACTTCAAGGGACATTATCGATTAAAAAAATGAAGGCAAAATACGTCGTAAATACAGATAAAAAAAAGAAGTTTGTGGAAAAACAGGTTAAATTAATATTGTCTAAATGCCAGGGGGATTAAATGAAGGAATATCAGTTGGTTATTGTAGGTGCCGGGCCTGCTGGTTTAACAGCGGGGATTTATGCAGGCAGAGCAAGAATAAAGACTTTAGTTATTGATAAGCTTGGATATGGAGGGCAAATGCTTCTTATAGATGCAGTTGAAAATTTTCCAGGTTTTCCTGAAGCAATTAACGGATTTGAGTTGGCTAAGAAGATGTACGATCAGATGATACAGTTTGGAACCGAGCACAAGGTTGATGATGTAAAGGAAATAAAAAAAATTAATGAAGGTTTCAGCATAAAATGTGATGAAGAAACTTATTTTGCGAAGAGTATCATACTTGCAATCGGATCTAAGCCCCGTAAGCTGGATGCAGCTGGTGAAACGGAATTTATAGGCAAGGGTGTTTCGTATTGCGCTGTCTGTGACGGTAATTTCTTTAAGGGCAAGGAGGTTGCTGTGGTTGGTGGAGGTAATAGCGCTTTGGAGGAGGCGGAATACTTAAGCAGAATCGCAAGTAAAGTTACGGTAATTCACAGGAGGGATCAATTAAGAGCAGATAAGATTCTTCAAGAAAGAGCAAAAAACAATAAAAAGATAGTTTTCGCATATAATTCTGTTGTAGATTCGATACAGGGGGAAGGCAAAGTTTCTAAAGTAGTTTTAAAGGATGTCAAGACAAATAAATTAAGCGATATAAATGTTAGCGCGGTGTTTGTTCTTATCGGGCAGATACCTCAAACAGAAATCTTCAGGGGTTTAATAGATGTTGATGAAAAAGGTTTTATTTTAACGGACAGTAATTTCCGCACCTCTGTTAAAGGGGTTTTTGCTTCCGGAGATTGCAGACGCAGGGAATTTTGGCAACTGGTAGTAGCATCAGCTGAAGGCGCTCAGGCGGTTCACAACGCGCTTGAATATTTGGCCTAAAAGCTGATCCTAAAAAAAATATATTCCTGTAAAAAAAACCTTGACAAAAATTCTGTGATATTTATAATTAATAGTGAAAGATACAATTCAAATAATTATGGTTCATACCAGAAAAACCTTCACGAAAGATTTCTGAGTAAAAATGCAAAAATTGATGGTATCCCAAAAATCTAAGAGTAAAAAATAAAAAAAGTGTTTAGAAAATTAAAAATAAATATGCATTTTGATAGATGATCGCAAGAAATCATATGGCCGAATTTTTCTATATTTTTCATAAAAATTATTAATATCAGGAGGCGTACTAATGAGTAACCAAATGGATGCATCTACTTTGTCAAAGCTGACTATCAACGATTTAATGAAAATGGCAAAGGAGATGAGGCTCGAGTCTACAGTAGGGCTGAGAAAACAGGAGATCATTGCTAAGATTATTGAGGTTCAATCCAAGGCATCTGAACTGGTATATGATGAAGGTGTGCTTGAGATACTGCCCGATGGATTTGGTTTTTTAAGATCTTCCGAATATAATTATCTGCCGGGTCCGGATGATATTTATATATCCCCGTCTCAGATTAAAAAATTTGCTTTACGCAAAGGTGATACGGTATCCGGTTATGTGAGGCCGCCTAAGGAAGGTGAAAGGTTTTTTGCCCTGTTGCAGGTAAAAGCGGTAAATGGCCAGAATCTTGATAATATACGCGAAAGGCAGTTATTTGATAATCTGACACCTCTGTATCCGAATAAAAAAATTAGCTTGGAAACCAAGAAGGATGAGTTAACTGGCAGGATATTGGATTTAGTCTCGCCTATAGGGAAGGGGCAAAGAGGGTTAATAGTAGCGGCTCCGCGAACAGGTAAAACTATTATTTTGCAGAAAATTGCAAATGCGATATCCATGAACCATGAAGAGGTCGCGCTTATAATCCTGCTTATAGATGAAAGGCCTGAAGAGGTAACAGATATGCAGCGTTCTGTTAAAGGCGAGGTTATTTCTTCAACATTCGATGAACCTGCAGACAGGCATGTCATGGTTGCGGAGATGGTTATAGAGAAAGCAAAAAGGATGGTAGAGCACGGCAGGGATGTGGTAATACTGTTAGACTCGATTACCAGGTTAGCAAGGGCATACAACACGATTTCTCCTTCCAGCGGCAGGGTGCTTTCCGGAGGGCTTGATTCCAATGCTCTGCAGAGGCCCAAGAGGTTTTTCGGCACCGCCCGCAATATAGAAGAGGGAGGAAGCCTGACTATTGTCGCTACTGCTCTTGTTGAAACAGGCAGCAGGATGGATGATGTTATATTTGAGGAGTTTAAAGGTACCGGGAACATGGAAGTTTATTTGGACAGAAAGATTTCTGATAAGAGGGTATTCCCTGCAATTGATATTAACCGTTCAGGTACCAGAAAAGAAGAGCTCTTGTTAAGTGAAGACGAATTAAATAAGATTTGGGTGCTGCGCAAAGTTCTGGCGCCAATGAATCCTTCTGAAGCTATGGAACTTTTGATTGATAAGGTTTCTGCCACAAAGTCCAATAAGGATTTCTTAAGATCTATGGAAATCTCAAGTACGCATGATTAATCAGATATTTATCGTTTAACAGATTAAAGTAAGTTTTTTTGCAGTTGCTTAAATAACTACAATAATAAAATACAAATATTTTAAACGAAACACAGACAAACGAAGGTGACGGGTTTTTAGTAATCTTTGCACCTAAAACGTAAACTTAATATCTTTATGAAGAAAAAGCTTTTGTTATATATATTGATAGTTTTATTTCTTTTAGCTGCCGCTATCGCTATATATAACTATATTCAATTTAGATCTCACTATGATCTTATTACACATACCTTTTCTGTAGAGGATAAATTTATTTCTCATAAGAAATTTCAAGGTTGTTATTGTGAAAATATAATTTATAACGGTTGGGTATATTATGCTCCTTTCCGCATATGGGAGTGGGGGAATGACTACTTACCACTCGATTTGGAAAGGGCGAAGAGTCGCAGCCTGCTTACAAGAAGAAATATTGATTCTGGAGAAATTCAGTATTTTGATTTTGGGAGTGAAAAAACAAAAAACAGCGAGTTTGTCGGTTTGGCAGCTGATGGTCGTGGATATGTTTATCTGGTTGCTTTAGAGCAAAATATTGTCTTAAGAATAAAAGTTGACGATAAATGCTTTGGCGATTCGAAGATTGAGGAGTTTAAGTTGGATGTTTCATCTGGTTATTCTGGCAGTTTGCTAGTTTATGATAATTATCTATATATAACCTTCGGCAGCCGTAAAGAAGCCATTAGGATAGATACGCTTAATTTTTGTCATGCAGGTGTGGAATTCTTAAATGTTAGAAAGCTTGATGCTGATGCCGGCGGTTATGCTGGGATCTGTGTAGATAAAAAGGGTTTTATATGGATGGCGCCAAGTTATAATGGAGGCTACTATACAGGAAAAATCGTTCGTATAGACTCTTCGAATTTTACTCTTGAAGGAACATCTATAATAGATTTGGCAAAGTTGAATCCGAACGCTAGAGGGTATCACGGTGTATGTTATTATGATAATTACGTATATTTCGTCCCGCATGTAAATGAAACAGGCCCGCATTCACTATTAGCTGTTGTAGACATCAATAAGCCAAATTTAGAAGGGACAAGAATTATTGATGTTGCAAAGTATAATGATGCAGCTAAGGGGTTTATTAATTGTGAGGTTGTAGGAAAATATATATGGATGTTCCCTTATGCCTATAATAATTCAAATCAAAACTTGATAACAGTTCTAGACACTAGGAATAATAGTTTTTTTCATTTAGATATAGCAAAGTATATACCAGATGCTCAGTTAATGTTCTATGATGGCAGTTATGATGGAAAATATATGTATCTATCTCCTCACAAGATGTTGTATGTTGATGGAAAAGAGTACTGGGATTGCAGGGCATTAGTCCTGGATGCCGGTAGTATTCGTAAAAATTTTAAGTACATGAAATTTACCGAATTTATTAATCGGTAGCTTTTTTATATTTTATTCACAGGTTCTGCCTCTGTTCAAATTAGATCTCAGTTTTGACAGGAAATTTTAACTATATGAGAAATAACGAAACACTTAATCTGCAAAATCTAATAAGGATTTCTTAAGATCCATGGAAATTCCAAGCACTCATGAGTAAGCAGATAATTTAACTTAAGAAATGGAAGGCTTAATTACTGAATTTTGTGCTTGTTTTATAATATAATATTTGCTATACTCACTAAGCGAAAGTGGCTTATGCCACTTTTTTTGTTTTATAAATATGTCTAAAACTTTAGATTTAGAAGCTTTTGTTGCGAATATTATTGAGCCGAGAGGATTTGAATTAGTTGATTTGGAGTATAGAAAAGAATCCAAACAATGGATCCTTAGGATTTTTATTGATAAACCCGGCGGGGTCACTGTAGATGATTGCGCCCAGGTAAGCGATAGGATTAGTTTTCTTCTGGATTCTGAGGATAAGATACCAGGTCAGTATAAAATGGAGGTTTCTTCTCCCGGATTGGATAGGAAACTGAAAAAAAGATCGGATTTTGAAAGGTTTTTGAACTCAGACGTTATTCTGAAAACATTTAAACCGATTGAAAATCAGAGGAATTTCACTGGGAAATTAGTTTCTGCTTCTGAGAAGTGTATAGTTATAGAGGATGTAACAACGGGAAAAAGACAGATATCGTATGAAGATATAGCTTTGGCCCGATTAAAAATATAACGGAGGATTAAGGAAGTGGTTGAGATTAAGGGAGAGTTTGGACCTGTTTTAGAACAAATAGAAAAAGATAAAGGCATAAAAAAAGAAGAGATCTTAAAGATGATTGAATCCGCGCTTGTTTCCGCTTACAAGAAACATTCAGGCAAGAATCTGAATATTGAGGCCTCTATTAATCCTGAGACTGGAGAGATAAAGGCTTTTATTATTAAAAAAGTGGTTGAAGTGGTGCAGAACAGTAACTTTGAGATTTCTTTGGAAGATGCTAAGAAACTCAATTCTAAAGCCAAAATAGATGCTCAGATAAAGACTAATGTTCAAACTGCGGATTTTTCCAGGATTGCAGCTCAAACTGCAAAACAGGTAATAATTCAAAAAATTAGAGAGACAGAAAAGGAAAATATTTACACTGAGTTTAAGCAGAAAGAAGGGCAGTTAATGAATGGAAGCGTCCACCGCTTTATTGAGAAGAATATTATAGTGGATTTAGGGAAAGTGGAAGCTATACTTCCTTTTCGCGAACAGGTGCGTACCGAGAAGTTTAATATTGGGGAAAGGCTGAAGGTAGTGATAATTAAGGTGGAAAAGGGTAATAAAGGGCCTCAGATCATACTTTCTAGGACATCTCCGATATTAGTTAGGAGACTTTTTGAGGTAGAAGTTCCAGAAGTATATGAAAAAACTGTAGAGATATTAAATATAGTCCGTGAGCCTGGTATGCGTTCTAAGGTTGCGGTTAGATCTAATAATCCAAAAGTAGATCCGGTTGGCGCATGTGTGGGTGTAAAGGGATCGAGGGTAAAACCTATTATCGATGAGTTGTATGGTGAGAGAATTGATTTGATTCCCTATAGAGATGATATTTATGAATATATTAAGGTGTCTCTTTCACCCGCTAAGATACAGGGATTAAGCCTGATTAATGATAAGAACAAAGAAGTTGAAATAACTGTTGCTGACGAGATGCTTTCTCTGGCTATCGGAAAAGCCGGTCAGAATGTACGGCTTGCTGCAAGATTAACCGGTTGGCATATAGATATTAAGTCAGAAAGCCAGAGGAGAGATAAGGTAAAAGAAAAAATTCAGGAAGAGATCCAGGTGCTTAGCAATCTCAAAGGAGTCGGATCTAAAACAGTTGAGGTTTTAATAAAGTCCGGTTGGACATCACCTGAAAGACTGGCGGAAGCAAAGGCAGAGGATTTGACTGCTTTGCAGGGGGTTGGTGAAAAAACAGCGCAGAAAATTATTGATTCTGCTGAGGAATATATTAATAAGTTCAATAAGACAAGCGATGATGATGCGGAAAATAAGGACAAGGCTAATCCAGTTAAAAAGAGTAAAGCAAAATCAAAACGAAAAAATAAAGGTGTAGACATCGGCAAAGAAGAGGATAAAACTCTGGAAAAAACTGAAAAAACAGCTGAACATGAAACAGAACAAAAAATAGAAGTGAAAGCAGATGCTGAAGTTGAGGAGGAGGAATTAGAAAAAAAACCGGAAAATAATACAGAAGATAAAGCAAAAGAAAATGATAAAGATGAAACATTGGATAAAACAGAGAAAGCTTCAGAAGATAAGGTATAGTCTAAAGTTTATATAGAAGGATAGGTATATGGTGAAATCAAAAAAAGAGAAGAGCAATGAAAAAGATTCACAGCAGGAAAAGGTGAAAAAAACTGCCGCAAAGAAGAAAACTACTAAGAAATCCGCCAAAAAAACTTCAGCGAAGGTTAGCGTAAAAAAAACAGATCAGAAGAATATTGCAAAAAAAGCAACTGTAAAAAAGGTTAAAACTGCAAAACCAAAGCCTGTAAAATCGAAATTGCAGGATGATTTGATCGAAAGATTAGTTACTGAACGGGTTGGAGCAAAAAGGCATGTTCAAGCTCATGTCCATCCGACCGAAGAAAAAAGAGAAGAGGCGCAGCCAGCCGTACATGAAGAAAAGTTAAAAGAAACACAGGAAGCTGCTATTAAAATATCAGTAGAATCCGAACCAAAACAAAAGATTGCAATTAATGAACAGCTTACAGTTAAATCATTAGCGGATAAGATGAATATTAAAGTCGGAGAACTTATAAAAAAATTATTATCTATAGGTACGCTTGCTACAATAAATCAAAGGTTGGATTTTGATATGGCATCGCTGGTAGCGTCAGAGTTTGGGTTCGAGACAGAATGGGTGCCTCTTTTCGGCGAAGAAGAGCTTATAAAATTATCTAAGGACTTGGATCCTTCTAAACTTAAATTCCGTGCGCCTGTGGTAACCATTATGGGACATGTTGATCACGGGAAAACTTCACTATTGGATACTATTAGAAAGGCTGATGTAGTAAGCACCGAAATGGGAGGCATTACGCAGCATATAGGTGCGTATAAAGTTAAGACTGATAAGGGTGAAATTGTATTTTTAGATACACCAGGGCATGAAGCGTTTACAGCTATGCGGGCACGGGGAGCTCAGGCTACAGATATAGTTGTGCTGGTTGTTGCGGCTGATGATGGTATTAAGCCGCAAACTGTTGAAGCAATAGATCATGCTAAGGCAGCCGGTGTCCCAATAATTGTTGCAATTAATAAGATAGATCTGCCGTCTTCGAATATACAAAAGGTTAAGCAGGAGTTAGCAAATTATAATTTACTTCCCGAAGATTGGGGAGGAAAAACGGTTACTGTGGAAGTATCTGCTAAACAAAATATGAATATTGATCATCTGTTAGAGATGATCCTTCTTGAATCTGAACTGCTTGAATTAAAAGCGAATCCGGGCACTTTAGCCAGCGGAGTTGTTATCGAAGCCCGTCTTCACTCACAGAAAGGCCCGGTTGCAACATTACTGGTCCAGAATGGCACTATGAGGATAATGGATTGTTTTATTGCCGGTTCAATTTTTGGGAAGGTTAGGGCCTTAGTAGATGATCACGGCCATAGGATAAAAGAGGTAGCACCTTCAACACCCGTAGAGGTTCTAGGATTAAATGAAGCTCCAAAAGCAGGTGATAAATTTTTTGTTGTTGAAGATGAAAAGAAAGCCAGAGAGATTGCAAGAATGAGACATATAAAAGTAAGAGAGGATCAACTTCTAAAACGCAAGCATATTACCCTGGAAGATTTGAATAAAAAGATTAGTGAGGAGAAGATAAAAGAACTTAAGGTTATAATTAAAGCTGATGTGCAGGGTTCTATTGAAGCCTTGAGAGATTCTATTGAGAAACTTTCAACTAATGCCATTACATTGAAAGTAATTCATGCTGGTGTAGGAGGGATAAATGAATCTGATGTAATTCTTGCAAGCGCTAGTGATGCTATAATTATTGGGTTTAATGTTCGTCCTGATTCCGGGTCAGAGGCATTGGCGATACGCGAAGGGGTTGAGATTAAAACATACAGAATTATTTATGAGGTAGTGAAACAGGTTCGTGCGGCTTTGGAGGGATTGTTAGAGCCTGAATATAATGAGAAGACTGTAGGCCGATGTTCTGTTAAAGAGGTTTTTCAGATATCAAAAGTAGGGCTTGTATGCGGATGTTATGTAACTGACGGGCAGGCTCAGAGAAGTTCTAAAGCAAGGGTAATTAGAGACGGCATAATAATATATGAAGGTACAGTAACCGGGCTAAAGCGATTTAAGGATGATGTTAAGACTATGGACAAGGGATATGAATGTGGTGTGACGATAGAGAATCTGCAAAATGTGCGCGAGAATGATGTAATAGAGTTCTTTGTAATTGAAAAAATTGCAAAGAAGCTGGAAGTTTAGAAACCAGATTAATCCAAACTAAATAAAATTAAAATATTAATGAAAGGAATGATAAAATGCTTTCATATAAACGTTCTGTAAGAGTTGGTGAGCTGATACATCAAGAGATTTCAAAAATAATACTTGAGTTGCAGGATCCAAAAATAGGATTTGTAACAATAACAGGTGTAAAGATTGACGATGATCTAAGGCTGGCAAAGGTGTACTATTCTGTTTTAGGAGATGAGAATGCAAAAAAGGCAGCCAATGAAACAATAACTAAAGCAGCCCCGTTTATAAGATATACGCTTGGGCAGAGGATCGAGTTAAGATATGTGCCTGTTTTGGAATTTCACAATGACACAACCCCTGAAAAAGCTCAACGGGTTTTTGAGCTGCTTAAGCAGATCGAGCAACGAAGGCAGCAGGAAAAAACCAGGGTTGTGTCAAAAAGGGCGAAGAAAAGAAAAGTTGTAAAGAAAAAAAGAGCAATAAAGAAAAAGAGAAAATAAGCAGTATAAAAGTGAACAATCAAAAAACTGTATTCCAGTCGATAGATAAATTAATAAAAAAAAGCACAACTATATTTATTAGCGGGCATTTGCGTCCTGATGGCGACACTGTAGGCAGTCAACTTTCACTTGCGAGTCTCTTAAGACGGCTCGGTAAAATCCCTATTGTATATAATCATGATCCAATACCGCCAAATCTAAGGTTTCTTCCAGGTGTTGAGAACATCCTTATTAAGAAAAAATGTAAAGATAAATTTGATCTTGGTATTATTCTGGAATGTTCAGATGTAAATCGAATGGGGAATGTTATTGATATTAAATCCCAGGTTAAATGGACGGTTAATATCGATCATCATCTGATCCACTCGAATTTCGCAGATGTAAACTATGTGGATCACAATTTGTCTTCAAGCGCGGAGATGGTGTGGAATTTGTTTGAGTATTATAATGTGATTCCGAATTTTGACGAAGCGATTTGCTTGTATACCGGTATATTAACAGATACCGGGAATTTTCAGCATAGCAATACCACGCCGAAGGTGCTTAAAATAGCGTCTGATCTTATGTCAAAGGGGATAAGGCCGGATTTGCTGCACAGCCAGATTTACGAGCAAAGATCAATGGAGTCAATGAGATTTCTTTCTTATGTTTTAAAGAATTTTAAGTTGTTATTAAATAATAAAGTTGCTATTGTAACAATACCAAAAGAAAAGCTGAGACATGGGGCGCGGGATTCTGAAGAGATTATCTCATATTTGCTGATGGTCGCGAGTGTTAAGGTAGGGGTTTTTATTCGACAGATAAATAAGGAAGTTAGGATAAGTTTTCGTTCAAAGGGAAATATAAACGTAGCTAAGGTTGCCGAGCATTTTGGAGGAGGAGGTCATAGGAATGCTGCGGGTTTAAGCCTTTATTGCGGATTAAGGAAAAGCAAGGATTTGGTGCTTAACCAGATAAAGAATATTGTATAGTTATTAAGGTTTTAAAAAGTAGTTGTTTTAGATATTTATTTCTGCCAGCCTTTGCTGCACAAGATCTCTGCAAACCTGAGGAAAATACATTATGATAACTGAATTGCAAAATGCAGAAGGTATATTGAATATAAATAAACCTAAGGGCATAACATCGTTTGATGTAGTAAGAAAAGTGCGTTATAAACTAGGAATTCAAAAGGTCGGACACTGCGGGAGTTTAGATCCAATAGCTACAGGGGTGTTGTTAATTTGTTTTGGAGGCGCAACAAAGAAAAGCAAGCTAATGATGGATCTGAGAAAATGTTATAAAGGCGTGTTCAAACTTGGGGTGAAAACGGATACAGATGACATTACAGGGAATATCATCTCCGAAATGCATGATATGAAAATTTCTAAAGATAAAATCGAAGAGGAGATGAAAAATTTTATAGGTGATATTTCTCAAAAGGTGCCGCTTTATTCAGCTGCCAAAGTTAAAGGCAGGTGTTTATATGCTTACGCTAGGAAAGGATTGGAGGTTGAGCTTCCTGTTAAAAGGGTTAAAGTAAATAATTTTGAATTGCTAGATTACAATTATCCTTTTGTGTGCTTTAGTGTCAGCTGTTCAAAAGGAACCTATGTTAGAGGGCTTGCTAGAGATATAGGTGATAATTTAGGCTGTGGCGCAACTTTATTTGAATTGACTAGAACTGAAATCGGCAGCTATACTGTTGATCAAAGTCTTGATTTGAACTGGCTGATTAACGCGGATTATACAGAGGTCTTAAGCAAACGGATTAATATTTAGATTAAAAAAATGAATAAAAAAAATACAGTAATCACTATTGGGACTTTCGACGGTGTGCATAGGGGGCATAAGAAGATAATACGAAAATTAGTTGGAAAATCAAAAAAATATAAAATAGAACCTGTGGTTTTAGCTTTGAAACGTCCCGCAAGGAGTGTAATAAAAAATGATTTGCATAATATAATAACGCCGTGGAAAGAAAAGGTTGACAGGCTGAAAAGATTAGGTGTAAAGGAAGTAGAGAAAATTCAATTTAAACCTTATTTCCAGAAACTTTCGCCAACAGATTTTTTTAAATCATTTTTGTTGAAAAAATTCAATATAAAAGGGATTGTAGTTGGAGAGGATTTTCGTTTTGGGTTTGGCCGAAAGGGGGATGTCCATTATCTTAAAAAGTTATGCGTAAAAAATAATATAAAACTTTGGATTGTAAAAAAAGAAAAAATTAAATCTACGAAAATTTCATCAAGTTTAATTAGAGGAGAGCTGCGTAAAGGGAATTTGAGCAAGGCTAATTTGCTGCTTGGTTATAAATATCTGCTTTATGGTAAAATATATAAAGGATTTGGGGTAGGCAGAGAGATTGGAATCCCTACATTAAATGTAAAGGTTGAGAAGGACAAGATACTGCCTCCTGGTGTGCATTTTTGCGCCGTAATTAGAAATAAAAAGCATCTGCCGGCTGTTTGCAGTATCGGGTATAATCCAACAGTTGTTAAAAATTCAACTGAGAAAATAATTGAGGTGCACCTGCTAAATTTTATTAAAAAACTTAATTGGAGCGAACTGGAATTTGAGCTTATAAGCAAAATAAGGGAGGAGATAAACTTTAAAAGCTTAGATGAACTAAAGCAGCAAATTGAGTTAGACATATTGGAAGTTAGGAGGCGTTTTAACGTATAGTCGATTCGTATTGTATTTTAGAGATAAAGAAAATAAAAATCTATTTGTATTTCGTATGCAAATGTAATATACTATGAATCTAAATAATTAAATATAAACTAGCAGCTAAGGTGCTGTGTTATTTATAAATGTGTAATTAGTGGAAAGTGATAATAGAAAAATAGTAAAGGAGAGTTGTGTATGGCACTTACAAAGGAAAAACGAGGCAAAATTGTTACATCATATCAAAAGCATACAACAGATACTGGATCACCTATGGTTCAAGTAGCGTTGCTTACTGAAAAGATAAACTATCTTACTGAACATTTGAAGATACATAAAAAAGACTATCATTCGCAGAGGGGATTGTTGAAAATGGTTAGCCAACGAAGGAAACTTCTAGATTATCTAAAAAGGGTTGATTACAACAAGTATACCGAAATAATTGGAAAACTCAAAATCAGAAAATAAAAAAGTCGATAAAAAATAAATATAGTGAGGTAAAATTGTGGCAAAAAATGTAGAAGTAGTTGTAAGCGGCAAAAAGTTAAAGTTAGAGACTGGAAGCATGGCTCGTCAGGCTGATGGCTCAGTGCTGGTAGCCCTGGAAGAAACAGTAATTCTTGCTTCTGCTGTAGTAGGTGCTGAACGGGATGATATGATAAACGCAGATTTTGTACCGTTGACTGTGGATTACAGAGAAAAAACATATGCAGCTGGAAAGATACCCGGAGGATTTTTTAAGCGTGAGGGCAGACCCCGGGAAAAGGAGATTCTTACGTCCCGTTTGATAGATCGTTCTATTAGGCCGCTTTTTCCAAAAAATTGGCGTAGAGATATTGTAGTGCAGATAATGGTGCTTTCTTCCGATGGTGAAAATGATTCCAATATCCCGGCTTTAATTGGAGCTTCTGCGGCATTGATGATTTCTTCAATTCCGTTTAAAGGGCCTGTCGGGGCAGTAAATGTTGGGCTGATAAATAATGAATTTGTAATAAATCCTACTTTCGAACAAGAAAAGGAAACCTTTCTTGATATGGTGGTTGTTGGCAAAGATGATTCTATACTAATGGTTGAGTCCGGCTCTAAGGAACTTGAAGAGAAAGTATTAATTGATGCTTTGAGCGCTGCTCATGAAGAGATAAAGAAGATCTGCGATGTGCAAAGGGATCTTGCTGAAGGAATATCAAAAGAGAAACTTCCAATTTCTGAAATAGCCATTGAAAATGAAGTTGCGGCTAAAGTCCAAGAGCTTATGAAAAATAGCGCTAAAGAGTTTGTATTAATCAAGGAAAAATCTAAGAGAAAAGCAGCTGAAGAGGAAATTGTGAAGAATGTAAGCGAGGCGCTAAAAGAGGTTTTTCCCGAATCAGAGAAGCTGATTAAAAAATGTATTCAAAATGTGCTGTCCAGCGAATTGAGAAAGCATATGTTGGAAAAGAATGTTAGAGCTGATGGCCGTAAAATGGACGAAATTAGGAAAATAACCATTGATTTAGGCATCCTGCCCAGAACCCATGGATCTGCATTATTTACAAGAGGCGAGACCCAGAGTTTAGCTACAGTAACCTTAGGGACCTCTCATGATATGCAGATAATGGATGATCTTGAAGGTGAATACAAAGAGCGTTTTATGCTGCACTACAACTTCCCGGGTTTTGCAACCGGAGAAGCCAAGGTTGATAGAGGCCCGGGCAGAAGAGAGATCGGCCATGGTTCGCTGGCTAAAAAGGCGTTATATCCTGTATTTCCTACAGATGAAGATTTTCCATACACAATCAGAGTGGTATCAGATATACTTGAATCCAATGGATCTTCATCCATGGCTTCTGTTTGCGGTGGATCTTTAGCGCTATTTGATGCGGGTGTTCCTCTGACAAGCGCTGTTGCAGGGATTGCAATGGGTTTGATCATTGAAGGAGATCGATATAAGATATTAACTGATATTATGGGGATGGAGGATCATTTTGGTGATATGGATCTTAAGGCCGCAGGAACTAAAAATGGGTTAACTGCTCTGCAGATGGACATTAAAGTTGCAGGGATACCAATCAAGATTATTCAAGAAACGCTGGAAAAAGCTAAGGACGCGAGATTAAGGATTTTAGATACTATGAATGCTGCTTTAAAAACTCCCAGAGCAGAGATGTCTGCTTATGCTCCAAGGATAATAACTATAACTATTCCTCAGGATAAAATAGGCGCTCTAATAGGTCCTGGAGGTAAAAATATAAGAAAAATCATTGAACAGTCGCAGGCGGAGATTGAGGTGGATGATGATGGCAGGGTTTTTATTTCTTCGGATAACAATGAAAAATTAATGCACGGTAAAGAGCTTGTTGAGTTCTATACAGCTGAAGCAGAGGTTGGAAAGGTATATAAAGGCAAGGTAGCCAGATTGGTTAAGTTCGGGGCTTTTGTAGAGATATTGCCCGGTAAAGACGGATTACTGCATATCTCACAGATTTCTAATAAGCGGATTGATAAAGTTGAGGATATATTTAGCGAAGGAGATGAGGTAGAGGTCCTTGTGCAGGAAATAGACAATCAAGGAAGAATAAATCTAACTTGCAAGGGAATAAATAAAGAAACAATAAAAAAGTAAAAACACGGTACATAATCATGGGGCAGGAAAACATTAAGAATAGTCAAAACGGAAGCAGTTTAGAGGATATACAAGAACTGTATGATTTTATGTGTGATGAAGCTCTTGATGAATTAGAGATTTCCCGTAAGGGGTACAGTGTTAAGATGGTCAGAAATGCGCGTTCAATAATACAGCATGTACATGGGCCAATACTTAGTAATTCTCCTGAATCGAAAGAACAAAAAGAGGAGCCGAGTCAAAAAGCAGGTGAGAAGATTTTAGCGCCTCTTATCGGCACATTTTACAGATCGCCTTCTCCAAAAAGCAGTTCCTTTGTAAATCAGGGGGATAAGGTTGATCCGGGGTCAACTCTGTGTATCTTGGAAGCGATGAAAGTAATGAATGAGATTAAAGCTGATAGATATTGTGAAATCTTGGAAATTGTTGCGGAAAACGGCAAGATGGTAAAAAAAGATGATGTGTTATTTCTGATTAAATATTTATAACACCGGAACGGTTATTGAATTAAAAGCATGAATACTACTGTTGAAAAAAATGGTTTTTTAATTGGTGAGTTTGCTGGTAGGATATGGAGCTATCTTAGTAAAGTAGAAAAAGCGGATGCTATAGAGATTAAGTCGAGGCTGGGTTTAACAAGCAGTCAGTTATTTTTAGCGATTGGTTGGCTGTCTAGAGAAAACAAAATAGACTTTTGGAAGGAAAAAGGGGTCTATTATTTTAAGCTGATTAATAAATGAAGTTTTTTGAACATCCTTTTCTTGGTTTAGTTCAGGGACTGACTGAATTCCTCCCGGTTTCGAGTTCAGGGCATCTGGCTGTTATCGAAAACCTCTTTGGATTTAAACCTTATTATATTTCATTTGATATTTTCTTGCATGTAGCGACGCTTTTTGCGGTTTTGTTTTATTTTCATAAATTAATATGGAAGTTGATAAAGGAAACAAGATTTTTAGGGCAATTTTCTATTAAAGAAGGACCGCGGATAATAATCCTGTTAATAATAAGCACAGCTGTGACAGGAGTTATTGGTGTTTTGGGAAAGCATCTTGTTTATAGTTCTTTTGGGTCCTCAAAATTAATTGCTGTCTGTTTTTTTAGCACAGGAATTCTATTATTTTTGAGCGAGAGATA
Source organism: bacterium (assembly GCA_043809745.1). Taxonomy (GTDB): domain Bacteria; phylum Elusimicrobiota; class JBDRMW01; order JBDRMW01; family JBDROU01; genus JBDROU01. The sequence continues at coordinate 116,855 of JBDROU010000081.1, forward strand.
TAAGCATGCTGAGAAATCAATCAATGAGATACCACTCTGGCACGGGATAGTAATAGGATTATTCCAATCATTTGCGCTTATGCCGGGGTTATCTAGATCTGGACTAACTATTGCTGCCGCGTTCTTTTTAGGATGGAACAAAGAAAAGGCATTTGAGTTTTCTTTTCTTTTAGCTGTTCCTGCTATTTTAGGCGCTGTGCTTTTTGATATAGGTAAAATAGAGGATTGGGCAAACATATTTTCGTTTAGTTCAATAGTTGGATATATAGTTGCTTTTGCTTCCGGATTGCTTGCGTTGCGCTGGTTGAGGTCTTTTGTTCTCGGAAAAAGGCTTCATTTGTTTTCTTATTATTTGTTTGTTATCGGGATTGCAGTTTTGATATTTGTATAAAAAAAATGGAAAGATATAAAACCAGACGAGTCTACTTCAAGATGAAAGAGAAAAAATCAATTAGATATGGTTTAATTGGTTTTTTGCTCATTATGATTTCATTTCTCGTATTGTTTTGTCTGTTCTTTCCAAACAAATCCGGCATAGTGGGTTATTTAACAGCTAAAAAATTGCGTTTTATACTGGGTGCAGGGAATTACGTCCTGCCTATGCTTATTTTTTGGATCGGGGTGCGCTTTATAAAAGAAGGGAAAGTAGAAACACCCTTACGGCTGGGCATAAGCCAGATTGTTGTTTTATGGGTAATAACAACATTCTTAAGTTTAGTAACACAGGATTTACCAACAAAGAATCTTGGAGGATTTGTTGGTAAATATTCAGAAGTATTTTTGGAAAAGGCTTTAGGTGTACTCGGGGCTTATTTAATACTGGTAATTATACTATTGGCAGTAATTAATTTCAGCTTGAAGTATCCGCCGTTGTATTTGCTTAAACTTATGAAGAAACGGCTGTTTAAGGAGTGGGAAGAGTGGCAGGAGTTAAGAAAACAGAGTAAAGTAATTAAAGACAAAGCTCCTATCATAAAAGTTCAAAAACAACAGGATAATGAAGAATCGGAGAAATCAACCGTAAATGAGATGAAAAAGGATTTTATCAAAAATATTAATTCGCTTAAGAAAAAAGTTAAGGAAAGGTTTGCTAAATCAAAAGAAGAAATCGCTATGCCTAAACAAGTAAAAGCTGCGGGTAGGGCTTTAACTGAGAGTAAGAAAGTGGATAAGTTTAACGAGAATCAGGAGGAGCAGGTAGAACAGAAATTTACTCTGCCCGATGTTGGGATGTTATCTAAGATTAAGGAAAAACCTATTATAAAAAAAGAAGAGGAGCTTGTTTCAAGCGCGGCATTATTGGAGCAGTCTTTGGCTAGCTTTAATATACAAGCAAAGGTTACGGATATAAATCCAGGTCCAGTAATTACAAGATATGATATGCAGCCCGGTATAGGGGTAAAGGTTGGTTCTATAATCAGTCTTGCGGACGATATTGCGTTGTGCATGAAAGCTAAGAGTATAAGAGTAATGGCGCCTGTACCAGGAAAAGCAGCTGTTGGGATAGAGATACCTAATCAAAAAAGTGAACTTGTAACGTTGTCCGAAGTTATTTCCAGTAAAACTTACCAGGATTCTAACTCATTGCTGACAATGGGTTTGGGTAAGACTACGGAAGGATCGGTTTATGTGACAGATCTAATACCGATGCCGCATCTGTTGGTAGCAGGAGCAACCGGAAGCGGTAAGAGCGTATGTATACATTCCATAATAATTTCCATACTTTATAAAGCGCTCCCTTCACAGGTTAAGTTGCTTCTAATAGATCCTAAAAGACTAGAACTGCCCGTTTATAATGGATTGCCGCATCTTTTTGATCCGAAGACTTCTTCAGAAGAAGTAGAGGTTATAACAAATCCGAGAGAAGCTGAAAAATCATTGGAGAAACTTGTTAAGATTATGGAGATGCGCTATGAAAAGTTTGCAAAAGCAGCAGTAAGAAATATTGATGGCTACAATGTATACGCTGAAAAGAATAATATGCCAAAAGAATATTACATTGTAGTGATAATTGATGAGCTTGCAGATTTGATGATGGTTGCCCCAAAGGAGATCGAAGACTCAATCCAGCGTTTAGCCCAGATGGCAAGGGCTGTGGGGATCCATTTGATTTTAGCGACACAGCGCCCTTCAGTAGATGTGCTTACAGGGGTAATTAAGGCAAATCTCCCTTCCAGAATAGCTTTTCAGGTGCTTTCAAAAGTAGATTCTCGGGTAATATTGGATGTGGGCGGTGCGGATGAGCTTATAGGCAAGGGGGATATGTTATTCATCCCTTCAGGGGAGCCGAAACCTATTAGGCTGCAAGGAGCTTTTGTTTCTGAGAATGAAATAGAAAATATAGTAAATTTTTACAAAGCACAGGGTAATCCTTATTATAATGAAAGAGATTATATAATCCAAAAGAGAGTTAGTAAATTCGAAGATGAGAAATCAAGTGTTGAATTATTAAAGGCGCTGCAGCTTATTAAAGAGAGACGCAGGGTGTCTCAGGATCTGCTTAAAGCTCATTTTGGTTCATCTGCCAGAGCAACTAATGTTTTGAGCCTTCTGGAAGTAAAGGGATTCATAAAGAAACCCGAAGGATCTAACCGTTGGGAAATACTTTTTGAAAGGTTAGAGGAATATTTACAGCAGGCTCAAGAAGCAGTACCTGGAGATGCAGGGCCGCACAATACGTAAAAATATTTTGCTAACCGGAGGGAATATTGATAAAAAAATATTTAATGTTATTTTGCGCCATTGTTTTTCTGAGCGGGTATATTAACGCTGAAGAAGCGGCAACTTTAGAGCAAATACTGGAAAATGTAAAAAAAAGCGAGCAAAATATACAGAGTCTTAAGATTGAATATGCTCAGCAAATTACTATGGCATATATGGAAGGAAAGCAGACTATGATCGGGAGGGCTTATTTCCTTAAGCCTGATCATATAAGGGTTGAGCATTTAAAACCTTATGAGGAATTATTTATAACAAATGGGAAAAAAGTATGGATATACTCGCCAATGCAGAATCAATTGCTTATTGGAACCTGGGATGATTTGATCAAAAGCGGGCAAGCTGGTTCAGGAAGTCTCCCAAAGGGGTTATTCGATTTTACCAGCAACATCAGCAGCCTTCAAAAGGATTATAACATTCAATTAGAAAGTATTGAAAAAGACGCTTATGTGCTGCTGCTTACTCCTAAACAACAAATGAAGTTTAATATATTACTTTGGATATCAAAAGCTGAGTACTTCCCGATAAAAACAAGTATAATAACTGATACAGTTGAGATTACAACAGAGATATTGAGTGTTGAGAAGAATTTGGAGATTGATAAGAGGATGTTCAAATTTAAGAAACCAAAGGGTGTTGATGAAATAAAACTTCCTTTATGAGATATCTCTTATAATTGATTTGAAAAATATTAAGTATGGATATTGGAAAGACATTAAAAAGCCAAAGAGTAAAGAGCAGTATTTCGTTAGAAGGGGTGAATCGTGATACAAAGATAAGTATAATTTATCTTGAAGCGCTTGAAAGCAACAGGTTTGATAAATTTCCCGCCGAAGTCTATCTGATAGGCAATATAAAAAAATATGCCGAGTATTTAGGGCTAGATTCAAATTTATTTATTAATGAGCTTAAGGATCAAGGTGTTGTAAAAATAGCGGCTCAATTAAGGAAACCCTTAAATATTATTGAGAGTCCTGAATCAGATGAACAGGAGTTCTTTGTTTTTTCAGAGTCATTTACACGCGGCGTGGTTTTGCTTTTATGCATTGTGCTTTTTTTGGGCAGTATATTAGCATTTTTTGGATGGTATTCCCATAGATTGTATGTTGTAAACACTAAAAAGAATGATTCATTATACAGCGCATATAGATTCTTTAAGAGCCAGAGCAATAGAGGATACAACTTTCCAGATAAACTGGATATTTATTTAAAAACCCAGAAAAGGATTTGGGTGCAGCTTAAGGATTCGGAGAAGCTTTTTTTTGAAGGATTCCTGCCCAAGAATAAGGATGCTAATTTCACAAGCAGTAATTATTTTGATATATTTGTTGAATCGCCAAAGTCAATTGTAATTACACTTAATAGACTGCATGTGCCTGTTAAGGAAATTTTTGGTGATAATACTAATTCAATAAGGCTGACCAAGGAATATTATCAAAAGTTACGCAGATTGGCAACTTTGAAGGGGTCTGTGAATTCGGGCAAAAGATGACTATGCAAAATACTTTTTTTGTACATTCGCTTGGTTGTTCGAAAAATTTGGTAGATACAGAGGGTTTTGCAGGAAATTTGGTGCAAAATAAGTTTAGTTTAGTTCATAGATTGTCTGAAGCAAATTATGTACTGCTTAACACCTGTGCATTTATTCAGGAAGCATGTAAAGAAACAGATTCCTGGATAAACTATTATTCCTCACGGAAGAGGCGCTACAAGTATAAATTTGTCGTAATAGGATGCTTTGTTGAGGCTAAAAGAGATAGTTTAATTGATTTATATCCAGATGTTGATCACTTTTTAGGCATCAATAAGGTTAAGCAGCTAGTAAATATACTAAAAGGTTATAATAGTCAGGATATAGTTTTAGGTGGAAAACAATTTTTTTGGGGTTCCCAGTACCGCACTCGAATTCATGCTGGGCTTCCGAGCAGGTATATAAAGATTAGTGAGGGTTGTAATAGAAAATGTTCATTTTGCTATATCCCTAGTATCAGGGGCAGATTAAAAAGTAATTCGTCAATAAATATCGTACGTGAAGCGGGTGTGCTTGTAAAAAGCGGGGCAAGGGAGATTAACTTAATTTCTCAGGATACTACCTCATACGGACGGGATTTGAAAAACGGAGATAATATTATTGGATTATTAAGAAAAGTAAGTAATATAAATGGGCTTGAATTACTAAGGCTTCTTTACTTATATCCAGACGGTGTGACAAAGGCTCTTGTTCAGGAAGTTAAAAATAATTATAAAGTATGCAATTACTTTGATATACCTGTTCAGCATATTTCAAGTAAAATACTGAAATTAATGAACAGGGCTCATGATGAAAAAAAGATAAAAGAATTGTTGGAGACTATTAAGTATATTTGCCCGGATTCTGCTCTCAGAACAACAATCATCGTGGGTTTCCCCGGTGAGGGAAAGCGAGAGTTCAAGCATTTAGTAGATTTTATAAGACAGGGGTGGTTTGAGCATATAGGTGTATTTGCATATTCACCGCATCCAAGATTAAGAGATTTTTCAGCTGTAATTGAAAAAGAGGCTTTGGAACGTAAGAAAGAACTCTATGCTGTGCAGAGGGAATTTGTTAGAAGTAATAATAAAAGGTTTGTAGGCAGGACTCAAAAGGTTTTAATAGAAAATTTTGATGCCGACTTTATATATGGAAGAAATCAATTTCAAGCGCCTGAGGTGGACGGACAAATAAAATTTACGAGCAAGCTTAGGCATAAATTAGGTGATATTGTTAAAGTAAAAATAAAATCTTTTAGAGATTATAATTTAATTGGTGAGGTAGCATGAATCTTGCAAATAAACTGACTGTTTTTAGATTATTATTGATACCGGTTTTGATGATTTTTACATTTATAGACAACTTCTATACGCGCTTATTTGCTTTGACTATTTTTATTATCGCGGGTATTACAGATCTTTATGATGGGGCAATAGCCCGTCGGACGAATACAGTTACTACTCTTGGGATATTCCTGGATCCTTTGGCAGATAAACTGCTTATTAGCGCTGTTTTGGTTTCTTTTGTAGAGTTGAGGGAAATTAATATTCCTGCATGGATGATCGTTCTTGTAATAAGCAGGGAATTCATTATTACCGGGCTAAGGTTGGTGGCCGTTTCAAAAGGGAGGGTTATCGCATCTACTAAATCAGGTAAGTTTAAGACGAGTTCACAGGTTACCACTATAATAACAATTTTTGTTGTATTGATAGTTAATTCAGGATTATACCACTTTTTGGATATACCTATAGGTTCTTTAGTATACTATAACGGCTGGATTAATTATGCCGGATTGTTGTTGGAAAAGCTTCCTTATTGGTTAATGTTTCTGACTACAATTCTAACAGTTATGAGCGGGGTAACCTATATAATTAAGAATAAGGATGTCCTAGTTGAAAAATGAAGAAAATATGGTATTATTTTTCAGTTTTTATTTCCAGCGTTAGTTTTGTAGGTTATGTTCCTTTTGCCGGAGGAACGGCTGCGAGTGCTGTTGGTTTTATAGCAGCTTTTTTCCTTCCAACTGATCGATTATTTTTCTTAATAACGATATTAATTATCTGTGTTGCAGTCCTTCCTATGATTCACAGCTCAGAATGGTATTTCGGTGTGGATGATGATCCCAGGATTGTAATTGATGAGGTGCTCGGATATTTTTTGTCAGTAGCACTCCTTCCTCATTCATGGAAGTATTTTCTTGCTGCCTTTTTTCTATTCCGTTTTTTTGATATATTTAAGCCTAAATTTATACGCGAATCTCAGAATGTGCCTTATGGGATAGGTGTTGTTTTCGATGATATTTTAGCCGCTATAATAACTAATTTGATATTGCAAGCTTTCAGGTATATCTCTTATCTATTTTCATAATTCCATTGGAGATCAGGGGTGTTTAAGCATTATAAGGCTATAGTTTTAGTTGTTTTTATTTTGAGTCTTCCTATAGGCAAATCAGCTGCTCTAGAAGATAGGAGCAAAAATTTACAAACTAATTACGGGGATTCAAACTCTGAATTTTCTTCTAAATCTGAAAACAATATTGTTGGTAAAAATTATTTTATTAAGGGCAACACCTTCTGGTTTAAACCAATTCCTTTTAAGATACAGTTTCCTAAGAATTGGAAGATTTTTGCCTACGAGAGCTACAATCCAAAAGTGGTTTTTTCGCATCCGGAAAATAAGGCTCAGGCAGAATTGTATTGGCTGGTGATGTATGATGCGGTAAATTTAGGTGACTTTATTAAGGTATTCCTTGATAAGTTTTGGATTGATCCTTTTCTTGTAGTTGATTTAGTTCATGCGGACGGCGATCTAATACAGGTTTTAGCTAGAGAGAATAATCTTTATAGAGAATTATTCTTTCTTAAAAAAGGGAAGAGAATTTATATTCTGTCCTGCACATGTCCTCAGAAATATTGGGAATCGGCAAGCATAGAATTTTATTATTTAATTGATAATTTCCGCTTGTTTAATGGTTATAAAATAAAGTAAAATATAGCTTCATTATTCACTTCGATAAATACTTTCGTGTGGACAGAAATAAATTGTTTTAAAAATCTGGATTGGGAGGGCAAAATGGCAAAAGATGATAAGGCAAAAGCATTGGAGTTAGCGATTCTTCAAATTGAGAAGGAGTTTGGTAAGGAATCAATAATGAAGTTGGGTGAACAGACCTCAAAGATTAGGTCCGAGGTTATACCCAGCGGTTCTTTGCAGCTCGATATTGCAACCGGTATAGGCGGGATCCCGCGCGGAAGAATTATAGAGATTTACGGGCCGGAAGCAGGTGGAAAAACCACCCTTTCTCTTCAGATCTTGGCGCAGGCTCAGATTATAGGTGGAAATTGCGCTTTTATCGATGCGGAGCATGCATTAGATCCGATATATGCAAAAAGTATTGGCGTTGATACAGACAATCTGCTTATTTCACAGCCTGATTCTGGGGAACAGGCGCTTGAGATTGTTGAGAAACTGGTCCGCAGCGGCGCTGTTGATTTAATAGTTATTGATTCCGTAGCCGCATTGGTGCCAAGAGCTGAGATAGATGGTGAGATGGGAGATTCTCATATGGGTTTACAGGCAAGGCTTATGTCTCAGGCATTGAGGAAACTAACAGGAACAATATCAAAATCCAATACAACAGTAATCTTCATAAACCAGATCAGGCAAAAATTAGGTGTAATGTTCGGTAATCCTGAGACTACTACCGGTGGTTTAGCGCTCAAATTTTATTCATCTATGCGTTTTGATATTAGAAGGATTGAGTCTATTAAAACCGGTGACCAGGTAACAGGTTCTCGTTTGAGAATCAAAATAGTTAAGAATAAGCTTGCTGCCCCTTTCAGGAATGTTGAACTTGAATTGGTGCACGGTAAAGGATTTTCACATGAAGCTGAACTGCTTGATATGGGTGTTCAATCGAATATTATCGAGAAGAGCGGTGCCTGGTTTATTTACAACAAGGATAAAATTGGACAGGGAAGGGATAATGCAAAGAGATTCCTTTTAGAAAACAAGGAAATAAGTAAAGAAATTGAAACTCAAATAAAGAAAAAGTATTTTACCGAAGAGGAAAAGAAGAAAGAGCCTGTGCTAGCAAAATCAGGGGCAGGCGGAAAGTAAGCGCTTAATAAAGCTTTTTACTATATTTATAATGCAATTCATGCCCATACCGCAAGATGTTGAAATCAAAAAATTAGTGCTTGGTTTGCTTGAGAATAATACATATATTGTGTTTCATAAAAAAACAAAAGATACAATTATAATCGATCCAGCTGATAATCCGGAACTAATAGTAAAACTAATAAGAAACTCTAAGTTAAAACCCTTATATGTGCTGCTTACACACGGACACGGTGATCATATTGGTGCAGTAAACGGACTGAAGGAGGAATTCGATGTTAAAATTGCCGTTCACTCTTTAGATAGCGCGATGATACTCTCTCCTGAGCTTAATTTATCCATCAATCATGGCTGCCCTGTAAGTACAGGCAAAGCGGATGTCATTTTAGGCGATGGAGATACCTTGAAAATTGGTGATATTGAATTTAAGGTGATCCATACCCCCGGACATTCACAGGGAGGGATATCTCTATACCATCCGGGTATTCTATTCAGCGGTGACACTTTGTTTAAAGGGGATGTCGGAAGATATGATTTGCCTGGATCAGATGTGAATGATTTGTTTAAATCCCTGCAAAAACTTATGTCTCTTCCCGATGAAACTATTGTGTATCCGGGTCACGGTCCATCAACAACTATAAGCCAAGAAAAAAGGTTAAATTATTCTTTTAAAGAAATCTCTAAAAGTATTTAATCTCAGCAGCAATAAGAATTTAATAATTAAATAATTCTAGATGAAATATTCTGAGCTTTTAAACGGTTTTCTTAACTATATAAAGGTAGAAAAAGTTTTATCTGAAAATACAATATACGCGTATAAGCTGGATTTGAATAAGTTTCTAGGTTATTGTGAAAATAAGCTAGTTAATCCGCTTGAATGCAAGCATGCGCAGATCACTGAATTTCTATGGGATGAAAGTTTTTCAAAGCTTAAACCAGCATCCGTAGTTCGCTTAATACAAGTATTAAAGCTTTTCTATAAATTTCTTCTTAATGAAAATTTGATTAAGCAAGATCCTACGTTCAATATACTTTCACCAAAATTACCTAAAAAACTGCCCAAATATCTTACTTTAGATGAAGTAGATAGATTAATAGAAAATCCTAACTCGAATAAGGAATTAGGTATTAGGTTAAAAGCGATGTTTGAGCTTTTATATGCGACAGGAATACGTGTTTCTGAGCTTATAACTTTAAAAATGAACAATTTGGATTTAAAAGAGGGTTTTGTGAAAGTTCTGGGTAAGGGTAATAAGGAAAGAATAATTCCTATTGGACACAGAGCAACTCAAGCTATAAAAACTTACATTACAGTAAGGAAGTCAAATTTCGGTGCTAAAGAGCTATTTATAAGCAAACTTGGCAGAAAAATGAGCAGGGTTGAATTCTGGCGTCAGATTAAGAATTATGCTCGTAAAGCCGGTATAACTAAGAATATGTCGCCTCATATAATGCGCCATTCCTTTGCAACTCATATGCTTCAAAGGGGCGCAGACTTAAGAGTAGTTCAGGAGTTATTGGGTCATGCTGATATCTCTACTACTCAGATTTACACGCATCTCGAAAGAGAACACCTAAAAGAAAAACACAAAAAGTACCATCCTTTTGAATAGGAATAAGGGCAGGACCATCCGCAATTTATTTACAAGAATATTACATGTTCCCTGATGTATATTTGTTATAATTAATTAATTTTTGAAAGTATTGAAAGGGGTATAATTATTATGAAGCAATGTGTGATTGTAGTTCTGTTATTTAGTTTGCATTCCAATGTGTTTTCTTTGCAGCATAAAAATTTCTTTCTTACTCCTCCTGGGTTTTTGGAAGTGTTCACCAAAAATTCGGATATTGATCCTAAAGAATTAGACCGTATGCGCAAGATCAGGGATATAGCGGTAAATTTACTTGGATTTAGGGATATTCCACTACGAAGAAAATCATATCGGGATACGAGTAACGAACAAACATTAATGCTCTCTGGATTAGTGCAAAAATTTAATGGAGAATGGCTACTTAGATATACCGGAGCTATAGGAGATGAGCATGAGGTTCTATTTGTTGATAAAAATGACCAAATAGTGATTAATTACCTGGATAGCGAAGCGTATGGTGTCATGGATACTACAGGAGTCGAGTATAATGAAGCTAACCCTTTTGCTAGTTTGCCTGTTTATACAAATTCAATTACAAGAAAAATCCTTTACTGATGCTACTGTTGCGAAAAGTCATTAATATGGATTTTTAGTTATATTGTGCAATTATAATAAAATGAACATTCTGAAATTTACACAATTCATTGCCATAAGCGCATTTTTAGTACAGATCCCCTATTGATAATCAATTGCTTGTTAAAAAACTCTATAACTACCTGATAATGAGTCCTAAAACAGATCGCCGCGATGTCGCTACATTAAATTAATCAAATAATTTGAGTGATTTGCAATTGCCTTAGAGATCTCACCTTATAGCCCAAAAAATTATTTTACAAAAATATTACATCGATTTCACATCCATTTTATACAATATAAAATATGAGCTTAGAAAAATTAATTCATACTGGATATTGCAGGCTGGCATTAATAATATTGATTTCAGTGGGAGCATGTTCTGATATTTTCTGTGAGTCATTGCTTGCTCCGCCTTCAGAAGTAAAACTTAAAGGATTAGACCCCGATCAACCCCGATTCGGATCTAAGAAAACCACGGTATTTGAGGGTATTGAAGGAATATCTAGATTACTGCCCAGATCACTATTTTCTGAAAAAGAAATAAGTACAATTATCAGCAGAGTATTGGAGTTAAAAGGTTTGTTAAATAATTTAACCCCAGAATCAAAGAGAATTCTTTTTAATCCTGATATTCTGCCAGTAATTCTTGGGATCAAACCTGCATATCTTAGGTATGGAGGGGAGAGTCCTACACAACCTTTAGTAGATGAGTTAAATGCATTGAATGTTGTTTGGGTAAAAGAGGAGATTTGTGAAAAAAGCAATAGTCTTCTTATTTCAAAACCAAATTTGTTTAATAGATTGGAAGTAGAAGGTGATTATCTTGTGAAAAACGGGATTCTTTTTAATATACAGCTTCAAAAAATAATTTCAAGAAAAGATATAAAAGTTTTTATTAGGTATTTTGAGAAATTATATGTTAAAAATAATGGTAAAATAGATTATTTAGTGGGTTTTATGCTGGGATATCCTTTATATGACATTGACTATGCTCTGAAGCTCTATTTCAAAGGTGAGATTAAAAAAGGTTTAGATATATATAATGATTATAGGCATGGTCTTAAAAGTTGCGGAGGTAGTGAAACTACTTTAATGCTTAATCGATTAAGCGCTGTGTTGGATTTCGCGTATAATGCTTTTAGCAGCGTTTGTGATTTAAAGGAGCACCTGTTAAGAAATGTCTATGAAGCATATAGTAGAAATAAGGTTCGATTCAATAATTATATGAACCATGGAGCAATTCAAACAAGCCAGTAGAAATTGGGAACACTAAAAAAGTGTTTGACATATAAAAGGTGATAGAGTATAATAAAACTAGGCAAAGATTGGAACGAAATGGAGGATGAGTGCCGAGTTAATAAAGCCAGTTGAAAGAACTGCTTTTTAAGAAGGGTCATTCAATAGACGTTGTTTTTAGAGTCTATAAAGTTATTAAAAGATCGCTTTATGGTCTCTTTCTTTTTTTATACATACTAATTTTTCACTTCTCACCCCAATCGGTTCAAGCTGTAGATTCTCAAATCCCGCAAGATTTAATACATTATTTCGAACAAAATCATATATCTTATCAAAAAGTAGATGCCAATTTAATTAAATGGGTAGGTTTTTACGGTGATGCCAACAAATACAGCAGGTATATAAAACGCTCAGATAGTGAGTTTGTAATTAAAATTGTTAACAGAAATAAGAATGGCTGGGCAAGCGCGGGAGTGAATTTAGCAAATCCCATCTCAATAGAAGCCTTTGACTGTATCTACATAAACGCAAGGGGATTAGATGGAGTAGAACGGTTTAGAGTAACTATAAGGGATATGGATTGGAGAGAGTGTGATCTCTCTCAAAGCTATTCACCTCCTCTTCCTGAACTTGGACTTAGCAAGAAATGGGATTATATAGCAATAAAACTTGATCAGTTTACAGGTGATTTCGACCAATCATATGTTAGACACATTGGTATAGAAATAGGTACAGATACCTTATTTAATAAGGAAAAGGCTGCAGTTTTAATTAAGGATATTGTTTTTTGCAACCAGGAAGCAGTTAGCAAGCTTTTGCTAAGCCTGAATAACCAGAATCAATCGGAATCAGCAGATGATGAATCTGTTGGAGAAAATACTCCTATTATAGAGGATTCTTTAGCGGTTTATCTGCCCTGTAATGAAATCATACCTTTAAAAGATAATAGAAATTATTTTACGCTTCTTGATAATATTTTTTCAAGTGATAAACCATTAGATAAGATACATGTATTTGCCTCTTTTAGTTTAGTTTCATTAGCTTTATTTGGCGGAGTGTTGTTAAGAAAGAGGGATCTGAGATTATCAAAGATAGATCAACAATACTGGGTATACAGATATAAAGAACCTCATTGGAAAAATAAGGGAAAGAAAGAACCAATTAAGCTTATTTATGAAATAAATACTAGGGCTCATTTAGCAAAGAAAAGAAAAAACGGGAAGGTTGTGTATTCCTCATACAGTTCAATCTCGTTGGCAGAATTAAAAGAGATTAAATCACTTGGATTTGACACTATTTGGTTAATGGGGGTGTGGGAAATAGGTGCCAAAGTTAAGAGTATTTCCAAAAATTATGGAGATGATTATGAGGGTTCTCCATATGCCATATACGAATATGCTTTGAACAAAGATTTAGGCGGTTTTAAGCACTTCATGAAGGTGGTTAGAAATGCCCGTAAGGTTGGTTTAAGGATTATTGTGGATTTTGTGCCAAATCATATGTCGCTGGATACGCCGTGGTTGAATAGCAATCCTGAATATTTTGTTCATTTTCCTTTGCCGGAAGAGGATATTGAAAGAAGTGAATGGGATTTGCTCCATAAATACCCGGGTTTTTATCCAACTTATACTGACGGTTATCCGGAGCATGGCAAAAGGGTAAGAAAGAGGATAATGGTTGCTTATGGGAGGGATCCTAATTTTTTTCCTTGGATTGATACCGCGCAGCTTGACTATACAAATCCTAATTTAAGAATAAAAATGATTAATGTTTTAAAAAATTTGGCAAGGATTGTTGATGGCGTAAGATGTGATACTGTTATGCTTGTATTAAGAGATCAGATAAAAAATCAATGGAATTCATCTATACCTTGGGAATATTTTAACCGACTTTTCCCGGAAGAGTTTTGGTTAGAGGCATTTAGGGAGGTTAAAGAAGTTAATAAGAATTTTATGTTTATCGCTGAAACATACTGGGATAAGGAATACTACCTGCAAACTTTAGGTTTCGATTACACATATAATAAAAATTTGTACGATATAATTAGTAGAGTTGCTCATGGCGGGAACTGCAATGAGCTGCAATCCTTCATTAAATACTGCGAATGTGATTTTCTTCATAAGAGCCTTTACTTTTTGGAAAATCATGATGAAGAAAGAGCTTTTAATGTATTTGGGATAGAGGCACAAAGGGCTGCCTCAATGTTAATTAATTCGCTTCCGGGTGCTTCTCTTTATCACAATGGACAATTAGAAGGTAAATCTGAACGAATGCCGGTTCAAAGAGTTATCCCTACCAGACAAAACGATTTTAATCATAATTTGATTAAATTTTATAACAGCGGTTTTGAAATATTCCAGAGAGATTGCTTTAGAAAAGGAAAGATTTATGTGCTAAACTCATGTAACTGCAATATAATGTCATTTATTAGGGAATATCAGGACGAAGTGGCATTTATTGCTGTAAACATGACACCTAATATTCAAAGATGCAGTATTCCCATCTCCCAGGAGTCCTTCACTATAAAGAACAAGAGTTCATACATATTTAAGGATTTATATAACAGATACTTAAATGCTGAAGAAAAAAAGAGCTCTAAAATTATTAGCGAACGGATATTTAAAGGCAGTGATTTGCTAGAAAAGGGCTTGAATATTGAACTTGAAGGTTATAAAAGCCATATCTTCCTAATAGAACCTGTAAAAAAGACATAATTGTTAAATATTGCTGTTTTTTTTGCTGCAATTTTGTTAAGATTATTACTGGTAATCAGCATTAATCATGGAATTTCAAAATCCAATACCGAACACGCAAGCTATATATAATGCTATTGACAAATTGAATAATTAGAGGTATAAGGATTTAGAGGGATACATGGAAATTCTGGTTGTGGATGATGAAAAACAAGCATGCAGCATCTTAGAACAAATTTTAACCGATCTGGGACAAACGGTTACAATCGTTACTAAAGGTAAAGATGTATTAGACGTGCTCAGACGCCATACCTTTGATATGATATTTGTTGATATTAATATGCCTGATATTTCAGGTATAGATGTTATAAAACAGATAAGAGCAGAAAATAGTGAGATAAAGATTATTGTAGTAAGTGCTGTAGACAATGAGTTAGCGATTAGGTACATTGGCGAATTGGGTATTAATGGATATATAACAAAACCGATAAGAATTAAATACTTGGAAAAAGCCATTAAAGATACGATAAAAAAAATACTTTAATTAAAACAATCATTTATTTATGGTTAAATTGTTAATAGTTGATGATGAATCTGGTGTAAGGAATCTTCTCGGCAATTACTTCACTGATATAAATTATAATGTGTTAACTGCTGCTACAGGAGAGGAAGCATTAACGAAGATTGATGAGTTTAAACCCCACCTTGTATTCCTTGATGTTGGTCTGCCAAGAAAAAGCGGTCTACAGGTATTAGAGGAGATTAAATCAAAGGATCCGACAATAAAGGTCATAATGATAACCGGGATGGATGATAAGAAAGTGTATGAAAAAGCAAGAACTCTTGGAGCAAGCGATTATGTAAAAAAGCCTTTTAAGCTTGAGTATTTGGAAAATGAGGTGCTGCCTAAAATCGGCAGACAGCTTTATGAAGATTTGAGAAGAGAAAATTTAGAAAAAACCCGTTTAAATGAGGAATTAGCAAAGAAACTTAATGAGATTGAGTCTCTTTATGGCAAACTAAAACAAACCAGTATTCAAACTATTATGTCTTTGGCGCTTACTTTGGAATCAAAAGACCCTTATACGCATGGCCATTCTCAAAGAGTGTCAAAGTATAGTAGAGGGATTGCTTTAGCTCTTAAAGAAAATAATCATTGGAATATAGATGATGAGTTTTTGAATAATATTGAGCGGGAATCAATGCTGCATGATATAGGTAAAGTAGGTATGCCCGACAACATATTGAGAAAACCGGATAAACTAACAGATGAGGAGTATGGAATTGTTAAGATGCATCCTGAGATCGGGGCAAGAATACTCCAGCCAATTGAGGATTTAAGGGAAAATATAGAAGTTATTCTCCACCATCACGAAACGTATGATGGAAAAGGATATCCGGATGGATTAAGGTCAGACAAAATACCGCTCAGATCAAAAATAATTTCTGTGGCAGACACATTTGACGCGATAGTTTCGGGTTATGATAAAAAGAAGTTCGGTATGTCTGAAAGCGCGATTCCTGAGCGTTCAAGAATCCTTTCAGTCGCTGATGCATATGATGCTATGACATCTGTAAGGAGCTACAGAGCGGCGCTTACTAAAGAAGAAGCCATTGAAGAGATTGAAAGATGTAAAGGCACACAGTTTGATCCAGAAGTCGTAGATGCTTTTATAACATATCTAGAGAAATCAGAAGACTAAGTCCTTCAGTAGCAACTAATTATTTATACTCTTGACCGATATCTTTTAATTTTATATCTTCATTTAAGGTCTAAATATAATATAACTAAGGGGAAAGCTCTATGTTTTGGTTAAAACAGTTGAAAAAGTTTATTAAAGTTTTAAACTCGAATGCATCGCCTTCACAGATTGCAATGGGTATTGCGCTAGGTTCTATAATTGGATTTATGCCGTTTTTATCGCTTTTAAGCATTACACTTTTTTTTATAATACTGATGTTGAATGTTAATTTATCAGCGGTTTTTTTAGCTATCGCATTATTTGGTATAATTTCTTTTCCTTTTGACCCGTTGGCTGATAAGATGGGTTACTTTCTTTTAGCGCAAATTGATTTTTTGACGCCGTTCTGGACATCCCTTTATAATCTCCCTATTGTGCCCTTTACAAGATTTAATAATACCGTAGTCTTAGGGAGTTTTGTCATTGGGTTGATACTTTTAATTCCTGTTTACTTCGTATTTAAAAAATTGGTTGTATCTTATAGAGAGAGCTGGAGAGAAAAGCTTAAAAAGGCTAGGTTTTTTCAGGTTCTTGGATTAAGCAAAATTTATAACTGGTATCAGAAATTTATGTCCTGAGCGATCTTGTCATAAGGAGGAAATTGTATGAGGTGGAAAGCATTTATACCGGTAGTGGTATTAATCACTGCCATATGTGTTATAACGATCTTCTTTTTAGACGGTATTATAAAAACAGTAATAATAAAAAACGGAGAATCTATTTTTAAGGCCAAGGTTGACTTAGAGAATGTTGATTTTAAGTTACTTGATTTTTCATTACAGCTGGATAAACTTGCAATCGCGGATAAGGATAATCCCTGGACAAATCTTGTTGAAGTCAAAAGTATCCGTGCGCAGTTTATGCCGCTTCAGCTGCTGGAAAAGAAATTTATTGTTGAGGATATGTCTGTCGAGGGTATGAGCTTTGGAGGCAAGCGCTCAAGTTCTGGTGAACTGAAAAAAGTTGCTAAAGCGGAGAAAAAAGAGGAAAAGAAAGTTAAAAAGGGGCCGGGAATGTTTGATAAGCTGGCTACTAAGATTCAACTCCCGGATTTAAAAGAATTGGAAAAGAAATTAGATGTGAAAAAACTAGTCAAACCTGAAAATCTTATGGCTGTTAAGAGAGCAAAAGAATTGGAAGCACAATTTAACGAACAATCAGAGAAGTGGAAAGGTGTAGCTGACGAATTTAAGAGCAGTGATATTGAAAAAAGGGCAGAATCGTTAAAAGATTTGTCTGCTTTGAAGATAAAAAGTATTGAAGATATACCTAAGGCAAAAGAAAAAATTGATGAGTTAAAAAATACTCAGCAACAATTAAAGGATTATAAAAATAACATTAAAGAAAAAAAAGAGATGTTAACAAAAGATGTTGGTTCCTATAAAGGACTTGTTAAGGAACTTGACAAAATAAAAAGCGAAGACCTGGACAACATTTTGAAAGATCTTAATATCAGCAGTTTTGATGTAAAGAATATATCCCAGGCTTTGTTTGGACCGGTTATTGTTGATAATGCTTTAAGGATAAAGCATTATTACGGTTTATTAAAGAAATATATTCCTGCTAGAAATAAAAAAGACAAGAAAGTTGAAGTTAAGAAAGAGCGATTTAAAGGCAGGGATATTTTATTCCCTAAAGAAAAAGAATACCCTGGAATTTTAATTGGGAAGATATCAGTTTCTGGTATAAGGGATACTGTGAGTTTTTCTGGAAAGGTACTCGGAGTTAATTCCGATCCTGCGTTATACGGTAAACCTACTAAAATAGATATTAATGGCAAGGAAAAAACCGGGGAAAAGGTTTTTCTAACAGGATTAATTGATCATACAAAGGGATCTTTGGATGATAATTTCAATGTAGGGGTAGAATCAATTAAGCTTAAGGGGAAGTCTTTAGGCGGCGGTGAGTATCTGGACCAAAAGATTGAGAAAGGCGAAGGGATGTTGAACGCGAAAATATTTTTTAAGGATAACTTCTGGGAAGTGGATTTCCTGGCTAGATCGCAGGATTTGAAGTTAATTCCAAAAGAAATAAGTAAAGATCAAGCTAAGCAGATCATTGATGAGATTATGGCTGAAATAGATATGATTGAAGTAAAGGGAAATATGAAAGAGATTGATGATGATCTTAAATTTAGTTTTAGTAGTAATATAGATGAGCTGATTTCGCAAAAAATAAAGGCTTTGTTTGGCAAGAAAATAGAAGAGGCTAAGGCCAAATTAAGAAAAGAACTGGATTCAATTGTGGATGAGAAGAAGAAAGAACTGTTAAGCCTGGCCGATAAGCAGAAAGAGGCTGCCTACAAAAAAATAGCAGAGAAAGAGGAGATGGTCCAGCAAAAGATAGATTTATCTAAATCCAGGATCGAAGAAGGACAGAATGATATAAAGAAAAAGGGCGAAGAGAAAGTAGAAAAGGAAAAGGAAAAACTAAAGGAAAAAGGAAAAGAGGAATTAAAAAAGCTCTTTAAGTTCTGATTAAACAGGCAGCCAAATTATAGTAATTTTAATTAATCCATCCTAAAAAAAATATTCTGCAGAATCTCATGCTTGTTTTCAGTAGTGGTTTATGTTAGAATAGGATTCATTTTATAAACATTTACTAAATAGATTTATTGTATTTAATAGGAGGTTAAAGGTAAAAATTTCTCAATTATACCAAAATCAAGATGAATAAATACAAAATTTGTACTGTGGGTGGGGCGGGTCATGTAGGATTGCCTTTGTCGATTGCTTTTGCTAACAGCAAGCAGAAGACTATAATTTATGATATCAATCAGAAAGCTTTAGATGCTATTGATAAAGGGATTATGCCTTTTAGGGAGAATGGGGCAGAGCAAGTACTAAAGCGTACAATAAATAAAACACTCTTCACTTCAAATGACATAAAGAGCGTACATTCTTCCGAGTTTGTAGTTGTAGTCATAGGAACCCCGGTGGATAAACATCTTAATCCAACCTTTAGACAGATGAAAATATTTTTTGAAAACCTTCTGCCTTACATGAAAAATGATCAAATAATTATTATAAGAAGCACCGTTTTCCCCAGCACAACAACTCTCATAAGGGATTTAGCTAAAAAGATTCATCCAAAGATAGAGGTTTGTTTTTGTCCTGAGCGGATTGCTGAGGGTAATGCAATGGATGAATTATACAATTTGCCTCAGATAGTGTCAGGCTTTGATGAAAAAGCCATAAAAAAAACGGCATCTCTATTTAGGAAATTAACTAAGGATATTATAATTACATCGCCATTTGAGGCAGAGTTAGCAAAATTATTCACAAATTCATGGCGTTATATACAGTTTGCTATAGCCAACCAGTTTTATATGATTGCCGAAGAGCATGGAGCTGATTTTTATAAAATATTTGATGCGATGACCTATAAATATCCGAGAACAAAGGATTTTCCTAAACCCGGTTATGCTGCAGGACCATGTTTATTTAAGGATACAATGCAAATATCTGCTTTTACCCATAATAGTTTCTTTTTAGGGCATAGCGCTATGTTGATTAATGAAGGGTTGCCGGTGTTTGTAATCAATCAGATGAAAAATGAAATACCAAACTTGCGTGAAAAGGTAGTCGGAATACTTGGGATGGCCTTTAAATCAGAGAGTGATGATGCACGAGAGTCACTTTCATATAAATTAAAACAATACCTGGAAGTTGAAGCAAAAGAAGTTCTGTGTACAGATGAGTATGTTAACGATTCATCTTTTTTAAGTCTTGATGCGGTAATTAATAAATCCGATGTGTTAGTAATAGGTTCACCGCACAAAAAATACCGTAATGCTGATCTCAGAGGTCGAAAAGTATATGATGTTTGGAATATTGTCAGGAGGTAGCTGATGAAAGTATTAGTAACCGGAGCAAAAGGATTTATAACAGGATATCTGATTGAGGAACTATTGAACAGCGGTTATTATGTAATTGGAATCGATAACCTGAGTAAGTACGGGCAGATCGAGAAATCATATGATAATAATCCTAATTATAAATTTATTGAAGGTGATGCAAAAAATATTGAATTAATGGTTGATATCCTGAAGGAATGTGAGCATTTTATCGCAGGGGCTGCTATGATAGGCGGGATTTCTTATTTTCATGAGTTTGCATACGATCTATTAGCCGAGAATGAACGCATAATATCTTCAGAATTCGATGCTGCAATAAAGGTATTTAAAGATGGCGGCAAGTTAAAAAAGATTACTGTAATGTCATCATCCATGATTCATGAATCAACGAACAAATGGCCTGCAATGGAAGGTGATGAATACAAAATACCTCCGCCAAGGTCAACATACGGATTTCAAAAACTAGCTTGTCATTATTATTGCCAGGGTGCATGGGAGCAATACAAGCTGCCTTATACGCTTGTTGTTCCATTTAATGCTATAGGTATAGGTGAGGTTAGAGCAAAATCAGACAGTGAAGTGTACAGCGGGAATGTAAAACTAGCGCTCAGCCATGTGGTTCCCGATTTAGTACAGAAGATAGTAAAAGGACAGGATCCGCTGCATATTCTTGGTAAAGGAAATCAGATAAGGCATTATACTTATGGCGGTGATTTAGCTAAAGGCATTGTCGCAACTTTGGAAAATGAAAAGGCAAATAATGAAGAGTTTAATATAGCGGTGCAGAAAGGACATACTGTAAAGGAGTTAGCTGAAGTTATCTGGAAGAAAATTAAAGGCGATAAACCTCTAAAATTCGTTCATGATAAACCTTTTGAATATGATGTCCAGAAACGTGTTCCTGATGTTGATAAAGCTAAGAAGCTTCTGGGATTTGAGGCAAAAACTAGTTTAGAAAAGACATTGGATGAGGTTATCCCCTGGATTGAAAAACAGATAAAGCTAGGAACCATCTAAAACAAGATGACAGAAATACCATTAAGCATCATCATCCCGGTTTATAATGAATGTGTGAATATTGAAACTACACTTACCGAAATAAATACTCATATCAAGACCCCCCACCATATATTCATTATTTATGATTTTCCTGAAGATAATACTCTGCCTATAGTAAAAGATTTTATACAAAAATTCAACCTAAATAATATATCTCTGGTTTTAAATGATTTTGGAAGAGGTGCTCTTAATGCCATTAAAAAGGGATTTTCTCAAGTCAATTCAGAGATGACATTGGTTACGATGGGTGATATGTCAGATGATATCAGTATAGTTGATTCTATGGCAGAAAGAATAAATAACGGCTATGATCTTGTATGCGCTTCAAGATATATAAAGGGCGGAAATCAAATAGGTGGACCAAGGATAAAGAAGATGCTTTCCAGACTGGCGGGTGTATCACTTAATCTTCTTACAGGTATCCCAACACATGATATATCGAACAATTTTAAGCTATATAGGACCAAATTGCTTAAGGATATTAAAATTGAGAGTGATGGGGGATTCGAATTGGCTTTGGAGATACTTGTAAAAGCTTGGATAAAAGGTTACAAAATTACGGAAGTTCCTTCGATATGGAAAAATCGGGTTGGGGGAGAATCAAGGTTTAAGTTGCTGAAATGGTTGCCAAAATATATTAGATGGTATTTATATGCTTGTTTTAAGAGTTTTAAAGTAAAAAAATCATATAACTAGTTGTAAATATAGAAGTTAAAAATATGTTTCAATCAGTAAAATCAGGTTTTTTGCGAGTTATTATTGATAGAGTTACAAAATTTGAAAAGATATTCTAAAAAATGCTTTCTAACATAAAACGAGATCAAATTATTATTTTTATTATATTTTTTCTTGTTTTTATATCTATACTTTTGCGTTTTTACAGATTAAATGCGCCGCCTTACGATACACACAACAGCAGACAGACCCAAACCCTTGCAACTATTGAAGATTTTCACCAGAATGGCATAGATCTGCTATATCCTAAAACACATTATGTTGGTTATCCTGGATATCAACTCTTGGAATTTCCTTTTTATCAGGCTGTAGTATCTAAACTTTGGAAGGCTTTTCCTGCAACTGCTGCAACTGTCAGGATCTATAATATTTTGATCCATATTTTCACGGCCTTTTTATTAATTCTAATTCTCAAAAAATATTTCGCAATGGATTTGTGCCTTTTAACAGCGGCAGTTTTTATACTAACTCCTTTAAACTTAATGTATAGCCGTTCTATGTTATTGGATCCGACTGCTGTTTTTTTTAATATGGTAGTAATATTGCTCTTCCTTGAAATAGAAAAAATCAATAATATAAAATCAATATTTCTGCTTATAATTTGGAGTATATGTGTTATCTTAGCTGCATTAATCAAGCCTCTTTACTTATTTCCTTTTTGCATAATATTTTTCCTCAAGATATTTAAGAGGGATAAAATAACAATAGCACTATACGGGATCTCTTTATCTATTGCATTAGTGTTGCTCTTTATGTGGGTAAAACATGCGGATACAGTGAATGCAGCTCATTATTTTACTTCAATGCAGGCTGTGGAAAATCATCTTGGATTCAAAGCGATTTTTACCCCTACTTTTTGGTTTAAGATGGTGCAGCGTTTTAACCTTAAGATTGCCCCCGGACCGTCATTATTGTTTTTGTTATTCAGTCTCTACATAATCTTTTTTAAGAAAGATGAATCAAATGCGGTTTCGATTGCAAAGATATCATGGTTGTGTGTTGTCAGCTTCCTTGTGATTTTTGCTAACATAAATAGCCCGCATGATTACTACCAGTTAATTCTTATCCCATTCTTGTCCTTTATAGTTATTTTTTCATTAAATTACTTTTGCGATAACATGGTAAATAAAGATCTGAAATACCCTGTTATTTTGATGTTTATCTTGTCATTATTTCTTGCCTCAAATTTAACTTATTTTACATATGCAAGAATATCCGTGCAAGTTTTAGAGTTTCAGGCTAAAGTAAAACCTCATTTAGATAAAACAAATGAATACGTTATAACTTTTATTAATACTTCGTATTTCGATAGGTTTAAGAATTTCCCAAAATCGAAATTTTATAAAGGTCCTGATTTCGAGAATGTTGCGGCATTGTACAGTATAGGCAAATGGGGGACTGCCACAGCTGATATTAACATGGAAGAATCGCTGAATTATCTTAAAAATGTACCAGGTGATTTAATAAAGCAATTTGGGGAGATTATTTATTACCGCTATAATAAAAATTCAATTACAGAAGAACAACTAGGGATTATTAATCAGTTGGGATATCAAGAAAAGTATCGCGATGATGATGTGCTGATATTCAGACGCAAGACTTGATGCAAAGCTTTACTTTTGCTTGTTTTGATAATTCGATTTTGTTAAAATGCTCAGGTAAAAGAGTTTGATAAATTTTATTTAAGATGCGCCCATAGCTCAACTGGATAGAGCGTTTGACTACGAATCAAAAGGTCGGCTGTTCAAATCAGCCTGGGCGCGTTTTTTTGTTTTCTTTTTAGTGTTGAAAAATGTAGATTTATCTTGTATATTCATTATAAGTGTATTGATAGAACTAATATGAGAAAATAAAGAGCTTTATGAGCGAAGAAAATAAACAGAGACCACCAATACCTGAACCTATGGAGAATAAATCTCAATCGGAATCGTCCGGAAATGACTCATCAGAAGAATCAAAAGATGAAAAAAATCAAATTTACAGTATAATAGATGAACACAGCCCTAATAAGTGGAGAGATGTATTAGCTGCCCTGGAAAAGAAATTAACTGAGGAACGTGAAATCTTTCAATCTAAATTCAAGGAGATGAAAGAATCATATGACAGTTTAAGGATGCGGTTAGAAAACAGAGAAAAAGAACTATTAAATGAACTGGAGCGCTATAAGGAGAACAACAAGTTATTAGAAGAAAAAAAGGCAGTAATAATAAGGAAGAATAAAGAAGATTCGGATAAAGTTACTGATGAATGGGAAGCGCGCATAAAAGCCAAGGATAATGAGATTTTTGCTGTGCGAAACGAGTTAAATGTAATACATAATAGATCGGAAGAAGAAGCTCGCTCCATGAGGCAGCAGATTTCCAATCTGCAAGATGAAAATAGGAAAATTATAGATATAAAGGATAGGGAAATAGTTTCTCTAACTGAGGACAGGGCCCGCCTTCAAGGTAAAATTGTACAGCGGGAAACAGAATTAAAATCAGAATTTGAGCGTACAATATTCGATATGGAAAAGCGTTTGCGGTCTACGCTTGAATCAGAAATAAATCGGCTTAAGCTGAGACTGGAACAAGAAAAAACTACCAATGATGTTCTTCAAATAAAATTGAAGGAGATGGCAGCGCTTAGATCTGATAATGAATTTAAGGATTCTCAGATTAAAAATCTCTACAACGAAAAAGTAAGCTTGGAGAAGATGCGCAAAGATACCGCTGATGAGATGCATTCTTTTAGGGTTGAGTTCGATAAAGAAAGGGAGAAATGGGAAAAGATGCTTGATGAGCGGAACATAAATATTAAAGATATCCTTAAAGAGAAGGATTATCTTATTAACCAGGTAGAAGCGTATAAACAGGAGGTCAAAGAGATTCAATTAAAAAATGAATCACGCGAGAAGGAGTGGGATAGACAGAGGGATGAACTGGAAGAAAAAGTTATGGAGAAGAGCAAGAGAATTTCGGATTTAGACGCAAATTTGACTCAATCTCAGGCACAGATAGACTCCCTTGTAAGAGAAAAACAAACAGAACAGGAGCGTATTGATAAAGCGCTGAGTTCTGATTTAAACAGGGTTTTGGCCAGACTTGAATTGGAGCGCACGACATTAGAATCCGATATGGGCCATGCCGTAACAGGCGATATAAGTGTGGAAGAGCAGAATAAAGAAGGTGAAAAATAAAATTTAATCAGAGGAGTAAATGACTATGGCTAAATCAAAAAAGAAAGCAGCAGATCAGAAGAGTAAAACGGTACCCCCTAAAAAGACAATAAGCGAAAGTTTTAAGAAGTTTGTGCCCAAACATATTATACCTGAGAGTGTTGATAAGGAAGTGGTTAATAAATTTATTCACAATATGTACGAAAGAGGCGCAAAGATGTTTTCTATCGGAGCAAAAAAAGTTGGAGAAGCTTCAAGTAAAGTAGCCCGAAATACGAAACTTTACTACGATTTTAATCAATTAAAATTAAAAATGCACCTTGCGCATACCAAAATTGGTGAGTTTGTAGAACAGCAAGCGGTAGAAGGAAATACATCAGTAAACCTCACTAGTGGTGGTATTAAGGACTTGTTAATTGAGTTAGAGGCATTTAAAGAACAGCAGGAACAAATTAAGAAGGAATTAAAAGCAAAATAACAGTTTTTATATTATACATTGGTTACAGCAGAGGATTATTGTCAAAAATTAAGCCCTCTGCTTTTGTTTTTGATATATGAAAAATAATAGTTTACAGTTGTACGCAGTCTGGATGAAAATGGCCTTAAATGAAGCAAGAAAGGCCTTTAATGAAAAGGAAGTCCCGGTAGGAGCTGTTGCCGTACTCAATAATAAAGTTATTGCAAGGGCGCACAACAGGAGCATTGCCTTAAATGATCCTTCAGCTCATGCCGAAATTTTATTATTGAGGAAGCTAGGCAAAAAATTGAAAAACTACAGGTTAAATGATATAATTATCGTCACCACGTTGGAACCTTGCCCGATGTGTACGGGAGCGCTAATACATGCCAGGATTAAAATGGTAGTATTTGGCGCTAAAGATCCAAAGTGCGGGGCATGCGGATCTGTGCTTAGGCTCAATAACTGTAAGGAACTGAATCATAAATTAGATGTTATAGATAGTATTGAGAAAACAAAATGCAGGGATATATTACAGGATTTTTTCAAACATAAAAGAAAAAAGAAATAACAAAAATAAAATGTAATAATTGGGGGTGTACAGGGTTCGACAGGATTGTAAGGGTTGAAGGTTGCAGGCCCGAGTTGGTCGAAGGCTCGGAGAGGCTGCTTAGGCAGTCTCGGACAATTCGACCAAATTAATAAACGCCAACACAAACTTGGCTCTAGCTGCTTAATTGCGGCTACGCTTCTCTCGCAGTGTCTACGGGCGGGAATAAAGCGTCATGAAGTAGGCTTGACTGTTAGGAGTTATACTTTGGCTCTTAATGGTGACATTAATTAAGGTTAGCGGTTGTTATTCCTCGTTTCATGGGAGGCAATCGTGAAATTAAACTGAAGCTAAGCCTGTAGGAGCCGCAATTCAAATAATCTTGGACGTGGGTTCGATTCCCACCACCTCCACCATCTTGGAAGTCCTGCCTTTTCCGGCAAAGAATTGGGTTTATTAGATGAAAAATATGTTGTACTAATAGATGCAAGAAAAAGCAATAAAGTGTCAGCTTCTAAAGCATAGATAATTATTAGTAAAAAGCACACACCGCGAGGTTTTGCGGGAAGTGGCCTCAGAGATGTATGGCGACCGGGTGTCGCCAAAGCCGCGGTGCGTGGAGCCCGAGCCTGAGCAAAACTACCTTAAAGACTTTTTCGGGCGCGCGGGGTAAAAACAAAGAAAGGCTTTGCGAAGGCGAGGGCGACCTGTCTTTGACGTACGGCGGAGCAAAGCGGAGGCGAACGGAAAGGAGGTGATGAGATGACAAAAAAGCCTCTTTTACTTACATTACTTCTGTCCGTTGCCTTCAAAATAAGCTCGAGCTTGATTTAAGATACTCCACCAACGCGGTAGTTATAAACTGTTCGATTCCCATAAACTGATTCATTATCAATTCACTGAGCTCGTCCTGAGTGTACCGAAGGGTTCCCTTTGAAAATTTGAAAAATATCATCCAAGAACCATATAACCTGTACTGTTACGCAAGTGTACTAATGTAGTCCCGAGTGAAAAAAGTAAATCAAGGACTCTATCCCAAAGTTTCTAGAATAGTAATGAATTGTTCGATTGCTATGTGCAGATGAACTATCAATATTCTGAGCTCATACTGAGCGACTTGTGACGAGCTAATTGCAGTTTACAAGGTCAAATCAAGTCGAAGGGCTACCTGGAAATAATGTGATTTCAACTTCAAATAAAAATCATTCTCAAATCGGCAAGTAAATACTTCTAAAAGGCGTAACCAATACCAAGTCCTACCTTTTGATATCTAACATAAATTTCATAAGAATGACCGTACGTAGTATATTCAAAATATCCAAAGTTAATAGTATATAATAGCTCAAGCAGAAACCCGTTATTAAACTTTAGTCCAGGCCCAATTCCCACGTAAGCTCCCCCTTCTAAATCTCCTCCGAAAGTAAACTTATCATCACCTTCAAGGAAATTATATCCTGCTTGCCCTAAAATGTATGGGGTTACCGTCTCTGCAGGAAATCTAATTTTAGCAAGCCCGTAAATTGGTATAAACTGAAATTTTCCACCCACCGTAGTATCAAGTTCTCTTTCCGCCTGATAGGTTAATCCGAAACCCAATCCGAATTTGTCATTTATATAGAAAACCATCTCACCGGAAAGCGAGATTCCACTTTTCACATCAAGAGATTCGCTAATTCCTTCGGATGGCCAAGTATAGTACCCAGAGTAAGGATTATATTTCCTGTAATAGTGAGTACCGCTCCAATAAATATCTCCAGGCATATCAAATCCTAATTTAAGTATAAATTCTCTCTTGTTGTGATCTGGTGATGAGCTTCCATAAGCATCGGCCTGAGCGGCAGAATAACAAATAGGATCAAAAGCTAATAAACCTACTACTATTGCGGATTGCAGAAAAATTCTATTCAGAGTCCAACCGATTTTTAATACTCTTCTTAATTTCTTCATAAAGCACCCCCTTATGATAATTCATCTTACTACTAATTGTACGTTATAATTATTTTTTTTCAAAGTGGTATAGTACATCTTCAAGTAGCGATAATTTGACGGACTTGTTTGACCTCATCAGAGTCTTCTTGTTTCCATCCAAACCATATTTTACCTTCTTGACGCACGCCCAATACTCTTCCGCCTCTTCGTAGTACTGTTCCAGAATGGACAAAAGTGCCATTGGGAAAAATATCAAGTGCTTCATGATAATATTGTTTCTCTGAATCATGAAGTATTATAGTTCCTTTTGGCTGTAGAATATTTGATGCAATCTCCATGCATCGGTTCCTGTCCCGGCCATCTACAATGATGATATCAAAAGATATTCCTAATGTCTTAGGAAGTAAGATATACTGTTTTTCCGCTTCTTCTAGGGACGCAAACTCTCTTTTCATGCATAGAGGTTGGTTCCCATCCGTGTTCGGTGAGTGTGGAGTAAAAGCTGACAAGTATACATGGACAGTATCTTCTAACCCATGCCTTCTAACTTTTTTAAGTATCTTTTTATACCATACTGTATCGTTTTCTATTGCATGCCATGAAAACGAACACCCTGCTTCTCTTAAGTACTTTGCAAAATAAATGGTGCTCAATCCACAGCCCCATTCTAGAATGGTAATAGGCTTATTTTTATACACCAGTAATATCTTCTTGAGTAGCTCAATCTCTTTATCATTCATATTGGGAAGGCCTGTCCAAAAGCGATATAGCCATTTAAAAAACAATACACGTTCTAAAGGATTTCTTCGCACTATTTCTATAAATTTTGTCATAACAACTATAGTATACTAAAAATAACTATCGCATTCAAAAGCTTAATTCGTAAATAGCGGGACGTACTTTCTATTTTCTATTCTCCCTTGGTTGTGGAAGGGGACGTTGTTTGATAATACGATATTCATTTTTATAAGCTATTTTTATACCTCTGCATATTGCCGAACTTATTGAAGATTTAGTTGCCCCAAAATATCCAAGCAGCTCTACTGTATCCTGCCATTTTGTCTTATTTTTTTTTGCATTATCACAGAATGCCCGCTCCGTCTGTAGCTACTTAATTCATCCAAGTATTTTACTATCTTTGCTCTTACTGGATTTAAATGATAGCTTAAATATTTGGTAAAAGAAAAGAATTGGGCAATAGAAAAAAGAGAAAAAAGTGCCTGTCCCTTTTTTCATATCCATGAAATAAACAAAATAATCAGAAATTGGTTGTCTTAGTTAATCAAAGAATGAAGGGTTTAGCTATGAAAAGCGAATTCTGCTTGATGTATGCCCCTAATTTCTCCGGTCTATTATCGTCTTTGCATTAAATACCGGTATGAGGCAAAATGAGTTATTAACTTTACTATGAATGACATTTCATCGTTATGGGCAAGGAGTCAACTGTCTGACATGAAAATGAATTGATCTGTATTATAAGTATTATTCAATCATGCGTTATCGTTAATGATAGTTTAGTATTTGCTTAATATTTAAAAACTCTTGTTTTGCTAATTTACAAAATCCATATTTCACATAGGTTTGCAGTAAAGCTCTAATCTTGAGATTCCACAATCTCGCTTCATTAATATTTAATAATATATAATAACATAGGCATTGCCTGAAGGTTTAAAATCGGAGGTGCAATGGAACCAGGGTGTAATATATTTGATAGAAGAATCTATGAAGACCGTAGAACAGATGTAATTGATACAAAAAATTTTGATAAACGAAAGCCTGCCGATAGAAGGACTAAGCTCACCAGAAGAATTAATCCACGAACAGTTGGCGAGTACAATATTATAATTGAGCATTCCACAAACGGCACCCATAACGGAAAAACAATAAATTTCGGCGATCGAGGACTTTGTGTTGTTTCAGATAGAGAGATAGGAACGGCAGGAACACCTGTAAAAATCCGTATGGAACTGGACAAAACTGATATAACTGCGAATGCAAAGATTGCATGGGTAAAAAAATCAAATGATGGAGCATATATTAATGGGGTTTTACTTGAAGTTGATGATCAGACTTTGCTGATTCTAAAAAAAATACTCTGGCTCGCGAATGATTATGTTGAACAATACCTGCTGCCTAAGCTAACAACCATTAAAATAGATAAAGATTCTAAAAGCAAGATAGTAAGCTACTTTAAAGAAGATGTAACTACATTCATTAAGGAAATTGTAAATTATGAGAAACAATTAAAGCACTAAAAATGAGAGAACTATAAATAATAAGATACAAATACTTTTTGACTGGATAGTTGAGAAAGGTGATGTTCTGGTTGAAGGCACAATTAAGCCGCGGAAACATGAGAAAATCAAGCAGATGTTTCGCGAAATGATCGGGAGCTGGGTATATCTGAGCAAAATTATGACACATGCAATAACAAAGCCCATGGGGTACCCTGGCGATTACAAAATGCTTGAGATAGTTTACAACCGGAAAACTATTACAACAGGGATAGGGAAATATTTCGATCATTATTGTTTAAATACACCGTATGCTATTGCTGTAAGAAACAGGAAAGATTTAACACGGGAAATATTGAAAAAATGTATCGGAAAAGTTAAAAAGGGAGAAGTGCTGAAGATCTTGAATCTTGCATGCGGGTCTTGCAGAGAATTAAGAGAAATATTCGACGCAAAAACTCCTTGTTTAGGCAAAGTAATCTTTACCTGTGTAGATCATGATACTGAAGCGCTTGGTTATTCCAAAGCTAAGATTGATAAAATTAAGCCTAGCTGGGCGAAAATTAATTATGTAAATGAAAATGTTCTGAAATATAAGTTAAACAACCGTGAGTCTATTAAAAAGCTAGGCACACAAGATATTGTTTACAGCATTGGGCTATCGGATTACCTACCAGATAGAATTCTGACAAATATTATAAAGTTCAGCATGCATTTGACTTCAATTGGAGGAAAATTTATTGTAGCCTGTAAAGACCGGGACAAATATAAACCCGTATCACCTGATTGGTATACTGATTGGCACTTTGTACCGCGTAATGAGGAAGTATTTTTATCATTAGTAAAAAATGCGTGCGGACAAAATTGTAAATTTAAAACCATGTGGGAAAAAACAGGCAATATCATAATTACTATAATAAACAAATATGGTGATTTATGATGGTCTAGCTTTCCATAAATATATATATATAAGCTTTTATCCTAATCATTAAAAACGCTTTCCAGTTTTGCTATTAAAATGTATAATATTTAGCGAAGTAGCTAGAATACATATTAGCTAAGCATTTTAAATGATACCTGGTTTTTTATTTTTAGCTACATAATATGATGAAAAATACTTTAGACAAGCGAAAACTTGAAAGAAAAATTATAGTAAAAACCAGTTGTATAATTGAAATCCCTCTACCTTACCCCAAAAATTGCAGATTAATAAAAAAACTTCATGAACTCAATGAACATGGAGCATCATTTATTCTATCTGAAGATGAAGGTACATTATTTCCCGGAACTCCATTAAGAGATGTTGTCTTATCTATGGGAGATGAAAAGATAAAAAAGGACGCTAAAGTTATATATTCCGCAAAAATCTATAATGGGGATGCATTTGACAATAGAATAGGCATCCAATTTATGAGTGATTTAGCAACAGCTAAAATTTGCGAGCTTAACGGTAAAAAGCTCCGCCCGCAAAGATACATTACCGCAAAAACAACCAAAAATATTGTGTCATTTATTGATATTGACAATAAAGAAATTGTCGGTGAGATTGTGAATATGTCGAAATACGGGCTTGCATTTAAAATCAGTGCAAGCGATGATTATATCAAGAAAAGCCAGCTGTTAAGGGATTTGAGAGTGATTATAAATAACGAAGTGATATACAAAGGGAATGCGACAGTAGCTGGTTTGAAGGAAACCAACGGGGAGATTATTGTTGGGGTTAGTATATCAGATAATATCCTTGATATTCAGAAAATACTAGCTATTTGGAAGAGCCAGAATCTAGAGGAGAATTTATATTCTTTAATAAATGATATAAGCATGGATATTCAAGTATCACAGGAATTTAAAGCTATTGTAGCAGACATAAGATACTTTTTAGAAAATATAAAAAGATTACTTGATTATATTGAAGCTAAGTTAATCAATGAACCGGAAGAAGATAAAGCGATTGTTGAAAAGAATATTTTGGAGAATTCCCAAAAATACTTCAAGTCTAAAATGGACCCGCTTCTTAAAGAATTAAACAAAATAAAAAATCAGACCTCGCTTGATACTGAAGCATTGTACAAAAAATATTTTCAGAAGAATCTGCATTATCTTACTGAGGAATCAAAATTTGCCAAACGTGTATTTGAAAAACCATGGGGATACCCGGGCGATTATGAAATGGTTAATATGATTTATAGAAACACTTTCGAAGGAAAAACCATTTTCCAAAAAGCTCTCCATAAATATGATGTTGGAATTGATCCTGCCCACGGTCACAGAAACAGGTCTTTATATATAAATAATGTAATAAAAGAATTAGTGAAAAAGAATAAATCACTACATATAGCAAATATCGGCTGTGGCCCCGCAAAGGAGATGCACACATTTTTGGAACTGCTCGGCAAAAACAGCAAATACCCAGCAAAAATAACTCTCGTAGATTTTGATGTGCGTGTTTTGGAATTATGCCAGGAGGAATTGTTGGATAAAAAATTGCTTTTAAACCAAAAAAACGTTAATTTTGAGTTTATTGAAGCATCCATCAGGCAAGTTATTAAAAAATGGCAGAAAGTTCCACCGTATAAACAGCAAGATTTAATTTGCATATTAGGCCTTTTCGATTATTTTTCTGAAAGTATATGCAGGAAAATGGTAGAAATATTTTTTTCACATCTTAAAAAAAATGGCAGGTTAATTATAAGTAATGTTACTTTGAATAATGAGTTCAAAGCATATATGGAATTTTCTGGAGAATGGTATCTCAATTATAGGAATAGCGAAATTATGATGGAACTTGCTAAAAATCTCCAGAACAAAAGTAATATCGAAATATATACGGAAGAAGATGATACAAAAACTAATGTGTATCTAAATATATTGAGGAAATAATGGCCATCGATTATGGTGGTATTTTAGAGCATGAATATAAAAGATATTTTGACTCCCTCCGAATTTCCAGAGCAAAGTTAGCTATTCTTTTTGCAATTATACTAGTGCCACTTGGCATAGTATTCGATTACTTCATTTACCCGCAGTTTATAATGGAAATATTTAAAATTAGAATTTTGTGCAGTTGTTTAATAACAATCCTATATGTTTCTTTGTTTTTTAATATAGGGAAGAAACACAATGTATTTGTGACAATTTTATCAGCAGTTGTAATAGGTTCGTCGATAATATTGATGACTGTTATAACAGAAGGCTATAAATCCCCTTATTATGCCGGACTAATACTAATTATGATAGCTTATGCTGTTGTTCTTCCATGGAATGTCAAGGAAACCTTTATAGCCAGTTTCTTATTATATTCTATGTATATTATAATAACCGTTTTGACAAGTAAAATAAGTGATTTTGGTATTTTCGTGAATAACAACTACTTTTTGCTGTTTACTGTAATAATGGTGCTAGTAAGCAGTTATTTTAACACCAAGTTAAGGGAACAGGAATTTTTTTCAAGATTTAATCTTGAAAAAGCTAATATTGAATTGCAAAGTTTGGATAAATTAAAATCCGAGTTTTTTTCTAACGTGAGCCATGAGATAAGAACGCCACTTACATCTATTATTGCACCAATAGAAAGTTTCCTTAAAGCAAATACAGAGAATAAGGAAAATACAGCTTCTAATATGATGCAACAGGTACACAGAAACAGTCTGAGGCTTCTTAAATTGGTTAATGATCTGCTTGATTTTTCAAAACTGGAAGCAGGCAAAGCAGTACTTAATCTGTCTGTTGTTGATATGGAGAATTATTTAAATGAAATTGTGGAATCTATAAGACCTTTGGCAGAGAACAAGAAATTGAAATTGGATTTGTATATCGACGAGGACGTTCCATTAATAAAAGTTGATTTGGACAAAATAGAAAAAGTATTTTTGAATCTTCTTTCCAATTCAATAAAATTTACAAATGAAAACGGCTATATAAAGATATACCTGAAAAAGATCGACAATAATGTGATTATCGAAGTGAAGGATACAGGGATAGGAATGACCCAGGAGGATGCGAATAAAGTTTTTGAGCGATTCAGACAGGCAGACGGATCTTCTACACGACAATATGAAGGAACTGGTATTGGGCTGACACTTGCAAAAGAATTCACTGAACTGCATAAAGGCAGAATATGGATCGAAAGCGAACTAGGGAAGGGGAGCAGTTTTTTTGTTGAACTACCTATTAGTAAAGACATAAAACCAAATGAGCAAATAATAAATAGAAAAATAAAACCAGATGAGGAAAGAAGGATAAATCACAACACGAAAAAGGCAGTGATAGAACAAAGTAATGATGATTCTGCATTACAAAAGCCTGATGGAGAACTGGAGCAGGAATGGGGTGAATATCAGAGAAGAAGCAAAGACAGGATAAGGCTTAAAATGGCGGATCTCATAGCGCAACAAGAAGCAAAAACAGCAATTGATAATGAACAAATTACTCAAGAAGTATCAGCTGATAAAGATACAATAGTTGTGATAGAAGATTCCTTAGATTTGCTCAGCGTGCTCAAAAATCTTTTGTCTGAAAAGTATAATGTTATAACGGCCACTGACGGTAACGCCGGTCTTGAAAAAGTAAAAAAAATGATGCCACATCTTGTATTGTCTGATCTAATGCTGCCAGGTATGGATGGATATGATTTGGTGAAAAATATAAGACTTGATCCTGAAACAGCCCATATCCCAGTTTTAATCCTTACTGCCAAAGCTGAATTAAGCATGAAAATAAAAGGATTAGAACACGGCGCTGATGATTATTTGACTAAACCTTTTAATCCAGAAGAACTTGCGGCAAGAGTAAAGTCACTTATAAATGTAAGAAAACTCCAATTCCAATTAAAACAAAAAAATGAGCAGATTGAGAAGGCCTATAAAGAACTAAAAGAGGCTGAATCGCAATTAATTCACACTGAAAAAATCAAGTCACTTGGTATATTGATGATGGGACTTGCTCATGAAATGAATAATCCTTTAGGCATAATATATGGAGGAGTAAAATTACTTAAACTTGAGGTAAATAAACTTGAAAATTATCCAGCCAAAAAGGAAATAGTTGATTTAGTTAATTCAGTTGAAGTAGGTTTATCGCGCTGCTATGCTGTAATGGAAGAAATTAGAAAATTTGCCAAAAAAGATAAACTGACATTTGCACCCGCAGATATTCGCGAAAATATTGACTCAACTCTTGTGCTTGTAAATCACTTGATTGCTAAAGAAACTTTGATAGTAAAAGAGTATAAATCTGAAAAAAAGGTCGAGTGTGTACCGGCACAAATAAGCCAAGTAATACTAAATTTCGTTATTAATAGCATTCAGGCGATAAAGAACAATGGAAAAATTACTATTGCAACATGGGATGATAATGATACATACTATATAAAAGTAGCTGATTCCGGGGAGGGCATAGACAAAGTAAATTTAGACCATATATTTGACCCGTTCTTCACTACAAAAGACCCTAATCAAGGGATAGGACTTGGATTGAGTGTTTGTTATAAAATTATACGAGATCATAACGGCAAAATAGATGTTTCTAGCGTGATTGGAAAAGGAACGGAAGTATTAGTGAGTCTACCAATAAAGCAAAAAGCGTTGTAACATTATATGGCGTAATAATAGGAGGAGGTGTTATGCAAAAAGAAAATTTAATCCAAAACGCAAAAGTATTATTTGTTGATGATGAAGAATTCCTTCTAAAACATATAGAACGCATGTTCGGTAAAGAATTCAATATTCTAACAGCTCAAGAGCCGCAAAAAGCAATAATAACTTTAGAGCAGAATGATGATATACAGGTAGTGGTTTCAGATCAAAGAATGCCCGGAATGGCAGGAACTGATTTTCTTTCTGAAGTAAGGAATAGATTCCCTAACGTTGTACGAATAATGTTGACAGGATATCCAGATTTTGAAATATCTTATAAGGCAATAAAAGACGGTTACGTATACGATTTTATAGTAAAGAAAGATGATTATTATGAAGATATTAGAAGGAGTTTGATGAGGGCAGTTGAATGGTATAAAGTGCAAAAAGAAATGAAACGCCTGCAGAATTTTGTAAAGCAATTTGAGGGAACTGACATTCTGCAGATTGGCCGGAGTATTTTATCAATGCAGGATATTATGGTAAGAGTGGCTGATTATGATGAAAATATGAGAATGGCAGTTGATAATTACTATATTAAAGTTGAAAAATACGCGAATACGCTTTTCGGAATATTAAATAATAAAGAACCGGCTGACAGCGTAAAAGGAATGGACTATCAATTATTTGCATATGATAGATTACTGGATATTACACGTTTATCTAAAGACGCTGCTGATTTTATTAAATCGGATACTTATAAAAATGAGATTATAGGGAAACGTATAAGGCTTCAGGATCTGCAAAATCGCATTATTGAGCAAAATAACGCTATTCCCGGTGACAAATTGAATGACATGATACATTATTTTGAGTTGGGGAGTCTTATTATATACAACAAAAATAAAATATTGCATCTGCAGCAGCGCCCCGATGAACTCCGGTGCCTGATATTTGTTAAGGGTGAAGATGAAAAAATAATTCTTCGTGAAGGAGCGGAAATTGACGGTGAAATAATAAAAATTAGACCCGAAGGGAAAAACGGAACAGCATATAATGAAAGAAATAATACTTTGGGTGAACCGGAGCAGTTTCTCGAGATAATGCTGAAGAAACTTAAATTCACTACCTAGAAGTGCTATTCAGCATATAACTTCACTATTTAATATTTCATGTAAATTTTAGACTAACTTGCCTTGAAATGTGCTATAATGTGTAGCACAAAACTCAAACGCAATATTGAGGGTATTTTATGCCCATTTATTTAGTTTGCAGATGTCTATTTAGGATGTCAATTACAGTTTTGATTATCTTAAGTACAACAATTTCACCGCTTACAGCAGATAATAATTATAGGAAAACCAATTCATATTCTGAATTAGACTTTGGGTCTGGAATTCAATATAAAAACTACGAAAAATATAATAATCCTATTCAACACCAGAGTATCCTTAATTTTAATAAATACCAAACAATAAATAATACAAATATTCAGCAAAATTTTGAATTAAATAGAGGATTTATCGATGTCATTGGAACGAAATGGCAATACAATGTATCAGATTTCAAATATAGAGATAATAATGAGATTGCAAGCTTCAATTTAACCTATTTCAAGAATAATGAACCAATTCTAGTAAGCCAGCTAAATAACTTTACTTATAATGGGAGTAAATTGCCTGTTTCATTCAATGAAACCATACAATATGCAGATAACCGGAAAATTGAAAGAAAATGGTTTGATGCAAAATATTATGATAGCAACAGATGGTGCAGTTATACAGAAAAGATGCTGCTTGCAGAAAATGATGGGAACCGCCAGAAAATTATGATGCTCAGGAAAATTGGAGAACCGGAGCGATATGCAATAAAGGAATTTAAAGAGCAGTATTCGATAGATGGCAAGGAAAAGTTAAATATTCATGTTAAAAACATTGAATATAATGATTTTGATAAAATACTCAGTTACGATGCGACATTAAGAGATGCACTTGGAGAAAGTGTAAATATTACCTTAGTTGCTAAAAGAGATTATAGTAAAGTTATATCGTTGAATTTAAATGTTTTGGACAGCAATCAAACGTTAATTTCAAAAGAATTTAGCAACAAAACTAAAATTACAATGAATGATTGCTTGAATGTTTTAAATAATAATCGTATCCCTTTATTGTTTGATGATTCCAGTCTGGTAAGAGTTAAGGATTTGCAATTACGCATATCGCCACAAGTAAACCAGACAGATGTATATTTGAAATTCCCAAGTATTTCACAAATAAAGGAAATGGACTTCCAGAAACAGGAAAGGCCAAGAGAAGTGATAGAAGTAAAGGTAAACCGAAGCGTAACAGGGGTTTTCAGCGCAATTAGTAAGAACATAAGTAACGCGCTAAATGTTATTGGCAGAGCATTTAGGAATTTAGGATATGTACTAACAGGGAAATGGGGGAAGGTGAAGCAATTAAGGACAGAACTACAAACACAAAGAAAAGAAGAACCTATGGTGCTAAAAGTAATAATAGGTGATAGGGAAATAAAACATTTAAGTCTGGGTGAGCTTGAATTAGCAGTTAAAAGTCTTAAGCAATACGATAAAAAGCAGATAATTCTGGATACTATGAAATTCGATAATAAAACTATAAAAGAGGAACCTGATGCAAGCAATGAGTTAAAGTCATTAGATTTCAAAGTTAAGAATAGGAATATATCAGTAAAAGTTCCTCTTGTTTTGGAAGGTATAAATTTAGTAGATGATCTTTATTCAGAAGCTAATTCTGCAAGTCAGAGTTCTCTTAAAAGACAAGGAAATAAAAATACATCTAATGCGAGCTTATCAGAAACAATTACTGAAGAAGTAACTGTTTCAGGCGCTACAGAAGATATTATTAAAAAGTCTGAGAAGACGAGTATTCCCAGTGTTGATAAAAGTCTTAAGCCAAAAGTTGAGCCTAAAGTAGAGGTAAAACCGCAAGAAGCATCAGTTCAAAAGAAAGATTTAATTGAAAGAGCGCCTGAAAATTCATCAGTGTTACAAAAGGCGAAGAATCTTTTAGTTGGATTATGGTATAATATATATGGTAAGTTAAACTTTTTTTCAAATAGAAACGAATTAACAAAAGGTATATTTGATGCAAACGCAAGGGTTAAAGGTATTAAGCAAATTAAAAGAGATCGGCTAGGTTATCTTGAAGGATATCAAGAATGGAAAAACAATAAGGTTAACGGTGAGCAATCTAATAACGTATTATATGTTAAAGACGGTAAAGCATATTATAAGGTTTACAGGAAAATAGATTCTGGGAAAGGACTAATGGAGATTATAAAAGAAGATAAAATAACTAATAAACAGTATGATAAAGTAAAAGTGACTGGGATCGAAAAAGCAACATGGTGTAATTTCGCAGTAAGAGCTATAGCCAAGAATTATAATATTCCGGATGCGTTTTCAAATGTTGAAGAAAATGCAAATACTATGTTCAGTAATCTAGCTGATAGAAATAGCAAGTATAATACAAAAAACTATAGATTTAAGGATGTTGACTGGGAAATTGCTGAAACTTATGCAAGTAAAGGTGGATTTGTTATTGCTATTTGGGATGGAACTGCAAAAAGCATGAAAGGACATGTTGCTGTAGTTTTAGGAGGATATTACACTGAAAAATCAATAAAATATATAAAAATATTCCAGGCTGGAAAAGAGAATAATTTTGGAGAAATGAGTTTAATGAGGGGATTTGATGAAAACAAACTAAAATCCATAAAATATTATATTTGGGAGAGAGAATGATTAGATATTTCTTTTGTATTTTTTTGGTTTTATTGGTGGCGGCATGTTCAATTGGAAATAATGAGAATTTGAAAACAAGAATTACAATAGAGGAATTTAAAATGTTAGATGCACCTGCTCAAGTAAATTATATGTTGAATCTAAGAGAAGAGGAAAGAATGGAATTTCTTGCAAAATATTTGCCTGGAAGTGCTTTTAGTAATCCCCCAAGTGCAGATGTAAAATTCTTTTCTGATGGCAAAATAATATTCGATTGGTTATCAGATAAAGGAGGTTATGCAGGAGGAAATTATAGCAATAATGAATTTAATTATTATTTAGGCGATTGGAAATATGATGGTAAAAAGATAATAGTAAATGATACTCATGAGTATCTATTTGATAAACATGAGGAATGGATTGGATATGATGTTAGTATGGCAAATAATTCTTCAGATAGACCTTTGGCTTTTAGCATAATCAAATCCGACAAAAATGGACATACATTAATTTATATTCCTTATGAAGAGGTAACCCCAGCAATTGATGCGTATTCAAGACTGAAACAGGCAATAGATAAGTAATAAAAATAATAAAATAATAAAATTAATGTCACAGAAAATAGCAATAGCAATAATCCATGGTGTAGGTATACAAAAAAAAGACTTTGCTGACGGCATAATAAAGAAACTTACCATCAGTTTCTCAAAGCACATTAGAAAATATTCTAGATATCCGGACAAGGAATTAGTAATAAAGCCTGTATTTTGGTCGCCAGTTTTGCAGAATTTGGAAATTGAGCTTTGGGAAAGACTTAAAACTGGCGGAAGAATGTCATATAAGAAAGTTCGCAAATTTATTGTTGATTTTGCGGCTGACGCAATAGCCTACCAGCCGAGCCCTCACGATCGAGAAACATACGATAATATCCATAGCGTATTTGCTAAAACATTGAAGCAGTTGTCAAAAGAAGCAGGGGCTAAGGCTCCTCTTTGTATTATTTCTCACAGTTTGGGAACAATTATTGCCAGCAATTATATCTATGATCTCGAAGTATGCAAGAAAAAGAAAATAATTTCAGCAAAGGTGTGCAAATATATGGCTTAGGAAAGGGGACGTTGTTAGATAATACGATATTCATTTTCATAAGACATTTTTCTACCTAGGCACATTGCCAAACTTATTGAAGATTTAGTTACTTCAAAATACTTTGCAAACTCTGCGTCTGTAATTACTAATTTCTCGAAATGAAAATGATTGGGCATTAATAACCAACCATAGCACTTGTGTCCAGTTTCCTTTAAGCTATCACCAAACCTACGAAGAAACTCTTCACGATCTGTATCGCCTTTAAATATTTATCGGCGATCTATCCCTCGTTGTATTACATGATATATACCACCTTCTACATTTATTCTTCCTTGTCTTGGCATGTGTAAATGCTATCATTTGTAACCAGTCTTGTCATTATCGTATTGTCTAACTACGTCCCTCATGCCGTCCGTCCCTCATGCCGTCCTAAACACTAAAGAGGGAGACGTGCTTTCTATTTTCTATTTTTCCTTGGGGAAAGGGGGCTTAGGAAAGGGGACGTTGTTTGATAATACGATATTCATTTTTATAAGCTATTTTTATACCTCTGCATATTGCCGAACTTATTGAAGATTTAGTTACCCCCAAAATATACAAGCAGCTCTACTGTATCCTGCCATTCTGTCTTATTTTTTTGCATTATGACAGAATGCCCGCTCCGTCTGTAGCTACTTAATTCATCCAAGTATTTTACTATCTTTGCTCTTACTGAAGAAAAAATTGCCTGTCCCTTTTTTCAAACTGCTCGAAAAAAATGCGAAGAGTCGAACATCCTCTTTTCTCTTTCAACTAATTAAACCCATACCTTTTCAACAGGCCGGCCGCTTCCTCATTAGTCAAACCAACAGCCGAATCAGTATTCAAGTCTCTAACCAGTTCAGCAATATCCAACCGCCACCAATTTTTCATGTATCATTCCCCATTTAAATATTTTATTAAAACAAACAGGGTTAAGTCGAGATTAAACTGGTTTCCAAATCTGCGAGGTTCGGAATTCTTGAGGGTTCTGTTTAGATGGTTGAATCTTCTGGCATGTATACTTGTCCTCTGTCTTCCAGACTGTCAACTTCAGCTTTAAACAGCTTTTTGCTGTACCTTATGTCAATCTCTCCCGCTGTTTCAATTTCAGCACGCAATGACCCTGAGCAATATCTTCCAAGCTTATCCATATCCTAGTTGACACAGGTAACAACCGCATAACTAAACAACCTGAATCAAAAGAACCACAGCTTACTTGTTTACCGCTTATGTTTACCCATATTATTCTTCTTAACAGGATTAGCGGCGCTAAGCATTTTATAAAGTTTCCTTTGTGTTTACAATGATTCAGCAGGCAAAACTATCTGTGGGATCCGGCAAAACGGCAGTAACAATTCTGATATTATAAAGCGGCTAGAAACGTTCTTACCGCTTTTTTTGCTCTGTACATTAATGGAGTCGTTTTTATAGCTAAAGTTTTTGCTCTCAGTGGTTTAACACTTATCAAATAATTCTTAATCAAGGTTTTCAAATCTTCACTAGAAATATTACCGAGTAATTGTTCATAGTCAAAAGGAAAATATATTTTGTAATCACGCAAGGTAGCGATAACAATTGCTATCGCTTCTGGATCATTAGATCTTAATGTAGATGAAAGTGCGCCGCGTGCATAGGCATTAACATGGCGGAGTTCCCCGATTGCACCAGCATGAATAACAGGCTGGAACCACCATCGCTCTACTAAGTGTTGAACTGCTATTATTTTATGATCATAACTCGCTTTAGGATGAAAAAACACCGATTTCCATAAAGGTATATCATTGGCCACATAATATGTTCCTTCTGGACGTAAATATCCGTCAAAAGGAATAAATCTTGCATGATAATCCATTAAAATTTCTATGTTATCTGGATTTTTTAGTTCTTTAACTATTGCACTATAATCTCCCAATGGGAAAAATATTTTATTTTGCACCAGGCTTTTAATAATCATAATAATGACATCTTCATTTTTTGAGTACAAGGCGTTTCGTATCATTTGTTGTGCAAATCTTTTCGGATCATGGTAAGAAGATGATTTGTGTTCGACAGAAACATATTTTTTCCACATTTCAATCAAAAACAATGCAGCATAGCTTCTTTCGGAAGCATGTTTATCCGTTTTATACAAAACTGCATTCCAATTAAGAAGTTCACTGACATCATTTGATCGTTTATCGTCATGCACATCGGCACCAGTTTCACTTTCATCTGACAATTTCTCTTTAAGGAAATCACTTGAATCAATCGTGCTCGGAGGGGCCAGCGAAGTGAATGCATGGGAATCCAAGGCAGTACTACAAACAAAAAAGTTTAACGATACATAAACAAGAATAATTTTTTTCATATCTATATGTTAACATTTAAATATAAAGTTTCAAGTAAAATTTTTGTAAAGTTTTTGCACAGCTTTATTTTCCGGATAAATTTTGCTACAATAACACTTTAATTTGGAATCCGGGGTGATTATGATTCAAAAAGGTGCATTTACTGCGATTGGCAGCTGGCCGCATTTGGATGCGGAAAAAATAACCAATAGAATAATGGAGGATTTTTATTATTTGCCTGCCTGGCCACAGCTGCCCAAAACGAGTTTTTATGAAAATATGTACGTTCAGTACAGTGAGGGGCTGCCCTGTATTGTAACGGATATCAAAAACGAAAGGATATATTTTGATACTTCAAAGGATATATTCGAACCCATACAGAAGGTATATGAAAACTACCTATCGGGGAATTATGATTACTTTGAAATAAGCAAGGGATATGCAAAAGGACTTTATAAACTAAAGGAAAAGATAGAGAGGAAGGGGGAAATACCATTAATCAAGGGACAGACACTGGGGCCCATCAGCCTGGGATTGTCGCTGACTGATCAAAATAAACGACTGATTCTTTATAATGAGCAGATGTCAGATGCTATAGTCAAGGTCTGCGTTTGCAAGGCTGCATGGCAGGCATTATTCCTGAAAAAACTTGCCAAAAAAGTTGTAATTTTTCTTGATGAGCCTTATCTTGTTTCGATCGGTTCGGCGTATGTGAATTTATCCCGCGAACAGATCATCAGTATGCTCAATGAGGTTATAGATAAACTTCATGAGCTGGATGTGATCACCGGGATCCATTGCTGCGGGAATACCGACTGGTCGATACTTATGGATACCAATATAGATATAATCAATTTCGATGCTTATGAGTATGCTGAGAGTATAATGCTTTACCCAGAAAAGACTGATGCTTTCTTGAAAAAGAAAAAGTATTTTGCTTGGGGCATTGTGCCGACTGCAGAGGATAAAGTATTCTCTGAAACCGCCGAGCAGCTGGCTGAAAAATTGAAAAAATCGCAGGACAAACTCGCATCAACCGGTGTGAATAAGAACAATATTGTTGAAAAAACCATATTAACGCCTGCCTGCGGCACTGGTTCATTATCAGAAAAAGCCGCTGAAAGAATAATTGATCTATTAAATGGAGTTTCAGAAATTTATACAGGTAGAGATTGCTCAAAAAGGGGTAGCCGTAGCGAAAATTCGGGTTTTGAGGCGAAGCCAAGTTTTGAGAAACGAGCATATCATCGACGAGATATGTGAGTTGAGCAAAACGATGGCTGCAGCCCAAAAACCAAATTTGCAGCCGGTAGCCGCTTTTTTGAGCAATCTCGGTATAGCCGTTAAAACTAAACTATAGAGCTGAAGTTCCATTTAAAAAATCCGGAGGCCTGAATGTCTAAAATAGTCGGTTTTGTTGGAAAAGGCGGTACTGGCAAGACTACTCTGACTGCTCTTTTCCTGAAATATATGCTCAAGAATAGCAGTAAACCGGTGCTCGTTATTGATGCGGATCCAAACAGCTGTTTGGGGGATCTGCTGGCACTTAATATAGAATCAACTGTCGGGAATGTCCGGCATGAATTGATGCAGAAGAAAAAAGACCTCAGCTCAACATCCATTTCAAAGGTTGATTACTGCGAATATGCGATTAATAGTACCATTATCGAATCAACAGGTTTTGATATCATTACCATGGGAAAACCGGACGGACCCGGTTGTTACTGTTATGTGAACAATATAGTCAAAATGATGATTGAAAAGATGCAGAAGCACTATGAATTCATCATAGTAGACTGCGAGGCGGGGCTTGAGCATTTCAGCAGAAAAACAATCGGGAACATGAATATAGCCTTTATAATATCGGATCTATCCAAAAAGGGAATTTTAACCGGAGTCAGACAGGGTGCCATTATGAATGAACTGGATATAAAAACTGAAA
The DNA here is from genome assembly GCA_043809745.1 of bacterium. GTDB lineage: Bacteria > Elusimicrobiota > JBDRMW01 > JBDRMW01 > JBDROU01 > JBDROU01. The sequence continues at coordinate 161,793 of JBDROU010000081.1, forward strand.
AAAACTTTATTATCATTAATGACATTGAAGGTGAAAAAGTGGATCCTTACATAGATTATATACATAAAACCTGCGGTGATACGCTTAATTTTGCGGGAACCGTCAGGCATGACAGGAACATAGAAGAATATGAATTCATCAGTAAATCATTGCTTGATTTACCTGAGAACTCTGCATCTTGCCAGGACATGAAAGAAATTGTGGAAAAAATAAAAATCCAGGGATTAAATATCCCGAAAACCAAGGAAAGCCTATTATGAACAAGAAAAAAAGTATTGATTCTGCATCTGAAAAAATGATTGATCGGGCGCAGGATGAAAATATCGAAATCGTATGGGACAGGCTGAAAAAAATGATGCCTCAATGCGGATTTGGCGTGCTGGGCATTTGCTGTAATATATGCAACATGGGCCCATGCAGTATTGATCCGTTCAGTCCGGATAAATCCACCGGTGTATGCGGCGCTGATGCTGATTTGATTGCCGCCCGGAATCTTGCAAGAAAGGTAGCGGCAGGCTCTGCGGCCCATTCTGACCATGGGCGTGAAATCGCTCTTGCATTACTGGAGATTGCTGAAGAGAAAACCGTTGATTTCAAGATAGCTGACGAAGAAAAAATAAAAAAATTGGCACTCGAGTTTGGCATAAACATAAACAAAACGGATATGAAATCCATAGTAAAAGACCTTGCCGTAAAAATGCTTGCTGAATTCGGCAAACAGGAAGGCAGCCTCATCATGGCCAACCGCGCACCCGAACGGCAGAGAGACTTATGGAAAAAACTTGATATAACGCCCAGAAGTATCGACAGAGAAATAGTCGAAATAATGCACAGAACCAATATGGGTGTTGACGCAAATTACAAATCAGTTCTATTAAGTTCAATGCGGACATCTTTATCAGACGGATGGGGCGGATCCATGATTGCCACAGAGCTCACTGATGCAATTATCGGTTCACCTGCACCTGTAAGGGCCAAAGTTAACCTGGGCGTGTTAAAAAAGAATATGGTTAATATTGTTGTACACGGACACGAACCCCTGCTTACAGAAGCGGTGTATCAGGAAATGAAAAACGAACAGCTTATAAAGGATGCGAAATCAACAGGTGCCGAAGGCATAAATGTAGCAGGAATATGCTGTACGGCAAATGAGATACTTATGAGGCATGGCATACCCGTGGCAGGCAACTTCCTTCAGCAGGAACTGGCGCTCTTAACCGGCGCGGTTGAGGTAATGATGGTTGATGTCCAGTGCGTTATGCCTTCGCTTTCGGATATCGCAGGGTGCTTCCATACGGAGATTATTACCACTTCCCATAAGGCTAAATTTCCAGACATCGTAAAGCATATCGAGTTCAAACCTGAAAATGCCAGAGAAGTAGCGCGCAAAATAATTAAAAGAGGTATAGATAATTTCAAGAAACGCGAGAAAAACAGGGTATTTATACCTGACGAGACAATGGATCTTGTTGCCGGTTTCACTCCTGAAAATGTGAAGTATCTGCTGGGCGGCACCTTCAGGGGATCATACCGTCCGTTAAATGAAGCTATTATTTCAGGGCGCATAAAAGGAATTGCGGGGGTGGTGGGATGCAACAATCCTAAAATGGTGCATGACTTTCAGCATATCTCGCTTGTAAATGAGCTGATAAAGAATGATATACTCGTCATTCAAACCGGATGTTCGGCAATAGCCTGCGCCAAAGCAGGCCTTATGCGGCCTGAAGCAAGTATAGAGCTGGCCGGACCGGGACTTAAAGAAGTCTGCGAGGCGGTGGGACTGCCGCCCGTACTGCATTTTGGTTCATGCGTGGACAACAGCAGGATTCTTATTGCCGCAACAGAACTTATAAACGAGGGCAGAATAGGCAAGAGCTTCGATGAACTGCCGGTAGCCGGTGCGGCCCCTGAATGCTGGATGAGCGAAAAAGCTGTTGCAATAGGCTGCTATTTTGTTGCATCCGGCGTTTACACAGTAATGGGTATGCCGTTTCCTGTAATGGGCAGCAAGAATGTGGAAAACTTCCTATGTTCTGAAATTGAAGATCTTTTGGGAGGCAAATTCGCGTTTGAACCTGATCCGATTAAAGCAGCAGGACTTATAATAGAACACATTAAAAAGAAAAGAAAGAAACTTGGATTAAAATGAAGAAGGTATTCTGCGATATAAAAAAATGCATGAACTGCAGGAGATGCGAACTGGCATGTTATATGAAAAATGCCGGTACAGACGATATTTTTGAAGCAGTCAGGTTGACGCAACCGCCTGTTAAGAATATCGAACTTATCCAGATGGAAAACGAATCCATGCCGTTCAGCTGCAGACAGTGCGACGAACCTTTATGCGTGGATGCGTGCATCTCGGGGGCATTATATATTGATGAGATAAGCCGTTGTGTCAACCTTGATAAGGAAAAGTGTGTAGGTTGCTGGTCTTGTATAATGAGATGCCCTCACGGTTCGATAAGGATATCAATGCATACAGCTTCCAAGTGCGACAATTGTTATTCTAAAGAAAAATCAGCCTGTGTGAATGCCTGCCCGACAGGCGCACTCACAGTGGATGAAAGCATATGAAAAATTTTGTGATAATAGGCAACAGCGCCAGCGGTACTGCAGCTGCCGATGAAATAAGAAAAATAGACAAGAGTACGAATATTGTCATTGTTTCGGATGAGCAGGGGCCCGCCTATTCCAGATGCCTGCTTACTTATTACATCATGGGCAGGATCAACCGTTCACAGCTTACATTCAGGGATGCGGGATTTTATAAAACTCACGGCATAGCATTAAATTCCGGCGGCAGGGTGGTCCGCATAGAACGGAAAAACAAAAAGGTAGTACTGCAAAATAAGGATGAGGTATCCTATGACAAACTGCTTATAGCAACGGGAGCAGCAGCAAAAGTTCCGCCTATATTCAGAGACAATGAGAACAGCTCTTTTACTTTGAGAACAATAGATGACGCGGAAAAAATAATTATGAAACTAAATAAGGTGGATGCCGCTGCAGTTCTGGGTGCCGGTCTCATAGGCATGAAGATAGCGCATATGCTAAAAGAAAATGGCAAGAAGGTTTTTGTAATAGCAAGATCCAACCATATTTTATCGCAGATGCTGGATGCTGCATCTGCCGAGTTTTTAACCAGCTTAATTAGTAATGAAGCTCAGATCTTAACCGGGCAGGATGTACAAGAAGCAATTTGGAGCGGTAAAACATTGACCGGCCTGCGTCTTTTGAATAATAATATTATAAACTGCGGTATGGTTATCGCAGCAAAAGGAGTGGTTCCTAATACCGAGATTGCTTCTGAAGCCGGTTTGTCCGTGAATAAAGGCATATCGGTAGATGAAACAATGAAAACAAGCGACAAAGATATTTATGCCGCCGGGGATGCAGCCGAGACGACAGATTTTTTTACCGGCCGCAAAGAGATCAAAGGTCTATGGACCACCGCTGTTGAACAGGGCAGGATTGCCGGGAAGAATATGGCAGGCAGGCATACGGTTTGCAACGGCGCTATATCGATGAATTCCATGGAATGCTTCGGAATTCCCTGCATATCTGCAGGCAGTCTGCATGATGGATGCTCCTGTGTCCAGGAGTACCGAAATGATGTACGGAAAGTTCTCAGAAGAATTTTTGTGCAGGACAGCAGGATAGTAGGTTTTGTAACGATCGGGGACATTCAATTTGCTGGAATGCTGAATCACCTGCTTCAGGAGAAGATTGATATTTCGTCATTGCAAGCAAATCTGAGCTCTGCAAAATTAAGCCGGGCAGATATATTAAAATGTATTGGTGAGGATGAGATTATATCATCAATGGGAACAGAAAGAGGAAAATAATATGTCAAAAATAGTGGCAAGCGCCGTGATGAGAGGCGCCTCGAAAATTCTGGAAACAGTGAAAAAGGAATACGGTGAAGCACTGAAAGTAAAAGGGCCGGAACATGAAACAGCCTTTCCGGGTACGGCATACTATCTGCCTATGATCTTTGCTCTTACCGGCATCAAAATTCAAAAACTTCAAGGTATAGAGGATTTTCTGAAATATGCCGAAAGGTTGATTCACAAACCTCCTCTGGATGTCAACTGGCTGCCTTATCTTGGACATACACTTGACAGCGGACTTTCTACCCTAATGCTAGAAGAGATACTAATGATCCTGAGATATATCTCGGGAAAAGAACCTCAAAACGGATATCTAGGATTTCTGACCGACACAGCTATGAGAACGCTCGGGATCCAGCTGGTTGACGGCAGAATGCCGGGATTTGCAGCAATATTAGGTGCACCCAAGGACAGTAAAACTGCTTTAAAAATTATACGTGAATTGCAGGAAAAAAATATACTTATTTTCTTGAGCGGTACCAGCAACGGTCAGACCATGAAAAAACATCTGGAAAAAGAGGGTGTGGAAATGGGCTGGGAATCATATATAGTACCGCTTGGCGAAGATACAGAATCTACCATATACGCGCTCAACTGGGCAATAAGATCTGCACTGACTTTCGGTGGGCTGCATGGAGGATCCGGGCAGAGGTGTCTTGAGTACTGCCGGGACAGGGTTTTTGCATTCGGTTTGGCGCTGGGTGAAATAGATGATGTTAAATATGCGACAGGTGCCGGAGCCATAGCCATGGGTTTTCCTGTTATAGCCGATACCGATATACCGGAAATACTGCCGACCGGTGTTTGCCTTTACGAAGCACTCGTCAGTGAAAAGGATCACAGCAGGATGGTTTCACGTGCTGTTGAGGTGCGCGGGTTGAAGATAACAGTCTCAAAGCCGCCCATTCCTGTTTTATTCGGTGCCGCTTTTGAGGGCGAACGGGTAAGGGCGGCTGATACGGCAGTGGAATTCGGCGGCAAACACACAAAGGCCTTTGAATATGTTGAGGGCCGGGAGCTGTCTGAAATCCAGGATGGAAAGATTGAAGTGATCGGCAGTGAAATAGACGATGTTGAAGACAGCGCAAAGCTTCCTTACGGTATGGTGGTATATGTGGCCGGCAGAAATATGCAGAAGGATTTTGAACCTGTTATAGAAAGGCAGATGCACAGGCTCATAAATCAGGCGGCAGGCATAATGCATATCGGACAGCGCAATATTGTCTGGCTGAGGATAAGCAAAGAAGCCAGAAAAAATGGATTCAAAATCAAGGATCTCGGTAAAATACTGCACGCAAAATTCCTTGACGAATTCCCTTCTATAGTAGACAAGGTTGAAATTCATATTTATACAGAAAAAAAAGAGGCTGATAAGTATTTGAAGCGTGCTCTTGAACTATATGAAGAACGCGATAAGCGGATGGGCGCAATGACGGATGAAAGTGTAGATATATTCTATTCCTGCACGCTCTGCCAGTCATTTGCACCCAACCATGTCTGCATAATTACTCCGGAACGGCTGGGATTATGCGGAGCCTATAACTGGCTTGACGGCAAGGCCGCGCACCAGATCACACCTACGGGACCGAATCAGCCTGTGGTCAAGGGGGATGTTATAGACTCAGAAATCGGTGAATGGAAAGGCATAAACGATTTTGTATACAGGAATTCAAATAAAACACTTGAAAGATTCAGCGCATATTCTATAATAAAATATCCCATGACTTCATGCGGATGCTTCGAATGCATACTCGCGATACTGCCCGGAACTGGCGGGGTCATGGTGGTTGACAGGACGTTTCAGGAAATGACGCCCTGCGGGATGACATTTTCAACGCTGGCCGGAGTGGTAGGAGGAGGCCAGCAGACCCCCGGATTTCTGGGAGTCGGCCTAAACTATCTGGTGAGTAAAAAATTTATATCAGCAGAAGGCGGGCTGAAACGCCTTGTATGGATGCCTGCGCATGTAAAGGAAAGATTCAGAGAGCAGCTTGCCGAGCGGGCAAGGGAGCTGGGTGTGCCCGATCTGCTGGATAAAATAGCCGATGAAACAATAACAAGCGATGTCGGCGAACTGGTGGCATTCCTTACTGAAAAGAAGCACCCTGCGATGGAACTGGGGGAATTGGTGTGAGAATAACAGGAGCATTCTATGCAATACGATGATATTAAGGAAAAATGGTCAGGTGCGGTTAATGAAGTGACTTTATCGGACAAAATTAAGATCGGCGGAGAAACCGCATTTTCATATAATCTATTCGAAGGCCGGTTCCCGAATATACCTGTTGTGGCGATGGAGATCAACGACATATATCCAGGCTCATGGCCCGAATTTTTGAGAAAATCCATAGGCGAGAATATCCTGAAGGATCCTGCTTTATGGGCTGAGAAATGCGTGAATGATTTCGATGCGGATCTGATATTTTTTGATATGCCGGGCACCCACCAGGACAAAGAGAATATTTCTTCAAAAAAAGCTTCGGAAAACCTGAATGCCGTTCTGGACTCGGTAAAATCGCCGGTTGCAGTAAGGCCTGATGGCAATAACGAGAAAGTAAACGAGATTTTCTCCGCATGCTGCGAACAGGCGCACAGGCAGATAATAATCGGATCAGCAAAGGAAGATAACTACAGGACTATAACCGCATCTGCCATGGCAGGCAATCATTTCATAATTACCGAAGCTCCTATAGACGTAAACATATCAAAGCAGACAAACATACTGGTATCGCAGTTGAACTTTCCCGTAGAACGCATAATCATGGATCCTTATACAGGAGGGTTGGGATACGGGTTGGAATATACATATTCAGTCATGGAAAGAATCAGGCTCCAAACCTTTAACGATGATAAGATGATGTCGCCTCCGCTGATATGCTGTATCGGCCAGGATGTCTGGAAGGCAAAGGAGATAAAGCTCGAAGCAGATAATCTGGGCAATAACCTTGAAAGAGGCATAAACTGGGAAGTAACTTCAGCAATAAGCTTAATACTGGCGGGTGCCAATATCGTTGTTGTCCGGCACCCTGAATCAGTAAAGAAAATAAAAGAATTCATCAAATCATTATTTAATCAAGGAGAAATTTGAGATGGCATTAACCGGTCTTCAAATATTTAAGCTTCTGCCCAATAAAAATTGCAATGAATGCGGGGTACCGACCTGCCTGGCTTTCGCAATGAAGCTTGCAGCCAAAACCGCTGAACCTGAATTATGTCCGTATATAGCTGAAGAAGCTCTAGGTGTTCTGGGAGCTTCACAGACACCTCCTATAAAGAAGGTCAGCTTCAAACTGGCCGGCAATTCTCTTGATATAGGCGCCGAAACAGTTCTTTACCGGCACGAAAAAAGTTTTCTGAACAAGCCGCTTGTAGCTCTGGAAATACGTGATGACCTCCCAGAAGATAAATTTACGAAGAAATTAAAAGAGATACAATCCTATACATTCAACCGTGTTGGCGAGGATCTCTTCCCCGAAGGCATATCGCTTTTGTATACTTCAAATAACGAAGATAATTATATCAAGAAATATAAAACGCTGATCGGATTGGACAGAATCATAATCCTCTCCGGCATTAATCAGGGGTTACTGAAAAAAATAATAGACGCCGGCGATACATCAAATACAGTGTTAAACAGCTGCAATAATTCAAATCTGGAGGAATTCATACCCGTAATTTCAGGCAGGGACATAAAAATTGTTCTTGAGGCAGAAGAACCCAAACAGTTATTCGACCTTGTCCAGAAGGCAGAAAGCAAGAATATAAAGAATCTTATACTGAAACTTAATTCAAAATCTACAGCAGATTTATTGCAAAACAATGTTACCTTAAGACGCCTTGCCCTGAAAAAGAATTTCAAACCTGCGGGATACCCGATTCTTTGCGAAAGCGGAAATAAATTGTTCGATGCCGTTACGGGAATCTGCAAATATTCTTCAATTATAATACTGAGAGATTACGACGGTTCTTCGCTTTTCCCGCTTATGACTCTGAGGCAGAACATTTATACGGATCCGCAGAAACCGCTTCAGATACAGCCCGGCATTTACAAGGTCGGAGAACCAGCGCATGATTCACCTTTAATAGTAACCACCAATTTCTCGCTGACATATTTCATGGTTTCCGGCGAAGTTGAAAATTCTCCGCACAGCGCATGGCTTTTGATAACTGATTCGGAGGGCATGTCGGTGCTTACCGCATGGTCTGCCAACAAATTCTCAGCTGAACTTATCGCCAGATCGGTCAGAGATTCTAAAATAGAAAATCAGATAAAACACAGGAAAATAATAATCCCGGGTTATGTGGCAGTACTTCAGGGCGATCTGGAAGAGGGTTTGCCAGGCTGGGAAGTCATGGTAGGACCGCAGGAGGCAATAGATATACCCCAGTACTTAAAAGAGATTTGGAAGTAACAAGTGAAAAAAATAAAACTCCTTGCAGGTGATTATCAAAAAACCATTTCTGTAGTAGAAAACTCAAATTTACTGACCGTCATACAGCAAAGCGGCCTCTTTATCGATGCCCCGTGCGGCGGCAGCGGCGCATGTAAAAAATGCACCGTGTTCATAAACGGCAAACCCTGCTTAGCATGCAGGACTGTAATTAAAAATGACTTAATCGTTTCAATCCCTGTTTACTCGAATAAAGAACTTGAAAGCAAAAAAGAAAAACTCGATAAGCATTTCAAAGGCATCCATATAGAACCTGCAGTCAAAACGGTTGAGCTGGATATAGATCCTCGTTCAAGAGAGTTTTATCAGTCGGATCTTGAATATTTAAGAAAAATCGCAAAATTGAATATATCCGTCCAGCCCGATGCTGAATTGATTTCAAAAATATCAGCCTGCATGCATAAAAAAGGCAGGTGCACGCTGTATTTATGGAAGTCAAATAACATATATGAATTAGTAGATATACTGGACAGGTCAGGGGTTAGAAATCTTGGATTAGCAATAGATCTGGGCACCACCACCGTTTCGCTTGCAGTTACAGACTGCAAAAGTGGCGGGATCATAGATTCTCTTACATTCTACAACCCTCAGATAATTTATGGAGCTGACATCATACACCGGATTGTTTTTGCACAAAAAGGCAATGGTGCCGTACTGCTGAAAAACAAAGTCATCGATGAGATAAACAGAGGTGTTACGGACTTATGCCTGAAGAATAATCTCCAGCCGGAGGAAATAAAGTCAGCGGTTATCTCAGGAAACACCACAATGATCCATCTGTTGCTTGGACTGCCGACAAAATTCATCAGAGAAGAGCCTTTCTCCCCAGCAGCAAAAGAGATACCGCCTTTCAATTCCTCATCATTATTAGACACTATCAAACGCGGCAAAATATTCATAATCCCATGCGTTGCCAATTATCTTGGAGGCGATCTGGTCTCAGGCATAAACCTGAGCGGACTGCATAAAAAAAGCGGCATCAATATTCTTCTCGATATAGGAACCAACGGGGAAATTATAATTGGGAACAGGGACTGGCTGGTAGGATGTGCATGCTCCGCAGGGCCGGCATTTGAAGGTATGGGCATTAACTGCGGCATGAGGTATATGGAAGGTGCTGTAACGGGGGTAAAATACTATAAAGGCAGGTTCGAATATTCTATTGCCGGAAACTCGGAACCCCGCGGAATAAGCGGAACGGGGGCAATCAGCCTGCTAAAGCATTTAAGGGAAGAGAATTATATAGACAAGCGTGGAAAGTTCACGGGTAAGGTCACAGCCAAAATAGGCAGCAGAAAAGCTTTTATATTATTTGATAGTCAGTCAATCTATGTAGACGAAACGGACATAGACAACCTCTTAAGAGCCAAAGCCGCAATTTACTCAGGAATGAGCCTCATAATGAAGAAACTGGAAATTCCCTTTTCTAAAATCAACAATCTCTACATAGCAGGCGGCATAGGCAATTCCTTGAGCATAGAAGACGCCCTTGATATAGGCCTCCTCCCGCCCGTAGATAGAAAAAAAGTAAAATTCATAGGAAACTCATCCCTAAAAGGAGCGATAAAATATCTGCTGTCAGAAAAAGCCAGAAAAGACACCGCAAAAATCACAAAAAAAACCACCTACATAGATCTAAGCAACGAACCCCAGTACATAAACGAATACACAGCAGCCCTATTCATCCCACACACAAATTTTGGGGTCAGCCCCTGACATTATTACATTTCACCTATAAGGTTAGAAATAAAGTGCCATTCGTGCCTGTCACTTTATTTTTTGGGGGAGGTATCCCCTGACATTTCTGGCAGACTGAATCAAAATTTTTACCTACCAGCAATTCCGACGGAAAAATACCCCACTTTTTGAGAGCCCTCCTTTTTTAATCTGTAACTTTTCTTTACAAGAAATTTACATTAAAACTATTGATTAATTAGTATAATGGGTTATACTTATAATGGGGAATACAGTTTTCCTTAGCTTAATTTGTGGCTATTTATATAGACAGGGAGTCTGAAATAGATGATCTATAACAACAGAAAAGGTTTTAGTTTAGTCGAATTAATGGTTGCAATAGCGGTGTGCTCTATTGTTCTAGCAGCGATTTGTGTCGGAATGCGCCAATCAGCGGTCTCGACAGTTAAAGCAAAAGAGCACATAGCAGGTGGTCGTATAATTAATTCCATTTTTATACAGCTTAAAAATATTAATTTTTATTCAATATATGATTTCGATTCAAATATGCCGAAGTTTGGGCATGCAGGGGATTCGTATAACGGGCTTAATGAACCTTATCCTTATCTCGGAGTTCTTGAGTATATAAGAAATAATGTTATCAATGCTGGATTCGATCGGTTTACTGTTGAGGTAGTATACAAAAGGCGAGATAATAGCGCAGGCATAAAAAAGCTTGTTCAGTTTACTGATAATGATAGTGATGGGATAGATGATGAAGATGCAGATATAAGATATCATGACCAGAACAATGATGGTGATTACTGGGATATGTATCTGAATGGTGGCATTATGTTTTCTGAACTGCCGGATACACATGTTAAAGATGTTAGAGTGTTGCTATTCAAACAAGGCAAGGTTGTATTTGAAGAAAGCCAGTTGATTACCATGGAAGGTCTGAAAGGCAAATCAAACATAGAAAATCCAACTCATCTTATGCTTGTTGTATATGAGCCTACGGACGATTCCTACCTGTATAATCTTGATAATGGACGTGAGAGCGCTTATAATCTTTCCATTGATAAGCCATATCCAGATTATATTTCCAGCTTCAGAGCGGATTCAGGGCATTATTTAACAATCAGTGGTAAAACTGCACCGAATGCAAATGTGTATTTTTATGTTAATGAAGAAGCATTATTTACCGGCATGTGTACGGCTGATAGCATCGCGGGGATGTTTGAGGCTGCTTTTTCTGCTTTCAATGATAGGTTGATAGAAGGAATGAATACTATCAAGGTTAAAGCTGTGAAGAATGCATTTACATCACCACTCCAGATTATCTATGTTATTTATGATTTGAACCCGCCAATTATTGGAGAAAATTCGCCGCTGGATTTAAGCGAAGTAAAAACTCTCTATCCACGGGTGGGTGCTCTTATCAATGATGTAGGCATTTCAACTACCAATGTTTCTGGTATATGCCTAGATGTATTAGCTTTGAAGGTTAATGGCAATATAGTAAAACATTTCTATGATCAAGACTTACAGGAAATATTTTGGATAAGTGATTCTAATAAATTTGTGGAACTTAATAATGGCGAAAGTTATTCCATAGAACTTCAAATCGGTGACTATGCTAAGTATAAAGCGATTGGGAATTGGGAGTTTAATACCAATATTGACGAAGCCGACGCGACCCCGCCAATAATTACTGATAAAGAGCCTACCGGAATAGTGGGTGATCCATTCCCTACGATAAAAGCCAGAATATATGACGACGAAAGTGGAATAAATGCGAATTCAATAGTTCTTCAGGTTAATGGACTGCTATGTGTAAACCAAGATAATATCATTTATCATTATAACAACACAACCCAAATGTTCTCATATAAATCTCAAAACATGCTGTCCAGCGGTACTTCATGCACGGTACAACTTAAGTGCAAAAATAATTCAAATGATCCTGAGACTGCAGAAGCAACATGGACATTTACAGTACAATATTAGAGGATAGAATGAACAGAATGAATATAAACAAGAATTTGTCTCTTGCTTTTAGATCTGGTTTTGGATTTATTGAGCTGGTTCTGGCTATTACTATCTTGTCAATAGTGAGTATCCCCATCTTTTACTTTTTAAATAAAAGCATGAAGGACATTGTAATATTAAAAAAATCGTCAAACGCACAAGAAGAATTCAGGAGAATTACTTCGGAAATCCGAAGAAATTTATTAAAGGGAAACGAGCCGGTGCTAATAACTGATGACAGGATTACTTTTATATGTGATATAGTCGAAAACCCTTCATATAATATAAATGGGGATTTTGACGGTGATGGAATAATAAATATTAAAGATGCAGATGATGATTCCGATATAGAACAATTTTTGATTGCACTGCCGGCTGATAAATGGAAAAGGGGATATGATTTGAGTGATGATGATGATAATAATAATAATAAAATTGATGTTGTTGTTTCAATTTATAAAGATGGTTTGAAACTGATTAAAGCTTCTTCTTACGATAAGGCATATTGGAGTGGGGATGTAATCGTTATCCCTGAGTATGATGAAATAGTGACTATTTCTGATAACATAAATGCTTTTAATGTTGAATGTTTCGGTTCTAAAAATGAGATACTGGGTAATGCAATTGACTTGAACAACGACGGTTTGATAACTGAATATGAGATAGACTGGGCTCAGCCGCCACAAGGGTATGGAGATAGAACCGGAAGTATTGATACGAAAATAGAACTGAAGTATGTTGTTATATTAAAATTTGCTCTTGGGATAGATATGAATCATGATGGAAAAAGTAATTTTAGAGCAAATACAGAGGTATTCCCGCAACTGTTTGTTTTAAAAAGAGAATTATTATAAAAATATGTTAAGATTTTTAATATGAAACAGAATAATATATTATTTCAAGGAAACAGAGGTGTGGCGATATTAATTATAATGATAACGCTCTTTCTATTGATACCTACAATGCTTTTTGTGCTCAATATAGTACGCCAGAACAATATTATAGCGGCAAAAGATCGCCAGCTAAATACTACTAATAATCTGGCTAATAATATGATTATCGATATTATGGGGCTGCTGGCCCAGTCACAATATGACTACCATTACGATCCCAGTTCATTAAACTGGGATGACCTGTCATATAAATGGGGATTTTCTTCTATGAATGTAATCCCTGATTTAGTAAACCATACTTTGTTTATTGAAGCAAAAGGCAGGTACGGCAAAGCGAAAGACCATGCTTTATTTGAGAAAACATTATATGCGGTTGTGCAATTTGATTCTCCTTGGACAAAGTTTGCTAGCATGTTTCCTAACGGCATAACTACTAATATACCTAGTATTATTTATGATGGGCCGCTTTACAGCAAAGGTGATGCTATTTTCACGGGAACTAATTTATTGTTTACTATAGGACCAGTTATAGTTGATGGTAATTTTTTTGGCAGACCTTCTCTTACTGTAGACTGCGATCTTTACTGTTCCGGCAATTTAGCTGGGGGTTTCAAATGTAATGGCACTATATATAATTTTGCACCTGTTGTGGAAATACCGGAAATAGATGATACTTTTTATGATATGTATTCGAATTTAGAATTATTTAATGGAGGATATGATATAGTTTTTAGTGTAGATCCTGTCAGTGGAGATGGAAGATTCAGTGTTAACGGAGGTTCTTTTGTTACTATACCATCTAGTGGATATATTATTTATGGTAAAAAATCCACTATAACTGTGACAGGGACAGTTCATGGAAGAGTAACCATTGTTGCTACAAAAGCTGGTACTGCAGCAAGAGGGTTTATTCACGTATTAGGCGATCTGGTTTATGCGAATGGTACATTGAATGCTTCATATGATGATTCAATAGCTCTCATAGCTGAAAATAAACTTTATATGTATAAAATAGTTGCAAATAATACTGTATGCGGTATTTTAATAAGTCAAACAACTGACGGAATCATTCTACAACCCCCATCCCATCCTTCATCTTATCCATTCGCTAATACATGTGGAACACACATCATAAGTGGAACCCGAAATGAAATAATAAAAAATGGGCTTGACACCACTAAAGTAACTTGTACAGATGCATTTGATGAAAATCTTATCAAGTATCCCCCGCCGGGTTTGCCGGAAAAACCTAGATTGGTCACATGGGATTTCAAATAACCTAGAGCTAAATTCCTAAAAAAAGTGCCGGCCATTTTTTTAGGGAAGGGGACGTTGTTAGATAATACGATATTCATTTTCATAAGCTATTTTTCTTCCTAGGCATATTGCCGAACTTATTGAAGATTTAGCTACCCCAAAATACTTTGAAAGTTCTGCGCCTGTAATTACTAATTTCTCGTGACCAAAATATGTCCGACTCATATTCAACACTTCTTTCCAGACACCCGCACTCCTTAGCAATCCTACACCTGCATCCTACACCTGCAAGTTAACAAAAAAGTTTTACAAAATCTTTACACAAATTTAATCTTAAATTTGCATAATGTAGTCAACTTGAAATTGGCTTACTGCATTAATGATTAAACAGGTTTCTTAAAATGATAAACAAAATATTGTCTATGCAATTAGTTATATTACTTTTAATTGTAAATGTCAGCTTTCCATGCGGAATGCTTGCGCCAATCGGCACGAGTGAAATCGGCATTCAAATAAAACGTAAAATTACTGAAGAAAAAGACCCAAAAACTAAAAGAAAGCAAAGTGAAATATCGCAAGAAAAGTTTATACAAATCTTAGTTGACGAAGGTTTGATTACAGAAAATCAGGCAGGAGAGGAAAAAAATATTGTTTTTAAGTTGATAAAAAAACTGGTAAAAAATCAAAAATTGCAAATAAATGAACCTTTGGAAAAAATAGTTCAAAAAATATCTCTAAAGTCTTTAGTTGTAAAATACAACCAGTTTAGGAAAACTTCGTATTTTAGAAATCTGCCGGACCAATTAATTATTAATGTTTTGATTGACGCAGCTGCAAACCGCAATACTGTTTATATTAAAGATAATGGAAATTTTATTTGCTTGGGTAGTTATCCTAAAATAAATAGAGCTTTAATGGAAAAATACGGTACTATTATAATAGCTAATTTTCACCAAAAACCTGACGAAGAAATTAAATTGAGAAGTCAATATCTGATGAAAAGTTCAAGTGTCAAAAACCCTTTGCGCTTATCAATCCTTTGCAAATGGGATGGAAAAATGGGAAAGCAAGTAATACTGAAAGTCTGGGATGGCGCTCCGCTTTTATTTATTGACGGGAAGTCCGTTTTGGATTATACGGTCCCGTTAATATACGTGGATAAGACAATCCTTGCCAGGGGCTGGGATGCAGTTGATGAAAGCATTTATAGAAATGTTTGTTACACTGTTGATGACGGCGGGGAAATAAGAGAAATTGAAAGAAGTAATACGGTACCTCCGGGAATTAATAGGCTGATTGTGAAGGGAGTAGTTTGTACTGAAAATGGCTACATACCGTATAAGGGCGACAGAAGTTTGATACGTGTTACAGATTATCACGACAGAAAAGATTTGGTTTTAGAAGAACGCATGAATGAGGATGGCAAATGGGTAGTTGCTCGTATATGGGGGGGTGATCCTTTTCAACAGCTTAATCTTTATGAACCAGATGTAAGATGCCCGCTTATTTATTTAAGAGCTTCGGAATATTTGGAATCTTACCCAAATGTTGATTTGAATGCAATTAGAAATATAATATTTGCTTTTAACGGAACTAAATTGGAGGAAAAAAGAATAGGCCGTAATTATTACACAAAAAAAGAACGCAAATCTAATCCGCGGGTTATAGTTAAAAATTGCCATATGCAGGGAATTAATAATGGAGCTTTTTCCCATGGAGGTATTCGCAATATATTTTATAGTGCCAAATATTCTACACGCAAGGATATTACCGTAGAATACGACAAACTGGCTGGCGGCGAAATTAGAATTATTCGTGCCTGGGCAGGTGATCCATACCCGGGAAACGACACTTCCAAACCAAACTGTAAAGTGCCTCTAATTTATGTTCGCGATGCCAAATATGCTCAGGGTTGGGAAACGGTAGAACCTGATGCGCTGCAAAATGTGGTTTATGTTGTTGAAGGAAGCATTCAAAAAGAAAAAGCGATTATTAGCAAATATGACACAAAGACAGAAAAACAATACCCTAATTGCATTGTAAAAAACGTACGCTCAGCATCTGATGGCTCAGTCTGGCATGGCAGTGCCGGTAAAATATTCCAAAATTTTTCTTATGCAAACAGCAGTAACTTAACTTTGGAATATCGTGAAACATCAGGCGGTGAAACAAAAGTTGTTCGCTGTTGGAATGGGGATCCTTATCCTGAGAACAGAACCGATATGCCAAATAGTCAAGTCCCATTGATTTATGTTAGTGATGCTCAATATCTAGATAGTTGGTCGAATATAGCTCATGATATTTACATCAAAGGTGTAGCTCGGCCTTCACCTCTGCCTAAAGTAGTTGACGCTAAAAGAACTTTATCTAAGGCTGTGTCAGAAACAAAAATCAAAATGTTTAACGACCGGATCAACGGCAGTAATATTGCTAGCGTTGAAAAGAAATACGGATTAAAATTTTCACATGAATTTACTGAAATTGTTAAAGGCTTGTTTTCGGAAAGCGTTGATTGGGAAGCTCCGGATTTAGTTGAAAAAATAATCAAAGTTTTGGTGCAAGATGATGCTGCTATAGCTGATTATTTGAGATATGGCAGAGATAAAAAACTTATTCCCATCACAATCGAGCAGTTATATGACGAATATTTGCAGGTTGCAGCTGATTATGGAAATAGATTATCTCCTAAAACAGGGTTAGGATTAGCATGGCGTATTTTGCAATTGCATGCCGATAAGGACGCGCAAAAGGATGATGATGAAGATGATGATTTTGACTATAGCCCCAAAAATCGTATCCCAGAAACCAATTCAGCCTGCTATAAGTCGATATGATCTGATTATGGAAAAAGTGCCATTCTTGAGTGTCCCTTTTTTTCTTACTCCCACCCGTTGACTCATTAAAGAATGTTACCCAAACGGAGTTCAGATAACATGGAGAATAGTGCCGTTGTTGTTCATGCTAAAACCACAAGACAGTGAAGCTGATCCCCAAGACCCCGAAGGGGTCGCGGGAGCTTCTCAGAAG
>JBDROU010000082.1:0-11362 GCA_043809745.1 bacterium
AATGGCTTCTAGATAATATTTTTTTGATTTTGGGCCCATAATATTACCCCCTTTAGTGTAAATCTTAGGGTAACATTATTTATGAGTCAACGATATGTTTTTTTACCATGCCTCGGTAACATTTAATGTGAGGCAATTCGCTAAATGCAATGATACTTGCATTTAGTGACACTATATGATATACTTGCTGCGTATGGTGAGAAGAACATTCTGGATTGATCGCATACAAAAGTTATGGAAGCGCAGGTCAATTATATGGCTTTCTGGCGTGCGCCGTATCGGGAAGACCTTCCTTTGTAAATCTTTATCCAACATACTTTACTTTGACTGTGAACTTCCTCGCACTCGCCGTCTTTTCGACGATCCTGAAGATTTTTTGGCTAACCACAAAAATAAAACTCTTATTATTGATGAAATTCACCGTCTGGATAATCCCTCTGAACTATTGAAGATTGCAGCTGATTATTATCCGAAAACAAAGATTATTGCAACAGGTTCTTCAACACTGGGTGCTTCTTCAAAATTTAAGGATACCCTGGCTGGCAGAAAAACTGAGTTATGGCTTACTCCGGCAATTCTCCAGGATATGGCTGACTTTGAAAAAACAGATATCAAAAAAAGGCTGTTAAAAGGTGGCATGCCACAAGCACTCTTAACAAAAGCTAAATGGGAAAAAGAGTATTCAGAATGGATGGATGCCTTTTGGGCAAAAGATATCCAAGAACTATTCAGGTTAGAGAGAAGACACTCATTTTTGAAATTTATTGAACTATTATTCGTAAACAGTGGTTCCATGTTTGAAGCTACTAAATACTCGACCCCATGTGAGATTAGCAGGACTACCATCCATAATTACCTGTCTGTTCTTGAATCAACATTTGTATTTCACGTTATAAGGCCTTTTAATACGCATAGAGCAAATGAAATAATATCTGCGCCAAAAGTGTATGGTTTTGATACGGGATTTGTATGCTTCTATAAAGGATGGGATGCCTTGCGTCTCGATGATCTTGGTTATCTTTGGGAACATTTCGTACTTAATGAACTGCATGCCAACATTCAAACAAGACAAATACTGTATTGGCGAGACAAAAGAGACCATGAAATTGACTATATATTAAGATCGAAAACGAAGGGAACTATTGCAATTGAGTGTAAATGGTCTTCACATTCATTCAGCTGGAAAAACCTTGAATCTTTCAGACAACAATATCCCAAGGGTTTGAATTATGTTGTATCTCAAGATATAGATGAACCATATTCCAGGACAGTTAATAAAAACACCGCACACTTTGTTAACCCTAACGATCTCATCACCCAATTAAAGAAATCAAAGATTTAACTGAATTACAAGGCAATTTCTGACATAAGCATCCGTCTAACTTGATCCCCCCAGCGACCCCAGTATTTCTTTCGTTGAACATCTTCATGCCCCTTAATCAAGGTTAGAACCTTTTATGTTCGAAAGTTGACATTTTCTTGCCAAACTGAAACTTTGGGATAATAATACAAACGATAAAAAGGATAGTATAGGAATGGGATGAAGAAAAGAAATTTAGAATACAAAAACCGGCCCTATTAAAAGAAAAGAGTTCTTTTCATACTTATCATCAAAATAATCATATTTGATTGATATGCCTGAGTTTTTTGAAACAAGAAAATCAATCCTGTTGCGGCTGGTAAATAGCGCCTTCTCTCCGCTTCTTAAACGTGCATAAATCTTAGTATCACACCTGATAAAATGCATCAAATTCAATTCTGCTTTAATGCCTGCGGTCATATAATCAATATCGACGGAAGAATCGGCGGTGAAGCCGTTTCGTACCTGTCCGGCAATTCTCATGCCTTCGGATGACAAAGAGTTCTCTATCTGCTCATTAAAATAACCTATGAACGGCGCAATTTTTTGTGTTCCCAGTTTAAGTGATACACCTGCAATAGGGTGGAATGCCCAAATAGATGTGTTAACATTAAGCGACTGTAGCGGGGGTACATCAGAGGACGTAGCCTTGGTCAATACATTTATATAATCTGCATAAAATCCTATCATTGGTCTGATATTTGCATCGTAACGGAAGTAGTAAAGACCGTAGAACATATAGCCGTTTTCAGTGCTCTTATCAAGATTGGAATAATGGCCCATATTTCCTATTGTGAATTGAGGGCGCGTATACATCATCATAAGAGCATAAATAGGGCCGGAGTCGTTCAAAGTTTTCCTGCTGCTTGTCCCAGGCACGTTGTACTGAATATCGCTGTCAATCCTACCTATCATGGGAGATATCAAAAATAGTCCGGAGTTTTCTTGTGCGGCAATGTATGGTGTCATAAACAGGGATGCTGCAAGTAATAGTACTGCTATTTGTAAATGTGGTGGCTTCATTATTTATTCTCACTTTGCATTAGTATAGTTTCTGCAGTATTCATTGTAATAATTTTTGCAGAGTTACTTTCCAAAACAGTCTGCTTGAAAGTATTCATTTTGAGGATATGGAATTCTATGCCTTTTCTTCAGACAGTTTTCGATATGCCTTACTTTTATTTCTCTCATAGCACGGGCGGTATTTTAAAATAATACCTTCTGCTGCCATCAGACAAGATCAAAGCGATCAGCATTCATTACTTTATTCCAGGCTGCCACGAAATCGTATACGAACTTCTGCTGAGCATCAGTACATGCATAGACTTCTGCAATTGTCCGCAGCTGGGAATTGGACCCAAAAATAAGATCAACAGAGGTGCCTGTCCACTTACGTTTACCGGTTGCACGATCATACCCCTCGAACAACCCTTTTTCTTTAGAAGATACTTTCCACTGCACGCTCATATCGAGAAGATTCACAAAGAAATCATTAGTGAGAACCTCTGGCTGTTTTGTTAGAACACCATGTTTGGATTGTCCGAAGTTAATATCAAGAACCCGCATACCGCCGATAAGAACGGTCATCTCAGGAGCTGTCAGTTTCAGCAATTGCGCACGATCAATTAACAGCTCTGGTGCTGTAATGGTGTACTGTGCTTTTAGATAATTACGGAATCCATCTGCTATTGGTTCAAGTACGGCAAATGATTCTACATCGGTTTGTTCCTGCAGCGCATCAGTACGGCCCGGTGTAAAGGGAACTGATATATCATAGCCAGCATTCATTGCAGCTTTTTCCACACCAGCACATCCACCGAGAACAATCATGTCAGCCAGTGAAACTTGCTTCTCTGACTGCTTGCGGTTGAATTCCTTTTGGATTTTCTCAAGTTTTCCTAGAACAGTCTTTAATTGTGCTGGTTCATTGACTTTCCAATCCTTTTGCGGCGCCAGATGGATGCGTGCCCCGTTTGCACCTCCGCGTTTGTCAGAACCACGGAAGGTTGAGGCTGACTTCCAGGCAGTTAAGACTAATTGTGAAACAGAGAGTCCAGAGTCCAGGATAGCAACCTTTAGGTCTGCAATATCTTTTTCATCAATCAGTTTATGCGTAACCGCCGGTACCGGATCCTGCCAGATCAATTCTTCTGCGGGAACCTCGGGGCCGAGATATCTTGCTTTAGGACCCATGTCACGGTGAGTCAGTTTAAACCACGCCCGGGCAAAAGCGTCTGCAAATTTTTCGGGATTCTTCAGGTATCGCCGGGAGATAGGTTCGTATACTGGATCGAACCGAAGGGAAAGGTCTGCGGTGGTCATCATCGGCCGCGATTTCTTTGAGATATCATGCGCATCTACCACCATATCCTCTTCAGCAACGTCTTTGGCCAACCACTGATGTGCGCCGGCCGGACTCTTAACTAGTTCCCACTCGTATTTAAATAGTACTTTCAGATAACCCATGTCCCATTTAATCGGGTTCGGTTTCCAAGCACCTTCGATACCGCTGCTAATAGTATCTCCACCCTTTCCACTGCCAAAGCTACTCTTCCAGCCAAGACCTTGCTCCTCAATAGGAGCAGCCTCTGGTTCTGGTCCGACATGAGTGGCACTTCCAGCACCGTGACATTTGCCGAATGTATGTCCTCCGGCGACAAGGGCAACAGTCTCTTCATCGTTCATGCCCATGCGGGCAAAAGTTACTCTTACATCCTTACCTGAAGCCACTGGATCAGGATTACCATTAGGCCCTTCAGGATTCACATAGATCAGTCCCATTTGAACGGCGGCAAGAGGATTCTCAAGGTTCCGGTCGCCGCTGTAGCGGTTGTCGCCTTTCCACTCTTTTTCGGTTCCCCAGTAAATATCCTCTTCCGGCTCCCAGACATCTACGCGGCCACCGCCGAAACCAAACGTCTTTAATCCCATTGATTCAATCGCACAGTTTCCCGCAAGTATCATGAGATCTGCCCAGGATATCTTTTTACCGTATTTTTGTTTGATAGGCCAGAGTAAACGGCGCGCCTTGTCAAGATTGACATTGTCCGGCCAGCTGTTAAGCGGTGCCAAACGCTGGTTGCCTGTGCTGCCACCGCCACGTCCGTCAGCAGTACGGTATGTGCCGGCACTGTGCCAAGCCATCCTGATGAAGAGCGGTCCATAATGACCGTAATCAGCAGGCCACCATTTTTGAGAGTCAGTCATTACTTTGTAAAGGTCATTCTTCAATGCGGTCAGGTCAAGCTTCTTGAATTCTTCAGCATAGTTGAAATCTGCGCCCATAGGATCAGAGACTTTCGTGTGCTGGTGAAGTATGCGCAGATTCAACTGGTTCGGCCACCAGTCACGGTTAGTCGTGCCACGGTTGGCTGGAGGTTTGCTTACTGCGCCCGTTATCGGGCATTTTCTCTCTTTTTCCATTTTGTTTGCTCCTTTTATTTTTTAGCTTGCCTAAACAATTTATTTATTGCATTTTTGACAATAGCCTTCCAGCACCACCTTTTTGTTGATTACCTGAAACTGTCTATGTATCCCGTGAGGAACATCAATATTAACGTAAGACTTGTTGTAAAAGTCTGCAATAGAACCGCATTTCATGCAGCGCATATGATGATGGTTGTTAAGTTCAGGATCAAAACGTTTTGAATCTCCATACCCTTCAACAATGCGTAACAATCCTATATCGGCAAAAGTAATAAGAGTTCTATGCACAGTATCAAAAGAAATATGTGGATGTTTTTGTTTTACCAGTTTATAGATAACATCTGCAGAGGGATGGTCTTTATTATCTAGAAGCAGATTATATATGAGCATCCGCTGAGGAGTAATTTTAAGATTCCGCTTTTTGAAAGCGGCTTTCATTCTATGCATAGCGGTTATTAGATAATAATTATTCCTATTTGTCAATTACTTATTTTTATATGTAATAACTAAAGCTAATTACTCAAATTGCGCTACTGTGCAATCAAAAGTAAGTTTCGGGAAGTTTCGGGGACACGTAATTAATTATAAATAGGATTTGCAAAATTTATTATATTGGTAAGGTTTACAACCATAAAACAGGGTCTAACTTGATCCAACCAGCGACCCCACTTAAAACCAGGTATTTCTGTTCGCAATTAGTCTGGTATTTAGTGCCACTATGTGCTGTACTTGCTGCGTATTGAAAAAAGAACATTCTGGCTTGATTGTATTCGCAATAATAATTATAATAATGGTGCATGGGAAAAATTTTTTTCATTTTATGCTTCGGTATTATGTTCAGCTTATCCATTCAGGTGCAAAAAACATCTGCTGAAACTGTAATACTTAGTATTTCTTCTAACTCAGCGGTGTCTGTAGAACAGCCTCTTCAGCATAATCTCTCAGAGAAAAAACGTCAAGCTATGCTTAAAATCATTGCGGAATCCGAGCAGTACTATACAGACGGCGTCGACTGCTACAATCGCGGTGAACGCTCTGAATCCCGCAGGTATTTCAGGAAGGCTCTCAAAAAATTTTCATCAGCAGGAATTGAGCATAATTTGTTATACAGCCTTTCGGATAAATTTGATGATATATTTCAGGACCTCGCAAACCGGCTTAATCTTATAGAAACAACAAATGGAGATATTCCGGAAGTAATCACACCTGCCATACCAGTTGACGAAGATGACCCTTTGGTTCAGAAATACATAGCGTATTTCACCGGCAGCGGTCGGAAGTCCATACAGCAGGCATTTGAACGCATGGGCATCTACCGCGAGATTGTGATGCCTGTTATAAAAGCGCACCGGTTGCCAGAAGAGCTGGCGTATCTACCTATTATAGAAAGCAGATATTGCATAGGCGACGTTTCGCATGCGGGTGCTGCTGGCATCTGGCAGTTTATGGAAAATACCGCCCGCGGATACGACATGCGAGTGGATTACTGGATTGATGAGCGCCGGGATCCAGAAAAATCAACGCAGGCAGCCCTCACATATCTGAAAAATCTATACTACTTGTTTAACGACTGGCATTTGGCCCTTGCCGCTTATAACCGCGGTGAATACGGTATCAGCAGCGACCTTCAATTCTCCAGAACCACTGATTTTAAAAAACTTGCCAAGCATAATGCCATACCGAATGAAACCGAGCGTTACGTGCCTCAATTTATGGCTGTAATTCTGCTTGCGCAAAATCCAGAAAAGTACGGTTTTACCTTTACTCCTGAGAAGCCGCTTGAATATGATATCTATGAAACAAATGAAATGATTGATCTTGAGATTGCCGCTCAATGCGCTCATACCAGCAAAGAAGAACTGCGTGCGCTTAACCCGGCCATAACAGCATGGTGCACGCCGAAGAATTATCCGGGATTTAAACTTAAATTACCCGTTGGAAGCAGAGATTTATTTATTGAAAATTTGAAAAACCAACCCGATCTCTGTCCTGCCCGTGAATTTATAAAATACAAAATTAAGCAAGGTGATTATTTAGGAAAAATAGCCAGAACCTACCACACTTCTGTGAACGCGATAAAACAGGATAACGGTATAAAAAATGAGCGCCTTCTCATGCCAGGTAAAACGCTAATTATTAAACCTGGCCGCGGATACAATAACTAAACAAATAAAAGCGGCTTAGGGAAGGACTAATGGAGATCGCTCACCCTTCATGTCATTCCCGAGGTTGAGGCTGTGTCACAATCCCAATTTCTACTGCAGAAGCGATCTTTGGGCTACGACTTCGTCATCCTCGCCTTATATATCTCGTCGATGATATGCCCGGCTCGACTTCCTCGTCTCGCCTCAAATCTCGCTTCCTCGCTACGAAAGCGGATTGTGACACAGCCTCGTTATCGGGAATCCGCTATATACGGAAATGGATCCCTGATTAAAACATTCAGGGATGACAAACTGCAGAAAAACATGGTTTTTGAGCAATCTCAGTAATGTTCCTAATACTTTTTCTTCTGTTTCCTACGTGATAGGGAGCTCAATTGCTGATTGCAATTGAGCTTTTTGTTTTATATGATGAAAACATTACATAGAGTAGTAGACTGGTGGTGTAAGGTTTTAGTGACGTTGGGAGTTTAGAAGATTCACTGTGTTTGAGGTAAAGGAGAAATAAATGGATAAAGTATCTAAAGATAAAAAGATGGCTTGGGTGACTAAGTATAAAGCGATGACAAAATTGGGGCTTAAAATATCTTTTTATGAAAACCGTGAGTATGCAATATCTAAAGATCAGTATTCTGCTACAATTCGCGATAATTTTTGGGCAACGGCTTTGGCTGTACGTGACCGCATAGTGGAGCGATGGATTGAAACCCAGCAAAACTATCATAAAAATAATGCTAAACGCGTGTATTATTTATCGATGGAGTTTCTCATCGGCAGGTTATTAGGAAATTACATGTATAATCTCGGTATTGAAGATGAATTGATAAAAGCATTGGAGGATTTAGGATTCGATATAGAGGAGATACGTGAGCAGGAGCTTGATGCCGGATTGGGTAATGGTGGGTTAGGGCGCTTAGCGGCTTGTTTTTTGGATTCTATGGCAACATTAGGGATACCGGCTACGGGATATGGTATTCGTTTTGATTATGGTATCTTCCATCAGAAGATAAGGAACGGTTATCAGGTTGAGCTGCCTGATGCGTGGTTGAGAAATGGTACGCCATGGGAGTTCCCCAGGCCGCAATACGGGGTAGTGGTGCATTATTACGGACAGAGTAAGTCATATGCTAATAAAAACAATGAGACAAAATATCATTGGGTTGACACGCAGGATGTATTAGCTGTCCCGTATGATTTTCCTATTCCGGGATATAAAAACGATATCGTTAATACTCTCAGGTTATGGTCGTGCAAAAGCACTGAAGAATTTGATTTTGATTATTTTAAACATGGTGATTATGAGCAGGCTGTGCATCAGAAAATATCGTCAGAGACTATTTCAAAAGTTCTGTATCCGAGTGATAATATAAGCAGGGGTATAGAGCTGCGTCTTAAACAAGAATATTTTCTTACGGCAGCTTCAATATCCGATATTATAAGAAGGTATAAATCTGAAAACTCTGATATTTCAAAGTTGCATGAAAAAACAGCTATCCAGCTTAATGATACTCATCCTTCTTTAGCTATCGTAGAGCTAATGAGAATTTTATTGGATGAATATGAACTAGATTGGGGCACAGCATGGGATGTGACAACAAAGACATTCGCATATACAAATCACACTTTAATGCCCGAAGCATTAGAATGCTGGTCCATAGAATTGCTGGGTAAATTGCTGCCAAGACATCTTGAAATTATTTATGAAATTAATGCGAGATTTCTGGATGAAGTATCCAGTCATTATCCGGGAGATACGGATCGATTAACACGGATGTCGATTATTGGAGAGGAATTTCCGAAGAAAGTACGGATGGCATTTTTATGCATTGTGGGGAGTCATTCGGTAAATGGCGTTTCAAAGTTGCATACCGAATTGTTAAAGACCAAAATGCTTAAGGATTTCAGTGATTTCTATCCTGGAAAATTTAATAATAAAACTAACGGTATTACACCCAGGCGTTGGCTTCTCAAAGCAAATCCTTCGCTTGCGGATTTAATAAGCCAAAATATCGGTGATAGATGGATTGCTAATTTGGATCATATAAAAGAATTGCTGCCTTTTGCAGAACAGGGTTCATTCAGAAAAAAATGGCAGGAAATTAAATATAGGAATAAAATCCTGCTTGCGGATTATATAAAGGAAACATCTAATATTGTTGTTAATCCGGATTCGATTTTCGACATACAGGTTAAGCGAATCCACGAATATAAAAGACAACTTCTGTTTGCGTTCTATATTATATCGCAATATCTAAAGGTAAAACACAATCCAAAAGTCCAGTTTCAGCCGAGGACGTTTATGGTAGGGGGAAAATCCGCACCAAGTTATTATATGGCTAAGCTTACAATTAAATTAGTGAATAGCATAGCTGATGTAGTAAATCGTGATATAGAGGTTAAAGATAAGGTTAAAGTTATATTTTTGGAAAACTATAGGGTGTCACTGGCAGAAAAGGTTTTTCCAGCAAGTGATTTATCGGAACAAATTTCTTTAGCAGGTACGGAGGCTTCCGGAACAGGTAATATGAAATTTATGATTAATGGTGCATTGACGATTGGAACAATGGACGGTGCAAATATTGAGATTGCTGAACTTGTAGGGAAAGAAAATATTTATATTTTCGGGAACGATTCTGAACAGATAGAAAAGTTAAAAAGCGACTATAAGCCAAAGGATTACATTGAAAAATCCGCTGTTTTAAAAGAGGTGCTGGAACTAGTTTCAAAAAATTATTTTTCTGCCTATGAGCCGGGATTATTCGACCCTATAATTAGATTGATTTATAATTCGGACCCTTACTTTATTTGTGCTGATTTTGATTCCTACCTGAATATGCAGGAAAAGGTTTCAGAACTGTATAAAGATAAAACGGAATGGACTAAAAAAGCTATTTTTAATGTAGCTAATACAGGCAAATTCTCTTCTGATAGAACCATAAGAGAATATGCAAAGGATATCTGGAGAGTGTAGGGGGAAGATATGTTATGAATAAGAAGAAAATCGTGCTTGCGGTAGTGTTTTTGGTGCTATTTATAGTTGATGTGTTTGTGCCGGATCCTCTGCCTTTTGTTGATGAGATACTTTTCGGCGTACTGGCCTTAATTCTTGGCGGTCAGGGTTTAAGAAAGGATAAATAATTTAATAATAATCTTACCTAAATATGACACTGATTTTGTACAATAATTAACGGAAAACATCAAAATTTAACTTTTGCTAATTATAGCATAAAATATTCCTATAAAATATAATAAACTTTAAAAAATAATAAAATACCGAATGGGCTTACATTAAACGTTATATAGGTACAAATAATAAGACAATCATGGATTCATATGTTAAATTGCGGGAAACGCAGTTTTGTGGCATATTTATTTTAATTAGACCGTCTTAGGAGAAAAGGGG
This sequence comes from bacterium, assembly GCA_043809745.1. Lineage (GTDB taxonomy): Bacteria > Elusimicrobiota > JBDRMW01 > JBDRMW01 > JBDROU01 > JBDROU01. Next base: position 10,352 of record JBDROU010000082.1, read on the forward strand.
AACAGACTTATATTGCCTTTTAAATCCTGCCCAATAAATAACGTTTTCTTCTAGATTCGGTGAATTTTTCAATAGCATACCTGAGCATAGTTCTGGGCATCTGTTTATATCGAGTTTTTAAAAACCGTTCTTCTATTTGTAAATTCCTATTTCCAATTTCCCTTAACATCCAGCCGACAGCTTTGTGAATTAAATCCTCTTTATCATTCAAAAGCATATCTGCTATTGCTAGTGAATCCTCAAATTTATTCTGCTTTATATAATTGAAAGTAGAAAGAACAGAGATTCTTCTTTTCCATAAGTTAGTTGATCGTGCGAAAGAATAGAGTAAATCTTTATTTTTATCCATCAAATACGCACCCACGATGTGATGCGCAGTTAAATCAATCAAATCCCAATTATTAATATAACGAACATTGTTAATATAGATTTGAAAGATTTTCTTTTTTTGATCGGCATTGGATTCTGCAAACTTATAAACAAGTATTAGCAAAGCGGTCAATCGTTCTTCATGAATCTTGGATTTTAGAAGTTTTAAAACCTCATTCAAAGGAGTTTCATTATATAACTTTGAAACCTTTCTTATATTCGGAACCATGACTCCGATGAAAACATCACCTTCGCCGTACTCGCCAGGACCAGTTTTAAAAAATCTCTGCAGATCTCTGGCTTTGCTTTTTTTACTATACTTCCTTAACTCATTTTTTATAGTTTTATTTGTACACATTATGATATCATAAGCAGTATATAGTTTTTAAATATTTTATTGTCCCGTTCGATAAATATTAAGTTTTACCATTAAACATGAAGCGCAATAGAATATCACCTATTTTAGAAAACCAACAATAATTTGTCAAATACACAACTAAAAACATTATGTCAAGATCTCTGCTGACTTTCGATTTGGGACAAAACCAGGCAACCGCCATGGATTCTTATTAAAACGATCGGCCAATGCATAAAAGATACGGTCACAACTCGAATTATTGGTAAAACACCGCATCGTTCGGA
>JBDROU010000083.1:0-9181 GCA_043809745.1 bacterium
GGTATGCTTGAATCGGGTTCGTCAATAAATCTGAAATCATAGTTCGATTTTTTGTTACTATAAAAATACATTATAGAAGAGTAAGATCCGCTGCCGATTCTTATTCTTATTTTCCCGCTTACGTTAGAATTAGCACACTGGCGCAAACCATATACCTCGAACCATTGCTGTCTCATAGTTATACCTGTTGGTTCAATATCTGCATTATAAGTAAAGTAGTAACTCTGGCCTTCATAAACCTCAGATGTTTTTGAGCAAACATTTGCGGCTGAATAAAGCGGGAATCTTACAGTTTTTGTTTGTAAGCTAGAGGTGCTGTCGTATTCATAGGTGATATAAAGCTTCATCGAATGTGAACTGCTGTCTTCCTGATCAATTTTAACAGAGGCTGTATATTCTATATTGGCGCCGACTTCTATGACTGAAGTTACATCTACGAGCGCGAATATCCTTTCGTGCTCATCTGTGCTGTAGGAATAATCTCCTGTAGTAACATTCCTTATTGTTGAAGCCGTTGTTCCTGAATCAAATTTTATTTCAAACACATTAAAATGTTTTCCCTTTTCACCCTTTGTAGTACATTCAAATTCCAGATAAGCATTTTTTATTGTTACCCCGTTTTCCGGTATATAAACTGTTATAGTTGGCGTTGTCCAGGTGCCGGGATTAGCAAGCACCTCACTGTAACAAGCGCCGAAACTCCACTCTGTAGTTTTTATGCGGGTATAGCTATATGCAGGTTGTATTAGGAGTACGAGGGAAAAGGGTACTAATAGTATAGCACAATACAGCTTTAGCTTCATACTATATGTATAACATGAATTCCGGAAATTTCAAGGTGATTTTAGTCACACCTATTGTATTAAAAATAAGCCTATTCCTACAATCCCCTTGACAAAACAGCCTATTTCAACCAGTGGTATTAATGGATTTAATTTAATAGGAAATAGAGGCATTCCTAGTTTTTTAACAATTGTTATTTAATCAAGTATAATAACATATTATTGTTAAATAAAAAATGAGCAATCTCCTCTATGTACATAATCTGCATAAACATTTTGCCGCGCCACATGAAAACAAGTGTGTAGGGTTTGGATTCATAAACGGATTCATAAAACAATCGACAGGTTAAATAAAATTTGTTATAGTTTCAATCTATAATATACTATCACAAAGGAGTAGGTTAAAATGAAATATTTAAAGATATTAGCGGCAGTAATCTTCAACTGTGCGCTTGCGCTCAGCGTAATGGCTGGAGAAATTGACATGTTGTTGGACAAGCTGGCGGAAAAAGACGTAATAAGCTACGGAGAAGCTCAACAGATCAAGACAGAATCAGCTGAACAGATCAGGGCAGACATCGCCGCGGGCAAACACGCCGATGCTCCGAGCTGGGTTCAGAGCATTATGCTAAAGGGGGATGTGCGTCTAAGAAATCAAACTGAGCGCAAAGATCAAGATGAGCGCAGGAACAGGAATCGTGTGAGAGCTAAAGTAGGGATTCTTGCAAATGTTACGCCCAACTGGAAAGCAGGAATAGGTTTGGCAACAGGTGGGACTGATTCCCGTTCAACTAATCAAACTTTAGAAGACGGATTTTCTAAAAAAGGCATAATGCTGGATTATGCATATATGAATTACATTCCTGTCAGCTGGCTTGCGTTATGGGGCGGTAAATACGGTATAGAAAACGCGCTGTGGAAAACCGGTGATCTTTTGTGGGACAGTGATATCAATGTGGAAGGTGTTAATGCGAATATCAAATATAAGGTTAATTCATTTAAATTTTTCATTAACTCCGGCTACTGGATTCTGGACGAATTTAAGGATTCGGGTAGTTCGCAGACAAATAATCCGGCTGATCCTTATATGATTATGGTCCAGCCCGGTATTAAGTACAGCTTCAGCAAACCTAACTATATAAAGGTAGCGTCTCATTTTTATCAATTCCAGCATGTAAAAGATGAAGCAGTGCTTCCTAACTCTGAAGGTGGAAATACCACATATACCAATGGCGCTGGGAATACTGTGCTTAAATACGATTATGATTCAGTCGGCGCAGATGCTGAGATCGGGTTCGCGATTCCCGGCGGGATCCCCAAACTTCAATGGGGAGCGGTTTTTGGCGAGTATATAAAAAATAATAATCCTGACAAAAGAAACGAAGGATCACTGGGCGGTATAAAGTTGGGAGAGCAGAAAATCACAGAGTTTGGTCATATTCAGGCGACATATATGTACAGGCATCTTGAAAAGGACGCCTGGCTTGATATTTTTCCTGATTCAGATTCGTACGATGGGGAAACAGGTATTATGGGTCATGAAATAATATTAACTGTCGGTTTAGCAAAAAATGTTTCTCTTGCTTTTGACTGGTATGACATGAGACCAACTACACCGAATTCCAGGCATAAGAAATTACTGCAAACAGACTTGTTGGTTAAGTTTTAAGATTCAGTTAAATAAAAAGGGATAAATATGGATAAGCAGAGCGTATTATTTGTCTGCATGCATAACTCAGCCAGAAGCCAGATTGCAGAGGCCTTGTTGAAACAAATGGCAGGGGATAGATTTAATGTGGAGAGCGCCGGTATTGAACCCGGAACGGTTAATCCGCTGGCGGTGGAGGTTATGAAGGAAGCCGGTATAGATATTTCCGGGAATAAGACAAAAAGCGCGTTTAATTTTTTAAAACAGAAAAAACAATAGACTGATGTTATAACGGTATGTGATGAAACGGAAGGTGAGCGCTGCCCTGTTTTCCCAGGAGCCGCTAAACTCCTGCATTGGAGCTTTGACGACCCGTCAAAATTTCAGGGCACTCAAGAAGAGAAGTTGGAAAAGGCCCGATCAGTCCGCGATGCAATCAAAGAAAAAATAACCGATTTTTTGAACGATCTCAGTCGTATCAGCGTATAGCTGTGTTTCCTGATAGGGCATCAAGGGCGTGTTTGTTATTCGGGTCGATCTCAAGAGCTTTAAGGAAGTATTTACGGGATGCAGCCGGTTGCCCGTTATTGAGATGCAGATATCCTAGATTTAATAATGGTGTTATATAAGAAGGATCTAATTTAGAAGCTTTTTCCAGATATTCTTTGGCGAGTTCAATTTCGCCTAAGTTTAAATAGGTTGTGCCAATATTATTGTTCGATTTCGGCGAGTCCGGATTTACTTCTAAGGCTTTCTTGTATTCATTTATTACCATTTGAAGGTTGGTTCCCATTTTTCTGAATTTTTCTGCCCTGTCGCGGTAAATAAATTCCAAAAGTATTTTTGCATTTTTATCGTCAGGGTTAACATTTAGAGCTTCTTTGTATTCCTTAATGCTATCATTGTATTTCTCAGCCAGTTGAGCAGCCTGGCCGTTCAATAAATGGGTAGTGGCTTTTGCGTATAACTCTATTTTTTTCTCAACTCTGGACCTTTCTTCTTCAGTTTCCCCGTAATTTTTCAGAAAAGGGATTATGCTTTCCCTTGCCGCTATAATATCTAAAAAGTTTATATGCCAGGAGCCTTCCCGTCCGATTTTTTGAATCCGCGGCGTGCTGAATTCTATGTAAGGATAGTTTACAGTGTTTAATATGCCTTCTTTTTTACAGAAGTTGCCTATGGATTCTTCCGCCATTACGAAACAATCAACAAAGGAAAATGGATCATCTATTCCAAGATAATTTAAATCTGCCTTTACTTTCTCATCCTCTAGTATGTCTTTTGTAATTCTGTTAAAATCTACGGAGAAAGGTTCGTTAGATCCAACAATTATTGTGTAAGGATTTACATTTGTATTCACATACCATAAGCTTATGTGCGGAAATACTTTAAGGAAACTTCTCATAATTACGCTGTAATCCTCTTGTGACAGGCTATAAAAAGGAAACCAGAAAGACATCATCCCGCCGGGGTTTAAGTGTTCTTTGCATATCTCGAAATAATCAACAGCATATAATGAGCCATTGCCTGCGTATGTTGGATGAACCGAGTCCGACATTATGATGTCGTATTTTCTTTTAGTTTTTAATATATAATTCTTTGCATCATCAAATATTACTTTTAATCTGGGATCTTGAAGCACCTCTGCGTTTTGTGTTTGAAAGAACGGGGCTGCATCGAGTACGGATTTGCAGATTTCAGCGCAGTGTATTTCCTCTATAAAGTCGTGTTGCGAGATTGACCAGAGCGATCCTCCAGATCCGAACCCGACCTGGAGCACACTTTTTGGTTTTCCAAAAAGAAGTATCGGCAGATGGCCCTGCATTTTTTGAGTATTCCTGTATTCATAGCTTGTCCCGGCAACACTCTTGCCGTTTATTTCAAGCAGAAGTTCCCCGGTTCTAATTTTTCTAACAGTTACTATTGCTGTAGGATCTTCCTTGTAAAATAGAAGATTCTGCTCTCCGTACTGTTTCTCAACAAAGGTGTTCGTGGAAAGAATAAGAGGCTTGTCAGTCTTTATGAAAAATTGTGTTGCTCCGAGCAGAAGTATTAAGATTCCGGTGATTGCCAATGTAGGTTTTTTATTGAAAGTTTTGGAATAATAGAAAGCTACTATACCCATTGTTATATTAATCCCAGCAACTATTATTATGCTTTTTTGTATCCCGACAAGAGGAAGCAAAATAAATCCCGCGGTAAATGAACCAGCTATTGAACCGAGTGTATTGATTGCATAGGCCTTGCCAACAGTTGCGCCTATCAGTTTTAGTTCATCGATAAGTATTTTTATTATTAAAGGAAAGGCAATACCCATGAGTAACGTTGGGAATAACATAAGAGGCAAGGTAATCCCAAAATAAGGAATACTAAATCCGATTATGTTATCCATTTTACCCAGCAGACCTTGGAAAAGCTGCACTTTAGCCAATGAATGGAAAATAGGTATGGTTAAAATACCCCAAAGTCCTATGAGTATTTCGGTTATACTTAATGAGAGCAATAAGTGTTTTTTAAAATCCAAAAATCTGGCCCAGATAAAACTTCCCAACCCGATTCCAAGCAGGAATGTTGTAAGCATGGATGAGAATGAATAAACGGTGTTGTCTACGAATAACGCAAGGCCTTTCGTCCAGAGTATTTCGAATGCTAAGGAGCAAAAGCCGGTAAAAAAGAATATAGTGATTATAATGGTCTTAAAATATTTTGGTTCTTCGCTCAGGGTTGCTGCAATCGGAGGTATAATCGCTTTTTGTTGCGAGACTTCTTTTAATCGATCTGACTTATAAGCTCTGTATGCGATAACAGCAACAATGATATTTAGACATATCGCAAAGCTGATGCTTCCCCATAAACCAATAGAACTTATTAATATGAAACCGGCTAGATAAGTGCCGATAACCGCTCCAATTGTATTTAGTCCGTAAAGAGTCCCTATATCTGAGCCAATATCTTCTTTCCGATTGATGACAAATTTACTCAGGACAGGCAGTGTAGCTCCCATAAGCGTTGTTGGTATCAGTAAAGGAATAAAGGACAGTAAAAACCTAACAATATTGAAGATATAAAAACTGCCGGGAAAAAGCTGATATACAAATATGTAGAGTTTTTCTGAAAAAAGTAAAAGTAATGGCAGGAGTAATGCTGAAACAGCGATACCTACTTCCAATACAGCGTAAAACAAGAGTGGATTCCAGCCGCGGTCAATTCGTTTGCCAAAGAAGTAGCTGCCGAGCGCTAATCCGGCCATGAATGCGGTTACAACGGTTGATACAGCGTAAACGGTGGCGCCAAATGAGGATATGAACATTCTTATCCAGACAACTTCATAAACCAGGCCCGCTATTCCTGAAAGGAAGAAGAGTGTGAATACGGTTGATTTTATATTCTTCATAAAATTTATTCTATCAAATCTTGCTAGTTTATAAAAGAAAAACTATAATTTATAACTAAGCTGCTAAAAATTGAGGGGTTTCCCCAGAACCGAGATTGGATATGGGATTTTTTCCGGTTAGTCAAAGCAAAGAAGAAGCGCTCTTTAAAAGGATGCGGGATTTAGGAATAAAAGAGCCGGATCTTAATGAGAAATTTATCTGTTCCGGCGGGAAAGGCGGTCAGAACCTTAATAAAGTCGCTACCTGTGTTTATTTAAAGCATATTCCAACAGGTATAGAAGTTAAGATGCAGCAGGAGCGCTCTCAGGGACTTAACAGGTTTCTTGCAAGACGCCTGCTTGTCCAGAAGATAGAAGAAAGAATAAATGGCATAAAAACAGCCGAGAGAACGCGCGTAGAAAAGATCAGGAAGCAAAAGAGAAGACGTTCAAGAAGGTCAAAAGAAAAGATTCTGAGAGATAAAAAACTCCACTCACTTAAAAAATCCCTCCGAAAAAATATTTGGAGTTAGACCTCAATTTAAGCATTAACAATTAAGTTCTGTGCATGGTCAAATCCATAAAAAAATAATTTACAAGAGTTTTACACAATCTTAATATGAATTTGATAATGTCTATATGGGACTACTGCATTCAAAGGTAAAAAATGAGGATAAAATTTATATCAATATTTACTGCATTAAGTTTTTGTATGCAAACATTTATTTGTTCTGAATGTTTCGAATTTTTGGCACCTCCAGGATCAGCTCTGTTAAAACCAAATTTTATTGAAGTAGGCGGGCAATATGAAAAATACAATATCGGAGATGCCAAAAATTTTGATGAACTCATAAACCAGATTCAAACAAATCCAATGAGAGATCTGTTTAATGTATCGGAAACAAAGCTGATTGGATATTTGCCTCTTATTTTTATTCAAGCTCGCGGGTATTCAGAGGATGATATAATATATTTTGCTAAAGAAAAGAACCTGGAATACTGTCCAATATTCTATAGAGGTTTGGTGTTTTGCGTTGTTTATAATCCCGTTGCGTTAAAAAAGCTTATTGAAAAAAAAATCGAAATTCTTGCAAACTCTAAAATACCATTAGATGTGGCAAGCTTTGTTGAGTATATCAGCTTTAATGAAATCAAAGATGAAGGGGCGGAAGGAGTTATTAAACTTGCTTTTAATGATATTTCGCTTATTGAAGAATATATTCCTAAATTTGTTGAAGAGTATTTTGCCCTGACGCCGAATTTTGACGAAATTTCATTTGAAATAAAAGCAATTAAGGATCTGTTTCATCGATATGCAATTGCAGATTATAATGTAGTTGAAGGAATTTTCGAAAAATTAATGAAGCCGAATCCGGATAAGAATGAAAAGATGATCAAGGTCTTTAATTTAATATTATTTTCAATGAAAATGTATAAGAATGTTACTTCGCTTTACGCGTATAAGCTAAACGATTATATGGAAAAACAAATGATTGAGCTGGGAAGCGAGAAAAAATTTAAAGATGCGGTTAAAAAAGATAGTCTGGAATTATACCTTGCAGAACTTACTTCACTTAGCACAGATCATCCATTTATTGACGGATGGAGGGACGTGATTTTTGACGAGCATCTCTTGAAATTACTTCCTGAAAAAGATGTGGCCAGAATAAAAGAGATGATAATGAAAGTAGTTAATAGTCTGAATGATGATAGCAACAGACAGGAATTGCTGCTTGAACTTATTAGAAATATAAGAAGAATTGAAAACGAAGATCGTGAGCGCCTGTATACAAGGAAGAATTATTTCGATTATTTTTACATATTAGACATTGTGGTTCGCAAGTGGATTTCTCATTTCCATCTTAGCAAAGAAAGATCCCGGGAAATCCTTAAAAACGATGTGGGTGAGTTGCTTGCCTTAAAAAATTTGGATTCAGATATTTTGGAACTGTTGAGAAAGCTCAATTTAATAGAAGTCTGGGACAAAGATGCAGATGTTCTTGCAGAAGATCGCTTAACACAAGATACAGAATCTTACAGAAACATGATAGGAAATGAAATAGCAAGTCAGAAGGCGCAAAAGATTTTTGAGTTGCCAAATTTAAAGCAAAAAAGTTTTAGACTCTTTGACTTGATCAGATCTTCCCTGTAATTGAAAAATGTATTTTCCGAAAAAAACCGCCTGTCAAATTAATTTGACTAATGTGCGGTTATTTTATAGAATTTCCTTTCTCGAAAAAATGCTGCATTACATACCGCTTGAATACATGGAAGGGTTGTAAGATAGCAGGTAATTCAGACTCGGGTTAGATTCGTTGGGCAGTTTCGCCGGGTGTGAAATAGCGGTTGTGATTTAGGCTGAAAATTCGGGATTTTTTATTTTATTGAGTAGTATTTGTGATGGCGCCCGTAGCTCAACTGGATAGAGCGCCGGACTTCGAATCCGTAGGTTGGGTGTTCGAGTCACCTCGGGCGCGTTTTAAGAATCTTTATATATGTTTTTATGTTCTAAATAATTGGGCCCGTAGCTCAGCTGGTAGAGCACCTACCTTTTAAGTAGGGTGTCGCGCGTTCGAGCCGCGCCGGGCTCATTTTTTAGCACTTTGGTCTTTAGAAAAGCTCAGGATTTTACTTCGCTCAGCTGCGCTCGAAATCAATCCTAAGCATAGTAAGACTTTTGATATCAGGAATCAGAGGATTGATTTTATATTATCAATATTTAGTACGCGCCATTAGCTCAATTGGTAGAGCAGGACACTCTTAATGTCAAGGTTGTAGGTTCAAGTCCTACATGGCGTAAAAAATTGACAATAAATAGTGCCGCAGTGGTGAAACTGGCAGACACGTACGGCTTAGGACCGTATGCTTAACGGCTTGTGGGTTCAAATCCCTCCTGCGGCAAAGAGAAACAAAGACAAAAATATTTTACAGACATAGATGATTGACAAGCTGAAATAGAGAGGGATTTGAAGCCGACCCGAGCGCTGCCGGTGGCAGGAGGAGCGAGGGCGGCAGGCTCCGGAGGGCCGCCGCGCGACGAAGAAGGAGCGCGTGACTGGCGGCGGGCGCGAGACGGTGAGCGCCCCGGATAGAGCGATAGCGAGCGGGTGAGCGACCGAAGGAAGTCCCGAGCGAAGTCGAGGGAGAGAAATCCCTCCTGCGGCAAAGAGAAGAAGTTAGAGATTATACTTTAATATAAAAGGAGAAGGGCCCACCAATAACATTCTCGATCTGCTGAATTGAGGAACCTTGGATTAATTAATTTGTTAATAACCAAGTAAAAGATAATGTGGGTCAAAAAATATGAATGAAAAACTTGAAGGCGTTCAGTATAAGATAGTAGAAAACAATCCATGCGAAATTTCGGTAGATATAATG
>JBDROU010000084.1:0-2643 GCA_043809745.1 bacterium
CGACATACTGGCTGTCATTCCGGATAAGGAGAATGACATAATTGATATATTGAACAAGGCCAAGACAGACGTAAGCCCGCTTTTAGAAATAAGGCCGATAAGCACAACAACAAAAAAGTTTATCGATGGTTTTAAGGATAAGACCGAGTTCTATGATAATCTGTGGAAAGATCGCATTGTGTTATATAGCGAATTCTTGTTTTGGCAACTTGTAAGAGAGGCAGGGAAATAATATGCCCGAGAACTTAGAGCGAATTTTACAAGGGTGTTTTCATCCAAAAGAAGGCAGGCCTAACCTGCAAAAGGTACCGGTTAGCTCAGAGCGCGCGCAACAACACATCGACAAAGCGCACAGTAACCTTCGAGCGATGAAGCTGATGTTTGACGGTGACTTGTTCGATTGGACGATTATTTGTGGATATTATGCGATGTATCATGCTGTTTTGGCGGCTCTTTATAAAATAGGCATCCGCGCTACAGCGCATTACTGCGCGCTTGCGGCATTTAAGGAATTCTATGTCAAGCGCGGGAAAGTAAAACCGGAATTTGTAACATATATCAATCGCGCCAAACAGCTTGAACAGAAATATTCCGAGTCATTAGATAAGGCTCAGGAGAATAGAGTTGTGGAACAATACGGCGTTGAGATTATCACCAATGACGATGCCGAATGGATTATCGAAGATGCGAAAGACTTTGTGCTTAAGATTGAAGAAGTGCTGGCATCAAAAAACTGAGCTTGAATCCTACCCACCCAAAAAGTTGTCTCTGCCCCTAAAGGGAGGCTTCGCACTGCTCGGATTCATGACCGGAGTTTACCCCGTACCGAACTTGTTCTGGTATGGGGCTCAGAGCCAATTTATTCCCCCTCTTTATTCTTAGCTAAACTGGATTTATGTAGTTACCATACAAAACACTAAAATTGCAAGTTTGTATGGTAACTTTTTATTTGACAATGGTTACCATACAATATATACTATTCAGTAGTTTGTATGGTAACTAACTCAATCTAACGGAGAGTTTAATATGGGAGTAATAAAAGGAGTGCTTAAAGAAGAGCTTGAGAATTCGCTTCGGATGAAAAGCGATTACGAAAGAGAATTGGCAAAGTTACCCAAAGGCAGCCTAATTAAGAAAAAGGTCAAGGGGTACGAATATTATTATCTTTTGCTTCGTGAAAATGGTAAAGTAAAATTTATCTATAAGGGAAAAAAATTATCCCCTGATATTATAAAAAAGTATAAAGAGGCAAAAGAATACCGGGCTAAGTACAGGAAATTGTTATCTCAGGTAAAAAAACAAATTAGATTCTTAAGGAGTGCTTTGCGTGGAAAAGAATCAGTATGATTTATGCATTGAGGTGTTAAAGAGGCTAGAGAAAGCCGGTGTTCTCAAAGACGTTATTCTTATAGGTAGCTGGTGTATGCCGTTCTATAAGGACTATTTTGGTGGGACGAAATATTCCGCTACAATTAAAACCCGCGATGTTGATTTTTTAGTTCCAACACCCTCAAAGACTAAGATGAAAGTAGATATTCCGAAATTATTAAAAGATTTGGGATTCATTGTTGGTTTCAAAGGATCGGAAGGATACATTCAACTAGAGCATGCAGATCTTATAATTGAATTTCTGGTTTCTGAAAAGGGTCGTGGCTTAGATAAGCCTTATCGGTTACCTCAATTTGGACTTAATGCTCAAGCTCTAAGATTTCTAGATTTGTTAATACAGGATACGATAAAGGTCAAGATCGAAGGCATTGAAGTTAACCTTCCTCACCCCGTCAATTTTGCCCTGCATAAATTAATTATTTTTCAAAGGCGTACTAAAGAAGAAAAGATAGTGAAAGATCGAAAAGCCGCTGTTGAGATTTTTAAAGCTTTAATGAACAAAGGCGAATCAACCAGTATCAAAAAAGTTTTTAATTCTATGCCGCAAAAATGGCAGAAGAAAGTTATAAAAGGGTTGGAGGAGTCGAAGGAAAAAGAAATCTTAGATACATTGACAATGTCGTAAGTACCGATGGATGATTTTGGTGATTTTGAGACAGTTGCTTGGTACCACACACTCTTACCGGTAAAATTACACAGGGCTTTATGTGCGTTTCACGAGCCTGTTAACGAGAATGAATTTGCACTTTATGACGCTATTGTTCAATTTGAAATCTGCAAAAAAGCAATCAGTGAGCCTATTAAGGCATTGCGGAATATTGCCGAAAGGGATAAAAATTTACAGAGCAGAATAACGCAACTTTTAACCCTTCTGCATAATATGTTTAGCCGTATTAAACTTATTGAAGAAGGGATATAAAACGCCTATGCAGAAGAAATTCAAACGCACAGGCATATATTATGTGTATATCCTCGAGTGCAGCGATGGAACCTACTATACTGGGTATACAAATGATATAAAGAATCGCGTAAGAGAGCACAATAATAGCAAGCGCGGCGCGAGGTATTTAAGGGGCAAAAGGCCGGTAAGGTTAGTTTGGCGCAAAAAATATAGGTATTATAAGCTGGCGGTTCAAGAAGAGCGGAGAATAAAGAATTTGAGGCGTTGGCAAAAAGAGAGGTTGATTCGTGAATATAAGAGGAAATAAAACTAAGCCGAATTTTAAGAAGCAGAATACGTCGAACTCTAAGCGG
>JBDROU010000085.1:0-48160 GCA_043809745.1 bacterium
CTTCTGAGAAGCTCCCGCGACCCCTTCGGGGTCTTGGGGATCAGCTTCACTGTCTTGTGGTTTTAGCATGAACAACAACGGCACTATTCTCCATGTTATCTGAACTCCGTTTGGGTAACATTCTTTAATGAGTCAACGGGCTGTACGTTCTTCTAAAAATGGTAACCGGAGTAGGATTTGAGATTTGAGCCGAAGCTAGCCCCTACAGCTTTGCTTCGCAAAGCGAAGCAGTGTTGGGAAGCTGAGTATTACTAAATTATAGGTCAAATACTTAAGTTATAATTCATAATGAACTTTTTGAGCGATCTCCTCCAAAATTTATTTGGAAAACTTTACAATATTTTTACTTGACCTATAATATTCTAGTGCTATTATACTAATATGAGGTGTTTTACTTATAGATTTGCCGCAATAATATATTTACTCATGGTTTTTTTTGTTATCCCCCCCCAGCTTTGCAGCTTTGCGACATCCAGTTTACTTGCACCTCCATTATCTGATGAAAAATCACAGCTTGAAATTAGTAGAAAAATGAAAACCACTAATGTAGAAACAATCAGATTTTCTTCGTATATGCCTGAATCATATTATCAACAACTAATCCAGAGATTGCTTTGGGAAAATAACCACGAAAATATATCGGCTATTTTCGTTAAAGCTCATTTCACTGCTGAAGTAACAGATACTAAAGTCATAAAGGTAACTCGTTTGCCATGGAAGCATAGTGCTGAATTATGGCACCTTTGGAAAGTTGATTTTGAATGTACAGATGGACGTATATTAGAGACAGTCTGCAGGCTATCTAGAGTAAAAGAGCAAGAACAAATAGATGAAGTTTATAATGTGAGAAATGCCCATCGGATCTTAGATACTACAGGATTAACTCAACAAATATTCTTTTATAAAAATTTTAATGGGGAACCTATTATTTTCGAAGAATATATCCCGTATGATGAATCCATAGAATACAAAAGCCATGAGGAGCTTATAGCTGAAGCCGTCATTTTAGCATGGTTTAATTCCGATCCGGTTGAAACTAATAGATGGATACCTTTTGGTGTACATCATTGGCAGAGAGGAAATATCCGATTATTCAAGGATGCGGAAGGTATAGTTAAAGCAAAAATACTTGACGTAGGATCTCATATTCATTTAAGGTCATTAAAAGAATTGATACGTTATCTTACTGAAGGGGATGATTCACTCGATTCTCAATCAGTCGGAAGGACATGGAAGAGATTAAAGACCAGCCTTACACATACAACACAACAAACAACAGTCTTCCCAAACAGAGACACTCTAATAAGATCTCAAGACCTACATGACAAGTTCAACTCTATAAGAATTCTTCAAACTGCAAATTGATAAAATAACTAGGTCAATATAGAAATGATCTCCATCTAGTGAAATGCGTTTTTGACGTCCATCAAATGTAAACCCTTTACCAAGCTCTAGAAGAAACTTTGATAGGTTGTCAATAAGTGCCTGTTCTAGCTTGTTCTCATACAATTTCGAATTGGGCGATAAACCTGTAAACTCAAGAACATAGGGCTCCTTAATCATATCCTCATAAGTTGCAAGTTCCTGCCCTTTACGGGCTAACCTCATGACACTTTTTCTATCCTTGCTAAGTGCTAGTCGCTCATAAAGCAGGGATCCCTTTTGGCGCTCAAGCTCGCGAGAAGACCAATTATTTGCAACACATTCTGACTCATAAAATGCCCTTGCTTCAGGTTTATTAACACGCATCAAGATACGATAATGTGTCCAGCTTAAAACGTGACGCAGTGCGTCACGTTTTGGATAAGTAAGATAAAGCATCCTGATATTTCGCAAATTTGACTCATCAAAACCTTTGCCAAAATCAGCAGTTAATTTTTCCGAAAGCTGCCTTAATAACGCTTCGCCATATAATGCATGCTTCTTACCCCTTTGTTCTTCCTCTACAATTTCCTTTCCAATATGCCAATACGCTAAGACCATCTATGTATTTACTGCATATGCAATATTATTTCTGGCTTCCTCTGTGATAGCACGTATGCGATCATAGACTGTTTTCTTTTTTGAAGAGTTATTTTTTTTAATACTTTTTCTAGAAATTTGAAAATTTTTCTTTTTAGCCATTGTATAAGTTCTTTATGCAGTTTTTTCTATAATATCAATTGCTTCGATAGTCACTCTCTTCTCCATCCCTCGTTAGATTTATTTTCTTTGTTATAAGTTAACATCCAAAATCCATTATCATCACATACGCAAAAGCTATTGACTGTCACTAAAGAAAACTCATAATTAAAAGCTGCGGAGCGCCAGCGACGCTCATCAAAACTATCTGTACGATTCCTTCAAATTCTGCGTTATTTTGGGTCCCTTAGGCAAAAAACAGCTTATCTCCAGCTGTATGCCAAATATCCAATGAATGTCCGATATGTCCTATATTCTAAAAGCCTTAAATACTACCAACCACCCCTGCTTAACGGACAAATAGAAAATTTGGCTTCGTAGGGATCACCGCTTACCGCACGGTGGATGATACTGACTGCGTAACTCGGTCTCGAGTCTTTCACGGTCCTGTCTAGTGTACTGTGACGATGGCATTCGGTAAACACAGACCCAGATATTATTGCTAGCACAATTCCTTGTCCAACAAGCTTTTCTGTCATGCTCATCAATTCGGCTTCCCACTTGGCCGCTTTGCCCCACGTCAAGGACAGTCCAACTACCATCCGTGGATACACATAGGATCACGTAAACTGCTGCCACATCCGTGAAGTCCGCTTCGGATATCCTCACACAGGAAAAGGTCCTCCCGCCAATTGTTACATTCGTAGCCATATGCTCCTCCTTAACCAGATAGGGCCCGCTACCCAGCAACTAGGATATTCGCAAACAATGGCCTCAACGCGGCTTTGTTTATCGATTGAATCTGCTTGTTTTGCCAAGCTATGTCTCACACGTTTCCTTCTTGTTAGCCGATACAAGCTTGTAGGAATCAGAAACCTCGAGTTCTCCTTTGTGCTTATTGTGATCTCCGCAAAGTGGGTAGATATACCACTTCTGATCCGTACTCCAGCCACCCTTTTGCACGTGTGCACCAACCAAATCTTTGTTTTGGCAACTACTGGCAGGGCAGTAGGACGGCACACTCTGTCCGCTGAAGTACTTCCAGTGAGCCAGCCAAGAACCACAACGACATGTTGTGTCCGATGTTCCATTGATGTTTCGAATTTTCATCGTCAACCTCCTTTATTTTGTTCTTCTCGCTAGGATAGGACAATATTTAATTATCAGTTCCAGTTCTTCTTTATCCATTGTTATCCTGCAATTGCAATAAGCATCTCTCTAATTCCTTCTGAACACTACTAATAAATATTTTTTGTATTTTTCATATCCATAATTTCCTAATTGCATCACCAGTGCATTAATCATTTACTTCGTAACCAATAATTTTCCCTTCGCTTATTTAATTTTGTTATTTATCTTTTTTATCAGTTTTATCTTTCACTATTCCTTTTTTTATAGGGGGTTCATATCCTTCAGTTACAGTTATATTAACAGGAGCTTGAACCGTAGGATTAGGTTTTATCTCTTCTTGGGCATCTGAATTTGTTCCTTGGTTTTGTCCTGTAATTCCTGCGGGTTTATTCTCATTTCGTCCTGATCTTGAACTATTGCCGTTTTTTGTGTCTTCCATAAGACATCCTCCTTAATTTTATTGTTATTATACACATTTAAACCAATAAAAATAAACGCTATAACCAAAAATAGAAAGAACAGTTTTATATTACAGTAATTTTTATATAATAAATGTGATTTATCATTATTATTTTTGTTATTTTTTTGATATGCTTCCTTCATTCTTTTAGATAAAGCATAATGTATATCTATTAAATTATTACTATCATAAAAAATTATCATGTCATCACTTATTGCTATTTTTTCAAGCTCATGTACTTTCAATACCTTAAAAGCATACCACCAAGATAAAATTAAAAATATTGCTGATATCATAAAAAAAACAAGTGAAGCCCAATCCAATAATTTGACAGGGTTATGATTACCAATAATCAATTTTGTCAATAAACCAAACATTCCTATCAATATTGAATAAACTGAAAAATATCTACTGGCTTTTTCATCTAACTTACGAAATCTTTCTATTTCTTCATTATAGACATATTTCGAAAATTCAAATAGTTCTTTATATTTCGCAAGAGCATTTATATCGGGCATATAATTTTAAAAACTCCTATTTTTTTATATTAAAAACTTTTTACAAATTTTAAGCGCGTAAATCATTTTTCAATAAATTGGCTTTCTGTTCCCCAAGAATATCTTGCACTAAATCAAAAGTTCCATCGTTTAACTCTTGTGGTTTCTTTATGTTTGTACTTCGTAAAGCCAAATATTCTCCTCTTGTTAGATCAATTGGCAATGATAAAAGCTCCAATGAGTCTTCCGGGATGCCAAATTCTAACTGATTGAGCAATCTCTCAATCGCCTCACTGCTTATTGGCTTATTCATTACCATAACGATCTGATGAATTGATCGAAGATGGAATCTTGTTGTATCAACACATCGCCTAATATCACCATGACTTACTGCTCCTGCATATGGAGTTGTTGAATATCGCTTTTCAATATCATTAACTGACTCACCATTAATCCAATCATACAATATTGCTGCTTTCTTACATCTAGCATAATATTGGAAAAAATCATTTACATGTTGTTGTAAAATATTTATCGCTTCCGAACCATAGCGACTTGTTGCTTCCGATACTCTAATTGATTCCTTTGTCCCCCTTTTCATTATCGAAATATAACAGTCATCTAATTCCGTTAAACCCTGTGTGATTGCCATTAAAGTTATTGCATTTAATTTTTTCTCTGGAAAATTTCTTAAAATTTCAACTGCTCTCAAAGTCGAATTAAAAGATAACGAAGATTGCCCGCAAATCCTCCCGAGTAAAGTTAGTCTAATATAAGCAAGCTCCTCTTCGACAAGCCCAAGATTAATCATTTTTTCTAATAAATTCGACAAATTTATTGACATATTAGATTGCCATTCTGGGTTATTACGATTTGATAGATATCCGCCGAAAGTATTTAATAACAAGTTAACAACATCTGTTTTTGCAACATGATCCATCTGGGCAAGCAATCTAACAAACCAAGTTTCAACGTGTTTTTGATCAAATGATGAATTAAGAACTTCTAATGGACCTGTTATATAACGCTTAAATAGATAATTTCTTTCGTAGTCATTATTGGCTACAATAATGGCTTTACCTTCTTCTCTAAATCCTAATCGACCTGCTCTGCCGGCCATATTTTTGTACTCAGCAACTGTAAAAGCTCTCCTATCTTCGCCAAAAAACTCTTGCTCAGCTAAAATAACCGTTGAAGCCGGTGTATTAATACCTGCTGCTAAAGTAGTGGTAGAAACAAGTACTCTAACTTTACTGTTTGGATCACGGAAAGCCTGTTCAATTATGTTTCTTTCCTGACTAATAAGATCTGTATTATGAAAAGCTGTCCCACCAGATAAGGAAACTCTCAATGATTCTGATGCTGATGAAAGATCATGATTAGGCAAAATAGCCTGGATATCACTTGCAGCTGGTAACCCCAATTCTGATGATAAGTATTTGGCGCAACCTTCGCATTTTCCGCGCATATTTCTGAATACTATTATTTTCTCATTAGGATTATCTTTTAAAAGCTTCTTAACTAAAGGAACGATAATATCTTGATTACTAGGCTTGTCTCTGCGAACAATTATATCGTAAGGATTAAGCAGTTGTGTTGATGACCTTTTTCCTAAATGATTTTGGAATTCGAAGGTTCCATTACGATCAATTACTCCTTCTGTTAATGGCACAGGCCTTTGATTTGTTGCCAAAACAGATAATTCGAGCCATTTGTCAAAATCGTTTATTCCACCAATAACAGCTGATAGTGCTATAATCTGAGGTGTAATATCTTTTTTCTTTGAAGACAATAAATACGTTAGAATTAATTCAACTGATATACCCCGATGAGGATCTGTTATAAACTGTGCTTCGTCCAGAACAATTAGTCCAATCTGGTGCAAGACGTGAGGATGGGTTATTGCTACATTCAAAAACATTTCAAATGTAAATATCGCTAATTCATATTTTCCTTTCAAAAAAGGTCTGACCTGATCAGCATAATCTCCACTGCATCGTATGATCCGCATCTGGAGATTGCTACCATAAATTTGCGAAAAATATTCATATTTTTCGTTTACTAACGCTCTATAAGGTAGTAAAAATATTGCTTTTTTCCCCTTAATAATTGCATGTACTGAGGCCAGTTCGCCAATAAAAGTTTTCCCTGTACTTGTTGGGGCTATAACGAGCAAGGAATTCCCATTGAAAATTCGGTGTTTATTTATCGCTTCCAATTGAAGATTATTTAATCCTCCGCTGAATTGATTGCTCCATGCATTAATTACCTTAGCAGGAAAATCAAATTTTGATAATTCTACGAATGAATTATTTATATTCTCTTGCATAGTTTCAGGGAAACATTCGAAGTACTTTTTCCCGGGCTTAAGCGCTGGTAAAATCAATCCACTTTCAACGTAGCTAAGACAAACAGGATTCTGGGAATAACCCATTTTCCCCGCTTCTGAACGCACTATCTGAGAAACTCTATCCATGGCCGCAGGAATACTAACCGACGTCTCTTCTGTCTTAAATATATCTATTATCGCTTTTGTTAGAAGACCATGACCAAATCGTGGATGTTCTAAAGCTGGTTCATTTTTGCCAGAAGCTGCAATTATAATTCGTCCTTGCCCGGCAATAGCACTTAAAAGGTCATCCGTATCGCGCAAAATAGGGGTATCTTCTAAAACTCTCGCTGGAGCTGCTCCACTAAAACAACAGTCCAAGATAAAGAGTATTATTTTTGCTTTAGATATTTTAAAAAGTTCTGCAATATTCTGCATAGATATTGTGGTATCGGCAATGGATTCTTTAACGGTATTATAAGTTACCAACCTGTGGTCTTGTGTTCCGTGTCCAGCAAAAGAAAATATTACAATGTCATCCGCCCCAGCACTTCCAAGTTTATCTTCAAGAGTTTTTTTAATCTTTTCGCAAGTAGCATTTTCGTTTACCAATAAATCTGCATTGATATCTGGAATCGCATCCGAAAAAAGAGCCCATAAAGCTAAAGCATCTCTGCGCGCACCTGTTAATTCCTTAATATTCTGATCTGCGTGTTTATCAATTCCTATAAAAGTTCCAATAAAAGACATGGTTATCAATTTACCTTATTTTGTTTAGCAACTCGTGAATATTCTAATGCGCACCTCTGCGGAATACATCCCAGCGGACAGCTTTGGCTAAAACAGTTTCGCTAAAGTCTCCTCTGCTGTTTTGTGCCAAATTCTCTAATTGACTTTGATTTAAAAAAAATACCAATAAATCTTATTTGCCCTTCTTATTATATTTCGGCTGAGATCTTTTTATTACATTTTCTTCCTTTTTGGCAGCGTCATCTATGCTGTGAAACTGCTCGATTTTAACTTTAGCACCTGGAATTTTATCCAGATGTTTCTGTATCCTCTCTTGAACCCTACCTTTTTGCGCAATACCGGCATAGTTTGTTCCACCAGATTGTGTCTGTATCTTGTACAACACTGGCCTATATTTTGGAAGTCTCTCAATGCCTTTCTGATTAAAGTTTACTTTTTTTGTCGCCATGCGATCCTCCTTTACCGTAATACCTCATTATCCTTTCTCTATCCTCATTTTCTTTAACTCCTTTATAATAGATCTCCACAAACTCGATAATATCATCCTGTTCAGAGTATGCGTAGATAACTCGGATGCCACTTGCGGCGCCTTTGCCCTTTAAGGCCTTGCAGGCGAATTTCCGAGCTTTGTATATTTTTGGATGCTCGATTCCGAGATCGGATATCCTGACCACGCCCTTGTTGTCGATATTCTTTTTATGTGTAAGATTTAACTGGTTGGCGATAAAAATATTCAGGTCATCATCAAGTGTTCGGAATTTTTTGGCGAGTTTCTTGAAATCCTTCTCGAATTCAGGGAGTTTGCGGATGTCATTGAATATCTTCGTCACTGTAATCCCTAACTGAATACGGCGGAGTACGATAGAATACTGATTCATAGTCTATAACCGCGCCTTCTTCCGCTGTTTGCCAAGGAACATCGTTATGAGAGTATTCACTGATTTGCGTTGCATTCATATCTGAGAGGGAAGAATTAATGACATCATCGATAACTTTCTGCTCCTGCGCATTTATTTTAGTTAAATTGGGCTTTCTTAAAGGCAAATATTTAGTTTGAGGATATTGGAAGTAACTGTCCTGAACTTTTTTTAAATCTTTTCCTTCCATATCTTCGACTATTTTGATAAACTGAGTCGGAGTCGGACCGTAATGATTTTTAATATACGTAGCTCCTATTAACTGCTCCTCATATTTTTCGTAATAATTGAAATCTATAAAATAAAGAAGCTTGTAGAGGACGGATTCGCCGACATTCGGCTTTGATCCAATCTTGCTCAAGACGTACAATAAAACTTCCTTAAACTTATCAAGGTTTTTTTGTGGAACGCTTATGCGAATGCCGGTTTTCCCTTGAGGCTTTTTCTCCTGAGTCTTTTCCAGCACCACCTCTACATCCTTGCTTAAATCAAGAAGTATATCTGTGGGTATCTGAAACACTTTGGACAACTTGGCTATTTCCTCAGCGCTGATCTTCCTTTCTCCGTTTTCGATTTGAGATACAGCTACCCTGTTGATACCCAGTTTTTCAGCAAGAGTCTCCTGAGAGAAGTCCAATCTTTCTCTTATAAATTTAATCTTCTGTGATAGCTTTTTATAGAAGTTATCCATGCTTAACACCTCCTTTCAAGGTCACTCCAAGTATAGCACATGTAAGAATATATGTCAAGTATTTGTTTGATTTTATTACATCAGCCTAAATGTATCAAATCGAATAGAGGGTTTTGGCATTTACATTGGGTATTTTCATAGCACAGTAATAAATTCGGCAACTACATGAAAGTCATCTCCGGAAACATTCTCTAACACTATATCTTTGAATGCTTTATTATCCGGGGAAAGGATAATCCTTTTGTGCCGCCACTGGCCTGCTCCAATATCCTTTTTCTCACTCTTGTATCTTTTAACAGTAAATTTATGGTTTGTTTCAGGGTCAGTGACAAGCCGGGATTCGACAAGCACTACTAATCCGTTGCGGGTACCGCCTCGTTCAAAACGAAAGATGCAAAAACTGCCGTCAGGAACCGTCGGTTCCATAGACTTGCCTTCAACTTGTGCAATAAACATATCTTTATTCAGACGTTTATTATTGACTTTTTTCCAGCCAAGCACTTCCACATGCCCTTCTTTTCCAAAACCGGTGGCAGCCGCTTTCAAGGAATACACCGGTAAAAACTCAACATATTTAAGGTTTTTCTTAATATCTTCATCAGGCTCTAAATCATCTAAGAATAAAGGTTTTACAGGCACGTTTAATCGGTTATATACCTTTTGAAGCAGATAGTCTTTCACTACCGAAGAAAAAGCCTTGTCATCCATAATCTTATTGAAAATATCCTGATTCTGATCCATACGGTCAACAAGCTTGGCTATGAATATATCTTCAAAACCGTATTTGAAATTATCAATTGTATTGGTCTTGGCCTGAATGCCAAGTTTTTCATCCATAACCATTTCTTCTTCGATCTGGTCAAAGAATAGCTTATCAGCTTCGGTGAAATCTGTTCCAAAACGATCGTTTAGAATCTTTATTATTTCAGAAAGCCTGGCATATTCCTCTTTGTCTTTTTTCGTACCAGCTTCAGAAACAGGTTTTATAGCTGCGCCTGAATCCTTTTGCAGTGCAATTCTCCCTTCAGTGATTTTCTGCAGCCGGTAATATTCAAGGGCAACTTCATCACCCATACGATACCTTTCACTGCGGTTTGGGCCGGGAAGTTTCTTCAATAACAACCGGGAATATGTGTAAAATTTCTCAAGTTCAATATCCTGGAACGGTATAATCTGGGTTAGGAACGCATACAATCTGACAAACACACCCAGCGTATTAGTAAAATCTTCTTTGTGCTCTTCTTTTTCAATTGTCATAAACCGCTCTACTGCCGTATCCACAATAGCATTCAATTGAGCATGTTCACGTGTGGTATGCAATTCTTTATTCTTGAAAAACACAGCGCAAAATGCATCAATATCTGATTGAAGAATTATTTGAAATGAATCGAGTTTATGTTTAAGGTCATAAAGTTTATTCGGATCAGTTGTGTCGGTTAATTGTGTTTGTTCATAGTAAGGCTGAAAAGCAGATAAAATATCCTCCCGTTTGTTAACGAAATCCAGAATAAAAGTATCTTCTTTGCCAGGACATGTCCTGTTAAGGCGGCTTAAGGTCTGTACTGCTTTTACGCCATCAAGCCGTTTATCTACATACATAGTGTGTAGCAGGGGTTCATCATAGCCGGTTTGATATTTCTCTGCTACTAAAAGAATCTGATATTCAAAGGCAGCAAACCGTTCCGGCAGCTCTTTTTCGCCAAAACTATTCATCCCAGATTCGGTGTATTCCGGCGGGACGCCATCCAGCAAAACCTTTCCTGAAAAAGCAACAATGGCTTTAATATCTTTATAGTTTTTCTCCCTTAAATAGCGGTCAAATTCATGTTTATACCGCACCACGTGTTCACGCGAAGCCGTAATCACCATAGCCTTTGCTTTGCCGCCAATCTTCTTCATGGTTACCTGTCTGAAATGTTCAATCATAACTTCGGTTTTCTGTGCCAGATTATATGGATGGAGCGTTAAGAACCGTGCGATTGCCCGTGCGGCCTTTTTCTTGTTTACATCCGGGTCATCTTCAATCTTCTTGGATAACTGGAAAAAGGTTTGGTAGGTTGTGTAATTTTGCAAAACATCAAGAATAAAACCTTCCTCAATTGCCTGGCGCATAGAATACAAATGAAACGGTAAAGGTTTGCCGTCAGAACCTTTTTGTCCGAATACTTCAAGTGTTTTTGCTTTAGGAGTTGCCGTAAATCCAAAGAAGCTTAAATTAGGCTGAGGTCCTCGCTTAAGCAGTGTCTGCATGATCTCATCTTCAATATCATCTTCTTCATCCTGCTCTGCCTGCACCGACCTGTCTGCGTGCGAACACGCACAGGCAGAGTCGTCCGCAGGCATGTCAGCACCAGTCTCTTCATCAACCTCTGCAAGCACATCTTTCATCTTTTTTGCTGATTCGCCGCTCTGAGAACTATGCGCTTCATCAACTACAACCGCATAGGTGCGTTTTGGCAGGTTGCTTGCCTTATCTAATACAAATGGGAATTTCTGCAGAGTAGTAATAATTATATTAGTACCGCTGGCAAGCGCCTGAGCTAACTGCGCAGAATCCTTGTCAATCTTCTCTACAACACCTGATTTATGTTCAAATTGGTAAATGGTATCCTGCAGTTGTTTATCAAGAACAATCCGGTCTGTGACAACAATTACTGAATCAAATACGCGTTTATCACTGCTGTCGTGAAGCCCTGCCAGATGATAGGCAAGCCAGGCGATAGAATTGCTTTTACCGCTTCCTGCGCTGTGCTGTATCAGGTAATTACTGCCGGCCCTGTTTTTAAGAGCATCTTGGGTGAGCTTTCTGACAACATCAAGCTGATGATAGCGCGGAAAAATCATGGTTTCTATCTTTACTGTTTTGCCCTCAAAAGATTTCTCTTTAATCTCAAGATGCAGAAATCGCGCCAGTATATCCATCCAACTGTCTTTTACTAAAACTTCTTCCCATAAATATGCTGTCTTATGACCATGAGGATTCGGCGGATTCCCGGCACCTTTGTTAAAGCCGAGATTAAACGGCAGGTATTTGGTTTTGCTTCCTTGAATACGCGTTGTCATATATACTTCATCAGTATCAACGGCAAAATGAACAAGAGCACGTTTTTTAAACTGAAATAAAAGCTCCCGTTCATCGCGGTTGTATTTGTACTGCTGTTTAGCGTCATCAACGTCCTGGCCGGTAAAAGGATTTTTTAACTCAATCGTTGCTACAGGAAGGCCATTGACCGATAATACCATATCTATAGAACTTTCATTTTTGATGCTGTAATGGACCTGGCGGGTAACGGTTAGAATGTTCTTGCCGTATAATCTTTGAGTTTCAGGGTTTAACTTGCTGACCGGTTTGAAATAGGCAAGGGTAAACTTTTTGCCGTAATCTGTAATCCCATGGCGCAGACAATCAAGCATTCCTCGGGTATCCAGTTCCTGATTGAGACGATATAAGAACTTCTTTTCGACATCCGCTCCATGAATTGCAGACAGACTATCCCACATATTTTTTTGTGTATCATTAATGAACTTGAATAAGACTGTTGTATCAAGCGCTAAATCCCTGTTGAAATTTTTGGGATCACCCTTGATATATCCACCTCTTTCAAGCAAATTCTGCTCAATAGATTCTTCAAAAGCTTTTTCATTGGTTATATTCATAAAAATTCCATAGTCAAATAACAGTCAAATAAAAACTGCTATATTTTTCAGCTAATTTTTGGTATTTATCCTTTTTACATCAAATAATAATCAAATAGAGATTATGCACATTCCATCAGATTTACAACTTTTTCTAAATCATTATTCGCCATTTATACAAATACTTGATGCATATTCAAAGCTATGATTCTCATTGAAATATTGATAAAACAATATATTTTCAGATTTTGTCTCCCAGCAACTCACAGGCATTGGTTGTACCCAGTATTGAGGATCTTTTTGTCCAGAATCTACATAGAAAACATAATCCAATCTCTCTTTATGGACTTTCATTGTTTGATAGAAATCAAATGCACATAAATTCGAAATATCAATAGTCTGAATTACAAGTATTTTTACAAAATTGTTATAAGTAGATAATTTTTTAACTTTTTCACCGTATTTTTGCTGAAAATAACTTGTTCCGTTTATTAAAGCTTCATCATCAATGGTAAAAAGACCACCCTGTCCTTTTGGGAACTGCTTAATAAGGCGCGCTTTTAATCTTTGTGGTTTCTCCTTTAATGTATGAGCACGATTTAAATAGGCTTGGTCTTCATGCTGCCTTTTATAAGCGCTGATGCTGGTATGCTCCATCGCAAATTTTTGCTTATCCCAGGAAAAAGTTAAATCACATGCCGTGTCATTCCTTTCTTCATTATCGGCTTTTGCATATTCTGTATATTTTTGATTTCGTAATTTAGATAAAATACTTACTGAAATTTCACAACTAAGACTTTCAGCATTTATATCTTGCCAACATCCGGTTTTTATAAGCGTTATTCTTTTTGTTAAAATTGGTTCCATCGCTCAATTCCTTACATCGATCTTTCCGGTCACTACTTCAGAAATCAAAGCGGTACGGTATTCATTGAGATATTCGATTAGTTTTTTCTCTATTTCAACTTGTTTATCAATGTGTTCCGTTTTTTGATCAAGATAAGTAATTATAGCTTGCTGCTCTTCAACGCTTGTTAACGGTAAAGACAAAACTGAATATTTATCCGCACCAATATTTTGTATCGTTGCTTGATTAAAAATTAAGTTTTTCCAATCCTCATAAACACTCGACCTTGTAAAATAGCAGAGAAAATCAGATAGTATTTTTGATGTGTCAGGAGTCGCTTTTATAAGATATCCTGCAAAACAAGCTTTCCCTTTATAATCTTTGAATTGAAATGTTTTTCCTACTGTAGCTCCACTACGTGCAAATAATATATCTCCTGATTTTAATAAATAATCTTTTGCTTTATCTTCTGGTAATGATTTAAATGTGTCATTGCGAAGTTTTCCATCATCATCAAAATCTGTAATCCGAATATATCTAGGCATATCGCCCTCATCTAATTCAGCGGCTTCGTTTGCCCCATATTCTAATTTCCCACATATGAGATACTTTAATTTTTTTACTTCCCAATTTTTTGTTATATTGCCAAGCCAATCGATACCGGAATCTTTCAATTCAATATTCGGATCAAGCCCCTTTGTCACTGCTTGATTGATGACAGCGGTTCGCTCCTCTTTGAGAAGCTCAATCATCCGCTCTTTTTTGTCAATCAAATCATCAACCTGTGCGGTCTTACGATCAAGATAAGAGGCTATTTTTTCTTGTTCATCTCTCTCAGGGATTAGAATAATTGAATTGTTTAATGCATAATTACTCAAACTAAAGCGTGTAATCCCAGTCGCCTCGACTTTAAACTGGTGATTTGTTCGATAAGCCGACAAAAGATAATAAAGGTATTTTCCGGTAATTATTTTATTATTTGGTCTAATTTGTGCAAGGTGATATCCACAAATAACATTTTGAATTTGCGAAGGAACAAATGCAGGAACAGCAATATCATCCCATTCCTCAGAATCTTTTGTAAGAATAACATCATTTTCTTTTAATTGAAATTTCAATATTTCTTTAGATGAAGCCGATGCTTCCATAAAATTGATCTTTTCAGTAATAAAATCGTTGTAATAAACATCAACATAATTACAGAGTCTCACCGCTCGCTCATCTTCTTCTGTTTTCTTATCAACATTACTGAATTGAGCCGATGCATTAAATTTTAGTTTAATTATATTCCAATGGGATGGAACTATACCGAGCCAATCCAGTTTTGAATCTTTATATGCAGGATATGGTTTCACTTTTTATGTCCCTTTTTAGGTGCATTCAACAGAAATAACTCATGCAATTTCTTCTGGAGCACCTTCTTTGGAATAAGTTTAGTCTTGTATTCAGCAACAAGCGCTGGCGAGAGGTTCCGGCTGAGCGCATACTCCACAACTTCGTCATCTTTTGATTTACATAAAATTATGCCGACGCTTGGGTTTTCATCTATCTTCCTTACCTCGCGGTCAAGCGCCTCAAGATAGAAATTAAGTTTACCAAGATATTCGGGTTTAAAATCATCTATTTTAAGCTCCAGCATTACCAGACATCTTAATCCGCGGTGAAAGAAAAGCAAATCAACAAAATAATCATTCTTACCCACCTGAATGCGGTACTCATGACCGATAAAGGCAAAGTCCTTGCCGAATTCAAGAATAAAATCCTTGAGGTTTGAAACAATGCTTTTTTGAAGGTCTCTTTCACTGTAAGTTTTGGGAAGGTTTAAGAAGTCCAAAACATAGGTATCTTTAAATGCATTGATTATATCAGGATGTCTTTGTGTCAACGCTGTTGACACTTTTTTCTTTGAGAGCATTGCCCGCTCATAATATCCGCTGTCTATCTGACGCTCAAGTTCTCTAAAAGAATATTTTTCTTTTATTGTAAGATGCAGGTAAAATAACCTTTCGTCATGGCTTTTTGTTTTGCTGAGAATCAACAAATGGTTCGACCAGCTAATTTGTGTCAACAGTGTTGACACAAATTCTTTCTGACGATAAGTCTCATAAAATTGGCGCATCCGGTATAATCCCCGACGGGTAAACCCCTTAAATTCAGGATGTTTTATCTGTATATAATTAGCAAGACGGTCAACGACCGCATCGCCCCATTCCGCAGATGCAAGCTTCTTGCTGATATATTCACCAATACTCCAGTACAATTTTACCAATTCTGTATTGACATTTTTTATAGCGTTATATCGCGCCTGATGAATCATCTTTACTACTTCAGCAAACTGGTTATTAAAACGTTTCGCAATTTTCATTTCAAAGTCTCCTGTAATAATCCTTCTGTTTCTTTTTCAAGTGCCAGAATGTCCTTGCGAATCTCTTCAATGCTTCTTAACGGTTTGTATTTATAAAACTCTTTATTAAAATTGATTTCATAACCGATTTTGTCTTTATTCATATCCATCCATGCGTCTGGCACGTGAGGTAAAACTTCGCGTTTGAAATATTTATCTATATTATCTATAAGCGGGACATTCTCAAAATCCCGCAGGTCCGTATCCGATTCCAGGTTGCCGTCTTTATCCTTGCAAACATCTGCTGTCTCATCTCGTTCTGACAATGCATTGAGAATTACTTTCATCAATGGAGATTTTAGTTTTATGCCTTTTTTATCAGCCTGTTGTTCAATGGCTTCAATGAATTTCGGCCGATTCTTATAGACTCTACCCGCATCCATGCTCAAAAGCATTTCTGTAATCTGCTTCTGACATTTCTTGCCTTCCTCAATTTCATTTAATGCCGCTTTGCCTTTTTTCTTTGATTTAGCCAGGTTAATAAATCCAGTCTGCTGGTCAATACGGTCAATTCTTTCCCTTGATGTCTGGAAGTTAAGACGAAGCGGTCTTTCTACAGTTATCCGGGTATAGCCAAAATATTCATTTGTAAATATCTTGCAGTATTCGCTTTCTTTAAATTCGCCGTATATTTTAGTGATTTTAGCAATGTTTTCGTCACTGATTTCATTGCGTTTATTGCCGAGACTGCGAGCCATCTTGCCGAAAAACTCAACTGCATTGATAAGTTGTATTTTTCTTTTGCGTTCTTTTTCTTTGCGGTTGGTAATTATCCAGATGTAGGTTGAAATACCCGTGTTGTAAAAAAGCTGATCCGGCAGGGCGATTATTGCTTCAAGCATATCATTCTCTATGATCCATTTACGAATATCACTTTCACCGCTGCCAGCACCGCCGGAGAATAATGGTGAACCGTTAAAAACAATCCCCAGGCGCGCTCCGCCATCTTCCGGCCGCATTTTGGAGATCATATGCTGTAAAAATAAGAATGAACCGTCGCTAATGCGGGGAAGTCCTGCGCCGAAACGACCGGCAAAACCCAATTGTTCATATTCTTTGGTAATTGCATCTTCAATCTTTTTCCATTCCACGCCAAAAGGCGGATTTGAAAGCATATAATCGAATTTTTCATTTTTTAATCCGTCCTGCGTAAAGGAATTGCCGAATTTGACATGATCCGTATTTTGCCCTTTAATAAGCATATCCGAATTACAAATAGCATAGGACTCGGGATTAAGTTCCTGCCCGAAAACCCGCAAGTCAGCATCAGGATTAAGCTCACGCAAATACTCTTCTGCCACAGAGAGCATACCACCGGTCCCGCAGGCAGGATCATACAGCGTTTTGACAATGCCTTTTCTGGTGAGTATTTCTTTATCATTTAAGAAAAGAATATTAACCATAAGACGAATGACTTCCCGCGGGGTAAAATGCTCTCCTGCGGTCTCGTTGGAAAGATCCGCAAATTTGCGGATGAGCTCCTCGAATATGTAGCCCATTTCAATATTTTGAATCTTATCAGGGTGCAGATCAACCTCTGCAAATCGCTTAATGATCATATATAAAAGATTAGCCTTGTCTAATCGTTCAATATGATCGTTGAAATTAAAGTGTTCCAGAATATTACGGGCATTCTTGGAAAAACCATTGAAATAATTACGCAGGTTGGCGGCAATGTCGTTTGGATCAGCAGTCAATTTTTTAAAATCAAATTTGCTCTTATTGTAGAATGACAACTTTGCCTTTTTCTTAAGGACCGTCTCAACAGCTTCCAACGACAATTTCCTAGTCTGCGGCAGATAGGTTAATATCATTTCCTTTGTCGGTTCAAGCACACAATCCAAACGACGCAAAACCGTAAGCGGTAAAACACCCGTCCATATTCAGATTGCTTATAATCACCGCGCAAAAGGTCCGCGATGCTCCATATAAAGTTTGCTCGCTCCTTAAAGTTATTAACCACAATTCTTCTCCTTATTTCTTTTTATGAGTGTTCCGACTCCAGTCTTCAATGTCTTTTTTCCAAAATCTCCAGGTGCCCGCAACCTTGAAACAGGGAATATTACTGGATTGCGCAAGCTTATAAATAGTTCTTTCATTAACCTGCAGATATGTGGCAATCTGTTTAACAGTCAGAGCTTTCTCCTGCATAGATTTTCTTTTTACTTCTTTATCTTCTCCAATAAAGGATTAAACAGATTTGCAACAAATAAAGCACCTATAAAAAGATCATATTGAGGAAAATATTTATATATAATAAATGAAGCTATAGCCGCAACGCTGCCAAAAATAAATCCTCTTAACTTTCCAAAGCCCGATGTCTTTGGCTCAATAAGCATAATAAAGACGAAAAACCAGCTAATGAGCAGAAAAGGATTTATACCCTGCGCTGCGAATAATCCTATGAAGAAAATAAGAAAACCAAGCACATGCGGCAATTTTCTTATTGAAAATGCAATGTATATTCCCGCCGCTATGATAATATATATATTC
This sequence comes from bacterium, assembly GCA_043809745.1. Classification (GTDB taxonomy): domain Bacteria; phylum Elusimicrobiota; class JBDRMW01; order JBDRMW01; family JBDROU01; genus JBDROU01. The sequence continues at coordinate 18,277 of JBDROU010000085.1, forward strand.
GATTCAATGTTCCATGTAAGCGGCATTCCAAAAAGTGAAGCAGCTAAAAGACCGGTATTCGCTGGATTGAAAATATGCTTTCCTCTAAATCGCATGATATGCTTAGATAATATTGCCAATAGAGAAAAAATAATCAGAATGAACCAATGCTGATGATAATCAAGAATACCGGAAACAATAAACCCGGTTATTACAGCGCTTTTAAAAACAGGCTTCTGATGCAGGAACAGATATTTGATAAGCATATCGCAGCCTGCGGTTAATATTACCCCTGATAATACCCAAAAAACAAATCGCACATCTCCTTCAAAGCTTTTTATAATAAAAAGAATACTTAAAAGCAGTATTACCAGATTTCTTTTGTCTTGTAAAAGTTTTTTCATCATTTTTCCACTATTAATTTCGCTTTCATATTTTTATGTCCCCTGCCGCAATAAATCGAGCAGACGATATCGAATTCTCCAGTTTTATCTGAGATAAATTCTATTTTCTGAGGCTCTCCTTTTTTAATAGGAACGTTGATATCATACTCTTTAATATAAAAACCATGGGTAACATCCCGGGTACTGACCGTGAACCGGACAATATCACCCTTTTTAACGGTAATTTCTTCAGGTGAAAAACCAAATTGAAAAGCTTCTATATCAAATTCTTTAATTTTAGAAATATATTTATCGGGGTCTTTTTTAAACATATCGATGCACATCGGGCAGCAGAAATAATATGTCGTTCCGTTATAAAGGTATGAATATTTCTCTGATTCTTGATTACCCATTACCGGACAAATACCAGCCTGTGTATGATGCATTTCCTTGTTTCCCATGTGGTGTGTTTGTTCACCCATCATATGTTTATGGTTTTTATGCATATCCTTTTCATTGCTTTCACAAAATCCAATCACCGAAACAGACACCAGTACCATGAACGTCAGTAGAACTTTTTTAAACCGCATAACGCTCCTCCTTTTATAAAAGATATTTTTTAACGCTCAAACACGCCTTTGCACCTTCTCCAGAAGCAATAATTATTCTTTTCCCGTAACAATCAGTTACATCTCCGCAGGCAAATATTCCCTCAATATTGGTTGAACAATCGGGACTAATAATTATTTCTCCTTTTTCGTTCAACGCAACAAGACCCTGACAAAATTCTGTATTTGGAAGCATGCCAACCTGAATAAAGACACCACGGCAGGGAATACGCTTTGACTCTAAGCCGGCGAGAGATTGAACGGTAACAGCCTGCACATTATCCTTGCCGTGTATTTCCAGAACATCATGGTTTTCTAATATCTCCACATTACTGCTTTTTTTAAGATTATCAATGCCGGCTTGGTCTGCGATGAGTTTACCCTTTTCAACAAGAGTTACCTTACAATTTAATTTATGTAGATCACTGGCTGTCCTCACTCCTGAATTTCCTCCACCTATTACCACAACGTCCAATCCTTTAAAAAGAGCGAGATCCTGCACAGAGCTGTATGATACCCCTTTTCGCTGAAGCTGCTCCTCACCCGGAATACCCAAGGTGCGTCTTTTCATGCCTGATGCGATAATGATCGAACGTGCGAGCAATCTATATTGATCTCGTGTCAAAACCTCAAAATTATTTTCTTTACGGCTGATTTTAACAACATCGCCTATTTTATGTGCAAGATAATGTTCATGCAAAAATTGATTCTTAAACTTTTTAACAAGATCTTTCCCGCTGATAAAGTCAAATCCCATGTAGTTTTTTATTTTCGAGCTGTCAATCGCCTGGCCACCGATATCTTTTGAAAGAAGAAAAGTATCTATTCTTAGGACCGAAGCATACACTGCCGCGGTTAATCCCGCGGGGCCACCCCCAATAATAATGAGATCATATAAGTATTTTTGTGAGAACTCTTTTGGAGATGCTTTAAACTTCTCAAGACACCCTTCAGAGCAGAACAAATACACTTTTCCTTCAAATTCATAGGAAAAATCTTCTTTCTCGACTTCCATTCCACAGATGCTATCTCGAATCATGCTAAATCCTTTATCTATCCTTTTTTATTACTTCATTGTTATTTATATTATTTTTATGAATTTCTTCTTCTTGTGATGCTTTTTTATCATGTCTATGAAATATAAAATACATTCCCGTCATCATGACTATCATCACCGGTACCCACACATATGCAGAACCCATATGGTGATCATCTTCATCTGCATAAATTCGTAATGATAATATTGTGCATATCAGCAATGCGGCAATAATCTTCTTCATTTCATTTACTCCCTATGATAAGAGCACTTTATGCGGATAAAGCACCCGCTTCGTAAGCAAAAGAGCCAGTATACCTGTAATGCTGAGCTGAACTAATGGTGAAATACCGATACCAAAAATTGTGGGCATTATTGAATTATAATTCCATTTTCTGACCAAATAAACCGCTCTATATTCAACAATTATTGCGCTCAATAATCCGAAGAGTAAAAATGCAATAATATTTATTTTATTCATAAACTTAATCCATAATAAATTCCTAAATAAAACTGAAACCGTAATATATATTCCTGATACAATAAGCGCATCTATTGTGGAAACATAATGCACCATAGGCACATATAATTCAGAGCTGAACTTATGATCTTCATAGAGATATACCGCATGGAATGACTCCCATACAAAATTAAGCAGGTACGAAAATACAAACATTAGCATTAAGATTAATACAACTTCCTTAAGTTTTTTCATCATAACTGTAACCCTTACTTATTCAAATCCTTTTTTATTCGTTCAAATTCCTCTTGTGTAATTTCACCTTTTGCATATCGTCTTTTAGCAATATCTAAAGGAGCCTCACGAGAAGCAACATCTAAATTCTTTGTCTTTGTGCTTTGAAAAACAAGATAGATTATCACTCCCACTGCAATCAAAAAAAGAAGCCACATAAACATACCTCCGTATCCAAAATTCATCATATGTCCCCATCCGCCCATGTGTCCATAATTATTTCCCTGAGCATACATAACTGTCGGCACTATGAATACTATGGTAAAAAAAAGAAATACCTTTCTCATGTCTTTCCTCCTATTTAAGTGAATCATACACTTTTTGTAATTGCTGTTCCACATTGAGTGCAATCTTTCGCAGCTCTTCATTGTCGATCATACCCATTGCTTTCGTAGGCTTTATTATTGACACAATTGTTTTGCCGTCTTTTTCATATACAATGACATTACAGGGAAGCATTAATCCAATGTTTTCTTCAGCAAGGATGGCTTTATGCGCATTGGGTGGATTGCATGCGCCCAGAATCACGTATTTTTTAAAGTCAATTCCAAGTTTTTCTTTAAACTTATCTTTAACATTTATAGTGGTAAGTATGCCGAAACCTTGTTTTTTCAATTCTTCAGTGACCGTTTCAACTGCTTTATCAAACGTGGTGCTTAGTTCTTTTGTAAAACCATAGGTGATCATGATTTAATCCTCCTGTTATAAATCAGCCCTTTTAAGACCGAATACTATTTTTGCCTGCTTCATGAGATACCGGGCATTTTTTACCAGAATATGCGCATATCACACAGCATGAATTTCCGGGAGCAGAAATTGTTTTCTTGCACTTTTTACATGTATAAAACGGCAGACAGCTATTTTGAGGTATTTCAATTTCCTGAATATGTCTGCACTCTGGACATGTTATAAGTGCTTTATCTATACTGTGTGCCATGTTATTATTTCCTTATTTTCAAAAATCGCGCATTGATCGCCACAATCACCGTACTCAAAGACATAAGCACCGCCCCCATCGCAGGACTCAAGAGGATCCCTGACTTATACAGCACTCCAGCTGCCAGGGGAATCGCAAAAGCATTATACCCGGTTGCCCATGCAAGATTTTGAATCATCTTCGTATAGGTTGCCCGGGCAAGACCAATAATAGCAACTGCATCAAGAGGATTGCTCTTAACAAGAATTATATCCGCTGTTTCAACCGCAACATCAGTGCCTGCTCCAATAGCAATCCCAACGTTTGCTTGTGCAAGGGCTGGCGCATCATTTACTCCGTCTCCAGTCATGGCAACCACAAGCCCCCTTTGCTGAACCTCTTTTACTTTTGATGCTTTTTCATGGGGGAGTACTTCAGCAAAATATTCATCAAGCCCTGTTTCCTCTGACACCCAGCGTGCAACCTGTTTATTATCTCCAGTAAGCATCATGCATCTGATTCCCATACTTTTAAGCATTGCAATCGCCTTTTTCGATTCCGGCCGTATGATGTCTGCTAACGCAACCGCCCCAACCAACCTGTCGTTAATCAATACAAAGACTATGGTCTTGCCTTGCGAAGCAAGACTGCTGATTTTGTCGTTTTCAATGGCGATATTTTTCTCTCGCAAGTACCCTGGACTGACAACTTTTACATCTTTTCCCTGAATGATACCTGCGGCTCCCTTCCCTGTAATAGATTTGAAATTTTCTACTTTAAGAAGCTCTTTTTGAGATGCCACAATACCTTTAGCAATAGGATGTTCTGAATGTGATTCAACTGAAGCTGCGTACCGGAGTAATTCTTTTGCATCAAATTCATTGGAGAGGACTATTGTATCGGTAACGCCAAACTTTCCCTGCGTCAGGGTGCCTGTTTTATCAAAAATGATCGCTTGAATATTCCGGGCATTTTCAAAAGCCGCCCGGTTGCGTATAAGAAGGCCGCTCCCTGCCGCTAACGCTGTTGAAACTGCTACGACCAGAGGAACAGCTAATCCCAGCGCATGCGGGCAGGTAATAACCATAACGGTTACCGTCCGCTCCAGTGCAAACGCAAAATCTTTATGCATTACTCCAAGCCAGATAAAAAGAGTAAGTGCTCCTCCTGCAAGCGCAATAATGGTAAGCCAAAATGCTGCACGATTTGCTATATCCTGGGTTTTCGATTTGCTGGCTTGAGCATCCCGTACCAGACTAACCATCTGCGAAAGGAAGGAATCTGCGCCGGTCTTTTTAACCACAACTGTCAGCGATCCTTCACCGTTAATCGAACCTCCGATAACTTTCAAGCCCGCCTTTTTGCTTACCGGTTTTGACTCTCCGGTAAGCATCGCCTCATTGACCGCGCTCTCTCCTTCAATGACATCGCCGTCGACGGGTATTTTCTCGCCCGGTTTTACCAGAACCTTGTCTTCTGGTTTTAATTGTTTTAATGGAACATCATGCACGTTCCCGCCCGGCATAAGCATGTGCGCTTCTGACGGCATGAGTTTTGCCAATTCTTCTAATGCCCGGGACGCGCCCATGATAGACTTCATCTCTATCCAGTGACCCAATAGCATGATATCAACCAGTGTTGCCAGTTCCCAGAAAAATATCTTCCCGCTTAAACCAAACACAACCGCAGAGCTGTACACATATGCTGTAGCGATCGCCACGGCAATAAGGGTCATCATCCCCGGCTGTTTATTTTTAAGCTCATTATAAATTCCTTTTAAAAAAGGCCACCCGCCGTAAAAGAAAACCAGCGAAGCGAGGGAAAAAAGGAGATACATATCCCCGGGAAATTGTATAACTTCCCGCAAGCCAATAAATTTTTGAATCATAGGTGAAAGAATAAGAATAGGAATAGTAATAATAAGCGAAATCCAGAATCGTTTTTTAAAATCAGCCACCATATGTGCATGATGAGATGCATGGCCTCCGCCGCCCATGTGCCCGGCATGCATATTGTGTTTCATGTGGTGTTCATGTTTTTTTTCTGGATGTATTTTCATCTGGTTCTGTGCCATAAATTTACTCTTATCGTCTTCACTGCAGAAGTAATAAATCTTTCCATTTATTTCTAATTTTATACCTGTCTTCTCATCCACTTCCATCCCGCAAATCGGATCTTTAGCCATGAAGACTCCTTTTCTTTTAGCTTAATTTTCTCAGTCTCTTGATAACTCCCATAATTTCACTAATTTTTTTATCTATTTTCTTCTTTGATCGACTTATAAAAGCATCTTTGACACACTTTTCTATATGTTTAGCAAGTATTTTTTCTGTTATCCTGTATAAGGCATGAATAACGGCGAGCATTTGATTAATAATGTCAATGCAGTATTTCTCATCCTCAATCATCTTCTTGATTCCATTTACCTGTCCGACAATCCGATTCAATGCCGCCAGATTTTCTTTATGAGTTGTCGTCGGTTCCACGTTCATCTCCTTTTATTTTTCTTAAAACAACAGCCAGACCATATTACTTGAAAATACAATGTAGCATACCCTATGGGGGTATGTCAAGCACAAATATCAGTACTTAAATGAAAAATATTTCGGGGAATTTATAGTATGTTGAATTAATGTGGTTGACGATTGTCGTTAATTACGCAACATGTATTATCAGAATAAGTACAAATAACACAGCAAGTATCCTAAAGCGTGGTGATATATTCAAGCACTTGTTTCACTTGTAAAATTGCAATTAACTCCTATAAGGTATTTCCATCTTTTCAATGTGTTACTTTCTGGACATTTAATATTTGCTTTAGGCATAATATCTATTCCTATTTTTTTCACTGCTTAAAAGCACGGATGTTAGCACAAATAGCTAACTTATGGCCTGTTCTGGCATTTCTAATTTTTGATATTACCTCAATGTTTTTAAATCCAACCTTTCTCATAAGCGCTAAGAATTCGTTTTCAGGTAAGGCTCCGCCAATACATCTAAACCAATCATCAATATTCTTTTTTACATTTTCAGGCAAGGTTTCTCTCAAAACAATTTCACAAAAAACCGTTTTCCCGCCAAACTTTAATACCCTATAAACCTCATTCATAACTTTCTCTTTATCCGGTGAAAGGTTGTAGATTCCATTTGAAGCAACCACATCAAAAAAACCATCATGAAAAGGAAGACGGTCAGAATGTCCGTATTTAATCTCAACATTACGGATGCCGGTTTTTTCCATATTATTCTTGGCCTTATTTATCATATATTCTGAGATATCCAAACCATAAACTTTGCCGTGCATCCCTACAGCTTTTGCATAAAAATAAAGATCAAGACCTGCGCCGCAACCCAAGTCTAAGACGGTCTCTCCACCCTTTAACATGACAAAAGGTTGAGGATTGTTCGCTCCGGTAAATGACTCATACATAGAAGGAGTTAGTTTCTCCAGTATCTCTCTGGGATAACCCACCTTTAACGCAAATTCTTTCCCTACAGGGAAGTTGAACGATGCACAAGGATTAGATGCAACTCGACTGTATTTTTCTTTAACTGCTTCCTTTATTTCTTCATGGGTTATTTCATCAAGCGATTTTTGTGCTTTTTCCATTCCTTTTCCTCCTTATTCGCAGAACAGTATCTGAAATTATATTAATTGCTTTTTCAATCTCTTTTTTTGTTGTCATTCTACCCGTAGAAAAACGAACGGTTCCTCTTGCCCATTCTTCGGGAACATTCATAGCCTTGAGAACCGAGGAAACCTCAATCCCGCCTGAATGACAAGCAGCGCCAGCAGAAGCAGCCACATTATCTTTGATTTCAGAAAGCAGATTGTTTGCTTCAATATTTTTGAAGCTTACGTTTAATGTATTTGGCAGACGCTTCTCTGGATGTCCATTAAGTTTTACTTCCTCAGACCTATCTCCCAATTCCTTATGCAATTTCTTTATCAAGCCATTATGCAACGTATCCCTCATCATTTTCATATGAGATATGTTCTTTTCCATTTCACACTCGACGACTTCACATGCTTTCCCAAGACCGACGATTCCTAAAATATTTTCCGTACCCGCTCTTCGCTCCTGCTCTTGTCCTGCCCCTTGGATGAATTTAGCCAGCCCTGTTCCTTTTCGAATATAAAGCGCACCAATTCCTTTAGGAGCATATAATTTATGTCCCGCTATGGACAGAAGGTCTATCCCCATCACATCTACATTAATCGGAATTTTGCCAACCGACTGGGCAGCATCAGTATGCATAATAATTCTCTGCTTTTCCGCAATCTGAGAAATCTGCTCTATTGGCTGAATAGTCCCGACCTCATTATTTGCATGCATGGTCGTAATAAGTATTGTTTGTGGAGTTATCGCTTTTTCTACATCAGAAATATTGAGCAGTCCATATTCATTTACGGGTAAATATGTCACTTTAAAATTATGTTTTTCAAGGAACTTGCATACCTCTATCACGGCTGGATGCTCGATTTGTGTAGTAATTATATGATTACCTTTATCATAAAGAGCAAAAGCAGTTCCTTTAAGAGCATAGTTATTTGACTCTGTGCCGCCGCTAGTAAAAACAATTTCCTTGGGCTGACATTGCAATAAGGAAGCAACCTGACTGCGTGCGCGTTCAACCGCATTTTTGGTTTGAATACCATACCAGTGAGAGCTAGAAGGATTACCGAAATGCTCGTCCAAATAAGGCCGCATTACTGCTATAACTTCCGGGGCGTGCGGGGTTGTTGCATTGTAATCTAAATAGACGGGTTTCTTTATTCTTACCTGCATAAATGCGCCTTGTGTCTCACGGTTAGCCATTTTTTGGCAATCAAAAATATAACGTTCAACGAATCAATACGCCGTTGCTCGTTCCCTTTTCAAAATCGCCCTGGATTTTGCTCATTTGATTGGTAACATGCGCAAGACAAACAACCGGTCATACTATACGCAATTGACATCCAGATTCAAATAATTCCTCTGCTACCATAACAACAAAGGATGTCCCAACCGCAGATCCGATTATTCCAAATTCAATATTATTATAAATGAAATTATATGATCTTAAATTGCAGCATGCCCACGTTTTATTTAGCGTTGCTTTTTCTTCTTCCAATAATTTATTAACGATATCGCCGTCGAAATCCAATACACAAACCGCGTGAACGTTACCATATTCAATCTTTTTTTTGGCGTCGTGCTTCACGAAGCAAATTTTCTGCGTTAAAAGCAGATGGCTCCATATATTCTTTTTTGTTAAAGAGTGGAATAGTTTTAAGTTTATTATTCTCATTTATAATAACACACTTTAATGAGAAGAGCCTTAATATATAACTTATCTTGGCAAAAATCTTTCATGAAAACTTATTCGAATCTTTTTCTTCTTCGCGTTCTTTGGTTTATATCTTTTCGCTTCACATCATCACATTATTTTATGATTTTTATACTTCAAAATACCGTTCCATAGAAAAATACCGTTCACCTGTATCAGGGAACATTACGACAACAGTTTTACCGGGGCCTAGCTTCTCAGATGTTAATTGTGCAGCATATGCTGCAGCGCCTGATGAGATGCCCACAAAAATACCTTCTTTCTGACATATTTTACGAGACATGTGGAAAGCGCGATTATCATCTACTTTTATTATGTGATCAATTATCTCTCTATTTAATATTTTAGGAATAAAACCTGCTCCTATTCCCTGAATTTTATGCGGGCCTGGTTTCTCTCCGCTTAAGACCGCACTGGCTAAAGGTTCAACACCGATAATCTTTATTGCAGGATTATTTTTTTTAAGAACTTCCCCTATACCAGTAATACTTCCCCCTGTTCCAATCCCCGCTACTAACGCATCAATGGTATTATTCATATCTTCGAGTATTTCTAATGCGGTTGTTTCCCGATGTATCTGTGGATTAACATCATTTTCAAACTGCTGCGGCATATAACTGTTAGGTGTATTCTGTAATAGCTGTTCTGCTTTTTGAATAGAACCAGCCATCCCCGTGTTTCCTGGAGTAAGTACTACTTCAGCACCAAATGATTTTAATATATATATCCGCTCAAGACTCATGGTTTCCGGCATAACTATTATACACTTATATCCTTTAACCGCTGATACCATTGCGAGTCCAATACCCGTATTACCACTGGTTGGTTCAATAATTGTTGCCCCTTTTTTAATTAATCCTTTTTTTTCAGCATCTTCTATCATGGCAAGACAGATCCTGTCTTTTACACTGCCCCCTGGATTAAAATACTCAAGTTTAGCAAAAACCTCCGCTGATTCTTCACCCACTAATTTATGTAATTTAACCATGGGACTTTTCCCGATAAGTTCGAGTATATTCTCTGCAGGTTTCATATATTCTCTCCCATTGTCAGTAGTACTTTGCGCACCGCATTAATCGTATGATCCAGATCATGCTCACTATGCGCTATCGATAAAAAGTTTGTTTCAAATGAAGAAGGAGCGATATAAATCCCCTGATGTAAAAGATGGTTAAAAAATATCTTGAATAAACGAACACTATCTCCTTCAAAGGAAATACTGAACATGGATGCAACCATATTAACCGTCATCCTGATTTTATTTTTATGAGCTAATGACAAAAAAGCATTATAAAGCTTTCTTGTTTTCAGCTCTAATAATGTGTATGGTTTATTTTTCTGCAAGTATCCAAGTGTTATAATACCTGCGGAAGTTGCAACAGGATTTCCTGATAATGTTCCCGCCTGGTATACTGATCCCTCAGGGGCAAGAAGCTTCATAATCTTTCTTTTACCCCCAAACGCGCCAACCGACATGCCCCCGCCGATAATTTTCCCGAAACATACTAAATCCGCATATATACCAAAATATTCTTGTGCACCACCCAATGAAAGCCTGAATCCAGTTATCACCTCATCAAAAATAAGCAGTATCCCATATTTTTTTGTTAAAGCTCTCAATGTCTTTAGAAAATCCTTATGAGGTTTTACAATACCGATATTTGCCATGACAGGTTCCACAATTATTGCTGCTGTTTTATGGCCGATTTTTTTTAACCTATGTTCAAGCTTGTTTAAATCATTATAGGGTAAGGTTATGGTATGTTTTACAAAATCAGCAGGCACACCTGCGCTTGAAGGTATTGACAGTAATCCTGAACCAGCTTTTGATAGCAGATAATCCGCATGTCCATGATATGCACCTTCAAATTTTATAACTAAATCTCTCCTGGTATAAGCGCGGCTAAGTCTGATTGCAGCCATAACCGCTTCAGTTCCTGAGTTGGTAAGCCGCACCTGATCAATAGAAGGCACTATGGATGTTATAAGTTCTGCTAGTTGCACTTCATTCTTCGTAGCAGTACCAAAACTGGTACCTTTCGCAAGAGTGCGTTGCACCTGTTCAACAACTTCATGATATGCATGACCAAGAATAAGCGCGCCCCATGAAAGACAATAATCAATATATCTTTTCCCTTCTTCACTGGTAATGATTGATCCTTTACCCTCGTTAATAAAAAGAGGAGTACTGCCAACCGATTTAAATGATCGTACAGGACTATTAACTCCTCCGGGAATTACGGCAACTGCTTTTTTAAAAAGATTCTTCATTAAAGCCATTTTTCTGCCTCTTTTGCATAGTAGGTTATTATTTTATCTGCGCCCGAACGTTTTATTGCGGTTAGTACTTCGCTCATAAGAGCATGTTCAGCATCTTTATTGCCTTTGGTATAGTTTTTTACCATGGCATACTCTCCACTTACGTTATAAGCCGCAATCGGTACGGTAAAATTTTCTTTTGCTCTTCGTATAATATCAAGATATGCAAGCGCAGGTTTAACCATTACGATATCAGCACCTTCTTCAATATCCTGCTTTATTTCTTTTAGAGCTTCATCAGAATTTCTATAATCCATCTGATATGATTTTCTATTACCAAATTGTGGAGCAGACGCAACCGCATCTCGAAATGGGCCGTAAAAATGAGAGGCATATTTTGCGGCATATGCTAAAATTTTTGTTGTTGAAAAACCTTTTTTATCTAACGCTTTTCGTATAACACGAACCTGTCCATCCATCATAGCACTCGGTGCAATAACATCGGCCCCTGCTTCAGCATGTGATAGCGCAATGCGCACAAGAATATCCAATGTTTTTTTTACATCGATAAAATCTTCCTGAGCTACATACTTGCTTTTTACTACGCCACAATGACCATGGGCGGTATATCCACACAAGCATACATCAGTTATAACGGTAAAATCTGAAAAACTATCCTTTATTGATCTTACTGCGTTATGTACAATACCGTCTCTCCTATAGGCCTGGCTCGCCGAATCATCTTTATATCTCGATATTCCAAAAAGTAATATACTCTTCACTTGTCGTAGAGATCGCATATCTTTTATAAGCTCATCAATTGAAAATCGGCATATACCTGGCATTGAATCGATTTCTTCTTTAATTTTATTTCCTTCAACCACAAAATAAGGTTGTATAAGATCACGTGCAGAAAGCCGAGTTTCTGCTACTCGTTCTCTATCTCTCTCACAAATTCTTGTCCTTCTTAATGCTTCCATTTATTTATCTTATCGCAGGACTTTTTCTTTTTTAAATTCATCGATAAACGCAGCCTTAGTTACATCACCTATACAGGCTACCGAAATATCATCTGGAATTGTTCCATACCGTCTTTTGAAATTCCTGACGGTGGAAGGACTCGTAAACAGTATCTCATTAAACTCTTTTAAATTAAGATCAGGCAGATCTGGCGGCATTACGTTGTTATACGCCAGAGAGGCAATCACCTCAGCACTTAAATCCGTGCATGCTTTTTCCATTCCCTTATCAGAGAGATTTGAACGCGGGATAAATATTTTTGATCCCTTAATATCGTTATCTTTTAAAGCATCCACTAATCCCTTAGAAGACTCATCTTGCGGTATTACGTCCGGCATTAAACCATGCTGATTGAGTTCTTGCCTTGTTGATTGCCCAATGACCGCAATTTTAATATTATGTAAATGGCGCGCATCAAATCCCAAATAATTAAACCGCTTAAAAAAATACTCAACACCAACCCGGCTCGTAAACACGATCCAGTCAAAATCACGAATATGTTTTACATGTTCATCAAACTCGGTATAATCTGCAAGCGGCTCGATCCTGATCATGGGCAGATGAACATAGGTTCCTTCAAGAAAGTATCGTTCTTGAGAAAGCCCGGTAAATAATATCCGCTTATTCCTCTCTGACCAATTATATTTTCTATTCATCCCGGCAACTTCACCAATGATGATTATTGCCGGCGGAGTAAGATGTGCTTCCTCTGCCTTACGTACAATATCATCCAATGTACCTCTTATTAATTGTTGAGAGATTAAACTTATATCTTTTATTATTGCAACGGGAGTTTCAGCACTTTTTCCTGTTTCTATAACTTTTTTTATTATTTTTTTTAGATTGCCAACACCCATATATATAACCAAGGTTCCGGATTGCGATAAAATCTCCCCGTTATTGTTTCTTTCTTTCGATGCACTCTCATGCCCCGCCGCAAACACACAGCTTGAAGCAAGATCCCGATCGGTTAAAGGAATACCGCTCAAGCACGATGCAGCGCCTGCCGCGGTTATACCAGGAACAACTTCAAACTCTATATCTGCATTCAATAACATTTTTAGCTCCTCGCTAAACCTGCTAAAAAAAGCAGGATCACCGTTTTTAAGCCGTACAACTTTTTTATTTTCCGCTGCTTTCTTTAAAATTATCCGGTCAATTACTTCCTGTTCAACCGGATGGCCGTATGAATACTTTCCTTTATGTGCAAGCTTTCCGCAGCAGATCAATTCTGCATCTTGCCGTGCATACGCTAATAATTCTTTATCAACCAGATAATCATATATAATGACCTCTGCTTGTTCTATTATTCGTTTCCCTCGTACTGTTATGAGGTCATGTTTTCCCGGCCCGGCACCGATTAAATATACTTTTCTTTTTATTATATTCATTTTTTCATAACCATAACCCTAAATTGCTCGCCCGCAGGTATAACTTTTAATATTACATGGCCCTCTTCCTTGAGGCTTCTTGGTACATTAAGTATTGCTTCGCCTTCATCTAAAATAAATTCAATGATTTCCCCTGATTGTATATTTTCTAAAGCTGCTTTTGCTTTAACATAATTCATGGGGCATACAACACCGTGCAAATCTATGGTTTTAACAACATTAAACTCCATCCGATATCTCCCTGATAACCTTTTTTTCTCCGATTCTGTCGATCATATGACCAAACCTTTCTTTTTTTCGACCATATTTTCTGTATATATTAACTCCGTTATCTATAAGCTTCATTAGTCTGTCCTTACTTTCAATTAATTCAAGGAAACGCGTACCCAATCGGGGTATCTTACCCATCGTGCCCCCGATGAACAGGCTATATCCTTTTTTACGAGGTATCCAGCTTGCCGTAGGACACGTTGATGTACAAATACTGCATAGAATACATTTTGCTTTATCGAGTTTATACTCATTATTTTCTTTATAAATAGCTTTCGTCGGACACACATTCACACACAGATCACAATGTATGCATGATTCTTTTTCCCATTCAGGAAGTATCCCGCCCATAACACCAATATCATTCTCAGTGGCTTTGGCGCAATTATGAGGGCAGCCCGTAACCGATATTTTAAATTTATGAGGCGTGTCTTTTCTGAAATAATTTTCATCAAGTTTTTTTGCCAGATCTTTTGTGTCTATAATACCCCATCGACAGGTAGCTTCACCCGGACAGGCTACAATAACTCGAATCCGCGGCCCACAAGCTCCCATTTCTATATGTGCTTCTTTTAGATACTCTCGCGCATTACTTAAATTTTCTTGCTTAACATTATGAATTTCCACACCCTGACGGGTGGATAAATGTACTTCACCGTCAGCATATCGGTCGGAGACCTCAGCAATCTTGCGCAACTGAGCAGTCGTAAGATCTCCACCAACCGTTCTTAACCTCATGGCAAATAATTTTTTTTGTTTCTGTTGTATCATCCCTGCCTTTTTCAATTCAGCAAGATCGGTTCTGTCTGAATCCTGAATTTCCAGTTTTATTTCTTCAACCGTATTTTTTTTAATGCTAAAAGCTTTTATTTCCTCTTTATTTCCGGCTAAAGAAACGATGACATAAACCATGTTCGGATCATAGGCAAGTTTTATATCCTCCGCTGATGGTCGTGCCGGTGTATCCGGATGACTGTGATACACCGCAAGAATATGTAATCCTTCATTACGCGCTTTTTTTACCACATCAAATTGTTCTTTAGTATCTAATGAATAATGCTCATTGCTCGTATCTATATTTTTCATCGGATATTCTTTTACTATTTCTTCTTCAATACCGGCGAGATATCCACATGCTT
Source organism: bacterium (assembly GCA_043809745.1). Taxonomy (GTDB): domain Bacteria; phylum Elusimicrobiota; class JBDRMW01; order JBDRMW01; family JBDROU01; genus JBDROU01. Next base: position 33,363 of record JBDROU010000085.1, read on the forward strand.
CAACGGGAGTATCCTTTTTTGCATGCTCAATAATATTTTGTATAACTGCCTGTTTTATCTTCATGAGTCCACTCCGCATTATCTTTTTTTAAGATCACATACCGGCTGCTCTCCATCAATGAGCTTTGTTATAGATGGCGCTTCACCGCATACAGGGCATTGTGCATTCCTTTGTATTGCTACTTCCCTGAACCTCATATCAAGCGCATTAAATATCAGCAGTCTATATACGAGAAGAGTTCCTTTCCCAAGAAAGAATTTTACCGCTTCAGCCGCCTGAATAGTGCCCAGCATGCCCGCAACTGCTCCCAACACTCCTGCTTGCGAACAGGAAGGGACAGTATTTTTGGGCGGTGGGGTACTAAACACACACCGGTAACATGCTGTTCCAGGTACGTAGGTCATGGTCTGTCCGTCAAACCGCAGGATTCCTCCGTGTGAAAAAGGTTTTTTTTCGAAGACACATGCATCGTTGATCAAAAACTTGGCAGGGAAATTATCAGTACCGTCTATTATAAAATCATAGCTCTGTATGATAGCCTGTATATTATGCGAAGATACCCGTTCATTATGGGTAACAACGTTTATTTCAGGATTTATCTGTTCTATCTTTTCCTTTGCTGAAACAACTTTTGGTTTCCCCACATCAGGTGTAAAATGGATAACCTGGCGCTGTAAATTGGATAGATCTACCGTATCCCCATCAACAAGCCCGATCGTACCCACGCCTGCTGCGGCCAAATAAAGAGCGGCCGGTGCACCGAGTCCGCCGGCGCCTATAATCAGCACCTTGCCATCCATGATCTTTTTCTGCCCATCAATGCCGATATCTTTAAGTATTATATGCCGGCTGTACCGTTCCAGCTGTTCATCAGTAAAATTCATGGCAATACCTCCAATGCACCTTGTATATCGGTGATCAGATCATCCGGATCCTCTATTCCCACCGAGAGTCTCAGCATGGTTTCCCGTACATCCATTTCTTTTTTTTGTTCATTGCTGTATTCACAGAATATGGTAGACGCCGGATGGATTATTAAAGACCTGTTATCATTAAGATTGGTAGCCCTTCTAATAACTTTTAAAGCATTCATGAAAACAAAACATCTCTCTTTTGAATCTAAATCAAACGTAAGAAGTGATCCTGGTTTTTCATTAAATTGTTTTTTTGCTGTATGGTAATATGGCGATGTAGATAATCCCGGATAATGTACTTTTTTTATTTTTTGTGACTTTTGCAAAAACTCAGCTATTTTTTTAGCATTTGCACAAGAGGCATCTACTCTGAGCGGCAGTGTTTCAATGCCAATGCTTTGCATAAACGCATTGTGGGGTGACATACATGATCCCAGATTTCTAAATACTTCCATACGCAATTTGTTTATCAACACATACTGCCCGTATTTTTTTACATCAGCCGTAAGTTTACTATTTTGTTTCCAATCAAAGGTGCCGTTATCTATGATCAATCCTCCTACGGTAGTAGCGCCTCCTGAAATATATTTAGTGCTTGATAATACTTCAACATCCACTCCATAAGCTTTTGAATCAAACATATAGGGCGGTGTCATGGTGGTATCCACTACCAGAAGAATTCCTTTGCGCTTCGTAATATCTGCTATTGCTTTAATATCAGCTACTTCTAACTGTGGATTGGTTATTGTTTCCAGAAATACTGCACATGTATGCTTGTTAATTTGAGATTCAATATCTTGTATATCAGTCATATCAGCATATTTTATATCTAATCCCCATTCTTTTAAGGTACGCTCAAAAAGAGATAATGTATTACCAAAAAGATGTTTGCTTGTTATGATAGCATCACCCTTTCGAGCAACTGCTACAATAAGATTTGATATAGCTGCCATGCCGGAAGATAGCGCTATCACTCCCCGTGCTCCGGTCACCTCGGCTACTTTATGCTCAAAATTCTCTACTGTAGGATTACTTATTCTTGAATACATATGTCCCGGTTTTTTGCCGAGAAAAGCCAGCTCAATGTCTTCTGCAGTATCACACTCAAAAGCAACATTGTCATATATCGGCATATGCAGTGATCCATGGGGATCCTTTTTCAAAAATGGACTGTGTAGAATCTTTGTAATAAATTTTAAATCTTTCATCATAACCTCCTCATGCTCATTTGCCGCCGCCCATAAAATAAAGAAAGTCAACCGCATCAGCATCTTTAATATGTACCGTAGCATAATCTTCTTTGTTTACGAATTTCCCATTAAGCTGCACAGTTACCATATCAGGATGTTCAACCTTATCAACCTCTAGCAACAATGCAACTGACAATGTTTCTTTTTCATACGAGCGTTCTTTCCCATTAACTTTAATTTTCATACACTTCTCTCCTCTCATTTTCTCTGTCTAACCCTAGAACTGACAACATTTTTATAAGTTCTTTATCTTTTTTTCGTACAACCACCGTAAGGCAGCCCTGTAAATGATGCGGTTTGACGATATCAAACGGCAGCCGTTGAGTTATACAGTGTTCAAGCCCTAAGCGCACGAGACCTGCTGCAGCTAGTACCAGCGCATCAACTGACTTGCTATTCGAAACATTTTCTTCAAGGAATTGTAAGCGTTCTTCTATATTCCCCCGGATATTAATTATTACAAGATCTTTACGATAAGCAGCTATCTGCTTTTTTCTACGATTACTGCTTGTTCCTACTCGTGCTCCGTATGGTAAATGGTCAATATCAATATTATCACGTGATACTAATACATCATACGGATCAATAGAATCTGTTATTGCCGCTACAACCAACTCCTCGGATATATGATCAGCAAGATCTTTTGCACTATGTATAGCCAAATCAATATCATGGTTAATTAATGCAGAATCTATTTCCCGGGTAAAAAAATCTGTTCCTTCAATTTCTGATATTGGTGTTTTTTTATCCTTATCACCATACGTATCAAAACCATGCACTTCGAATGATATTTCTGGATATCTTTTAAAAAGTGCCTGTTTTATTTCCCTGACCTGCGCTAAGGCAAGAGGGCTGGTACGTGTTCCAATTTTAAATTTTGTTTCCATAATTTTTCTACCTCATGCTCAATGATACATTCAGCTTTCCTGATTTCTATATTCTTTTTCTCCTTATTGTGCGCAATGATTTCGTTCAAATCATCTAAGGTAAACAAACGTATATTCTGATTATTTTGTATATCGGGATCAATATCTCTGGGCACGGCTAGATCTAACATGAATATTTCATGGTTTATTTCTTTTATATGTTCCGGCTTGAGTATAAAATGAGGGCTTGCGGTTGCGGATATAACAATATCAGCATTTTTCAAATAATCTTTTAATCTATCGCCTGTTACTGCCTTTCCGCCAAATTGATCAGCAAAGTATTGCGCTTTTTCAAATGTTCTTGTGGCAACAAAAACGATTCTCGCAGCTTTTTGACTCAAATACTGTGTGACTAAGTTTGTTATTTTACCTGTTCCGATAATGATTATATGAGCATTAGCTAAACTTCCTCTTTTTTCTTGTATAAAATCAACGGCAACACTTCCTACTGATACTTTTCCTTTATTAATATCAGTTGTGTTATGAATAACGTTTACGGTTTTTAATGCTTGACGAGAAAGAGTGTGCAAATTCTCATTACTTAATCCAGCTCTAACAGACTCTTCAAAAGCATTTTTTACCTGTGTCTTGATCTGTGTTTCTCCTATAACCATTGAATCAAGTCCGCTAGATACTTGCATGAAATGCTTTAATGCATCTTCATTATTATATGAGTACAAATACCGATCCAGTTCATTCCGATCGATCCTATGATAGAGCATAATAAATTGTTTTATTTTATTTATTCCCTGTTTTATATCATTGACCTCAGCATATACCTCAACGCGATTGCATGTTGAAAGTATTATTGCCGTTGATATACCGGTCCATTTTTTAAGTGAAAAAAGAGCATGAGGCAGATCGCTGCGCCGAAAAACAATTTTTTCTCGTACCTCTACCGGACTTTTCTTATAATTAGTGCCCACAACAATGAAACTCATTTAAACTCCCTTTACTTTACAACAGCATAATATACCGCGGTTATACTAAATGATAGCCCTAGTGCAATAAGCGGTGTGAGCAGCCAGCTTATTGATGCTTTTTTTGTTATCGGATGTTTAACCGTGCATAAGTGTCCGTCTTTAAGGCTGCAAATAGCAAATACTGATGCCAGATTAATCATAACAAATGATAATGGTACACCGCACACTGAAGCAATTATCATTAAAGATCCGGTAACAAAACTAATAATGGTTGCTGTTAAAAGCCCTAAAGGAACTATTTTTTCACTCACTGTCTGTAGAGATTGTATAAAAAAAACACTGCCTAATCCAAACACCGGTGCAACGAAAGCAAGCCCTGCAATCGGTGCAATAATACCCGCTCCTGATAAAGGGCCAACCGCATTTGCAACATTATTCGTACCTACTGAAAATGCATTATAACAGCTGGTGAATAGCACAAAATATTTCAGCCGCTTGCTGTGATTTATTAATTTTTCATAAATCCAAAGATTGTTTTTCCTCGGTGGATAGACAAGCATACCAATACCATATGTTAAAATATAGGCAACAATGGGAAATACAATCCAAAAAATACCTACGTATAAAAGAGTTTTAATGTAAATACTTTTAAAATAGATGCCAATCCCCACAACTGCACATACGGTCACCATACTCGTTGATTGAGGTATACGAAGCAGGTTCGCCGCATATAAGCTGATCGTAACAGAGATAAAAATAATGATCACTGATACAGGAGTTAAAAAATCTGTCGGGATAATATTTTTACCAATGGTTTGAGCAACAGGTTTCCCAACCAGAATCGCTCCCATGATGACACAAATAATAAAAAGTATCTGCGCTTTATTTTGCGAAATTATTTTGCTTCCACATACTGCAGCAAAAGAAGCACTGAAATTACTTCCCCCCATAATAAGAGCAAACAAAATGGTTAGTATGATTAACGCAGCATATATCATTAAATACCATCCCCATCAACATTCTTTTTTAATAGTCTAGTATGAATACCGCACTCACCACCGCATTTGCTGGTCCCGATCCATCTGCCCGCTCTTTCATTATCATCAGTGGTAATTTTTGTACACGGCGCACAGCCAAGTGAACGATAGCCGAGCTTATATAAAGGATTTACTTTTACATTATATAACGCACAATATTGCCAGACTTCCCGCTCGTTCCATATAAGGATAGGATTAAGCTTAACCAATCCCTTATCACGTTCTTCAACTTCTCTAAAGTCAGTCCGTGTTCTTCCTTCGGTACATCGCAACCCAGTGACCCAGCATTCAACATCCATTTCTTCTATTGCCTGACGAGTTGGTATTACCTTTAAGTAATCACAACATTTATCAGGCTTTGTAAGATATAGTTTGTCTGGAATCGCTTGGTCATTTTTAAATACTTTAAGTTCCGGATATCGCGCTACTTCCTCATGCATAAATTGCACTGTTTCTTTTGGTTTAAATCGTGTTGTTACAATAAATCCTTTAATGTTTTTGTTGACTTTTTTTGCTAAATCCCATACTACCACTGAATCTTTTCCCAAACTATTAGCCACAACAAGATGATCACCATATTCTTCATGCGCTTCCTTTATTAATCCTAATGACCTCTCAACTTTTTGTTTAAAATTTAACTTCTCCACCAATTCCTTTGGATCATCTTTTTCATTAGTTAATACCATTGTACGCCTCCTAAATATTTTAATAATTACTATATTTACCTATATAGTGTAGATTATAATAATAAAAAATGGGATAGCCTATCCCATAATTTACTATTACATTACTAACTATACCTACTTAGTGAAGTATAGCTGATTTCTTATTATTTGTCAAGAGAAAAATTTTTAAATTTATTTAAATTTGATAAATGATTGCTTTTTTGAGATCTTTAATTTTATTGCATATATCCTGGAAGGTTATAGTATCTAAAACGTTTCCAATTGCCTGTTCAATTTCTTTCCAAATCGGAAAAAATGCATTATCATTTTCTCTCGATTTTTTATTCGATAGTTGAATAAAAGGTCCTTGTATTTCCCTTATTACATAACCTAATCTTATTTCTTCAGGTATTATATTTAAAAGATAACCACCTTCTTTCCCCCGGATACTCGTTATTAATTGAATTCTCTTAAGTTGCATTAAAATTTGCACTAAATACCTCGATGGAATCTTTTGTTTATGAGATATCGTATTAATTGACAAAGGTACGTTATTCGGCCAATGTAATGAAAGCTCTAATAACGCCTTACAGGCATATTCACAGCGAGCAGAAATACGCATTTAATTAATCCTTATTGTTAATACTATACTTAATTTACTATATTAGTAAAATATAAATAATAATTAATGTCAAGTCATATTTTTTGGACAAAATTAATGGTGCAATATAATTAACAAATTTTGTAGGTTTATTGTATATTGAATTATCTAGGCTGGCAATTGGAGATATCTTTTTATTGTTAACCTTTTTCTACCCGAGCAAATGAAAAATTATTACTCTCGCACTATATCGATTTTCCGTTCTTTAATCATGTTCATGCCGATGGTGCATATCAGGCCAGTGCACATGTGCATGATACGTTTCTGCGTGTGTGTGCTCATGCATATGCGGTTTAGTAAAACGTTGCTCATGCTCGTGTGCATGATGCGTATCCTCATGTGTATGTTCATGACTATGTGTTAATGTTTTATGATGATGCTGGTGTGTGTGTTTTTCATTAAAAAGCAACCATACTCCCAAAATCATGAAAAACAATGCCGGAAACATTACCCAACCTATCCATTCTTTTAGAAACACTAGTGAAATAAACGCCCCTAAAAATGGTGCAATACTAAAAAATGCACCTGTTCTCGCCGCACCTAAACCTTTAAGCGCTTTAATAAAAAAAACAAGACTGATACCATAGCTGAAAGCGCCGACTGCCAGCATAGCAGAAATAGTAGCAAATGACATCGGTTTTATCCCGATCATAAATGCAATAAGAAGAGATATTGAACCTGCTGATAATCCCTTAATTTTAGCTATTTGAACAGGATCTTTATCTGCAATATGTCTTGTCAAATTATTATCAAAACCCCAGCAAATCATCGCAAAAAGCACCAATACAGGACCAATAAGATTAAATTTACCCTGAGCAGGGTCCCACGTTAGGAATATTCCCGCAATTGTCATACATCCCAATGAAATCCATAATCGTCGTCCTGCGTTTTCCTTAAACAGTAGTATAGCTATTAGTGCTGTTGCAGTCCCTTCAAGATTAAGCAACAACGATACAGTAAAACCTGAGATAAAGTTTAAGCCCATCATCAAACTTATAGGGGCTAATATACCACCAGTAATCACAGCGCCAGCAAGCCAAAGTAAATCTTTACCCTGCAAAGACAATGATTGCTTTGCTCTTAGGTTGCTGTGTATGAACGAATAAAACTGCAAGCCAGCAAATGCGCCTATATATAACAATCCTGCTAATGCAACCGGCGATGAACCGCTAACCAGAATTTTTGCTATAGGGGAACTGGCACCAAATAAGATAGCTGATATCGCAATATATACTAACGAATTAATTCTTTTCTCTTCCATAAAATTCCAGCCATACCAATCTATATGCATAATATTTAATCTTCCATTAGTTGTCAATTTATTTAACATGATAAAAAGTTACCCTGTTTTCTTTTCTCATTTCAATTGTTTTACTGAATTTACAAATAGAAAAGCTTTTAACTACTCAGCGCAGTTTTTAAAAAGCACATCTGAGATAATGGCATCATGCTGGGACCGAATAAATGTTCCTTCAAATTCTACTCGACCGGTATAAAAAGGATTCTTCAGTATCCCGCGAACAGTGGAAACCTGCCACTGACCATTACGCTTAGTTCTTATTTTATCTCCATTCAGACGATCGCAAATCTGCTGAAGAGTCTTACCTTCAGATTTCCACTGGAATATCTGCTCGACAACATCGGCTTCTTCTTTGACTATTACAATAGCCTCTCCATTCTTGGCATATCCATACGGGAGCCAGCCGCCAACGTAACCACCTTCAGCGGCTTTCTCTCTTTTCCCTTTGGAAAGCCTCTCATAGATAAGCTTACCTTCAAACTCTGCAACCGAAGACATGATATTCCGGTAAAGCGCGCCGGTTGGCGTTGATGTGTCCACACCTTCCCGCAGGAATACCGTATCCACATTGTGTTTGCGCAGGAAATTGTCTATTTCAATAACATCTTTGACTGATCTGCCTACCCTGTCGATTGAAGGAAATACTACCACGTCGAATTGACCATTCTGGGCATCCCGGAGGAGCCTATCCAGCGCTGGCCTGTCCTTTCTGTAGCCGGAAACACCGTTTTCCCGGTAGATTTCAACGAGGTCCCAGCATTTATACTCGATGTGCTTTTTGATGTCAGATTCCTGCGCCTCAAGGCCATAGCCATTTCTGGCAGATCGTTCTTGAGAAACCCGGGTATATCCCGCCGCCATTATACCTTCTGATATATCCTTTTTCATAAATCCTCACCCCCATTCTGCAATATAATCACTGTAAGGTTTTTCGAAGCACAAAGTCAGGGATTTCCTGACATGCATTTCCAGTCAATTAGGCATTAATTTTCATAGTATTGCAAGCTATTTCAGGGATAAATCGGCTGAATACTACGTAAATCCCAAATCAAAATAAGGCTCAATATATTTTTAGTGTAGCCGAGCTTTTGCGTTCAAGTTTTTTCTAATAAAATTTAGGGTAAGGGTTATTTTAATCTTTCGGAATCTCTCCGAATAATATCCCGATTTCAAAAACGCTTTGTAAAATAAACACTATTTATATACCCATAAGCGCAAGGTCAAAGACACTACGAATGAGAATGACAAACAAAACTTCCAAATTAGATCGAATTTGGCAAATCGGATATGCTGCCAAATCCATGAACTTACGTTGTCCTTTTCTTTTCCAAACACTTTGACCTAGTCAAAATCGGTTTGGCTGCCAAACCATCCTAATCCCGTACTTAATAAATCCTCCAAATTTCATGCCTTCGGCTAAATTAATGAACCGCTTTTGCTGCCAAAACCTATCAATCCCGCATCACCTTTGTGCTTCTTTTGCCTTGCACTTTGCAAGAAACACCCCCGCCTAAAAACATCTGCAAGGGGGGTTTTTTTGGGGAGTTCCCAACACTTTTGCCAAAAAATCTGTATATATGCGGTAGGGGATAAAAAATATTTTTTTTAATTTTTTTTGCATCAATTTGCCCAAAACCCGGCGCTATCAATATAGAGGGACATTGATATGGAAATGAAGGGAAGGACCTATCAGACTAAATCCATCGAACTTGCCAGTTTCCTGCTTTCTAAGGGCTATTCTTTGATTAAAACAGAGCTAAATGGCAACGGCAGAGTTATTTTTGTCTTTACAGTCAAATCCGGGATTGAGACAGATATCCAGGAATTCAACAGCGGTACCGCGCTCGTTAAAGTAAAAGACATTTTTTCATCAATCAGCAGAATAAAAGGGCTTATCTGGGATCACAGACGGAAATGAAATTAACTGAATTGAAAGGAGATTAAAGATGAACGGAATCGAAGAGAAGCTGAAACAGAAGGGGATCTGGGAGACGTACAAAAAAACCATTCTTAATCAACTCACCTATCAGGACGTCTACGGAGACATCAAAAATCAGAAAGAAAGTACTGACGGCTGGGTAACCGGTCAATGCCCGTTCCATAGCGACGAACATAACTCGTTTGGATTTAACAAAAATACTTTGGCATGGGTCTGTTTTTCAGATTGCGGTAAGGGAAGCGTCTTTGACTTTATCATGCATACCAGTTGTAAAAATTTTAAGGACACACTTCTGGAATTAGGAAGCAGATTGGGCATACCAAGACCTTTTCAGAAAAAAGCACACAATCCGCCCATAAGAGAAGAATTGCTAAAACAATGGACAGCCTGTATTAATGAAGAGCTCAAAAGATACCTCAGAGAAACACGAGGATTGGCTGATGTAACCATTGAAAAGTACGAGATCGGCTGGGACGTAAAACGCCAGAGATATACGATACCAGTCAGAGATGAACGAGGCAATCTTGTAAATATCCGGCTTTATAATCCTCATTCAAATCCCAAAATAATCAACTATACTGACGGCAAACACAAATACGGGTCTCCCGCAAGACTCTATGGTCTTGACGAACTGGTAAAGTCCAATAACAAGCAGGTAATAGTCACGGAAGGAGAATGGGACCGGCTTATACTCCAGCAGGAAGATTTTACTGCAGTAACCGGTACACACGGCTGTTCAGTCTTCAGGCCTGAATGGGTTAAGCATTTTGAAGGCAAAGATGTTGTCATCATTTATGACTGCGACAAAGAAGGACAGACAGCAGTAAATAACATTGTGATTAAAGCCTTCAGAAACTCAAAAGTATCTTCCATAAAAAACGTAATTCTGCCGTTAAAAGGAACCAAAGATGCCAAAGACATTACTGATTATTTTCACAAATATGGGTCTTCAAATCCCGATTTGCAAAAGTTAATTGATGAAACGCCTGTTTTTACATATCAGGAACCTGCCGGTGATGAAGCACCAATCCTGCTTGATTCATTCACTGATATTGAAAATAAAGAATACATTGACAAAAGAATAGAATGTGCGATTACCGTATGCGGGGAAACAGATGAAGCTTTCCATGCGGTTGAGGAATTCAGTGTAACATACTGTTCCAAACTAAAAAAAGGCGAATGTTTCGACTGCTCAGACATTATAAGGATCCCATTAAACTCATCGGTTTACATTGGCAGTTGTATGTCAACGAACGTGCAGGTTGTTTCAATGTTGAGGGACTTATGCTGCCGGTATGGTCAGAAACCCACAATAGAAATCCTGAAGCGCACAACAGTAAAGGAATTCTTCTGCCACCAGAAAGTTAACCGCATAGTTCAGATGATTGACAAAAAAACCAAAGATGAAAGCCAGAAGGTTATCCAGTACATAAACGGTTCAAGACAGGAACTGATGGAGAAAAAAGTTTATTATCTTTCCTCAGATGAGATAGTTCCCGGAAACTACATTGCCTCAGGCTTTGTCAAAACGCATCCCAAAACACAGCAGATAACGTTTCTTATAGAAAAACTTACTCCAATAGAAGAAGACTTTCAGAGTTTTGATCTGCAGAAGAACATTAAACATTTAACTGACTTCAAAAAACTTTCATGGGAAGACATACTGGTTGATTTAACGGAAAACGTAACCCAGGTATATGAACGGGATGAGATCCTTGTAGCGATACTGCTTACTTACTGCTCACCGTTACGGTTTAATTTTAATGATGACTCAATACCTCTGCGGGGCTGGATTAATGCTGTCATCATCGGCGATTCAGGTACAGGCAAGACCCAAACCTATACCCGATTATCTGAATTTGTGGATATCGGGGACTGTTTATCAGGGCTTACCGGTACAAGAACAGGACTTGCTTATGCTCTTGTTGAACACAAACAAAAAGGCTGGCAGGTTAAAATAGGCAGGTTTCCGGCAAACTCAGGGAAAATTCTCACCCTGGATGAGACACAGCACCTTCCTGACTGGCACCTAAGGACAATCAGCAAAGCAATGGAAGAGGGATTCATTCAGATAGACAGGGTCAAAAGCAAGGGATACAAAAGCCAGACCCGGTTAATCATGATATGCAACCCGAAATATGATGAAGTAATGGATAGTTATTCTTTTGGCTGTGAAGCGCTTAAAGACTTATTTCCGCCGACTGTTATCAGAAGAATTGATTTTGCTGTATTCGCCAATGCAAGCGACATCAAAGATCCGTCATTCATCAATAAGACAAAGGAACGTATTAGCACAAGAAAGATTACACCGGAGATGCTTAGAGCGGTCATCTACTGGACATGGAACTTAAAACCGGACCAGATAATATTCACTGATGAAGCAACGAATTTATGCCTGCAAAAAGCAGATGAAATGATCAAGATGTTCGGTTATGCGCCTGAAATACCGCTGGCGCTTTTATCTGATTTCCGCAATAAATTAGCAAGGATTTCTGCTTCATTTGCTGTTTTACGTTTATCCAGCGATGATGCTTTTTCTCAGCTCATAATAGGACCTAATCACGTTCAAATGGCAGTTGAGTTTCTTACTCGAATTTATACACACGATAATTGCGCTCTTGATGATTATTCTGAAATACAGAAAAAGGCAAGCGAGTTAACCGATTATAATGCGGTTAAAAAAGCTTTTCTTGAAAGGAAAGAAAATGAAAAGCATGACAGCCAAAATGAAGGTATATTTGCCAGAGCTATTCAATGCCTGTATGAGAAAAAAGACATTAGGCGTGAAGATCTGGCTGACCTTGTGGGCTGCAGTACTGAGTCAGTTAGGAAGATCATCAAACTGCTTAAACGCTATGAGATGGTCAACACAAGCAAAGACGGTTATAGGAAAAAACCGAAGTTCAACAAGTTTTTGAGAAGATTTAGCAGGGAATGCCCTGATTTCTTTAAAAATAATGAGGAAGATTAAATGATCCCCATTGAACCATTGTCCCAAAATAGCGTGTTTTCCGTCGGAGAGGGGGATGAACCCCTGTTTCTACTACCCCCTTTGTGCTTCACCGTGAAAACAAGGTGCGGGCTTGCTTTCAGGGTGGCTCCAATTTGGGCTGTAGAAGCAGAGGTTCACTATGCAATATTAGAGAATTAGCTTAAAAATCATATTGTTTCAAGATTTAGCAAAGACAGAGGTTCAAGGGGAAAGAGTAAATCTTATAACAGAAAAAGGAGGGTATTTGTATGTGGGAAGATGAACGAGACTTAACGCCGGAGGAAAGGTTGGACAGGGTAATAGAAGTGCTTGCCCGCTGGGTTTTGCAATTAAATGAATTGCGGAAAAAATCGACGAAAAAGAATCAGAAAAAAGATACAGATTATTTGAATGATTTGACTTGACTTACGTCGAAAACAGAGGTACCCTGTGCCTGCTGTGAGCCCATAATATCGTCGGAAAAGTGATAAGGCAGCCATTATGCTTCAAACCGCTGTTAAACAAAGAGTCTGCGCCATATATACAAGAAAATCAAATGAGAAGAACCTCAATGTTGAGTTTAACTCGCTTGATGCTCAAAGGGAAAGCGCAGAATCATATATTAAAAGCCAGAAAGCAGTGGGCTGGGAGATATATCCTGAACGGTATGATGACCCTGCATATTCAGGCGGGGATATGGAAAGACCAGCGATCAGAAGACTGCTGAATGATGCAAGACTCAAAAAATTTGATGTAGTTGTAGTCTATAAAGTTGACCGGCTGTCCCGGAGTTTAAGAGATTTTGTCAAGATCATGGAGGTATTCGAGAAATACGGTGTTTCCTTTGTTGCCGTAACACAGCATTTTGATACTTCAAGTTCAATGGGCCGATTGACGCTGAATATTCTCTTAAGCTTTGCGCAGTTTGAACGTGAGATTGACTCTGAACGTATACGAGATAAACGGGCCGCTCAGGCACGTCGGGGAAAATGGCTTGGCGGTTATCCCATTATCGGGTATGATCTGGATTATACAAATAAAAAGACGGTTACCAATGATTCAGAAAAAGCTCTCGTTAAACAGATGTTTGACACTTATGCTAAAGTAAGATCATTAAGCAAGGCTGCTAAAATCCTCAATAACATGGGCTATAGAACTAAGGAATGGAAAAACAAAAAAGATAATATCGTTGGAGGATTCAATTTCAACAAAGCTAATCTGGTGCGGTATCTTAAAAATCCCCGGTACATTGGCAAGATTCCTTTTAACGGAGAGTTATTCCAGGGAGAACATGAAGCACTTGTTGATGAGAGGTTGTTTTCAAAGGTTCAGAAAATCCTAAAAGAAAATGATGCACTTAACAGTTCCGGCAATGAAGACAGCCACGGCTTTCTGCTTAAAGGACTGGTGAAATGCAGTAACTGCGGTTCTGCTATGACGCCCAACTTTGCATATTCCAAGAGCAAGAAATATTTCTATTACAAATGCATCAAGGTTATAAAACTTGATAAATCAGCATGCAATACTTCAAGCGTACCGGCAAGAGAGCTTGAAAATATTGTCATAGACAGAATAAAGCACATCGCTCAAAATGAAAAGATAATCCAAGGCATGATAGAGAAAGCAAAGGTTCTTGCGGATAATGACATCCCAAAATTAAAAGAAGAGCATGCAAGACTTTTGGGTGAATCAAGAAAAATCGATGAGCAGGCACATAATCTGATAAATGTGATTTCTATACAGGGAATGCAGGAGAAGAATAAATATCTGCTTCAGAAGCTGGATGATCTTGCCGGAAGAAGCGAGCAGATCCGGGAGCGGATCAGGATACTTGAGTTTGATGTGGACAAGGTGCGTAATCAGGAAATAGACAAACAGGCGGTGCTGGAACTATTCAAATACTTCAAAGAAACGTTTGATTCGCAGCCGATTGAAGAGAGGAAGGAATTAATACGACTGATGGTAAAAGATGTTGTATATGACGCAAAGAACCATGAAATAGCCTTAAGCTTTTACTCCATGCCGATTGATACGCTCTCACCCGATGGTTTTGATGAGCGTATCGGGCGACGGGCTGTATGGTTAATGTACGAACCATAACAATCCACTTTCCGAATATAATACATAATTATTGGGACTTTTATCAACACCGCAATGTTTAACTAAATGGAACCAATGACAAACAGTTTAGACGCTTTTTTCCGCTTTTAC
>JBDROU010000086.1:0-4144 GCA_043809745.1 bacterium
GGGTTCATTTCGGAAAATCCCAGGAAAATATATCCAATCTGGCTGATTGTTGAGTAAGCGAGGATTCTTTTCATATCGGTTTCCATCATGGCCGCGGCCGCCGCAATCAGGCTGGATGAAACAGCTATTATAGGAAGAGCATGGCTCCAAAATTCAGGAATTTGGAAAGTATAACAGAATATTCTTGCAAAAGCGTATACACCGATTTTAACAAGAACAGCCGCATGCAGTATTGCGGTAACAGGCGTGGGCGCAACACCGGCATCGGGAAGCCAGGTGTGAAGCGGCACCGTTGCCGACTTTGAAAACATGCCTAATAATATAAGGAGGACAGCTTGTGAGCTTATCATTACCCCGCGCATGGCGGTAAGGTCAAAGGTGCCGGTTTGGGCGTAAATGGCAATGAATCCCAGCAACATCATTGCCGCGCCGAAAAATGTCACTAAGAATGCTTTATCCGCTTTTAGTACTTGGATCGAGCTTCTATAAAAACCTATCAGGCGCCAGCAGCAGATGGCCGCTATTTCCCAGAATAGGTACATGAATATAAGATTTGCTGAATAAACCAGACCCATCATCGAGCCGATGAACATTACCACCATCAGGTAATATTCATTTTGGTTTTCATCGTGCTTGGTATATCCCAAAGAATAAATGATAATTAAAAATCCTATAAAAGAGGAAACGATAGACATGAAAATTGAAAGGGCGTCAACTACAAGGACAAAATCAAAACCGGGGAAGAGGGATTTCCTTATAATAAGCTCATTACTGCCTAAAGCAAACGGAATGAGCATCATTGGAAGGACTGTTGTGGCAAGCCCGAGCAGGACGGACCACACTGATCGCGCCCTTTTTGATATTAAGGAAGCGACTGGTATGGTCAGCGAACCGATAACCGGAACAAAGACGGTTAATAATACGATATTTTCTATAGTCATAATAAAATCAGATTACGCAAATTATCAAAAGGAGCTAAAATTTATCAAAATAAAATATGAATGTCAAGAAAACGTATTAAGTTGTTGGGTCATATGCGTCCTATAATTCAGACGCTAATTTATACGGGGCTTAGGAAATCGGAACTATTGAATTTAAAATGGGAGCACATTCAAAATGACAAATTAGTTATACAGGCATCCAAAACAAACAAAACGAGATTTATTCCTATGCACCCAAAGTTGAAAGATATTTTTCAAAAACTGCCGAAGAAAAATAATTTTGTTTTTACTAATATTAGCGGGACTAAACTTGATGAAACAACTTTGGACCATAAATTCAGGGCAGCAGTTAAAAGGGCCAAGATACTGCATTGCTCCCTACACGCAACTCGCCACACCGCAGCTAGCCTTTTAATCGATGCCGGGGCGAACATTGTTCAGGTAAAAGAATTCCTCGGGCACTCCGACATAAGAACCACAATGATTTACATTCATCTTTTCCCTTCCCAACTTCAAGAAACAGTAGATAAGATTTCTTTTTAAAATAAATATGTTTGACGGTCTAGTCATAAAAAGGTAAAATATAGTATTGAGAAATTGACGTTTAAGGTATGATTTAGGCCTATTAGGGGGTACCCCGATGAATACCATTTTTGCAGAAATAGACCAGTTACAGCAAGAAATAAATAAACACAGGCCTTTTGATAAACATTTATTAGGCCAGATAAAAGAATACTTCCGTATTGGATTAACCTACACAAGTAATGCCCTTGAAGGAAATTCTCTGACAGAATCGGAAACAAAAGTAGTAATTGAGGATGGCATAACAATCGGTGGTAAACCTATGAAAGACCACTTTGAAGCTATCGGGCATAGTGAGGCCTATGACTTCATGTATAATCTTTCCAAGGCAAAAGCAGTAACTGAAAAAGACATAACTAAATTGCACCATCTTTTTTATTACCGTATAGATGAAGCCAATGCAGGGGCTTATCGGAAAGTGAAAGCCTATATAACCGGTTCAAAATATCCATTACCTTTACCTGAAGAATTGCCTAAACTTATGAAAACCTTCCCTGCAAAGCTAATCAAATTAAGAAAAGAGAAGCATCCAGTAGAATTTGCGGTTTTAGCCCATAAAGAGCTGGTTTTTATACATCCTTTCGTTGATGGCAACGGCAGGGTATCCAGGCTCCTGATGAACACCATTTTAATGCAGGAAGGGTATGTTGTAACCATCATTCCACCCATTGTACGGCAGGACTATATTTCCTCATTAGAAAAAGCCAGGGGCGGTAATGATAAACAATTTATCGAACTTATTGCCCAGATGGTAAAAGAAACCCAAAAGGATTATTTAAGGCTTTTTAAGTAGAATAACCAGCTGGTATATTTCATGCTATCATACTACCCAATAAAGGTGAGTATCATCGCATAAACTATACCACAGAACGGTAAAAGACATTATTTCGCCTAGCTCAACCACAGCCTTCCAATCAACCGCAGGTTAATTAACATTATTTTTGTTCCTTTATTTGATCTTCCTGCATGTCTACTTGACTGAACTAACTACAATATGTAGTATATAGGGGTATGGAAAACTACCCACGAAATATCATGGACTTTGAAAAACGATTTAATTCTGAAGAAGCATGCAGAGAATATCTTTTCAAAATTAAATGGCCTGAAGGATTTAAATGTCCAAGGTGTAGCAATAACAAAGCATGGCTCACCAATGATTGTCTTTATAAATGTAGTAAATGTGGTTTTAAGAGTTCTGTAACAGCCGGAACAATATTTCAAGATACCCGAAAACCGCTCCAGTTGTGGTTTAAGGCAATGTGGTACATAACGAATCAAAAGCATGGGATTAGCGCATTGGGTTTGCAAAGATTTCTTGGGATAGGCAGCTATCAAACTGCTTGGGAATGGTTGCATAGACTTAGACATGCAATGATTCGTCCGGGCCGCGATCGTATTTCCGGGATAATTGAAGTTGATGAAACTTATATTGGTGGTAAAAAAACAGGCAAAAAAGGCCGAGGTTCCGAAGGTAAAATTCTGGTTGTAATTGCGGCACAAATTGATGGCAAGCGTATTGGCCGCATACGATTCAAACGCATACCCGATGCTTCTGGCGATAGTTTGATTCCAGCGATAAAAGAAACTATTGAACCAGGTAGTACAGTAATAACCGATGGCTGGAAAGGATATAGTAAACTGGAAACTTTTGGTTATACTCATAAGATTACTAAAAAAGAAGGGTTTGTTGGAAAAAATCTTCTTCCCAAATGCAACACGGTAGCAGCCCTGCTTAAGAGAGGGCTGCTGGGGACACATCAAGGCCGTGTCCAGTACCTTGATTATTATTTGGATGAATTTACTTTTCGGTTTAACCGTAGAACATCCAAATTCCGGGGAATGCTTTTTTATAGACTTGTTCAAAATTGTGTTGCTGTTAATCCTATTCATGGTAAAAACCTTGTTTAGATCCTACCATATATGGTATATAGTTCAGTCAAGTAGACATGCAGGTTGATCTTTATCAATTCTATGATAATCGCGCCTGCCGGAAAGAGGTAAATCATATTTTTGACTTTTTTTTTAAATTTTGATAGTATGTTCGTCATAGACAAATGAATATGAGGAGAGGTGGCCGAGTGGGTTGCAGGTCACACGAATAAGTGTGACCAAGCCTGCAACGGCGCCGAGTTGGTGAGGCGACAGGAAGACACATCCTGGCTCGCCTCGACTGAACGATAGTGATGGAGAGGTGGCCGAGTGGCTTAAGGCGGCGGTTTGCTAAACCGCTGTACTGGTTAATACCGGTACCTGGGGTTCAAATCCCCACCTCTCCGCCAAGTTTTACATTCAGCGAAATTGAAAGATGTTGCCTCGGCGCAAAGCGCCTCGGCATGGTATTTTTCCGCAATTTTAAAGGCATTTTTGAAATCCAAAAACAAAGTGCGGTCGGCAATGCGGAAGTTCGAACCGAAAAAGAAACTTTTTTGATTTCTTCTCTGATTTGAGAAGTGATGACGTCCTCTCTTGCATATCTTTGCGAACAAGGATTTTTCCGTTTGGTACATCGCAAATAGTTATGTCCTTTTTGAGTTTCGGTGGTAATGAAGCAACCACATTCTCCGCAACGGAAAAATCCTCTATACACACAAGGTTTCAATTTTGGCGATTTCGGTTTGCTC
>JBDROU010000087.1:0-4589 GCA_043809745.1 bacterium
GGGTTTCACACCGAGGGGATCACGGAATATTTTGAAGAAAAAAGAATAAGCTATGTGGTGATCGTGCCTAAGATCGAAGAGATAGACGAGGATGATACACGGTATATTAATGCCT
The DNA here is from genome assembly GCA_043809745.1 of bacterium. Lineage (GTDB taxonomy): Bacteria > Elusimicrobiota > JBDRMW01 > JBDRMW01 > JBDROU01 > JBDROU01. Next base: position 116 of record JBDROU010000087.1, read on the forward strand.
TACAGGGCAGGAAGACGCCGTTTGAAAAAATGATTGAAAATGAGGCAGATGTAAAGCAATAAAAAACAAACCAGCTGTCATCATAACATATTGTTATAATTACAGTTGTATCACTAAATAATTTTGAGAATTTTTAGCAAAAATCAATGAAGTGTGGTATACTTTAACGTCTTTTTCAGGCCTTTATAATTGGCTTAAAAAAATACAAATAACAACGTAGCAATACGTTTAAATATTTAAAATCTTTACCCCATTAGAGAAAAACAACAACAAAGTTGGTAGGGAAAAAATATAGAAATTAACGCTAAATTACACCATAACAGATTAAAAATTTCAAGCGGGGCTTGATGTCAGTGTTAGCGGGAACTGTTAGAGAGAATTCTCTAACGGGGTTTACCTAATTGTAGTGATCTTTAAAAAAAAGAAAGATGACGAAAAGGAGAGGATTTATTCATTTTTTGCTATGTTAAATAACAACCTAGCCTCCAGAATAATCAAACAGTTAGTTGCGTTGGTACTTATTATGTTAATTTGTACTCAAGGAAATCTTTATGCTCAAAATAAGAGTATAAAAGTAAACGATGGTGTATCAGATGATATGCTTTCTCCTCAGATAAGCCTTGAGTCGAATCTTTTTAACCAAACATATAAAACTTTTTATCTCTCTTTTGATCAGAAATCAGAAAAAATAGCTGGCCTATCCTGGAGTACTTTCCCGCAAAAATATTTGCGGGCAGTTAATGTGACAGATAAAAATCTTAACGCGCGGTGGTCAGAGTATCTTAATAAAGAGCAAAGGGAGATTGGGCAGAGAGCAATTCTATTTGTGCAAGAGCGCTTGAATCTGATTGACCGGTTGATTACTGACAATATCAATCAAAAAATTCCAAGTTCTAAAGAGTGGTTAACACACTGGCGGAATGAAGTGAAAAAACAGGATAATGTTCGTGCTGATTGTTTCTATCGTAATGAACTGGTGTATAGTTGGCTAATTGAATTTTTTATTGAACAAAGTAAAAAAACGTTAAAGGAAGAGAAAAACTATACTGATACTCAGCTTGCTTCTGAGCAGGTTCAACAGCAGTTAGGGGAATTGGCAAAGGAAAACATCCGGTTGGTTGATAACGGCCCGCATAGGTTTGTTATTCTTAATATGGGGCAGGACAAGTGGTTTGTCATTGATGCCGCGGCTGATCAGTTTGAAATGACGATCCCTTCTGAGCTGGTAGGACTTGTGGTGATGCCTTTTGCAGAGGGAAAACTGAATTTGGTCGATACTGGACTGCTTATCGGAAAACAGATCTCCTTTGAGGGGAGAGGAGTTGATAATGAATGGGCGTTTGGAATTAAAAAAAACGTATATGGTGATACAAAAGGACTTTTTCCGATCCATGAGGTCAGGCCTATGGGAACTGATTTCTATCAGGAGGTAGAAGTATCGGTAGCAGTTGCTTCGATTAATATGAGCCAAAATCCTGGGATATTGGAGTTGTATGATACTGATAATAACATGACCAATATGAACTTAACACAGCACTCTTATTTAATTGAACAGGCAATATAGAAAACAGTATTGTGTATTGAATAGTGAGTATTTAGATAAAAAATCAGGCTCAAAGATAATGATGTATAGAAAAGGAAAATACAATTTAATATTAAAGATCATTTCCTCGGTGCTGTTGCAGGCATTTCTGGTCATGGGTATTGCCCATATACCAATTTCAACTAAAAATGAAATGGCACAGGGCACGGCCTGGGCAGGAAATGTTAATTTATCTCCAAAGATCACATTGAACGCTGATTTGTTCAAAAATGCCTATTTTTACGGCAATGACAAACAAGGAGAATTGGCAGAGATAGATGGTATAGAGGCTGTTTTTCAATACCAGAAGGACCTGTTGCTGGATAATCTTAAAATCACTGATGATAAATATAGGAAAATTCGAGAATTTAAAGATAAAATGCTGGATGAGCTAAAAAGAGCACAGTCGCGGGGAGTTTCAAGCTTAAAGGTAAGTCAGCTCTGGCAGAAGAGCGTAAGGACAGTGATGGAAATAGTGGCAGAGTCAGTTATCGAGGAAAAGAAAGCTAATGTAGCTGTGATTATAATGGGCAGCTTAGCACGTGTTTCTGATTTTAGCCTTGATTCAGATATAGACTTTGTTGTTATTGCTTCAAGTTCAGCATATACAGAGGACGCCAAGTATTATGAAAAACAGATCAAATACGGTTTGCAAGCAGCCGGTTTTAAATTTGACGATAATTTGTCTGATATTTTTAAAACCGATTTTAGGACTCCGGAAAAAATACCTGAGCTTTTAGTTGAAAAAGAAATACGTGATTTTAGCGCTATGGGAATGGATATCGCGCCTATTGATTTAGGGGTTAATCCAATTATTACTACTTTATTTTTCGATACAGAAATTATATTTGGAAGTGAAGAAGTTTATAACAGACTCAGGAAGAAAGTTAACCCTATTCTTTCTGAAGGGGAGATCATCGCCTCTAAAGATGGAAAGGAAATAATAAATTTAGAAACAGAATTGATCAAAGATATAAATACCAGTGCGGTATTAACATTGAGTGATCTAGAAAAGATTGATATAAAAAAGCGGCTTTTAAGGAATATCCATATCTTTGCCTGGATAAACCGTATCCGTCATGATATTGAGGAAAAAGATATTGTTAAGGTTGTTGATATTTTGGCTGAACGCAGCATCCTATCTCCGTATGAGGCAAAGGCGTTAAAATCAGCGCTTGAGTTTGGTGTGCGCGTACGCAATAACGCGAATAAAATTAATGCACAAGTAGTGGCTGAGCTGCCTTATCATTTGAATGCTATAGATACGATCATTGCCGGAAAGCTAAGCATGCCAGAACTCAAGCAGGCATCATTAACTGCTGTTGCGGCTATGAATAAGGTACATGATGAGACAACAAAAGGGTTGAAAGATGAAATTACCAAACTAAAGAAACAAAAAGAGCATCTTATTTTTGCAGCTATGGGTGGTGGTTGGGTGGATATAGAATCTCAGGAAAAGGAATTGGATGAACAAATTAATCTTCTGATGAAAAAATACAGGCAGACAATGGAAGATTTGTTAAGTAATGCTTCCCTTTACGGGGTTTCTAATGCTGAAATTGGCTTGATTTGGGCCAAGGCAAACAATACCATTCTTGAATTGATGCCTGATAGAGTAATTGGCCTTGATAATGCTGCTGAAATTAGGATTATACAGAGGCAATTTAATATAACTGTTATGGAAGGTTTATTTGTCGGACAGGCGATATAAAAATGGGGTATGGGGATTAGGGTTTAGGGGCAATGGACAAGCATATGAATCATAGGAAATCAAAATTCAGTTTAATTTTTAGAGTTATAGCCTTAATGCTGTTGCAGGCATTTCTGGTGATGGATATTGCCTGGGCAGCGGGAGGGGATTTTTCTGTTACTGAGCAAAAAGCATCTGCAAGCACCCTTGCTCCGCAATTACAGCTTGATGCCCAGACTTTAAAAGGCGTATTTTCGAATACTACCAATTCCAATAATCAAGCCCCAGAATTAACAACTGTTTCTAAAACTCAAGTTCAAACAACTTCAAAAAGCTCGTTTTTGCCGGCTGCAGTTAGAAATATGGTAGGGGCGGCAATAGTGTTTGTCATGATTGTTTGGCCTTCTGCAAGCCCTGCTTTAACAAGTGCAGCGCAGGTGCGGGCTCCGCCTGTTCAGTTCCAAGCTTTACCTGCTGATATACAGAAATTAAGTCCTGATATGCAGGGATTGCTTGAATCCATAACCAGAGCAGATAAAATCAAAAATACTAGCAAAGAACGGGATCAAACTATTGTCACTGGAATAAGTAAAAAGGGTTTGGCATTTACCAGCGGTTTAGCTCGTAAAAGAGTTGTAAGTATTAATAACTGGATAGAGGAGGAATGGGGCAGTCTTAGTAAAAGCGGCCAGCTTGATGAATATACTTCCCGGACTATCGGTACTCCTGAAGGAGACGCTGTTGCAAAAATGAAACTGCTTACTCAGATAGCTAATCCGGCTAGTTTCGAGATATTAAAATCAACAAATGCAGCAATTTACATGGGTGATATCCCGGGTGCTGCATATACAACAGGGGCTCAATTATCAGGGGCAATGGGCAGACCGCTGATTTATATTAATAAAATATTTTTAAAAAATATTTTCTGGGGTGCTTTTGCTTTAAACCATGAAGCTATCCATGCAGGAGATATCCCACAAAGTTATTTTGGCCTTGCTAGAAAATATAATACATTTACATTATTTAAGCTGATTGTTTTTAGTTTATCAGACCCGGCAGAGGACAAAGCGTATGAAGCAGAGTATAAATTTACATCTAAATTCGGTATAGTTCCTGAAAAGGGAAATAGATTTGTTAATGAGTTTGATCTGGTCGGACCTTATTATAATCAGCGCTGGAATTCAGCAGGATATCATTTGATA
>JBDROU010000088.1:0-39167 GCA_043809745.1 bacterium
ATTTAAGAAAAAAACAACCTAACCTTCAGTAATAATAATTTAACCCCACTGAAAAAATTAAGAAAGAATTGAATAGCCTCAGGATCCTTGCTTTTCACACTCCATACATGCTCAGCAAAACCTACTTGGGCAAACACATAATAACCTATGGCAACCTGGCCTATAGCTATATAACCTGTTACAAACTGACCGATCGCAAAATATAATGCTCCTGCGAATTGCGCTACAGCTGTTAAACCTATAATAAACTGCCCGAATCCAAACAATACTCCAATCCCAAACTGGGCAAAAGTGATTAATCCTATGCCAAACTGGCCAATAGCTATAATCCCTTTCGCCACTCTTAATTTTCCTTTAGCATCACGGCCAAATGCAATATGAATAAGCGGATAGTTACCTATCATCTTTTTAGATTTCCAATCCACACCGGAACCATGCCACTCATGTTTCCAGGGACGAGGAGCCCCGCAATGAAGACAGGCCCTGGCATTCAGGCTGACTTCCTTTTTGCAATCACGGCAATCCGTGGTAGCAATCTTCATAAAACACCTCCTATGATTTTCATTTAAAGCAGACTACTTATTTAAATCTACTTGTATAATATCCATAGAAGCAGAACAGCCCAATCTGTTAGCGCCCGCCTCCAGCATAGCTGCTGCAATTTTATAATTAATTATCCCACCGGAAGCTTTTACTCCCATATCTTTCCCCACAAACTTCCTTATAAGCTCGATGTCCTTAACCTTTGCCCCTCCGGAAGAAAATCCTGTTGACGTTTTCACAAACGCGGCACCGGCCTTCTTTGCAAGTAAAGATGCAATAATTTTTTCTTCTTCTTCTAAAAGACACGTTTCTATAATCACCTTCACCGGAACAGTTTCATTTACTTCCACAACACTTCTTATATCTTCAAAAACTTTTCTGTACTCCCCTCCTTTTAAGAGCCCAAGAGCAATAACCATATCTATCTCATCCGCTCCGAGATTTATTACTTCCTTAGCCTCGTTTACTTTATTTTTGCGTGAGCTCATCCCAAAAGGAAAGTCTATTACAGAAACTACCAGGCTATTTGAACAATCCAGCTGCTTTTTCGCTTCTTCAATATATACCGGGCTAACACACACACTGTAAAAGTTGTTCTTTCGCGCCTGTCTGCACAGCTGAACAATATCCCGTCTATTTGTTTGAGGTTTAAGCGCTGTATGATCTATAAATCCGGATATGTCTGAAGCTTTTTCTATTTTCTCAACCCGCCCCGGTTTAATTTCTGCCTTACAGCTAAATGAAGGTAATTGAAGTGCTACCACCTGTTTAACAATAAACTCTGAAATCTGCTGAAAATTAATCATAGAAATGGAGCGCTGCTGTTAGCATGAGATCGCTCAGCCATAATAATTATTATATATTAGTATACTTGAGAATATCAAATGCACCTTTCCTTAGTATAAACTGCAATACTGACAGCAGCGTCCCCGAAGTTATCCCAGCATTTCTACAGCTTTTATGGCATCTGCGGCGGAGCTGGTTATACCGCCCGCATATCCTGACCCTTCTCCTATCGGGTAGAGATTTTTTGTGTTAACCGATTCATATCTTTCGTTCCGCTTGATTCTTACCGGCGAGGAGGTCCTTGTCTCGGCACCCAACAAAATACCATGCTCTGAAACAAACAAAGGCTCATCTTCCTTCCATTTATTAAACGCTGCTAGAAGCGCCTCATATATAAAAGCAGGGAAAAGATCTTTCATATTAACAGCAGAAACCCCCATCCTAAATGAATTCTTGTTAAGTTTAGAGGAAACTCTATCTGCAAGAAAATCTGTTAAATTCTGCGCGGGAGCTTTCCACCTCTCTCCGGCTGAACAAAAAGCCTTTCTTTCTATATCCTTTTGAAATTCAAGTCCGGCAAGCGGATGGATTGACTTATAGTCTTCATTATGGCAAGTTACCACTATCGCGGCATTTGAGAACTCGGAAGACCTTTTAGAATAACTCATCCCGTTTACCACCATCATCCCTTTTTCGGATGAAGCATTCAGCACCTCGCCTCCCGGGCACATGCAGAATGTAAAAACTCCCCTCCCGATCTTTTTGTTATTGTATGTAAAAGAATAATTAGCGGCCCCTATACCGGGAAAATCCTTGTATTTCCTGCCATATCTTATAAGATCAATAACTTCAACCGGGTGTTCAACTCTTACCCCAACCGAAATAGGTTTCTGTTCAACAACGATGCCTTTTTGGTGGATCATCTCAAATGTATCACGCGCGGAATGCCCCACTGAAAGATAAATTGCAGAAGACAGATACTCCTTCTTCCCATTTATTACTATACCCTGCGCTTTGCCTCCAGATATAATAATATCTGTCATTTTTGAGCCGTAACATATCTCACCGCCTCTATCTAGAATGTAGTTCCTAATATTGCTTACTATTCCACAAAGCACATCCGTCCCGAGATGAGGCCTGCTTACATACCCTATCTCCTCCGGGGCACCAAATTTAATAAAAGCACCTAAAACCCTATCCACATAGTAAGAATTTTTTATCCTGGAAAATAGTTTTCCGTCTGAATATGAACCGGCTCCACCCTCGCCAAATTGGATATTCGATTCAATATCAAGCTCTCTTTCATTAATAAACCTTTGCACATCACGAGAACGATCCTCCATTCTTTTGCCTCTTTCAAATATTAAAGGCTTAATTCCATACTCTATTAGCTCAAGAGCCGCGAACATGCCAGCAGGACCGAATCCCACAATTACAGGCTTGTCTTTTACACTTATTTGCTTTCTCTCAAGATTTTTTTTCTCAATATATGCTGGAAAGAGTTCCTCATTAGCAAAGCGATCATCCACGCCCACAACTATTGAAACCTCATAGTAAAACTGCTTTTTCCCGCGGGCATCCAGTGATTTGCTTAATATTTTGGAGAAATTAATATCCTCTGCGTTGATATTAAGTTTTTCAGAAGCCGCCTTTATATATTCATCTATACCGTCTTTTTCAACTGGTATTCGCAGGTTGCTGATTATTATGTCCAAAATATTCCTCTAGATCTTGCTTGTAATCATGCACAACATCCTCTACGCTAAATTGAACGTATAGCTCGTCCCGCAATCCATCCTGTAGAAAAAGCAGCCTGTAAGTTAAATCCGCCTGTGTCAGCATCAATGTCAATAATTTCGCCGGCAAAATATAAACCTCGAACAAGTTTCGACTCCATTGTTTGGGGATTGATCTCTTGTATGCAGATTCCGCCTGCTGTAATAATGGCATGATCGAAATATTTGTACCCAGCAACTTCAAAGCGAAAATCTTTTGCCAATAATTTCAATCGCTTGCGCTCATCAGCACTTAAGCAGCACAATTGTTTTGATTCGGATATCCGCAATTCCTCGATAAATATAGGGATCAATTTGTTGGGCATTATTTTTTTTAATAAACTCTTAAAGCTTTGCTTGCCATGCGCATTTATCTCTCTTAGAAGTCTTTGGTCGAGTTTTTCATAATCCAAGGCAGGTTTTAGATCGATTCCAATACTCACTTTTTGCTTTTCTTTAACAAGTTTTATAATGGTTCTGCTTAATGTCAGAATTATAGGACCGGAAACACCAAAGCCAGTAAATACCATCTCACCGAACAGTTCATCGGCCTTTTTATTATTACACCATATTTTTACCGATACATTTCGCAGGGATAATCCCTCAAGCCTGTGCGCAGTGTTACCTTTGGTTTCGATTGGCGTGAGGGACGGCAAAGGAGGTATAATAGTATGGCCGAGTTCGGACGCTAATCTATATCCCGTACCGCTAGAGCCGGTTTGGGGATATGATTTTCCCCCGGTCGCAAGAACTACTTTCCCTGCGCTAAAATTCATGTGTTTAGCATTTTTACTGTTAACCTTGATCGTAAATTTACCATCAGCAGGCTTTGTAATTCCGATCACTTCCGCTTGAGTTAAGAGGGAAATATTTAATGAATGTATCTTGTGGAGCAATGCTGTTGATACTGCAGCTGAATCATCATCTTGAGAAAAGTAACGTCCTCCTCGCTCAAGTTTAAATTGAACGCCCATGTTTTCAAAATACTTAAGAAGTTCCGTGTTAAAAAACTCTGAAAAAGCAAATTTCAAAAACCTGCCGTTCTTCCCAAAATGCGAAATAAAATCTTGAAGATGAACGCTATTGGTAATATTACACCGGCCTTTCCCTGAGATCAGCAATTTTAATGCTGGTTTATGCATTTTTTCAAGGATCATTATTTTTTTTGAAGGATCATGGCTTTCAATGGCAGCTATCAAACCTGCCGGCCCTGCACCTATGATTATAATGTCGTAGTGATTGTGTAACATTGTTGGAAATCAGTTAATAATATTCTTTATCTAAAATGTGATTATATCATACTAAAAAAGCAACCCCAGCGATTAGCCAAAATTGCTCTATAAAACGATGCTGTTATGCACAAATCCAATAACTAGCCACATGTAGACTCGGGGAATTCTACCTTTTTTCTACTACTATTTCAAGGGAAAAGCGTTGTTGACAGATTGACAGATAAAATATTAAAAATCTAACCTGCCATTGCGAATGAAGCGTTTACACGCCCATCTGAATTCTTTGTTGTGCACGGATAATAAATAGGTGTTTGTCCCGATTATTGCGATTGTACCTTATAAACTGTCAATACTGACAGCAACATCCCTCTCGCCTCTCGTTATTAGCCTTTGATTACGGCGATGGGTTTTAGTTTTGCTACTTTTTTTGAGATGCCGGCGGCTTGGCAGACATTTACTACTTCTGAAACATCCTTGTAGGCTATCGGAGCTTCTTCTGCAAGCCCTCTTAAACTTCCGGTCTGCACCAGGATACCTTTACTGTTAAGTTCGTTGGCCAGATCATTCCCCCTGACCCTTCTTACAGCTTCTGAGCGGCTCATCGCTCTTCCTGCACCGTGGCATGTAGAACAGAATGTCTCTTTTGCTGCTTGTTCTGTTCCAACTAATATATATGAGGCAGTACCCATACTGCCGGGGATAAGTATAGGTAAACCTATTCCCTTGTATTTTGGTGGATTTAATGGATGGTTGGGCGGGATTGAAAGAGCGGCTCCTTTTCTATGAACAACTACCTTTTTCTTTTTGCCGTCAACATCATGCTCTTCAACTCTGGCAAGATTATGACCTATATCCGAGATTACTTCCAATCCCAGATTTTTCGGGCTTTCATTAAGGGTTTTCATAAAAACTTCTCTCACCCAATGCGTTATCATCTGTCTATTCGCCCATGCAAAATTAGCTGCTGCGCTCATAGCAGCAAAGTAGTTTCTTCCTTCATCTGTATCAAACGGTACACCGGCAAGCTGTCTGTCAGGAAGTTGAACTTTATACTTAGCATGCGCTTGCTCCATAATCTTTAGCTGGTCCGTACACATCTGATGACCAACCCCTCTTGAACCTGTATGTATCATAACCAAGATCTGTCCTTTAAATAATCCGAATTCCTGTGACTTTTTTTCATCAAAGACCTCATCCAAAATCTGTATTTCAAGAAAGTGATTGCCAGAACCCAAGCTGCCTAATTGATCCACACCTCTTTCTAACGCTTTGTAGCTCAACTTTTCTGGATCTGCAGTTTCAAACCGTCCGCCTGACTCAAGCGCATCTAAATCTTCCATTTCCCCAAAACCTTTTTCAACAGCCCATTTTGCTCCTTTGCACAACGCTTGTTTCAAATCCTTTTTATTGAAGCTTATCCTTCCCTTTGACCCCACCCCAGAAGGAACAGCCTTGAACAATAAATTTATAAGTGCCTCTAACTGATTCTTTAAAGCTGCAAAATCCAATTTTGTTGCAACCAGCCGCATACCGCAGTTTGTATCATAACCAACCATACCGGGTGATATAATACCTCCCTGGGAAATTTCAGTTGCCGCTACCCCGCCTATTGGCATTCCATAACCCCAATGAATATCGGGCATGGCTAAAGAAAAACCAACAATGCCTGGTATATGAGCTACATTTGCTACTTGATTGACGGCTTTATCCTGAATTATTTTTTCAATCATCTTTTCCGAAGCAAATATCTTGCCGGGAACGCGCATCCCTCCCGTTTTTGGTATTTCCCATCGGTTATTATCGATTTTTTTTAGGTTGATTTCCATACATACAATTACACGTCAAAAATAACTGTGGTTTTGTATAGATTATTCTGTCTTTTGATTTGCAGGTCAGAAAACGTGGCAGCTTTTATTTCTGTCATTACCTCACGTTTTGATAAGTCTATCTTTTCGCCTGTGCATTTTGCTTTAAGAGTGAATTTACTTTTATCGATTGTTATCTTAAATGTGTTAAAAACAAATTTTTCTGTTTCGAAGAGGTAGTTTAACTCATTAAGCCAATCTACAAGCAACTCTTCTAAATCGTTGCTTTTTACTACAACATTTTTAGATTTAGACGGCTTTATATCTTCAAGTGAGGTAAAAAAAGAAAACATGCCGCATGCCGCCGCACCAAAAAGCTCTTCTAATGTTTTGCCCCAAACCTCAAGCCCGACATCCGCGGTATGCTCAATCGGAGTAAACCCTGCAGACAATTTCGTTAACCACCTTTATAAAATTTTACTGCAAATAACCTGGCTTTACACTTACTTTTTCTCTTCTATCTCATCAATAACTTCGTCTTCCTTAACAATATAAGCTATTACTGCAAGTTTGTCATTAGACTCGAGCTTAACAAGTCTTACGCCTTGTGTATTGCGTCCGATTTGAGATATGCCTTTAACCGGCTGACGAATTACTATGCCTTGCATCGTCATAAGTACTATATCATCTTCATCCTTTACCCTGCGTATTCCAACAACTTTGCCGTTTCGTTCGGTTGCCCTTATGTTAATAACGCCCTTGCCGCCTCTTGATTGTTCGCGGTACAGATCAACCTTGCTGCGCTTGCCAAAACCATTCTCTGTTACAGTTAACAGGCTTTCATTAGGCTGCACCACTTCCATTCCAACTACCTCATCGCCCTTTTCCAGTCTTATACCTCTTACGCCCTGTCCGGATCTGCCTATAGGCCTAACATCCTCTTCTAAAAATCTTATTGCAGCACCTTCTTTAGTGGCAATTATAATACCCTGCTTCCCATTAGTCAGTTTTACATCTATCAATTTATCGTTCTCATCTAAACTAATAGCTATAATTCCGCCTCTTCGCGGATTTGAGAAGTTGTCCAGATTAGTTTTCTTGATCGTACCCTGCGCCGTCATCATTAAAAGAAAATTATCCTTCTGCGCTTCAAAATCTTTTACAGAAATTGCAGCAGTAATTTTCTCATTAGCCTGTGAAAGCTGCAATAAATTTACCACCGCTTTCCCCTTAGAAGTTCTTCCGCCTTCCGGGATTTCATAAACTTTTACCCAGTATACACGTCCGAGGTTTGTGAAGAATAAGAGATAAGAATGCGTAGTGCAAATGAACAGATCCTCTATAAAATCCTCTTCTCGTGTACTCATGCCTGTTACACCTCTACCCCCTCGTCTCTGGCTTTTATAGGTGGTAACCGGCAGGCGTTTTACATAGCCTGCGTGCGATAAAGTAACCACAACATCTTCTTCGCGTATAAGATCCTCCATGCACAAATCCTGTATTTCGGCAGCAAGCTCTGTTCTTCTTGCATCACCGTATTTTTCTTTTAAGTTTGCTAATTCTTCCCTTACTATCGTAAGTATCTTGCGGGAATCTGCTAAGATTGAAGTAAGCTGCTCAATGGTTTTAATTAAGTCCAGATACTCATCCTGAAGTTTTTTGCGTTCAAGTCCGGTTAGTTGATGGAGCCTCATTTCAAGTATCGCATGCGCCTGCTTGAAACTTAACTTAAACTCATTCACCAGCTGCTTCCTAGCGGTTTCTGAATCATTGGATTCTCTAATTATATTTATAATCCTATCAAGATTATCTATTGCAATCCTTAATCCCTCTACAATATGCGCCCTTTCTTCGGCTTTATTGAGATCAAATTGTGTACGTCTTCTAACAATTGTACAGCGGTGATCGATATAGTGGCCCATCATCTCTTTAAGGCTTAAGACCTTGGGTTTATTCTCAACCAATGCAAGCATAATAACACCAAATGACACCTCCATCTGAGTATGTTTATATAACTGATTGAGTATAACCTGGGAGTTCCCATCCCTCTTCAGTTCTATCATCACTCGTATCCCATCCCTGTTTGACTCATCGCGTAAATCTGAGATTCCTTCTATTCTTTTATCGCGCACCAGTTCAGCAATCGTACTTAAAAGTGATGATTTGTTTACTTGATACGGTAATTCATCGACTATGATCGCTTGTTTTCCTCCCCGCATATCTTCTATATGCGCTTTTGCTCTTATCTTAACAGAACCTCTTCCCGTCTCAAAATAATTTTTTATACCATTATAACCGCAAATCGTGCCGCCGGTCGGGAAATCAGGCCCTTTGATTATCTTCATTAAATCAGCTGTTGTGATTTCTTTATCATCAATATACGCATTAATTGCATCCACAAGTTCGGTCAAATTATGCGGAGGGATATTTGTAGCCATCCCAACCGCAATCCCACTCGATCCGTTAAGAAGCAAGTTCGGAAGCATGGCAGGAAGTACCTGAGGTTCCTGTAAAGAACCGTCATAATTTGTCATAAAATCAACCGTATTCTTATCTATGTCAGAGAGCATCTCCTGCGTGATGCGGTCCATTCTTACTTCTGTATATCGCATCGCCGCCGGGGGATCACCATCCACTGAACCAAAGTTACCCTGCCCATCAACAAGCGTATATCTCAGAGAAAACTCCTGTACCATTCTTACCAACGCATCATATACGGCAGAATCGCCATGCGGATGATATTTACCTAAGACATCTCCTACTACTCTGGCGCTTTTTTTATAGGCTTTATTAAACACAAGACCCATCTCATCCATGGTGAAAAGTATTCTTCTATGCACAGGTTTTAGCCCGTCGCGCACATCCGGCAGCGCTCTGCCAATGATAACGCTCATCGAATAATCAATATACGAATCCTTCATCTCGTCTTCTATATTACGAGGAAGAATATTAGGATTTTCTACAGACTCTTCTATATTGTTTTTCTCTTCCATAAAAATTTACCTTTCCCTTAAAATAAAATTGAGAACTGATTATATATCTAAATTCTGCACCTCGAGAGCATGTGTTTGAATAAATATTCTCCTCGGCTCTACATTATCTCCCATAAGTGTAGTAAATATTCTTTCCGCTTCAACAGCATCTTCCAAGACTACTCTAAGAAGCTTCCGGCATTTCGGATCCATGGTTGTTTCCCAGAGTTGCTCGGGATTCATCTCCCCCAATCCTTTATATCTTTGCACAGTAGTTCCCTTATATCCAAGGGTTTTTACCGCATCTAACAAATCTCTAAAATCATAAATCTCTAACGGATCGCTGTCCGCATTTATTATATATACAGGTTTACTCCTCTTCTCAGTTTCAAAAAGAGCTGTATCCAAGCCCGCTTTATCAATGTTTTTCACAAGTTCATCTAGTTTGGGGAGTTCCCATAAATCCTTAACCTCCGGCCCTAATTCTTCTGTTACCAACTCTAAATCCAATTGAGGCGATTCGGGGGCAGCTGATAAATCCTTTTTCTCCCCCATATACTTTAACTTAAATTCCTTCCACTCTTTGTCAGTATAGATGTATTGCGGCACCTGGTCTTCTCTTTCTACTTTATATAGAGGAAGTTTATTACTATTTTTCATTTCTTTATAATCCTTCCATGAAAGCTTCTTTTTAGAAAGTTTTTTTAAAAGCGTTTCTATCTCAACCAACCAGTTTAACACATCCTTAAAATTTTTCTGGTCTAACACTTTTTTTCTAGTAGAAACTGTCGAATCAATAGTTTTTATCGAATCAACGCCTTGCGAAAAAAGAAAATTATTAAGTTCGTCTTCGCTGTCCAAATACATCTCCTTCTTGCCTCTTTTTACCTTAAATAACGGCGGCTGAGCTATATAAATATACCCTGATTTGATGAGCTGAAGCATCTGCCTATAAAAGAATGTAAGAAGAAGTGTGCGTATATGAGCACCGTCAACGTCGGCATCTGTCATTATTATAATCTTATGGTAACGGGCTTGTTTTAAATCAAATTCCTCCTCGCCTACGCCTGTGCCGATCGCGGTGATCATTGTCCTTATTTCTTCATTAGACAATATCTTAGTCAATCTTGCTTTCTCAACATTAATGATCTTCCCTTTTAATGGCAGTACTGCCTGAATTTCTCTATCCCTCCCCTGCTTTGCGCTGCCTCCCGCTGAATCACCCTCAACCAAGAAAAGTTCACTTTTGTCCGGATCTTTTTCCGAACAATCAGCTAATTTCCCGGGTAAACTTGCTGTATCAAGCGCGCCCTTTCTGCGTGTAAGCTCCCTGGCTCTCCTTGCCGCTTCTCTGGCCTCTGCGGCATTTATAACCTTTTCAATTATCCGCTGCACCACACTGGGATTCTCTTCAAAAAAGCTCGACAGGCTCTCCCCTACAACTGATTTTGTAATTCCTTCCACTTCTGAATTACCAAGCTTAGTTTTCGTTTGACCTTCAAACTGCGGATTCGGGATTTTCACCGAGAGCACACAACTTAATCCCTCGCGCACATCGTCGCCTGTTAGTGATAAATCCTTATTCCTAACCAACTCGTTTCTTTTTACATAATCATTAATCACCCTGGTTAAAGCAGAACGAAATCCAGTTAAATGGGTTCCGCCCTCAATAGTATTAATATTATTAACAAAACTGAATGTCTGCTCGTTATAACTATCGTTATATTGCAAAGCCATTTCCACGACTATATCGTCTTTTTCTTTTGAAAAATATATAGGAGTGGGATGCAAAACATTTTTATTTAAATTAAGATATTTAACAAACGCGACTATGCCGCCTTCATAGCTGAATGTGTGTTCCTTATCAACCCGTTCATCCATGATGGTAATCTTGGTGCCGGCATTCAAGAAAGCAAGTTCTCTAAAACGATTCGATAATGTCTCAAATGAAAAATCTACAACCTTAAATATCTCCTTGTCTGCTAAAAAGGTAACCTTAGTTCCTCGATCGTCTGTTGTCCCGGCATCTTGCAGGGGCCCTTCAGGTTTTCCCTGCCTATATTTTTGCGAGTATATTTTTCCGCCTCTATATACTTCAACTATAAGCAGTTCAGACAGAGCATTCACAACGCTTACTCCTACGCCATGCAATCCTCCTGAGACTTTATATGTCGCATGATCAAACTTCCCGCCTGCATGAAGTTTGGTCATCACCACCTCTAAAGCGCTCTTGTCTTTGAATTTAGGATGAGGTTCTACCGGAATGCCGCGTCCATCATCCAATACTGTAACAGATTTATCGGTATGAATAACAACATCGATAGATTTGCAAAAACCGGCTAAAACCTCATCGATAGAATTATCAACCACCTCGTATACAAGATGATGAAGCCCAACAGATCCTGTTGAACCAATGTACATGGCAGGTCTTTTACGAACTGCTTCTAATCCCTCTAATACTTGTATTTTAGAGGCATCATATTCTGCTGCCTGTGTATTCGGCGAAGTAGGCATCTTTCCTCCCTTGTTCACGTTTATTTCATGTTTGTTTTTATTGTTTTCACTCATTGGAACTTATAACTTTAATATCTCTTAATACAGCACTTCCAAAATGCTTATTTATTTTTGTTAACAACTGCTTTTTTCTTATCAGGAGTTCCTGATAACATGCAGGCATCGCAACCTTTACCCGTAATATTCCCTTACTTAAGCCAACCACTTCTGTAACCCGGACTAAACCACCCGCTTCTTTTTCCCATATATCAAATATTGCGTAATTAATTTCATTAATGCCGGATCTTTCAAGCACTGTTTTTACTAATTCGCCAGCTTTGCTGAACTTATACACAAACATTTCCTTGCGCTATTTGTACTTTATTAATATTTTTACCATCCCACCTGCCTAAATGATCAGCCGTAGTAATAAAACACTGCCAGTTGCTCATAGCAGGCGAAGGATATTTGCTGCTTAACGCAATTAAAATATCTTCAAGAGCTTTTTGATTACACTCATCTAATTCCGACAGCACATCATCAAAAAGCGTTATGGGCCATTCACTAAAATGCTTCTTTAACAGCAATACCGATGCTATTTTAAGACTAAGTATTGCTTTACGCTGTTGGCCCTGCGAACCATATGCCCTTAGAACTTTACCATTGCCAAAAATCTCTAATTCGTCCCTGTGCGGCCCAACAAGTGTTTGACAAATAACCGTTTCTAACTGTTGTTTTTCATGTATCAAATTGGCAAATGAACTTTTTAAGGTATTAACATCTTCCCATTCATTAATAAAACTTTTATACAATATTGAGAGCTTCATCTTAGCATCACCCAGCAAAGAATCAACTTCCCCTAGGATTGCATTAAGCTCCTGTACATACTTATTCCTTGTTTGTATAATTTCTGAACCGATTGTTACAAGTTTTTCGGTCCACGGCGTTATCCCATCTAATCCTAACTGTTTAGCTTTAAACTGTCTTAACGCTTCGTTGCGTTCTGCCAGCACCTTATTGTAATTTAACAAATTGTTAAAGTAATTACTATCAATTTGAACTATAATCGAATTTAAAAACTTCCGTCTTTGTTCTGGTTCGGCTTTTATTATTCTTAGATCGTCCGGAACAAAAAGCACAACCGGCACCTGTCCAATCAATTCATAATGCTTATGCAACTCTTTGCCGTTTATTTTTATCGAACGCTTACCTCCTTCAATAACTTTTAGGCTTATTTCTTTATCGCCAAAAACGTTGCAAAAAGTCCCTTGGACTAAAAATCCTTCATGACCCCATTGAATAGCTTCCCTTACATTGGTTGTTCTCATACTTCTCATCTGCACCAGCAAGTAGATCGCTTCTAATATATTACTTTTTCCACAGGCATTTTGTCCATAAATAACATTCAAACCAGGCAGGAAGTTGAGTTTTTCCTGCTTGTAATTCCTAAATTGTATTAGCTGTAGATTTTTTAGGTACATTTATATTAAGAAAACCTCATCTTGGGCCGGGTTACAGCATCACAAACAACTAACTGATAACTTAAAACCTTTTAAAACAACTTAATTTCAAGTTTTAGTTACTGCAGGCTTAGCTACGCAAAGGACTTTTTGAGAGATCTCTGTTAGCTGATTTTCATTGGCATAATAATATAAATAAACTTATTATTATTTGTTGGTTTTATAACTCCGGGATTCACTGAGCTTGAGAATTCAAAAAACACTTCTTTTGAATCAATGTTTTTTAAAACATCCAGCAAATATACCGGATTAAAAGCTATCTCTATTGATGTCCCGCTATAATTTATGTCGAGTTCGTCTTTATACTCAACATAACTGTGAGCTGAAGCAGCCACTAAAAGTTTGCCTTTAGTTATATTGTATTTAACAGATCCTCCCTTATCCATAACACATAATGCTGCTCTTTTAGTAACCGCAAGAAGTTCATCTCTATTTATGCTAAGTTGGAACGCCGAGCTCTTTGGAATAACTTGCTCATAATTAGGAAAAACCCCTTCCACTAATCTAGAGAATACCACTGTGTTATCAAATCTAAATGCAATCTGATTGTCAAGAAGCTGTATCTTTATTTCTTCTTCATCATTAACATTTGCGAATAGTTTCACTAATTCGTTTATTGTTCTGCTTGGAACGATTACGCTTTTATCAATTTTTTGCTCTGCTATCTGATCTTCTATAAGAGCCAGTCTTCTTCCGTCCGTTGCAACAATCACAAGTTTCCCTTCTTTAATAACCAGATACAATCCATTTAAGACATACCTTGTTTCGTCTGTTGAAACGGCAAATATTGTCTTTTTAAACATTTCGTCTAAAGCTTTCTTTTGCATTACTATTGTTTTGGAGCTGCCAAATTCAGGTATAACCGGGAATTCCTCCCTTGACAAACCTTTCATGCTGAAATATATCTTCCCGCAATGCACATCTATTTTTAAGCTTTCGTCTGCTGTAATATTAATCTCGCTGTCTGATGGTAATTCTTTAATTATTTCAATAAATTTCTTTGCGGGAATTGTTACTTCCCCCTCTCCCAAAATCTCTCCTTTAATCGTAGTCTGCACGCTGATTTCCAGATTAGTGGAGAATAGTTTTATAACATTGTCCTTCACTTCAATTAAAAAATTTGACAACACCGGAAGTGTGGTTTTTGTAGCAATAGCAGATAACACTATCTGCAACCCATATAGTAGCTCGTCTTTATTAAATACAAGCTTCATTCCTGTTTTTTTAGAAATAGTTTTTTCCATAATCAATGCCTCCTGTCGGTTAAGTTCGCGTATTTTTGGTTTGCTACTATCATATATATTATATAAAAATAGTAGTCATAGTTAAAGGGCTGTTAGCAATGTTAATAACTCTGCCAAACAACCTAAGTTTGTTTATTAATTCAGCAAAAACAAATGAAAGAACATTACTAACAACCTGTTTATAAACAAAAAAAGATATCAACAAAACTAGCACACAAAGCCACATACCCACATATTGGTCTCTTTATTCACAGCTTATCAGATACTTTTGCATTTTTTATTCTATGACTGATTTTATTAACGAGCGCGACAAAATAAGGATCGCTTGCAAGCTTGGTCTTTATTTTATTGCAAGCATGCATAACTGTTGTATGATCCTTTCCTCCAAAAGATTCACCAATCTCGGTAGTAGAAAGGTCTGTAAGAGTACGGGTTAGGTACATAGCTAGTTGTCTCGGGAAAGCTATAGAGTCAGTTCTTCTTTTTGAACGCATATCTTTAATATCCAAATTAAAATGCTCAGCAACAACTTGTTGAATAGTTTCTATAGTTATTGGAGAAAGAATCTCTTCCTTGGATATAATATCTTTTATAGTTTCCCTCGCGCTGTCAACAGTCAGCGGCGAACCCGTGAGATGCGAGAAAGCAGCTACTCGAATCAGCGATCCCTCAAGTTCACGTATATTAGATTTCACTTGGTTAGCGATAAATAGTATAACATCTTCCGGAATATACAAGCTTTCTGCTTCGGCTTTTTTTCTGAGTATGGCTATGCGGGTTTCCAAATCCGGGAACGCGATATCCGCTACAACCCCCCATTCAAACCTGGAAATCAGTCTTTCCTCAAGAGATGATATATCCTTCGGAGGCCTGTCAGATGAAATTACAATCTGCTTTCGGGAATCAAAAAGGGAATTAAAAGTATAAAAGAACTCTTCCTCAGAACGGCCTTTGCCCATTAGAAATTGAATATCATCTATCAAAAGACAATCAAGATTGCGGTATTTATTGCGGAAATCAGCAGGCTTATCGAAACGCAGCGAATCTATGAACTCATTAATAAATCTTTCGGAAGTGATGTATAGCACTTTGCTTCTAGGATTTGTCTTAAGAACATAATGACCTATGGCATGCATCAAGTGTGTTTTGCCCAGCCCAACACCTCCGTAAATAAACAAAGGATTAAATGACTTGCCTGGATCCTTGGAAACAGCTTCGGCTGCAGCTTGAGCGAATCGGTTTGATTGCCCTACAACAAAGGTTTCGAATGTATATTTAGGATTAAATTGATCTGGACTGGAGAATTTTTCTGATTGAATCTGAACTGAGGTTTGGCTGTGCTGGGGAATTCCTGGATGAGGAGCGATAAGTTCAGGTGTTATAATAAATTCAAGATTGATCGGCCTATTGGTAAGCCGTGAAATTAAGGATTCAACTTTTCGTTGCAGATTGCTTCTTACGTAATCAGCAAAGAATTTGTTCGGAACCTGAATAGAGAATGTACTGTTATCAAGTTTTGAGGGTTTTAACGGATTTATCCATAACTCATATGTTTCTTGAGACAGTTGAAGCCGAAGAACCTCCAGCACCTCACTCCAGATATCAATAAATGATTTAGTTGTAGACATTAGTAATTAAAAAAAGCTTATATTTAGACTCAAAAAGTACATTTTTACATAAGAACTCAAAATTATTCACATGTGTGGATAACTCTTGTGGATAAAGAGCAATATATAACATACTGTCAATGTGCTGTTATAAAGTTTTTCTCATTTAATTATTTAACGAGATGTGCAGAATTTATGAGATTATATTTTTTTCTTGTTTGCAAGTCAAGAAAAAAAACGTTTTTTATAATGGTAAAATTATAATACGCAAAGTAAATTATGATTTTTAGACCATTTTATATGTATAGAACAAAAAATGGGCTTTAATTAACGCAGAAAAAAATTTCCTTGACACTATCAGAATAATAGTATAATATAAAAAAACATATTTAAAAGAAAAGGTAAATTTTGATATGCCTAAGAGAGAATTTCAACCAAACGTAAGAAGAAGAAAAAAGAAGATTGGTTTTAGAGCGCGGATGTCTACCTCTGGAGGAAGAAGGGTGCTAAGCGCAAGAAGGCGCAAGGGCAGAAAGCGATTGATTCCTTAAGGGTTCGTTCCTCGGTGTTTTTAGACGTTTTGAATTATCGTATGAGAGATCTCTGGTAAGGAATCCTTTAATCATATAGGAAAAACCCCGAAAGAAAGTTAAACGGGGTTTATCAAATGAAAAAGTATAGCTTTAAGAGGAAAGAACGGCTTCGGAAGACTCAGGAATTTAAAAGAGTTATTGGTAGAGGCCGTTTGCTTTTTGGTAAATATATAACTATGCAGTTTGTTGAGAATAACTTTAGTTATTCTCGGTGGGCAGTTATTATTGGGAAGCATATTGGGAATGCTGTTTGCAGGAATAGATTAAAGAGGCGCATTAAGGAGATAATTCGGCTTAACAAAAATAATGCAGGGAAAAACTTCGACGTTATTTTTATTTGTAAAAAGGGAATGGAGAAGTTTTCATATGAAGAGCTCACGAAAATAATATGGGATTTGATAAAAAAAATTCCTGAATGATTGAGTAATAGTCATTGTAGATGATGGGGATTAAAATAGACAGAAAAATAATACAAATTATTGGAGCATATAGAGTTTTTTCTTCGTTATTTCCTGCAAGATGCAGATTCTATCCTACATGTTCAGAGTATGCTCAGCAAGCTATAGCTAAATACGGATTAACAAAAGGATTGTTTCTGGCACTTAAGAGAATTTTAAGGTGCCATCCTTACCATAATGGCGGGGTCGATTATCCTTAAAAGTTAAATTAGTATTTCGATAAAGTTAGGTTAATTATGGAAAAAAACACATTAATTGCAGTATTTTTATCTTTTCTATTTATTTTTGGTTGGTATATGTTAACTGCTCCTCAGAGGCGTGCAGTGCAGGAGAAAGCAGGTGTTAACGCCCCCGCAGACAAATCCCAGGAAATTGTCTCACAGGCGGTTGCCGAGAAAAAAACAGAAATAGCGAGTGAGAAAGTAAAAAAAGGAAGTACAAAGAATCAAAGTTTTGCTAACCATAATGTAAAGACAGGGATGGTAGAGGTAATTTTTAGTGAGGATGGCGGCAGTATTAAAAATTACTTAATAAAGGAAAGAGATAAATTTGTTGATTTAATACCTGAAAGCAGTTCTGAAGGAAATGGATTATTTTTAGCAACACTTCCCAATCAACTGTTTGTTAAGGAATCACAAAAAGATGTTACGGTTGACGGAAAAAGCTATGAAGCTATCAGTTTTGTAAATACTAGCAATAAAAGCAATATTGACATAAGAAAGATTTATTATATTTCAAAGGAAGGGTTCCTTCATAAATTAAAATTTGAGTTTATAAATAAAAGCAATTCAGCTGAATTGCTCGACAATTTTAATTTTTATGTGGGCAAAGGAATAGGCGGAGGTGTAAAGGATTTTAAAGAAAATATGAGGGACACAAGGGTATTAGGATACAAGGATTTGAAACTGACCAAGTTTAAAAAAGGTGAATATGAGAATGAATTTGCTTGGTTAGGAGTTGATAATCGTTATTTTCTTCTGGCTTTCCTCACTTCTGAAGGGCTATGGGACAGAATAGAAATGTCACAGGATAAGAATCACTATCCGGTTGTTAAATATAATTCTAAAGCTCTTGAACTGCGGCCTGAAGAAAAAATTACTCATGAGGTTCCTTTTTATTTTGGCCCTAAGCTCTACTATACATTAAAATCCTACAACTTGAAGTTGGAGGAAGCGGTTGATTTTGGTTTTTTTGGGATATTAGGCAGGTTGGCTTTGTCTGCTCTTCATCATATACAAAGAGTAACAAGAAATTATGGTGTAGCAATCGTAATTCTGACTATTATTTTACAGATGTTTTTATATCCGCTTACTGCGAAAAGTTTTAAAGCAAATCTAGCCATGAAAAAGTTACAGCCTCAAATGAAGATTATTCAAGAAAGATACAAAAGTGAGCCTAAAAGACAGCAGGCAGAGATGATGAATCTATATCGTTCAAGCGGAACGAATCCTTTTGGCGGATGCCTGCCTATGATACTTCAGATACCGATTTTTTGGGCGCTTTTTACAACTTTGAGAAATGCATACGAGCTGCGTAACGCGCCGTTTATATTTTGGATTCAGGATTTATCCGCTCCGGATCCGTTTTATGTTTTGCCTATTCTTATGGGGATAGGTATGTTTGCGCAGCAAAAGATGATGTCAGTTTCAGCGGATCCGACACAGGCAAAATTGATGTATATTATGCCAATAGTACTGACATTTTTATTTTTGAAATTCCCGGCGGGTCTGGTTCTATACTGGTTAACAAACAGTATTGTTACAGGAGTAGAGCAATACTTAATGTTAAGAAAGCAAACAAAATCCGGAAATAAATGATGGGCATGGAGGTAAAAACATGGCAAATGAATTGGAAATAGAAGGAGCTAATGTACAGGAAGCAATCAATAAAGGTTTGGAAAAACTTTCTGTAAAAAGGGAACAGATTGAAGTAAAGATTCTGGCCGAAGGTGCTTCAGGTCTATTTGGGTTAGTGGGATCAAAGCCTGCCAAGGTGCGCATAAAACTTAAAATTCAAGACAATTTGAAAAGTAGTAAAGTGAAAGACAATAAAAAACCTGAACAGCAATCATCACAAATTGAAGATAAAAAGAAAAAGGCTCTGGAGGTCACGAATACTGTCTTAAAACTAATGAAATTAGACTGTATTACAACAACCGTGGAGGCCGATGACGAAGCAATCAAAATAATTATTGACGGTAATGATAAACGAATACTTATAGGCAGAGACGGGCAGACACTACACGCTTTACAATTGATAATATCACTTATAATGGGAAAGGATCCAGATTCAAGAATCAGGATCGAGTTAGACGTGGATAATTATCAAAAGAGAAGGAAGGATCAACTTACGCAATTAGCGTTGAAAACCGCGGAACAGGTTCAGATTTCCGGGGAAACGCAAAGTCTTAATCCAATGTCATCCAGGGACAGACTTGTCATTCATATGGCGCTTAAAGATAATGAAGATATTGAAACATATTCTGATGGCGAAGGGAATACCCGGAAGGTATATGTAAAATTGAAGAAACACTAGATCTCTGCCGCAAATCTAAAAACCTGCTTATACTTTAGGATACAAAACGATTTCATAAATGTAATAAAATCTGTACGATGCTCAATAAATTATTATGTTTACAAATTCTCAAATAACAATTAACAAAAAGAAAAGAGGATGTTCAACTCAATATAGTGAGTCTACTATAGCAGCTATTGCTACCGGGTATGGCGGAGGTATTGGTATTATAAGACTAAGCGGCAATGAAGCTATTAGTATTGTAAAAAAAATATTTAAGCCGTATAAAAATGTGGATCTCATCAAAGTTCCCACCCATAGCATACACTATGGAGAAATTAAGAATCACAGGAAGTTATATGATCAGGCACTCGTCAGTATTATGCGTAATCCAAAGAGTTATACAGGAGAGGATGTAGTAGAGATATCAACTCATGGATCATGTATTATTATGAATGATATTTTGCAGCTTTGTATTCATCATGGGGCTAAGCTGGCGGACAAGGGTGAGTTTACTAAAAGAGCATATTTGAATCGAAAAATAGATCTAATTCAAGCAGAGGCTGTTGCTGATCTGATTAATGCAAACACAAGAACTGCCGGAGAAATTGCTTTAGGACATATCAAGGGCAGTTTATCTAAAAAGATCGGTGAATATAAGGATAAGATTAAGGAGTTGATTGTGCAACTAGAGGTAAGAATTGAGTATCCGGATGAAGATGTTGAGCCGCTAAAAAAGGAGCAGTTGAATAAGATATTAACCTTAATGATCTATGAAATAGAAAGAGTGGTTAGTACCTTGGGAAATGTTGAACTAATCAAAAATGGTGTAAGTGTAGGGATTATTGGAAGGACCAATGTTGGTAAGTCTAGTATATTTAATAGGTGTATTAACCAAGAGAAAGCATTGATAAGTAATATACCAGGCACAACAAGGGATTTAATTGAAAAGGAATTAGTATATAATGATATATCCGTTAAGTTAGTGGATACGGCTGGTATTCGGGTAATAACACAATGTCCGCTTGAAAAAATGAGTATGGAAAAAACAAAACAGGCTTTGGAAACAGTAAAGCTTCTGATTTTTGTCTTAGATGCATCAAAAGAGTTAAATCGGGACGATTTAGATATCGCAAAAAGCATAAAAGAAAACTGGAATCCGGAGAAAGTAATAATTGTTTTGAACAAAATAGATTTAAAAAAAGTATTAATTGATAAGGATATTAAACGAATATTTCAAAATTATAGTAAATCTAATGTTATTGAGGTTTCAGCAAAAACAGGCGAAGGTATCTCAAGATTAATGGGTAAAATAGCGCAAAAATCTAAAAATTTGATAAAAAATTTACCAGAGGATAACATAATCAGCAATATAAGACAGAAGCATTATCTCGAAGAAGTTGCAAGTAGTTTAAGAAGTGCAAAATCATCACTCATGAGTGATGAGCAGGAAGTCCTGGTAACTTCAGACCTAAAATCTGCTCTTGCTTCACTGGGTGAGCTAGTTGGAAGTGTTACTAGCGAAG
This sequence comes from bacterium, assembly GCA_043809745.1. Taxonomy (GTDB): domain Bacteria; phylum Elusimicrobiota; class JBDRMW01; order JBDRMW01; family JBDROU01; genus JBDROU01. The sequence continues at coordinate 21,069 of JBDROU010000088.1, forward strand.
AGATACTAGATACTATATTTGATAATTTTTGTGTTGGGAAATAGAGGAGTATGAATAATAGCAAATTTGATGATTTGATAAAAAAAACCTATATATATTTTTTCAATGCCTGGAAAAGCATTTTCCGCCATCTCAGGCCATCAGAAACTAAAACATTAATGGTTTTTTCTTTAATAATAGGAAGTGTTAATGGATTCATTGCGTTTTTATTTCATTGGTTGATACACTTTCTTGGTGTTTACTTATTCGGTTTTTCAAAAATTGTATTTCCTTTTTTAGGAGCATATTACATCGTATTGGTTCCTGCATTAGGTGGTTTATTAGCGGGGCCATTGATATTCTTTTTTTCCCCCGAGTCAAAAGGACACGGAGTTCCTGAAGTAATGTATGCAGTAAGATTTTTAGGCGGTAAAATAAGGCCAATTGTAGCTATAATGAAATCCTTAACGGCTGGACTGACTATAGGTTCCGGAGGTTCTGCTGGTACGGAAGGTCCCGTTGTGCAAATTGGAGCTGCATTTGCTTCTATGATGGGGCAGATATTCAAACTGCCAAAAAGTTATTTGAAAACATTGGTTGGCGCAGGGGTAGCCGGAGGTATTGCTGCAACTTTTAACGCTCCAATAGGCGGCGTGCTTTTTGCTTTGGAGGTTGTATTAAAAGATTTTGCGGCGCAGGCATTTGCAATGGTAGTTCTATCTTCAGTTACAGCGTCTGTAGTTGCTAAGTACTTACTCGGGGATAGAGTTTTTATTAAGGTTCCTGCTTATCAGTTAAATCATGGTTGGGAGCTGATATTTTATTTTATTCTTGGCATACTGGCAGGAGTTGTGGCGCGAATATTTATTATTTTTATGTATAAAGTCGAGGATCAGTTTGATAAACTTAATAATGTTCATAGCGCACTTAAACCTATGATTGGAGGCTTTCTGGTGGGGTTTATTGGACTTTTGTTTGTTCTTTTAGGAACCGGACATGATGCTGTGTTGGGTACAGGGCATGATGTTTTAGAGAAAATTTTGTGGCAGGATGCCCCGCTTTATTTGGTTGCAATGCTGATGCTGGCTAAAATTGTTGCTACCAGCTTATCATTAGGATCAGGTGGATCTGGCGGTATAATGACCCCATCTTTGTTTATTGGCGGCATGTTGGGAACAGCCTATGGGACAATAATAAAGGGTGTATTCCCGCTTATTGCTGAACCCGGAGCTTACGGTTTGGTTGGGATGGGTGCAGTTTTTGCGGGCGTGACTCATGCTCCGATGACAGCTGTTATTATGATTTTTGAGTTCACAAAAAACTATTATATTATTCTCCCCCTTATGCTCACAACAGTTGTTGCGATGCTAATATCATACAGATTTAGCAAGGAGAGCATGTATACTGCTAAATTACTTAAGAAGGGTATAGTATTAGATAACAAGCCAGAACTTGAGGTTTTGGGAACAATGATGGTTAAGGATGTTATGAAGACAGAAGTGGAAACACTGAATGAAAATACAAATCTAGCTGAACTTATAGAAATAATAGAAAATACACCTCATTCCGGCTTCCCAGTTGTGAATATTAATAATGAATTAACCGGTCTGGTGACTTACGATGAGATTCATACAATATTAGGAAATCAATCAATCCCCCCCCAGCTCATAATAGTTAAGGACTTGATGCGTACAAATCCCCCATTTGTGTATCCTGATAGTAGTTTGAGTGAAGCTATTAAGCAGTTGAATTTTCAACAAATTGATAGAGTGGTAGTAGTTGATAGTTCGGATAATAAGAAAATAGTTGGTATTGTTACGAAGTCAGATATATTCAGTGTATATAAAATTGCATGACAAAAAAAGAGGATTGTATCAGTGGATACAGATTATTTTGATAACCAGCTAAAAGAGCACGAAATATATATTAGCCAATCTAAGAAAAAACAATTATTCGCCTATGCAGAAATGCTTATACGATGGAACAAAAAAATTAATCTAGTCGGTAATAACAGTGTGCAAGATGCGGTAGATAATCTTATATTAGATACACTGATAGGTTGGAGTAAGATGCGGAGCAAGTGTGATGATTTATCAAAAATTGAAATTTTAGATCTAGGTTCCGGAGGTGGTATTGTTGGGATTCCTATAAAAATAATGGAAGAAACTAATAAGGTGTTTTTATTGGAGTCTAACAAGAAGAAATGTTTTACTTTAGATGAAATTATTAGCAGTTTAAGCTTAAGCAGTATTATCACGCTCAACACTAGAGCAGAGATTCTTGGCAGAAATCCTGACTATAGAGAAAGGTTTGGGATAATCGTTGTTAGAGCGGTTTCGTCAATAGGTTCATTAATAGAATTATCCTTCCCCCTGCTTCGGAAGGGCGGGTGGTTGTTTTCTTACAAAAGTAGTTCTGTAATGGAGGAGATAAGCGAAGCTCAGAAGTCCATGAGAGCATTTAACGGAGAATTTAGCGACATAAAATCATACAAGTTGCCTAAAAGAGTTAAGAAGCAAAGCTGTATAGTCCCAATTAAGAAAAGCGGCAAGGTAGATCCAGAATTTCCCAGAAGAGCTGGAATAGCGCAAAAACGCCCTAAAACGTAAAATATTCAAAATCTTAATAGCTCTTCTAAAAAATCCAACATTCTCAGCGAAATTTCCATAAATCAATATCCATTATAATTTTATGATAAAAACCTTGAAAAATTCTTGCTTCTCTGTTATTCTTATATTGAGAATGTTTCACGTGAAACATTCTCAATATGGGGATACAATTATCTATACAGATACTTACGATTTTGCATAATATTTAGAGTGAAATCAATAATTGCATTATTATCGATAGATCCTTTAATGGATTGCTAATTCTTATGAGGAAGTATCTAGGAAAGTAAAATGGCTATTAAAATTGGAATAATTTGCCCTAATTGTGGTGACACAAGAAACCAAGAGGGGGATATCTTTTGCGCTGTCTGTTACTATCCGTTTAACAAAATGGATGGCTGGGGGGAAATTGGAAAGAATAGATACAGTCCCAGACGACCCGATCCCAGCAAAAAGCTTTTTGGTGTCATAGGGTGCTCATTTATATTTATTTTTGGATTATTATTCTATATTCGCATAATGGACTATTATGGGGCTTCAGAAGCAAGGATAGAATCACAAACACTTAACAATATTATGCATTACAAGGAAACAGTTGCTAAAATGGATAGATTAATAAAATTTTCAATCAGTGAAGAGTACAAAGATCGTCCCGGTGAGCTAGCCAGTATGGAAACAGATCAGCTAAGCAGGGAAAAAGAAGTAGTTGTGAAGAAAACAGAACAAAAAAATGGAGTAAAATTGTCCAGCAAAATAGTTTCTCAGGAAGACGAAGCAAAAAGAGTGATTTTCTATGAAACACAACAAAAAGCTGAGCCTTCTCCAATAGCAGTAGATTTTATGAGCGTGGAAACACCTAATTTTATAATACACAGTAATAACCGAAGATTGCAGCAAAAACTATCAGAAAATATTGAATATGTTTACGATGGCATCATAAAAGATTTTGGATTCTTTGAAACACTAACTAATGATAAAAAACTAAACGTTTATATATTTAACAATGCAGATAATTATCATAAATTTTCCGGCTTACCGCAATGGTCTGCAGGATATGCTTCGATAAGTCAATTATCAATATACCTGTATGAAGGGCCGCACTTTGATCTAGTTTTTCCTCACGAGTTAGCTCATTTGGTCTTTGGAATATTTATGGGTGGCGATGAGTATACTAATGAACTTAGATGGATAAATGAAGGCTTAGCGGTATATGTTGAGATGAAGCATAATGCAGGTGAATATAAAGGCTTTGAAAGACACATGAAGAATCTAATTGAAAGCAGTGAGTTCTTGAATTTACGGGATGTTGCTAATTTGGAGATACAAAATGTATTGGATGAAAACACTATAAAGACATGGTATAATGAGGTTGGGAGCTTAGTAAAGTTTTTGGTGCAAGAAAAAGGCAGCCTGAGCTTCTATAATTTCTGCAATGGACTTAAAATTTTTGATGCAGATATTGAGAAAGCGCTAAATTATGCTTACTCTGGGGAATTTAACACAATAGAGGAGTTGGAAAAGGTCTGGGGTAAGTATCTGCAGCAGAAATAACAGCTAATCTTACAGTAAGGTTTCTAAATAAAAACATAAAGTTACCCATTAATGAAATTGTTTCACGTGAAACAATTTCATTCTTGCTATAGAGATCTCTCAAAAAGCTAAATTTGCAGCAGAGAACCGACTTTTTGAGCGATCTCCTATAGGGTTACCCTAATTCAATGCTGGATCTAGTGGTAATAATAAACCCTTGAATTGATTAAATTTTTTTTATATAGTATTCCACATGGCAAAAATAGTTGCGATTGCTAATCAAAAAGGCGGGGTGGGAAAAACAACAACGGCAATTAATCTTGCTTCTTCTTTAGCTATGCTTACTCAAGAAGTGCTTTTGATAGATTTGGATCCACAGGCTAATGCCACATCAGGTCTTGGTTTTGATAAGACAACAGTAGAGAAAAGTATATACCACAGTATTATAGAAGATGTTCCTATTAGTGATGTAGTTTTAAGCACATCAATAGACTTTCTGGACTTAATACCATCCAATACAGATCTGTTTGGCGCAGAAGTGGAGCTGGCTAGCTCTTTATCAAGAGAGAATAAACTGCGCAAATTGCTGCAAGCTGTTAATAAAGTATACGAATACATAATAATTGACTGCCCGCCATCTTTAGGTCTATTAACAGTCAATGCTCTAACCGCAGCTAATTCAGTGTTAATTCCGATGCAGTGCGAATACTATGCTTTAGAAGGTTTAAGCCAGCTGGTATTAACTATTGATTTGATAAGAAGGAATACCAATCCATCACTTGAAATAGAAGGTGTTTTGCTAACCATGTATGATGGGAGGGTTAATCTAGGGATACAGGTTATAGAAGAAATAAAAAAGTATTTTGCAGATAAGGTCTACAAAACAGTGGTCCCACGCAACATTCGTTTAGCTGAAGCGCCCAGTTTTGGTAAGCCGGCAATTTTGTATGATAGATCCTCTAAAGGTGCGGAAGCATACATAGATCTAGCTGAGGAAATCCTGAGCATTAAAAAATCAAAAAAAGATGCCGTTCTAATTTAGTTTATATTTAGATATGTTTTGAAGTATTAACAACTTATCCACAATGTTAATAAAATTTAATAAGTGAGGTACAAATAATGCACAAAGCGCTGGGGAAAGGTTTAGAAGCATTAATTCCTGCTGCAAATGTCGAGGCTATGTCACGTATCGGGCAGGAAACAAGGGTTTCAATTGAAAGGATTCAGCCTAATGAAAATCAGCCAAGAAAGTATTTTGATGATGAAAAGATAAATGAACTGGCAAGATCTATTAAAAAGCATGGGTTAGCGCAATCTCTTTTGGTTAAACCACTGGCAGGTTCTGGTAATTACGAATTAATTGCTGGTGAACGTAGATTGAGAGCTGCCAGGAAAGCAGGGCTTAAAGAAGTTCCTGTAATGATACGGGATGTTTCGGATTTGGAGAGGCTGCAATTAGCTTTGACTGAAAACTTGCAGAGGGAGGACCTAAATCTAATCGAGCAGGCAGCTGCCTTTAAGTCCATGATGGATCATTTTGGATCAACCCAGGAAGAAATTTCAGAGATATTGTCAATTAGCAGATCCAAGGTAGCTAATATTGTTAGATTGTTGAATTTACCGGCAGAAATTAAAGATTTAATTGCCCAGGGCATAATTCCTGGAGGCCAGGCAAGGGCTTTGGTTGGTATTGAAGATGAAGAAATGCAAAAAGATATAGCAAAAAGAATCGTTAATGAAAAGTTAACAACGCGGGAAGTTGAAAAGTTTGTTGCAGATTGGAAGCAGGCAATAACTTCCAAGAAGGTTAAGATTGGAAAGAAAAAGAATCCAGAAGTAAGAAATCTTGAAGAGATGCTTCAAAGGCATTTAGGAACAAAAATAGAGATAAAAAATAAGAAAAGAGGCGGGTGGATCAGAATAGAGTACTACTCTAATGATGATCTTGAACGAATCCTCGATATAATTCAGTGCAAGAAGAAACTAAAAAAGTGAAAAAGTAATAGGTTTAATACAAAAATTACTTGGGAGATATAAGTGTATTTGCGAAAAGATTATGCCGATCATATTTTAGCAAAGTTGGTGTTTGTATTAAGTATATATTTTGCTTGCGGAGTTTTCTCATTAGTGAATTGCCAGGACGTACTATATGAGAGCCCGATCGAGCAAAAGAAGGGGTTTATTGAGCCTCAGTTAAAAGTAATTCTGCCAAAATATATAAGTAAAGTTCCCAGTATAGATAATTTCAATTTGTTTGCTAACGGTGGGTGGGATGGTCAATGGTATGTAGGTAACAATAAGTGTTGGATACAAAAATTAAATATCCCAGAACAGCATGGTTATGTAAAAGCATTTATTGGCGCAAAGCTGGGAAGAATGAAAAGCAAGCAGTTTGAGGGCAAATCCTCATGGATTAGAGAACCGATTCCCGGATCCATATTCATAGCAATAAATTCTGAGCCTGCCTGGAATGATGATGATACATTTTTCCTTACAGAAACTAAGGATATTCCATTAGAAGGTGATCCCGAGAATGCTATAAATGGTGTTGGTGAATCAAGATGGTTTTGGCGAGCCGTTCCTCTGGAAAAAATCAATTTTAGCGGGGATAATTATATTGCTTTATTATCCAACAGTATTGAACTAGATAGCGCAGAAAAATCTCCTATACTGGCTGCTGGATGGGGGGACAAAGAGGTTGATACCTGGCTAAATGATGAAGTAAACGGAATGCCGCCAAAAGATCCCGAAGATTCATTGAAAATAATAATAAATTACTTTGAACCGGCTATTGCTATAAAACTAATTCCAGCAAATAACTATAAATTAAATGTTGGGATGACCATAACTCATATGACCAAAGAACAAGAGGACGAGATAATTATTTCTGCTTTTGTGGCGGGCATTAATATAGAAAAAGTCTGGCTTGAATATTCGAAAAATAAGAAAAAATGGGGAAAATTGGCTAAGTCATGCTGGAATGTTCCATATCAATTTAGCATAAACAAAGAAAACTCACCTTCAGGTAAATATTTCGTTCGAGTAGTTGCGGTAGATGAACTTGGTAACGAGGGAATAAGTACATCCTTTCAACTTTCTGCTAAATAGATATATATGAGTTGTATACCGAAGAGCATAAAAAAAATCAACAATGCAATTTTATTTTTAACATTTTCCTGTTTATTTATAGAAACAGTTTTTGCTGTTGAGGTTAATGTAATAAAAAGGGCTCATGTGCTGGATAAGAATCCTGAAGTAAAAAAATCAAAGGATTATTTGCAAAAAGAAGCAATAATTAAAATCGGGTATGATTTTAATGGTAAAAATAGTTATTCCGGTAAAATCAATGAATTAACTGCGGAATCTCCAGTAGATGTTAAAGATAGCATTTCTTTAACTTCCGAGTATATTTATTATATAGACAGATATTTTGGCTGCGGTTTCGGCATAACATATCAACTGCCCAGGCAAATAAAAGAAGGTAATATAAACGGAAAATTCTATTTTTTCCCAATTTATTTTATTGGGAAAATACATTTTCCGGGGGAGTATTTAACTCCGTATTTACAGGGACATTTAGGGTATAATTATTTGTTTGGCAATGGCTCTTATAAAAACGGGAGGCTTTTATACGGCGGTTTATATTATGCGGGAGGGGGAGGAATAAAAATCAAAGAAGCGTTCTTTTTGGATTATCTTTTTTCAATACATGAGGGTTCAGAAATTAAACATGTTGATGGAGAAGCATTTGAAGCTGATTTGGAATATTCAAAAATGAGTTTATCGATAGGATTTGTATTTTAGATTAACTTAACATATATTAGTATTATCACTTAATGTTCTGACAGCTTCCCAATCTTTATTTTAATTTTTTTCAGACATCCTACAAAAATTTATTCCATGATTATAATGAAGATTTTAAGGTTATTTTTCCAACATCAAATCTATTCGTAAATTTTATACTTTTACACTTAAGCTCATCAAGCTGTTCTGGAAATGAAATTTTATAAGGCTCAAATAGCTGATTATAATTTTTAATATGAAATGCGAGCATTCCCAAATTTAGGGCTCCTTCAATATCAATCACTTGGTCATCGCCAACCATTAGCGCAGAACGGTTCTGCTCTATCCCGAAATGTTCCAACATAGTTTCAATTGAGCCCGGCTTGCCCCTGCCTTCACTGGCTGTTACAATATTATTTTTAAAAAAGTTAAAAACACCAAGCGCTTTTAAGTTTGCCTCAGTTACAGCTCTTAAATTATCACTTATTACTCCTAAATAAAATCCCTGAGAGTGCAGATATTTAAAAAGTGCTATTTGACGCGGGTCTGTTTTGATATAATCACTCACTTTTATCATATCGCTTAATTCTTTTTCATGCCTACTAGTTAATTTAATATCAAATAACCCAAATACATCGGTTGGTCTCAGCTTCAATCTTTTTTTATTTAGGTCCTTTTGCCTTTTGGCTATTTTAATAACTATTTCTTCCTGTTTCATTTTTATCTTTAGATTTTTTACAAGGAACTGAAAAATCGCCGACTTCATTTTATTTTTATAACTCTCATTATAAACTAATGTATCATCAACATCAAAAAAAATAAATTTAATTCCATTTGAGTGCAGTTTTTCAGCAAGATCAATTACGCTTTGCGGAACAAAATCGGCTGAAGTGTGATTTATTTCGGCTAACAGTCCATTTGTGTTTGGTAATGATTCTTTCATTACTGGTGGGGCAAGCAATTCGCCACCAAATGAAATGCTTGCAAATATCATTAAACTAATAATGTGTATAGATATTATCTTTGCATTCATTATAACGCTCTGTAAAATATGAGTTTGGCTTAATACTTTATTATACAATTTTGATATCAATTTCAAGTAAAATTCTTGTAATGCTTTCAGGTGAAATCAGAAATGAGATTGTTCAAAAACCATGGTTTTCTGCAGTTTGGCATCCCTGAATGTTTTAATCAGGGATCCATTGCCGTTGATAGTGGATTCCCGATAACATCACTCGGGAATGACATGAAGGGATTTTTGAGCGATCTCATTCGGGATACTCCGGAATCTACTGTTCGGTTGGTTTATCATCTGAAAATTCGTTTTCCGTATGAAAGACAAAAGTTTGTTGTAAGCGTTTCAAGTTTTGTTCGTCTGGTGAGTTCCGCCACCCGCCCATCTGTTTGAGTTTGCTTGTTATACAATATGTTTAGCAAAAATGTAAAATTATTTTTTAGCTGACATATGTCGTGTTTCCAGACCGGCATAACTAAACCATTTATGCTCTTCCGAAAATTGAACAAGATGGAAACATAATAGTATCTTTCTAAAGGGAACTATTCATTTTTTTCTGTAATTTTATTGCGGGGACAAACATATCTTTTTGAGAAACAAATCCAGTTTTTTCAAGTACAACAGCAGGATTTTTTAAGCGAAATAGTTCTTTCCATCGAGCAAGTTCTATCTCCTCAACTCCTCGAAAAACTGTTTGAATAGAAAATCCTGCTTCTTGAAACCATCGTACATATTCTTCCCAAGTTGCAAAATTATAAATATGACGATATTCCTCATCTAACGAATACCTGTTATTTCCATCAAAGGAAAATCTTATTTTTGTAAGTATCTGAACTACATCAAAATATCGCATCAAATACTGCATGTTATGATCTGTCCCAAAAATGCTGATATGCGGACTAAAATGCAAATGAGTCTCAATGAGGTTCCTGCCTTTTTGTGTCTTACTCTGTAATAAAACATGATCGAGCATATTGTCCCCAGAAATTCCATCTCTCAATACAATTCGTCCATTATCTTTAAGATACCGGTACGCAACACGTAGAACAGCTATTACACCTTCTGGCCCATATGTACCATAAACCTCATGTAAAACATTATTGAAATAAATTACATCGAAAGTATTCTGGTATTCATCATTCAATAATCTTAAATCACATTTTATATGGGTAACTTGAGGGTTATATTTTAATGATTTCTCTATCTTATTTGAGTTAATCTCAAAAAATTTAAATTCAGTTTTTATGAAATATGCTTCCGCTAACATTCTGTCAAGAAAAGGCATTAGTCCATCACCACTGCCAAATTGAGCAATTTTAAGGCTATCTACTTTGGAGCTATTTTCCCAACATTGTTGAAGTATACTCACAAATGACTGAAATGAGTATGGGAAAAAACTTTTTGGCTCCCACCTAAAAGGCAACACCTTGTCACAAGAAAAAACCGTTAAAAGTAATGTGCGTCTTTCTACGGCTTTAAGCAATGATGTTTTGGCGATTATTTCACAAATTGTGCGAAATGTCTCAATTTGATCTGTTTCCAATGCCATTTTAGCTAACCCATAAATTTGCGATATATTTTCTAAAGAACTGATTTCTGGAATAGCATGGGGACAACTTGCCGCCTTTATTTGATCAAGTACCGGACTAATAAAAGGCTTGAACACCAACGATTGAGAATCAACTTTTATAGGTGGATTTATACATTTCTCTTTCTCAGCACTTAATAATACGATAGGTGCGATCGAATGAAGAATATCTTCTACATTAGTCGCGGATCCAGGATCTACTGACACTCCCTGTTGCAAATGATGCTCATTTGCTAAGAAGTACGAAAAAATATCCGCATCATAACCTCGATTCATGACAAAATCTGCCCCATTTTCAAAAAGTATTTTGAGTTGATCGAAATCTTCTGTAATCCCAACGGGAACGCATCTGTGTCCGCTAGTCCTAGCCCAGGATTTCGCAGCCTCCATATCAAATGGAGAGTTGCCAATAATAATTGCCGGGGTCGTGGATGTCCCATGATTTGTTATGATCTCCTGGAAAACTGCTTCTTTTCCATGTCCGAATGTTTGTTTTTCACAAGAAAAGCCATATATCGCTGTGAAGTATTGCCTAATTTCTAATTTTTCTGTAATCTCTTCAAGAATTTTTTGAGGCATCCCGGAAACAATAAATGCCAAGCTTCCATCCTGCTTTAAATTTTCTAAAAATGTTTTGGCTCCTGGCAGTAGTTCCGGATGGAAATGCAGGTATTCTTCCTCAAGAATTGATTCGTATATTGTAATAAAGCTGGTGCTCAAATCTTTTTCATTCCTGACCATAGCCTGGTTTTGCGGAAAATATCTCTGCAGAAGAAGGCTTGCCACCTTTTCAAGATTATCTCTTTCCGCTGCACTCAGATCCTGTATTAAATCAATAATATGGTCGCCCACATATTTCCAGGGTTTATTTGCCAAATATGTGTTTAGATCTATAACTGCTTCTTGTGGCACATCACCAGCCTGGCCAGTTTTTATCCAGTAGTAAACCTTGCTTGCAGCGTTGATTATGTTCTGATTTTCTTTGATAAGCGTACCGACAAAATCAAAAATGCAAACCTGTGAATGTTTACGTTTTACCGGTACTGAAACTTTGCTGACTACTCGCTTTGGACGAATATATCTAGATACGCTTCTTAAAGGCTCAAAAGAAGTTGCCTCACTTTTTGCTTGCCTGGGAAGATCATAATAGGGAAGACGGCGATAAAGCCAGAAATCTTCTGTCAGCGTGTAAATCCCTTGCTCGATGCTGCAAACACGGCCTTCATCCTCAAAAGAGTCCAACGTCTCTGCAATAGCATCAAGATTTATGCCGTAGGCAAACTGGTTTGCAATATATCGAAAGATATCATCTTTAGAAAATGGCATATCAAAAAAGTTCGTCCTAATAACTTCCCGGACTATACCTTCATAAATAGTAGATTGAAATTTTTGCTGATCGACGTGCAACTGTCCATGCTTGAGCTCTTTCAAAAAGAAGATCATATCAATCAATAAACGATTGCTGAATTTCCTGTCAATTTCCGGATATTCCTGCTCGGAAGGGGCCTTTAGTAAATCTTCGAGATAATCAACCAGGATTAAAACCTGTTCTTCCATCATATCTATTAAAACATTCCGTTCTTCTAATGGTAACTCAGAAAAACCGGAAGACCGAAATACTAGCTTAAGTAACCAGCTGAAGCTCGACTGGCTCTCTTCAAAAGCTCTAATCCGCTCATGAATATGAGCAACATTTTCATGTTCATAGACATATTCATAGTAAGTAAAACCCGGCTTATATGACGCTCCATCAACAAGCTCCTTGCTGATTAAATCGATCATTAACATCGAACCTGACATCGGGAAATAAGTTTTCAAGGCATGCGTTATTGTCCTGTCTGTTTCCGTACGCCTCAAAAATCCCATATTTTCCAGAAGCTCTTTTTTAGTTACCTGAGGATCAAACATGATAAATCCGGGAACGCATCGGATTCCTACACGCTTTACAACATTTAACGCTTCTTCATTTTCTGATACAGTAGCTGCTTTCCCATACCGTTCTAACTGCGTGGGCGAACCTGATTCTACCCCCATGAAAAAGTTTGTCATTCCCGCGTTTTTAAGTTTTCTCAAAACACGTTCTTTGCGTCTATTATTTTCTGGTGTATCGCTTGCATCGTAAATAGCCCTAACACTCGCAGATGTAAAGAATGTTAAATTCTTTGCTATAGCTCCGTTGTTTTTAGCTTTAATGATCTGGTCGGCAATGGATTCCACCCGTTCAATCCCGCCACCGAATAAGTCTTCGTCAACCACGTTAATAAAACGCGCACCTTCTCGGCTGATGTTAGAAAGATCTCGAATTATTTCTTCGACTCTGCGCCCCTGCCAGCCCGCATCAGCTTTGCCATCACAATCCAAAAAAGATTTACGACTGCACATAGTGCAATCATGCGGACAACCACGGCTGGTTTCAAAATGTACTATCCCTCCAGACTGAATAACCACCGGCAATAGATCTCTCACTGGTAAGCCAATTTTAGAAAAAGCTACGCGATCATATGGGTTAATAACAGTCCCACCTTTTTCATCGAGATAGCGCACATTCCGAATTTCTTCCTTTGTTATTTCATTTCTGTAATACCTGACGGCATCCGTAACCGCATATTCTCCCTCACCAATGCAAATTATTATGTTCGGGTATTTATTCAACAGCATACGCGCATTGTGTTTTGCTAAAATGTTTCCCAAAAGAACCATCGGTCGTTCTTCAACAGGAATAGAGTTTACAAAATTCATAATTTCATCAAGCTGGTCTAATGTATCAAAGGAAAGTGAAATGCCCAATATATTTGGTTTATCAAGGCGAATCCTCTTAATAATACCCGGGATTCGTCCTTCGGCTAAAGGATGGATCAATGAAAATTCTATCTCATCAGCAAATTCCTTCTTTAATGCCCCACCTAATGTTGTGATACTTAATGGTTCATGAATTTTAGTATCATCGCGGGCTTCACTCAGGTAGACTAGCATAAAACGAACTGGAGCAATTCCTTTAAGTTCTCGTACATGTGACGATCCCATTGTTGATTGCACGTCAGATTCCCACATACTTGGCGGGGCTAATAATGCATTGGCGCTGGATTGAGCTGGCAAAAAGGTTATTATCAGGCAAAAGGAAAGAAAAATTGCTAGGAATTTAGGTAATAACTGAAGCCTACTTTTCATAGTTTTATTATATTATATGTGTGTAATAGCTATGTAAAATTCTTGTAAAATTTAATTTAAGCTATTTTTAAGGAGGTCTCTCAAAAAGTGGGGTATTTTTTGAACGATTTTAATCAGAGGTTTATTTTTTTGCCAAAGCGTAAGGAAATATCTTTCCTATGCTCGCTTTTCGGCTTTTTTACACCGATCTAAGGCAAACCCTTCTCAAAGAACCTGGTGGAGCCGCCGTTTGTCGGATAAGCTTCACCATCCTTTTAGCATTCATCACAAAAAACGTCATAAATACCTGAATGCCGACTTTCCATCTACTTCTATAACGAGCCCTTCTCAAAAAGTGCCACTTTTTTGCTTCACCAAACTTTGCCTCTATACGTTTCCTTTTCTCTAACGCCTCTTTCCGTTTTATCTGATCCTGCTTCATCGATATCTCACAACATTTATTAAACCATATACTCCGCTGTATCTCGCTTTTTTTCAAACAACTGCCTTTACTTAAACATTGCTGACAATCGTGCGCGTAAAACTGATACCGCTTACGTTCTCCGTCCTTTAGATCCTGATACGCTCTCGCATAATTCCGGCATCTTAAACACCCGTCTTCATCAAAAAAGAAATATTCTTTCTCTTTTTCTGCCGGCCCATGCCGGCATGGTGTATAAATCGGTATCCGCATACTCTCACTAAGCTTGTATGTGTCCGCGTTGTCATATAATCCATCCGCCGCCACGCATTCCGATTCAATCCCTTTGGATTTATCCTCTTTTATCAACCCTTCCAATCCTACTGACTCGTTGGTCTCACCGCTAACAACCTCAACACTCGTTACTATCCCGCTATCATCCATCGACGCATGCGCCTTATACCCCGCAAACGGTTTGTCTTTCCTCTTGTAACCCCACCGCGCGTCCATATCGTTAAAACTCAGCAGCTTTGATTCGCCGCTTATCAGCTTCTTCAATTCTTCCAGAAGCTCTTCTATACCATAGCCTTTCCCACAACTTTTTAACGCACTTATAAATGCCTTTGTCCGATCGATCTCCTCTTGGATCTGCTTCTTACTTGCCTTCCCGTGTACCATAAGCTGTTCGCTTGGATATTGCTCTTTCAACTTTTCCGCAAACATCTTATCTTTTTTCCCTACCCTATTAAGTGCTTTCTTTCGTCCTTGCCTCAACAAATTCATCATGCCGGTTATCAGTACATCCGCCTCCATATGCGTACCATCTATCGCGGCTACCTGCTCGCTCAACAATCCCTGCATCTTCAATTGCCTCACCAGCTCGTCAAATAACCCCTTAAACACCTTCTCTCCCAACCGATTCCTGAATTCTACCAACGTCGTCGGCTCACATATCTCATCATCCATCCCGATACCGCAAAATGCCTGATACAACAAATTTATCCCGCACTGCGAGCATACTTCACCATCAGAAAGATTCGCGTAATACTCTAAAAATAACATGCGAAAAACCACCACCGGCGCTACCGCCGCCTTGATCTTCATTAGCTCGTGCGTCTTCGGTACTCGTCTGTCGTATACTTGATCATCGAAAAAGTCTCTCTGTTTGTCTTCCGGTGTGTACACCTTTGGCCTCCTTTTTCATCCAGCTTACTTATATTTTACCAAAGGTATCTTTTTAAATGGCAAGCTTTTATTCGACGGTAATCTTATTACTATCCGTCGAGCTTTGTCCCTCATCTTGATGGGGGTTTTTGAGAGATCTCATTTGGAGGTTGCTCAAAAAGTAATAGCCATTTTTAGGTCTAAAAAATTTCCGAATTATTTTTACTAAATTTAAATATGGGTTGTGCCCATATTGAATTATTTTTGTTGAAATATCTATTAGGACGTGATATATTATAGATCCAAATTATATACAGGGAGATGATTATGAAAAAATGTAAGTTTAAGGCTTCCAGAAATAAAAAACTAAATAGCTGGGTATTGAAAATGGCGCAGTTGTGCTCACCTGAGAAAATTGTGTGGATTGACGGTTCCGAGGAGCTTAAAAAAAAGCTTACAGAAGAGGCTGTTAAAATAGGTGAAGTTATCAGGTTGAATCAAAAAATATTACCTGGATGTATTTATCATAGAACTGCTCAGAATGATGTTGCAAGGACCGAGCATCTTTCTTTTATTTGCACAAAGAAAAAAGAGGATGCTGGGCCTACAAATAATTGGATGAGCCCTAAACAAGCCTATGGGAAAGCTGAAAAAATATTTAGGAATTCTATGAAAGGCAGAACAATGTATATTGTGCCTTTCTCAATGGGGCCTATCGGTTCAACATTCAGCAAAATAGGCGTTGAATTAACGGACAGTATTTACGTAGTTCTTAACATGTATATAATGACCAGGGTTGGGAAGAAGGTGATTGATCGGCTTGGAGCAAACGGGGAGTTCACTAAGTGTCTTCATAGTAAGGCTGAACTGGATTTAAGTAAAAGATTGATTTTGCATTTTCCTGAAGATAACACTATTTGGAGTGTAAATTCAGGTTACGGCGGGAATGTGCTCTTAGGCAAGAAATGTTTGGGTTTGCGTTTAGCTAGTTATCAGGGCGAAAAAGAAGGATGGCTTGCTGAGCATATGTTGATATTAGGTGTTGAAAAACCGGATGGACGTATAGAATATGTAGCAGCAGCGTTCCCCAGCGCATGCGGCAAGACTAATTTGGCTATGATGATACCGCCCGAAGGATTAATTCGCAAGGGATACAGGATATGGACTGTTGGTGATGATATAGCCTGGATGAGAGTGGATTCAGATGGAGCTTTATGGGCGATTAATCCGGAAATGGGATTTTTTGGCGTTTGCCCTGGAACGAACTCCAGAACGAATCCCAATGCAATGGCTACAATGAGAAAAAATACCATATTCACCAATGTGGTTTTGAAACATGATGGAACAGTATGGTGGGAGGATGGAGAAGGTTCACCACCGTCATCCGGCATAGATTGGAAGGGAGATGAGTGGTCGCCTGAGATGACAGATGAGAATAATAAGCCTAAGAAAGGGGCGCACCCAAACAGCAGATTTACAGCCCCTGCAACACAATGTCCTTCTATCTCATTTAGATTAGACCATCATCACGGGGTGATGATCTCGGCAATTGTTTTTGGCGGCAGGAGAGCGCATCTTACTCCGCTCGTATACGAGGCCTTTAACTGGCAGCACGGAGTTTTTATGGGTTCAACAGTAGCTTCTGAAAGAACCGCTGCTCAATATGGGAAGCAGGGTGAGGTAAGGCGCGATCCTATGGCTATGCTGCCATTTTGCGGGTATAACATGGCGGATTATTTCAGACATTGGCTTAACATTGGCAAAAAGTTAGAAAAAGCACCAAAGATATTTTGCGTGAATTGGTTCAGGACTGATGAAGATAATCAGTTCATGTGGCCTGGCTATGGAGAGAACTTAAGAGTAATTGAATGGATTCTTGCCAGATGCAACAATGAAGTGCCGGCGGTGAAAACACCGATAGGGAATGTCCCGCGTATGCAGGATATTGATATGAAAGGATTGGATTTGTCACCAGCTGTATTAGAAAAACTTTTAGAGATAAAGCCGCAAGATTGGTCTGAAGAACTTAAACAACAAAAAGAGTTTTTCGAAAAATTTGGCAACAGATTTCCAAAAGAGCTTTGGCAGGAGTATCACCAGCTACAAAAAAGACTGAAACAGTAGATCTTGATAAGCAAAAATAATTGGCATGCTGTAAAAATGTTAAAAGCTAAATGTGCCTTAAACTAAGATAATTCTTTTTCGTAGGCATCCCAGAGTACTTCGTCCTCTCTAAACCAGAGCTTTATTTCCCTTACAGCGTCAGATTTGTTTGCGGATGCATGCACCACATTTTCAATTATGCCTTTTTGATTGATCCTGCCGTAAGAGCCGCGGATAGAGTTTGGATTTGCATCTTCCGGGTTTGTTGATCCGGTCAGCTCTCTTACCTTTGAGATAGCGTTTGGACCCTGGTATACTAAAGCAAATATCCTCGATGTACCATGAAGCTCCCCTTGGATATACTTTATAAGTTCCGAAAAGAAAGGTTTGTCTTTTAATTCAGCGTAGTGTTCTTCGGCTAATTCCCTGGATACCCTCACAACCTTTGCGCCGATAATGATATATCCCAGGCTTGAAAGTTTTGAAATGATATTGCCTGTTAAGCTTTTTTTAATGGCATCAGGTTTTATTAAAATTAGGGTTTCTTCAACATTTTGGTCTTTCATAATTTAATTCAATATATCAAAAAGCGATTTTTCTGTCAAGCTTATGTGATGACATGTTGCAAGCAAATAGAAATTTCATAAGAATACGTTTTTTAGAAATTGCATAAACCAGCAGCCGTAGAACTGTGGTAACTGTGGTCAACCCGAAGGGTTGTCCAAGCGATTGTGGGAATTGTGGTAAACCCGAAGGGTTT
>JBDROU010000089.1:0-29698 GCA_043809745.1 bacterium
ATGGATAATCCTGGTGTTTTGGATTATCCATGCTTCCCACAACTGCTTGGACAACCCTGTGGGTTGCCCACAGTTACCACAATACTACGGTTACGATTATTTGAAATGGCAAAAACCGGAAGTTTCTAATTTGGTAAAAATAGGAAGTTTCTAAATTGGCTTGACATTATACTATAAAATACTAGTAATAATTTCGCATTTTTAATATAATTCTAACATGACAATTGCAAGTTTGTTCAATAAAATATCTGCGGTATTTCAAAAACATAAAATTAAACATGTTTTAATAGGCGGTTTTGCAATCAATTATTATGGGGTAAGCAGGCAAACTGCTGATATTGACTTTTTAATTACTACTGATGATTTTAAGAAGATATCTAAAAATATACTTAAAATAGGATATAAAGTAGGCGACCTGCAAGATAATTTTATTCACTTAGTCAACCCGCAAAACATCCTATTGGATTTAGATTTCATGATAATTGATAATGATACTATTACAAAAATACTGAAGAATTCTGAAAAAATAACAATAGTTGGTGCTGATTTCTTTGTTCCTTCTTTGTTAAATTTAATAGCCTTAAAGCTTCATTCGTTAAAATATAATCAGAAAATCCGAGAATTAAAAGATATGCCTGACATAATTAACTTAATAAAAATAAACAAAGTTGACTATAAATCAAAAGAATTTAGGAATTTATGTAAAAAATATGGCAGCATTAAAATTTACAATAAAATTAGAAATTACTTAAAATGAAATTGCCAGTAATAAAAATTGTTAAAAATGATCGAAATATCTTAACCATGGACGAATATTGCAAATTCGTCGCATTTAATAATAAATATTTGACTAATATAAAAGTTTATCAAGAGTTAAAAAAGCTATCTTCAGTTAATGTTCCTTTTATAATTTAAATACAGTACTTAAAACGTGCCTGTCACCTTTTTTCCCAACCTTAATTAACAATTTGTATAATAACTTTGGATTCGTACTTCTTTTTGTTAGTGTCCTCTATCTTTATCCTCACTTCACACGGTTTCAACGGCATATTGCTTAAGCTTTTGCTCATGGTAAATATCCCATTGCGTTGGTTAGTGAATGTGATTTTTTCGCGTGTTGTTTTGAATTCAACTTCTGCCCTTTTTATTTTATTATAATCCACACCGTATGTTACTACTCTTATGTGGATTGTATCTTGGCGCTTATACACTCTATCATCTGTGCTGTAATCAGCGTTTTTACTCAACACGTGGCCTTCTGTCAGCTGGGCGACATTCACTGTTGTAATCGATGGAGCTGAATTCATCTCCCCGTCAGATACCACCAGTGTTACTGTATACGTACCTGCATTGCCGTAGGCATGGTTCGGTGTAGCTCCAATCCCACTTGTCCCATCCCCAAAGTCCCAGGTATAGGTCAATGCGTCACCATCCGGATCGCTTGAAAGAGTTCCATTAAACTGCACAGGGCTGTATTCGAGACCGGCATAAGGCCCGCCCGCATTGGCTATTGGCGCTTCATTGACATTCTCAATTGTTGCTGTAGTTTGGCTTTCTTCAGATGTTAATTCACCATCACTAACGACCAAACTCACTGTATACACCCCCGGATTTTGATATGTGTGTGTCGAGATTGCACCTGAACCGATAGTGCCATCCCCAAAGTCCCAGGTATAGGTCAATGCGTCACCATCCGGATCGCTTGAAAGAGTTCCATTAAACTGCACAGGGCTGTATTCGAGACCACTATATGGCCCTCCAGCATTTGCTGTTGGTTGCTCATTCACATTTTGAATGGTCGCTGTTGTAGAGCTTATTTCAGAAGTAAATTCTCCATCACTGACAGTCAGACTCACGTTGTATACTCCGGGATCCTGATAGGTATGACTGGGAGTTGCACCTGAACCGGTAGTACCATCCCCAAAACTCCAACTATAGATCAACTCATCACCATCTGGATCAATAGAAAGAGTGCCGTCAAACTGCACAGGACTGTATTCGAGACCGCTGTACGGCCCGCCTGCATTTGCAAGAGGAGGTTGATTAGTAGTAATTATAGCAGCTGTTGATATACTTGGCACGGAATCTAAATAACCATCATTTGCTATTAATGTAACTGAGTATACCCCGGGTTCATTATATATATGCTTTGGTTTGGCAAGACCTACTGCCGATGCAGAGGATCCATCTCCAAATTTCCAAAAATATCTGAGAAGTGCAGAACTATCGGGATCGTATGAGTTGGATCCATCGAATTCCACCTCCAAACCTTCTATTCCCTCGTAAGGCCCGCCTGAGTCAGCAATAGGCGGCGTATTGGCAATCACCATTGCCGTCGTTACGCTGGGAAGCGAATCATCATCCCCGTCAGTAACAATCAGTGTAACAGTATATTCACCAGGTTGATTATATATATGATATGGTGTTGCATTGAGATACCATGATGCACTATCTCCAAAATTCCACTTAAAATAGTACGAGTGCAGAGTATCGCCATCAGGATCATAGGAATTTGTTCCATCAAATAATATACCTTGATTCTGTATTCCTTGGTACGGCCCACCAGCATCGGCAACAGGAGGCGAATTGCCGACAATAGTCGCTGTTGATATGCTTGCTAGAGAATCAGCCTTGCCGTCATTCACAATTAGGGTTATGTTATAGACTCCTGTGGAGTCGTAAATAACCCACGGGGTTTCACCAAAATACCAGTTGCCACTGTCCCCAAGATTCCAGCGATACTGCACGATACTATCATCATCCGGATCATACGAACCAGATCCGTCCAATTGCATAAACTTATTTACCCTTGACTGATATGGTCCTCCTGCATCGGCGATAGGCGGTGTATTGGGATCACTCATAATCGTTGCCGTTGAATAACTTACTTCAGACAGACTTCGACCATCGGATACTTGCAGTGCAATAGTAACCGTTCCAGCATTCTTGTAACTGTGAGCCTCAACAGGCAAGTACCCTTGAGTAGAAAACCCATCCCCGAACTCCCAATAGTAGTAAAGATTAGCACCTTCAGGATCATAGGAATTTGATCCGTCGATAGTTATATACTGATCAACAAATCCTTCATACGGCCCGCCAGCATCAGCAATAGGAGGTGCGTCGGCAACTACTGTCGCTGTTACTATACTAGACTCTGAAAACTTATACCCATCATGAACCCGCAGGATAACCGTGTACACTCCCGGTTGTTCATACGTGTGAAAGTAGTTTGATTCAGGCAAATCCCCTATAACAGTTCCATCACCAAAATTCCAGAAGTATAATATAGGAAGGCCTTCTGGATCGTACGACTGCCCGGCATCGAATGTGATTCCGTTTCCTTCTACTGTACTGTAGGGTCCCCCTGCGATTGCAATGGGAAGTAAATTTTCCGTTATAGTTGCTGTTGTATAACTTAACTCGGAATAGACTTTCCCGTCAGACACTTTTAATGAAACAGTAAATATTCCCGAGCTCAAATACGTATGATATGTATGTGAAGAAATAGCATGAGATATTTGTCCGTCGCCAAAATCCCATGTATAATCGACAAGCGTATTCCCTTCCGGGTCATAGGAGTTTCCCCCGTACATAAATACATATTGTCCCTCTTTAGCTGTATACGGTCCGCCTGCATCAGCAACAGGTGGTTGGTTTGGCGGTAGTATATCAGCTATTGTTGTACTTGTATCTGAATATAGTTCACCATCATACACCTGCAATATTACGGTAAACGCTCCTGTTGATTCATATATATGCCCGATAACCGGATTAGTAGCAGACTCGACTACCCCATCGCCGAAATCCCATGTATATGACAGCTCGGACCCTTCGGGATCAGATGAACCTGAACCGTCAAAATCAAGATATATATACTGTTCGCCTTGATACGGCCCGCCAACATCGGCGACAGGTGGTTGATTTAATACTATGGTGGCTGTTGACACATTTGGCAATGAATCGAGCCCTCCATCATTTACAACCAGTGTAACGTGATATGTGCCGGTGCTTGTATATGTATGACTCGATATCTTACCCTCGCCTGTTCCCCCGTCACCATAATCCCACAGATAGGTCAACTCACTACTCTCAGGGTCTACAGAGTTTGAACCATCCAATGTTACCGGCATATTAACCGTACCTATATAGGGACCACCTGCGTCAGCAAATGGGGTGATGTTGGGACCTACATTATCAACAATAATTTTTACATCATCGATATACCATCCCTCATAGGTATTATACAAAGCATCAAATGTGTCGAATAAAAACTCAATTTGAACATGTGATTCACCTGCGTACTCTGACAGATCCAGCGAGTATGTATGCCATGTATTCATGTCGTCACCACTGAGCTGCACAGATTTAGCGTAATCTCCGTCTACAAGTATCTTTATCTTTCTATTGTCATAGTATGTTCCGGTATTTTCTGTATTGTACCAATACGTAAAGATGAGAATAGCGCTGGAAGATTGTTCAAGACTAAAAATTGGCGAAATCAACAATCCCCAATTGTAACCGGTATTATAATCATAGTCAGGTGCTCCTGTATTATATGCCCAGCTTGTTTGAGGGCTATGAGACCTCTTTGTTTCCTGATGCCATAAACCGCTGGCAGTCCACCCATTAATGCCTGATTCCATATCATCGTAAAAAGAAAGGATTGGAAAAGAGGTTGTTTCTGATGTAACGTTGGAGATCTCTGAAATATTCCCAGCATTGTCCATGACCATTATTGCAAAGAAATAGGCTGTATTATAGGTTAGGTCTGTTACGGTAAAACTCTCCAGCATTCCAGAGCTTTGCGGTTGAGGCTCTCCCTGTGCTTCTGATGCCCTATCCCAGTTGAACTTATCTATGGAGAATGTCGCATAGCGCACATCGTACATTTCTGCTGTACCGTCTATACCATCATCACCGGTCGCTGTCCAGGTAAGTGTGACTGAGTTAACAGTTGGGTTACTGGCAAAAAGATCATTCACCGCGAAAGGAGGGACAGTATCATCTTCCAGACAGGAATATGCATTGACTCTTCCCCCGGTGACAGTGATTCCCTCCAGTGCCTCACAAGGGAAAACCGAGGCGAGCAAGCGTGCCTTTATCTGGTCACTCGCTGCTTCGGGGAAGCATGCTTTGATCAGGCCTGCGACACCTGAAACATGAGGACAAGCCATAGATGTTCCACTGTTTTCTGCATACCTGTTTCCCGGAACGGTTGAATAAATATCTACACCGGGAGCTCCCAGGTCTACAGACTCTAACCCGTAATTTGAAAAACCGGGCTTCTGATTGTTGTGGTCCAATGCGGCTACTGAAACCACATTAGGAACATCATAACATGAAGGATAGTACGGAGACACATCAGTATCAGCATATCCATTCCCTGCGGCAGCAACAAACAGAATTCCTGCATCGGAAGCGGCCTGTATCACATCCTTTAAGGCTTGAGAAAATCCTTCGCTTCCCCAGCTGCTGCTCATTATATCTGCATTCATTAGGGTTGCATACTCTATACATTCAATCGCATCTGATGTCCATCCTGATCCAGATGCATCCAAGAACTTAAGAGGCATTATTGACACATTCCAATTGACACCCACAATCCCTGTATTATTGTTTCCAACAGCACCAATCGTACCCGAACAGTGTGTTCCATGAGAATTATCGTCCATTGGATCATTGTCATTGTTATAGAAATCCCACCCGCGTATATCATCGATAAACCCATTTTCGTCGTCATCAATACCATTGTCAGGTATTTCGTTTTCGTTAATCCATATATTCTCTGCAAGATCTTCATGGGTATAATCAACACCCGAATCAATCACAGCTATAATAACATCCTTGCTTCCAGTCTCAATACTCCATGCTAATGGAGCATCAATGTCTACATTGCCAATACCTCCTGTTTGACCAACATTATGCAGCCCCCACAGCTCTGAAAAGCCGGGATCGTTGGGCATAGCGTCGATCTGAACTTGATAGTTAGGTTCAGCATATTCAACATTCGGATCGTTTCTCAGATTACGCATAAGTTTTTCAAGTTCTCTCTCATCATTTATACGTATAATATATATTTTATCAAGACCATGCTTATTATATGCATCTTTAATCTTTTTATGCTTCTTTTCTTCACTTATCTTATCCTTTTTATTTTTAGGAGGTTTTCTGCCCGATTCTTTTCCCATCGTATCAATTGCTTTACGGTGTCTCTTCATTAACTTCTTCATCGATTTAATTTTATGCTTTTTGCTTAAGGAGTCTATGGAAGGCATACCGGTAATAATAACACCTTCTTGATCTGTTTCAACAAGCGCGGGCGACTGTTTAAATTTTACAATAATCTCACGCTCTGCATGTTTTGGCCTTTTTGCCTCGGCAACATGCCCTATGCACAACAGTAACACCATACTGCACACACTAATAACTGATAACTTTCTCATTTATGCCTCCTATATATTATTTTATGGTAGTTGCAATACTCGATTTTATAGTGCTTTTATTGATCATAAATTATATATTTCTATAGTAACCGCTCATGCTGGCCGTTTTGACGATTTCGTTTTGTAATTCAGAATTCTCTTCTTCAATCTGGTATCGCTTGAAAAACTCGGTGATGCTAAATGAACAGAAGAAAATCCCTGTCCCGCTAATGCAAAAATAATAACTGGCCAAATGATTTGTTTTAAAATCATATTTCCATCCCTCTGCATAAAACAATGCTTTAGATACACTACACTGAATAAAAATGGGTTTTATTATTGGTTAACATTATACCATACGCTATATATGGCAGATGTAAAATTCTTGTAAATTTTTTCCAGAATAAAATGCGGCAGGTTGCTAAAAAAGAGGGTGTTGGTTTGACTGACGCTCACAAAACTGAGCTATTGCCAGTTTGCCAGATCGAAGTAAAGTCGAAGGATTTTCCGTCAGAACCTTTCTACTAGTGTCTATCACTTTTTCCAATAAATAGAAATGCTTAATTTTTCTATTGTGCTTTTTGGATAAGTAATAATTGCCTTACATTTTCTAACTCTTTAATTCCAGTCGTTTTATTTAAATATTGATCAACAACGAAGAATGCATCCCACACTTCTTGCGGAATTGGGTTCTCTAGGAAATTATTTTTTGAGCTTACGTAAGAAGAATTTTTGTATATTGCCGCCAACAAAGTAAACGACAATGCTGCAAATTTTAATTCGATTTATACTAATTCTAAGCGCCAAATAAAGCTGAAATCTTTAGAAGACAGAGCTTCAGGACTGGCTAAATACTACAGAGATAACTCTTTATAAATATCCGTCTAATCAACCGCTAAACCTCATACTCATAATATCACCATCTTCTACAACATACTCTTTACCTTTAAGATAGAATTTGCCTGCTTCTTTTACCTTCACCTCATCACCCAGAGCTATGAGATCATCATATTTCATAACCTCGGCTCGTATAAAGCCCTTTTCAATAGCGGAATGAATAGCTCCACCAGCCCGGGCTGCTGACGAACCTATAGGGATATGCCACTGCTTAACTTCATCGGATCCTACAGTAAAGAATGACATCAAATTGAGTGTCTTCATACACAATCGGCTCAGCAAATCTAGCGCTGGTTCCTTAACTCCAAGTTCTTTAAGATACTCCTGCTTTTCTTCATGAGTTTCTAATTGCGCGATCTCCGATTCAAGTTTAGCGGATATCGCTATGGCATCTATGCCGAGTGACCTATATTTACTGCGCATACCTTCAATAAGCTCTTTGTCATTAACATTCTGGTCAGCAATATTAACAACTAAAATCATCTCTTTTGCTGTAATAAACGGATAACTGGCGATTATTTTTTTCTCTTCATTTGTAAATTGAAGTAATCTGATTGGCACACTGTTATCCAACTGCTGCTTTATCTTCAACAGCACTTCTCGTTCCTTAATCACCACTCCATCCCTAGAACGCTTGAGATTCTGCTCGATTCTCTCCAACCGTTTCTCAACAAAAAGCATATCATTCAGCAGCAACTCACTGTTAACCATATCTATATCACGCTTTGGATCCACCGACCCACTCTCGTGATAAACCGTATCGTCCCTAAATGCCCGCACAACATGGCAGACAGCTTCCACATTGAGTATATTTTTGAACACTTCTCCTTTAGAGATCGCTTCCCGCTCAATTTTAGGCAAGAGTGTAATATCAATCCGCGCCCTGGTAATTTTTTTTGGATTGTAGAGCGCTACAAGCGCATCGAAGCGAGGGTCTTTGATTTCTGCAACCCCCTTGACTGGTTTGTTGCCGGAAAGTTCTGCTTCAGAGGGTTTATGATGCGTTAACAGTTCAAACAATGTTTTCTTGCCAGTCTGCGGCAAACCTATAATTCCAAGTTCCATATTATTCCCTATTGTCAGATCTCTGTTGACACTTCCATACAGTCTGCAAAACTAAATTAGTTAAAACATGATATTTTTGAAGATCGATTATATCATTTCAAAAAGGTCTTCGTCAAATCGAGATAAATCCACTTATCGCCTGCGCAAACGGGTTTTAAATCCTTATGATATTAAGATTTTAAATGTATACCGGGAACAGAACCTGAAAACATATTTATCTTAAAATAATCCTGCTTTTTAGTGTATAAATAAACAAATATTCCCCTTGAAATAACACATAACTGGACATATACTTATATTAGAAACTGTACAAGTATATTATCCAAAAATCTTTTAGCATTAATATAGATACGGTATATTTAAATGGGAGTAAGTACAAAAATAATTTTACAAAGATTTTACATAAATATAACACAATTTTTACTTGATAAGATTAAGCTTATAGTAGTAGTATTTAAATATTCTAATAAGGATCTTATTTATGAAAAAATATCTCAATTTTAGAAAAGGGTTCGGTTTTATTGAGATTGCTTTTGTATTAGTAATTTTTTCGGTGCTGTTTCTTTCCATATACAAACTAATGTACACCTCAAATAAAAGCGTTCTGGAAAGCCGTAAAGAAATCAGGATTAACCACTTTGCGCAAGAAATAATCGACCAGGAGATGAATAAACCGCTGCTCGAAGTTACCAGCCGTACAATTGACGGCAAGGGTGAGTTTTTTGGCTATACGGCGGATTTGACTGTAAGCAATATTGACGAACGGGGTAAAAGACTGCTTAATGTGGTAGTAAAATATAAACAGGGAACCGAAGAAAAATCAAAAGAATATAATATTCAGCTGATAAGAAAGTCCAATACCAGTTACGGGATAGTTCAGGGATACGTATTAGAACATGGCAGTAATCAAGGTATAGAAAAAGTTTATGTGGAAGCGATGAGCGAGTATGGGGTAATTAACAGCGGATTTACAGATGCTTCAGGTTTTTACGAGCTAAAATATCTGATGGTGTTAAATAATTTAGAGATTATAGCTTCCAAGCTCGGCAGTGTGCCGGGCAAGTATAATCCGGTAGATGCTAACTTTAAGCCCGGTTATTACAATAATTTTTCTACAAGTACATATTTTGGGCAGTCAAGAAACAATACTTTTGTTGATGTAAAAGAGAACGATATAGTACTTGCGGCCCCTATGTTTCTGTGGCCGCTGTCAGCGATTGAAGGCACGTGCCGCGACTACTGGGACAAGAAGCTTAGCGGTAAAAATAAAGAGGCTCCGGCTCCCGGTATTAAGGTACTCTGTTATACCCCTTACGGCAATGTTTTAGGAGACCAATATTTTTATTGCCTTACAGACTCATCCGGTGTATACCAATTCGCGAATGTTAGGCCTGGAACAAGAATTATAAAGATACTTTACGGTATTGGCACCGATCCACGAAAAATAATAGCAAGTCCTGATGTTGATAGTCCTTATTATGATCCGAATTTTGTTAATGGGTATACAGATGCAAAAAAGGTCTTAGAGATTAAAGATGTACCTGAGAACGCTACCAAATCAGTAGACGAAATATTCTATGCCCAACGCTGCGGCTGGATATACGGATACATTAAAGCGCTTAATGCAGACAGGTCTGTATGGGGACCGGTTGCGGATGCCGACATAACCATTTCAAATGTATATTTTCGGTATCCTAATGATAAACTGAAACAAGATTTTTACCATAAAAGCCATATAACCAATGAAGAGGGCTATTTTGAAATACGAAATATAATAAATGATTCGTATTTGCATACAAATTGGATGTGGTTGTTTAAAGACAATGGGGAATCAAGTTATGAAAGTTTTGGTTATAACGATCCAAGGGATCCAGTAAAGATGAAGGAGAGTTATAAAGAACCTTTAAAGTTTATGAGCATAAATCCACTATGGGGGAGTGCTTACACAATGTACTATCCAGGTAGAGGCCATAATCTTGGCACGCTCTATACAATGTCTCACGAACTTATGACTAAATTTAAAGCAATAATGGTGAAACCTGACGGCGGAAAAATTGAAAATGTTATTCTCATAATCTCCCCCGCAAACCCATACCCATCTATGTGGTTTTATCCGAATGATCCGCAATACGTCAGCAATTGCGGTTTATACGGACTCAGTGATAAAAACGGAAAGATCAATCTGGATATGCTTCCCACCATTTATAAGCAAGGTGACACCCAAAACAAAACAAGCCTTCGATATACTGTCGCGCTTGAAAACTGCCCGGACTCAAGTGGTACATTTGAAATTGATGTAAAAGATGCGTCCAATAAACTACCTATCGCGGATGTTCCATGCTCTATTTCACATTTTAATTATTATATTGATAATGACGGTAAAGTTCAATGGAAACAGTCTACCGTTATAAGCGATTATACAACAGCACTGGGAACTGTAATACTAAAATTCGAGAATGTAAAGCTTGGTGTATTTGCGCAAGAGGATCGAATCATACAACCGGGAGTATATGATTTAGGGGATATCGATCTCTACAATCATCCGAATCTTGAAAATTCTGTTTCCCTGAGTGTTTGGAAAAGCGGATATAATGCTAGAACAGCAGAAGGGTTTAAAATGAGATTTGATCCTGCTGATCCGCCGGTTATTTCAACAACTGTTTATCTAAGTTTAACTACAGGAAGTAATGTATTTCATGTGAAGGTTCAGCTTCTGGATGGGAATAACCAGAATCTGAATATTTCCGGGCTTAAAATAGGAGTAGTCTGCGGCAACCGCGGTACATCCGGCAATTCGGACGAAACAGGGAATGTTTTCATGCCCAATATAATTCTAGAATCAATCGGGAGCACCGCAACCGTTTCATATGACCCTGATGAAGGCGGTAATGCTTCCCATCCCAATAAATTTAAAAAAATTGAAACATTCATATTTAATGTTCAAAATAATGAAACGTATAACGCTCAATTAGTGCTAATACCTGCAACCTCGGGCATGTAGGAATAGACTGGCTGTTGACATTTCCATAAAATCCGATTCTATAAATAACTATGGATTATTATCTTCAAGACAGACTGTGTAATTTAGTGAGAAGCAATTACTTCTTTTTCTGTACGAAAAGCTAAGACTGGGCGGCCTGTTAATATTTCTCTTATCACCGCTTTATGATCTACCTCTGTTATATTGCTCAAATTCTCAATAAATCCGATATAATTGTTTACTCCGGTATTCTGCATGAAAAACGGTATTAATCCATCCAAATCTTTTAAGCCTTCATTATGTTTGTAATCGCTTGTAGCTCTAATTACCACTCTTTGTGTCAGCCCCATTATGCTGCTGGATATTTTATTTTGTAAAAATTCGAGAAAACTACCCTTTTGAATAATATATTTTATACCACTTAGATTAAATGACAAGTAAAATTATTGTAAATTCTGGACGCGGAATATTTTAATTGACAAATTATTCATATTAGTTTATAATGTTAACTGTTTATTACATTAACTATTTTATGAGTAATTTTGAAGAACCGATACTGGAATTTATATCAACCGCTTCGCTGCTCGGCAAACTAAGGATGTACATCAGCAAATGCGGCCTTATTAGCCCCCAGCACGCAAAAGTGTTAAACCTTGTTACTATAAAAAAAAGCATAAAGACAACAGATATTTCTAAGCTTATGATGACCACAAAAAGCGCGGCGACACAATTAGTCGACAGGTTGATTAATAACGGCTACGTTCGAAGATTCCATTCCGCTAAGGACAGAAGGATTGTTAATATTGAACTTACCGAAAAAGGCAAAACGGCTCAAAAAGGATACTTAAAATGCAGATCCGAATTATTCAGATTCATTTCCTCGCAATTAAATTGCAATAAGAAAGAGTATCCTGCAGAAATGCTTAAAAAACTAAACGACGGCTTGAAAAAATACATTATTAAAACTAAATATGGAACAAATTAAAACTTTAAATTCAAGAACCAGGAGGCAAAATGAATATTAAGAGTATTATATTTATAAGCACTATATTTTTGTCAGCTAATAACCTTAGTGCCAAGGATTATACCGTAGAAGAACTGGTAAATATTGCCTGGGATAAATCCCCCTTATTAAAGGAAGCGCAGCGCGAAAAGGACATAATTAATACGGCAAAGGAACTTACTGAAGCATATCATATGCCTATATTGAGCTTTTCTCAGTCGCTTGAAAGATCAAACAATCCGGTAAAAGTATTTTCTTATAAACTGATGCAGGAAGATTTTAAGATGCCTGATTTTTCTATTAATTCCTTAAACAATCCGGATTTGAGAAATCAGAATCTTTCCGCTTTTACATTAATTTTGCCTCTTTACAGCGGGAATCAAATAACACAGCAATCAAAATCATTAAAAGATAAAGTGGAATTTATGGATTATCAGAAGAATTGGATCAAGAAAATTGTCAGGCGCAATATATACGGATTGTTTTACGCGTATTACTACATGGATGAATTAGAGCAATTTCTAACTTCCGAAAAAAAATATTTGGATTCTATATTGGATTCTTATGACGCAAAGACATTAAACAACAAAAACCGCTATTTAAGCTACAACCAGGGCCGTATAATAGAGGAGAGCATTATGGAAGGAAGGGATGAAATCACTGCTAATAAAAAAGCCATAATTGCGCAAATAGAGTTCATTTCTGGAGTATCAGACATAAATCTGGATATGAGTTCCAAAGATATTTTCATGGATTTAAAATGGAATCAATTAGATGAAAATGCTAATGTGGAGCGCGAGGATATCAGAGCAATGGAAAAGTACGCTGACTCGCTAAAAAAAGAAATAGCTGTCAGCAAAGCTGTTTATCTTCCACATCTTAACGGATTTGCAAACTACAATTTCAGCAGTGAGGAGTTTGATAATTATGGTGAGGATTATACGCTTGGGTTAGAAGTTGGCTGGAATTTCGGGCTCAGCAGTTTCAAGAGCGTCTTACTTGCAGATAAAAAGGAATCTGCCGCGCGGGAAAAGTATTTTACACTTATTAATCAGGCAAAAAAAGAGGTTAAGGAATTAAAAAGTGATCTGGAAGGCTTAAAACAAAAACTCGGCAGATATGAGAATAAGGATATTCTGTTTAGAGAAAACAAAAAAATACTTACTTCCCAGTATAAGCAGGGTTCTATAGATTTATATAATCTGCTTGATAATTTTGCTCATTACATACAGAATAAATCTGAACTGCAGCAAATGAAAGCATCATTCAAGATGAAACTGGCAACTTACTTGGATAATTTTTCAAAATTATAATGGAGGAGAGACTTTATGATATCTGGCTTTGCAGGGAAAATAGCAAAAACATACTTAAATTCAAAACTTACGCCATTATTGGTTATAGTTTCGCTTTTACTCGGTATCTTTTCGGTTTTTATGATGCCAAGAGAAGAAGAACCGCAGATAAAAGTCCCGATGATAGATGTGTATATACCTATTCCAGGATATACGCCAAAAGAGGTTGAAAACAGGGTAACAAATCCGGTTGAGCGCCAATTGAGCGGCCTTTTCGGTATAAAACATGTCTATTCCACTTCCATAGAAGGAGCATCATTCATAACAGCGCGTTTTAAGGTTGGTGAGGACCTTGAGGCAAGCCTGATAAAGGTTTACCACAAAATTGACTCCATGAAGTATTCACTTCCAAACGAAGCCATGCCCCCAGTTGTAAAATCCTACACAATAGACGATGTGCCATTTTATACTATCACATTTTACTCCAAAGAATATTCTTCTTACGAGATACGAAGCAGAATTGTTCCAATAGCAAAAGATCTGCAGGCAATTAACGGTGTATCTGATATGAATATTATAGGCGGCGAGCGTACAGTTGCCAGGATTACCCCTAATTTAGCTAAACTAAAGGAATTTGGTATTACTCTAATAGAGATGAAACAAGCTGTTGAGAGGTCCAGTTCGCAATTTATTATCTCTCCAATATATGAAAGAAGCCCGGAACCCCTTATAGCAGCAGGGGCTTTTGTTTCCTCGCTTAAAGATATTAAATCAATCCCGCTGGGACGCAGGTTCGGTAAAACAATAAAGCTAGGGGATACTGCTAAAATAGAATACAGCCCTGACGAAAAAAATTCATACGTATTATACGGAACGGACAACAATGAAGCTGTTACTGTTGTTTTTACAAAAAAGAAACTGGTAAATGCAACTGTACTGGCAGAGAAACTCGAGCAAACACTCAAAGTTTTGTCAAGAAATGAATTGGATAAAAATATTAAATGGGAAATAACCAGGGATTACGGAGCAACCGCAAAAGAAAAATCAAACGAACTTATTAAACACCTTCTAATTGCAACCTTTTCTGTAATGATACTTATCGCATTTATGCTCGGGTTAAGAGTGTCACTGGTGGTAGGAATCGCAGTACCCGTAACGCTTGCGATAACGCTGCTGGTGTATTACCTAATGGGGTATACCTTGAACAGAGTTACTCTTTTCGCACTCATATTTTCTATAGGGATATTGGTAGACGACGCCATTGTTGTTGTTGAGAACATATACCGCCACCTTGCTCTGGGATTCCATAAAGCCAGAGATATCGCTATATCCGCAGCAACAGACGAAGTAGGAAACCCCACAATACTGGCTACAGCAGCTGTTATAGTTGCAATTATGCCTATGGCTTTCGTAGGCGGTCTCATGGGGCCGTATATGAGGCCCATACCTATCGGCGCGTCACTGGCCATGGTCTTTTCACTTTTTATTGCCTTTATAGTCTCGCCCTGGGCATCAAAAAGGCTGATCAAAGATACCGTTCACGAAAAAGACCCAAAGAAAAAACTGTTAGGCAGAATTTTTTCGAATAGTTTGGGATGGATGTTAGACAAAAGAAGAAACACAGTAATTATAATGTCGTTAGTAGCGTTATTATTATTAGGGTCGATACTCCTTGTTGCAGGCAAGCAGGTAAAGGTAAAAATGCTGCCTTTTGACAATAAATCGGAGTTTCAGATACTTGTAGACCTCCCCCCCGGCTCAACTTTGGATGAAACTAAAGAATTTGCTAACCAAATAGCAGAAAAACTCCATGAGTATGAAGAAGTTGAGAACATTCAACAGTACATAGGAACCGCCGCACCTTTCAGTTTCAGCGGCATGGTAAAGCACACATTTTTAAGAAAATCCTCATATAAAGCAGATTTACAGGTAAACTTGAAAGACAAACATAAACGCAAGATGCAGAGCCATGATATAGTTAAAAAGATCAGAACTGATATCGTAAATAGATTCCAGACAGACGGAATCAAATTAAAATTTCTTGAAATCCCACCCGGCCCGCCTGTTTTGTCTACCGTATTAGCAGAGTTGTATCATCCTGATGAAAAAAAACAGTATGAACTGCTTAATCAGGTAAAAGATATATACTTAAATACCGATGGCATTGTAGAAGTTGATACAACATTAGAGCCAAAACAAAGCAAGCTATATTTTAAATTCAACAGGCAGAAAGGCGAGATTCACGGCGTCCCTCAAAACTTTGCAACAAATACTTTAATGATGGCGCTTGGGAAGCTGGACCTGTTTCCGGTTCATCTGCCTTCAGAACAAGAACCGGTTTTTATGAGAATGTCTTTGAGCAAAAAAGATAAGACCATGGATATGTCATTGCTGAACCTGCTTGTCCCTTCTTTAGAAGGAGATAAGATTTCATTGAATACCGTTATGGATATTGAGGAAAGATATACATTAAATCCGATACATCACAAGGATTTACAGAGGGTTATGTATGTTATGGGTGAGGTTACCGGCGCTGAAGAAAGCCCGGTTTACGCGATTGCAAAGATGAATAATGAACTGAAAAATTTCAATATTCTGTACTCCAAACAACCTCAGATAATTGACAGACCCATACTTAAATGGGATGGTGAGATGGCTATAACAGTCGAGGTATTTAGAGACTTGGGTATAGCCTTTTTTATCGCAATAGTATTAATATTAATATTAGTGACTGGATGGTATAATTCTTTTGTTATACCCTTTATTATAATAATCCCCGTACCTTTAAGCCTTATCGGCATTATACCCGGACATCTTTTATTTGACGCATTTTTCACGGCTACTTCAATGATCGGTTTTATAGCCGGAGCCGGCATTACGGTGCGCAATTCAATAATATTAATTGATTTTATAGAACACAAGAGATCTGAAGGATGCGTCTGCAAAGAAGCGGTCATAGATTCGGTAATTGTCAGGTTCAGGCCAATACTGCTTACAGCACTTGCGGTTATTGTAGCTGCTACCGTGATTCTGTTCGATCCAATATTCCAGGGATTAGCTATAAGCTTGATGATGGGGTCCATAGCTTCTGCGCTTCTATCTATACCAACTGTCCCGGTGCTATATTACTGGCTCCAAAAAGATGCTCCGGTAAAAAAAGGTAAAAATATTGATTCAATTAATATGTATAACTAAAGTCTGTGTAAAAGGAGAAATGAAATGAATTATTTATTAATTTGGAAAATAGCTGGCGGAGTTTTAATCGGGGGCGGTATTGGATTTCTGGTTTACAAATTCATAGGCTGCAGCACGGGAGCCTGCCCTATTACCGCCAATCCGTGGAGCAGTATAATTTTTGGCATTATTATCGGACTTTTAATTGCATTTCAATAAATTACAGGAGGGTTTTACGAACATGGAAAGAGCTTTAAGAGGAGTAGCCGGTTTTTTTGTGTTAGCTTCAGTATTGCTTGCGCATTTTCACTCACAATACTGGTTATTTTTCACTGCATTTGTCGGCTTTAATTTATTCCAATCAAGCTTCACAAACTGGTGCCCAATTATGGTAATAATTAAAAAAATAGGATTAAAATCCTGCTGCAATTAGCAGTTTTATCCTCAAATTTTTTGATATCTATAACTTTACAAGAACTTTACACAACATATATTTATATATATTATATTATTAATATATGAGCAGACTGAAGCAGAATTTATCGGCCGTATTAGTATTGGTTTTTACAAGCTCGCTGATTCCCGGACAAACAAACGGATACATAAACTTAGCCCCACCCGGATTGAGCTCCTTAACTGAAAAATTAGACCGGAGGCATATTCCGGATACCACGCTAGATCATACTAGCACCGGTTCACTGCTACCCACCCCTTTGTTCCCTGACAAGACACTTGACCGTTACAATGAAGTGTATATTCCGCGGGATCTCTATATTCATTTGCTTGGTAAAATATTTCTTGATGAATGCACCGCTTCCGGCGAATGCCCTTACTACAATTTTGAAAAGATCAACAAAACTTTGTTTAATCTATTAAAGGAACGCAATCAGAATTATTTTAGTGATTTCTATGAATTAAGCAATTACTTAAAAAAGAATATCATAAATCCGCTGGTCAAACAGGGAATTCTTAAACTTACTGATGAGACCAATCAATATACTTTGGGTATACCGGTTCGTTCGTTCGCAGTTTGGACCAACGCTGTTGATTTTATACAGCGTGATATAAGCGAACATGTCATCAAGAACAATGATCTTGCTGTTTTGAACGAGTATGATGATATTTGCGAATCACAACCGCTTTACCCGCTCTGGGGTACACGCTACATTGTAAATGCGCTTGCCACTATGCCGCAAGAAGATTATAATAAGGTGATCGAAAAAATTCTTGCCCATGAAACAGATGAGAATTTTTCAAGCCGTTCGCTAATCAATTATATCGTATATACCTTTACAGGTACCCCGACTACCGGCTGGGTCGCGTTGCACAAAAATATTTATGAAGGGACACGCCTTTATTGCATGTCGGCTGAGGGCCTGCCGTTTGGTGGATTGGGCAAGGTGTTCAGAACCCATACAAAAGGGTTGCAGAAACTTGCTGATTTGCTGGGATTTGAGATAGTTATCTTACAACCGAAATACAAATATACTTCACTCGATACCAAAAATCCCCTTAACTACACAACAATCGCATACCCGATAGAGTTTTCAATTGATGCAAACGGAAAACAAGTACACGAAGAAATAGATGTTAACTTCTACGACAGTAAAAAACCATTCAGGGTGAATTGCTTACACGGCACAAACATGGACGGGATAAAGAACATTTTACTGGATGTGGTGGAAAGCCCCGGTCAATTCCAAAATAAACCAATGTACGGAGCCCTTTACGCAAACGCTGAAGACGGCTACACTGATGAAGCACCGACTAAACTGCAATTCTGCGCCGGCAATGCGCTGATAAACTGGGAGTACATTAAAAGCGTTGAGTGGGAGTTGTTTCAAAAAAATCCAGAGAGCTGGAAACCTCCTATACTTGATACCAATGATGCGCAGACACTCCTGGTGCCGGTATACGTGTTGATCGATTATTGGAAGGCGTATGAAAAAGGTGATGTTGAACGATTAAGGTTTTTTGCCAGTTTTTTCAATTCCGCCAGGACTCACACCTACCGGAATAGAGGCTACATCAATTTTGCAAGTCTCGAACAGAAACGAGCAGAACTCATACAATGCGGGTTCCCGGAAGAATTCCATTATCTATTCGGAGAAGAAGACAAACTATATATCGACATTACCAAAGCAGGACTTGACGCAATCAAAAAGCTTGACTGCCCGCAAGGGGTTTCGCCTATCCATGCATTTGAAACAAATCCGTATAACCCAAAGATATTCACTTTCGGCATAGACAATGCAGCAGAATTTGATTTTAACCGTTTGTGCTGGCTGGCTGACTCGAATACCCATGCGGATAGCATACGGGATAATCCGTATGATCCGGGTACAAAATATCCTGAGATTGATCCTTTCAATCTCGATGCAAACAAGGTGCTTGAAATCAGCATAAAAGCAAAATCGTATTTGCGCCTTAAACGGTCGAAGGGTAAAGAGTTTAAGGTTGATCCGAACAAACTTGTTTTAGCGTTCATAGGACGATGGGTGCCAGAAAAATGGGCCGAGCTGCTCTTAACACGTGAAAATATCTGGAAAATGGTACGCGCAGGCGTAGAAATTATAGTTCTGGGACGGTATGCGTATGCTGATCAGGATACACGCGATTTGCCTGGCCTTGAAGAAGAAATTCAGAAATGGTTAAAAAGGCTGCCGGAAGATGAACGCCTCAAAATGGGGGATTTTATTTTTCTTCCAAATTATACTGATGAAGACGAGCGTCAGGCCAAAGATGCGGCCAACATAATTGCGCAGGATTCAAAACGAGAAGAGAATGGGATAGTTCCCGGGCAAGGCATAGGAACAGGAGCCGCAGAAATAACCGAGATACTGCCTTTCTTGGCGGTATTATTTGGACTAGCATATCAAGAAGGACTAATCGGTAAGATAGGTATTCCTGCCAACATGGCTAGAACCAACATGGCTAGAAAGGGAAATATATTTCATGCACAATCTTCGCGACCAGAAGATTATTGCAAGACTATTCTTGAACTGGCAAAATTAACCATGGAAGAAATCGCAGAATACCAAGCAGAGTCAGCGAAGATAAACAGATTTGTACAAGGAGGAACCACAGCAACAGCATATCTTGAGGCATGGGCGAGAACATACCCATTATTCCCTTTGCATTTTCGGGAAACCGCAATTTGTACCGACCTTGCGTCATATGAGGCTTATCTTAAACCATCTGATGATACTGTTCGCCGGCATCCTGAACTGGTATATATGCAGGGATTTATACCGCCGCGACCGGGTGTTACAGAGCATAATCTCAAAATTGAATTTGTAACGATTCAAAATGAAGGTTCGCGTGAATCAATAAAACTCGAAGAAAAGAATATATATGAGGTGGGAAAGGGACTTACCGCAAACGTTAAGATAAACCCTGCAAGCCGTCTCGGACAAGCCACTCGCGTTTTTATGGTGTGTCCGGATGGTAGCAAAGTTGAATTGCAGCGGACCGGAGAGCCTTATACGTACATCACCAACATACCGCCTGAAGTGGCCGGTGAATACAGTTTTTATGTAACTAGAGGCATCAAGCCGAGATTTCACAACCGGACTCTTGAAATATTCAATCCGGCTCTAAATGACACGGAAATTAAGGATGTAAAAGATAGTGACGATCATTATCTGGTTACCATAGAGACTGCTTATGATCCGAACAAACTGATCCATATCGGTATTCCATCAACGGACACAAAAGGAAAACTTGTAATTGAGAATAACCAACCGGTCGTTTGGCGGCGGTGGTCGGATGAGATCACTACTTCCAACCCCAAATCGGAACGTCATTTAGATCCGCAGCAGCAGGGTGCGCGTGATTTTCAAATTATATCAGGAGCGAACGGCAGAGGGATATTTCAGTTTAAAGTACCCAAAAATCTGGAAATTCCATTTATGGTATATGCGTTTGCCACGATGCGCTCATCCGGCGAAGAACCTGCCTGGGATAACAACAGAGGGGTAAATTACACCGTCATATTAAATGAAAAACCACCAACACAAGCTATAACCTTACCTACACAAAGCATGATCCGCAGAATATCTAATGCCAATTAGTATTAGGAATAGCATTGCTTGGTGTTTGAGAGCAATATTAATTATGAGATTATTCGAGTAAATATTTTATGAAGTCTTAAAACCAAATTTTTGAGTAGATATTTTTGAGGAAGTCCCATCTGGTTAACTGAGGCTGCTCTCAACCTTTATCTGTGTTCATGGTTTCTTAGATGTTCACTGCAATATTCCTGTCCGTCAGAACACCGGGTGCAAACCCTAAATGTTAGTTCAGGATCATCCTTCTCGGTTTTACCGCATATAGAGCATGTATGAAGCGACTTGCTCTTGGCATGAGCAACTGTTGCTTCAAATTTCTTTCTTCTCCGCATGGATTTGATATTATGTATTACATAAGGCCCAAAAAATAGAATAAAATTAACAATTCCAGCAGCAGTTTCAAGTCTT
This sequence comes from bacterium, assembly GCA_043809745.1. Lineage (GTDB taxonomy): Bacteria > Elusimicrobiota > JBDRMW01 > JBDRMW01 > JBDROU01 > JBDROU01. The sequence continues at coordinate 21,312 of JBDROU010000089.1, forward strand.
ACTTTCATACTTCCAAAAATCAGGTTAACACAGATAAAAATCCAGCTTATTATTCCAAGGTATTTCATTTTCATCGGAATAATCAAAAATAAATAAACTATAAAATTCGGATAAAGAGCCGCAAAAGCAAGAAAAAGTGAAGTATTTAAGTATATATTTGTTATATGAGATTCTGGGAATAGAACCGCGACGATAGTTGTACTTATCATACCCAGTAAATAATAAATATTAAACCTGAATGTCCCCCATTCAGCTTCAAGGGCTGTTCCTACTAAATAAAGAAAATAAAGTGCAAAGAATATAAAGAATAAATTTGTGGACGGAGGTATAAAAATATAGGTAAAGAGCCTCCATATTTGCCCTTGAAGGATTTTATCTAAATTTAATGTTAATAACGAAATATAATACGGATTTACATGCCACAAAACGTACACAAAAGCGTTAAGACCTACTATGTACAAAGTAAGATTCTGAATGGCAAACTGTCTGTAACGTTTTTCTAGCTTTTCAATAATTCTTTCAAACCAGTAATCACTCATAATATTTAACTAATAGGAATTCTGTATCTCTTGCCAAATGTAAAATGATATGTTTTCCTGTCTATTTCTATTGGCACCCCGTATCTCTTCGGCTTGGGGCCCTGGATTACTATCGTAATCTCGTTTTTGCTAACCTTTAGGGAAATCCAGTGGCCTCTGTAAAGCAGCTTAAATTTCAAGCTTCTCCAATGCTGCGGCAGATCCGGCTCAATTTTTATTCTGTCACAAAGAATACTTATACCTCCAAACCTTTGAGCAGCTATAAAAATTGACGCACCCATTACCCCGCAATGTATCCCCTCGGAAACGGTTCCGCCATGAACATCATAAATATCGGATTTGAGTACATCCAAATACAACTGCCAGGCCTGTTTTTTCCTTCCTAATAGATGAGCTATACAGCAATAGACCACTTTGCTTAAAGTGGATCCGTGCGAAGTTCTTTTGATATAATAATCATAATTTCTTTCCAGAATTTTTTTGTCAAATTTATATCCGAGCATATGGAACAAATCCACTATTTGAGTGAATGGCATAAGATAAAAAATCATTAGAGCATCAGCCTGCTTGACAACCTTATAATCATTAGGAGACTTTTTTTCAGCTTTTAAGATTCGGTCCATTCGCTCAATGGAACCGTATTTATTTTTATATATACTAAAGTCTATTTCCTTAAGCTTAAAATACCCCTTAAACTGACTTATTATGCCTTCTTTGTTGAATATAATATTAACTTTCTTCGTTATAGCATCCCAGCGGTTGAGCTCTGATTCAGTCAAACCTAATTTTTTTGTAAGCCTTATCTTATCCGGTTTGGGCAGTATTCCCAAAGCTTCCTTGGCCCTGCATATCGTCCATACGATCATAAGATTCGTATACGTATTATCTTTTAATCCGGGGTGAAAAGATCCGGGGAACATCTCATGAAATTCATCCGGACCCATAATCTTTTCCGTATGATATCTTTTATCTTTAAGATCGAGAATTGTCAAACTGGCGCCGAATTGAGCTATCATTAAAAGCATTTCTGCCCCGTAGCGGATCAGGAAGTTATTGTCATGGGTCCTTTCCCAATGCTTCCATACATTAAATGCAATAGCAAAAGAAACATGCCTCTGAAGACTGCTGTGATCGGGCCCCCAATCCCCTGATAAAGGATTTAAATGAACTACCTGCGTTTCCTCTTCTCCTGTTGAGCCGCTCTGCCATGGAAACATAGCTCCCCTGTATCCGCTGGTTTTTGCGTATAATTCTGCTTTAGCTAACCGTCTGTACCTGTACAAAAGTATTGATTCAGAAATCTTCGGCATACGAAAATCATAAAATGGCATCGCGAAAAGTTCATCCCAAAAAATATGACCTCTATAAGCTTCCCCGTGCAGTCCTCTGGCAGGAAGCCCCGTATCCAATTTTGTATTGTGAATAGAAGCAGTCTGCAGAAGATGAAATATATGCAGCCTTAAAACTCTTTGTGCAAAATTATCTCCCGATATTTCAATGTCAAATTTATTCCATAAAGCTTTCCAGACCTTTTGATGGGTTTTAAATAATGTTCTGAAACCTTCCGATTCTTTTACAGACGTGATAGCCTGCGCTGAATGATTTTTAATTCCTTTATCCTTTGAAGTGTATACAGCGCAAATTTTCTCAATCTCATACGATTTCTTTTTACGGACATGCAGCTGAAACTCCTGGGCGATTCTTTTTTCCTCTTTCATTAAGGCATATTTTGAAGGTTTTATCTCCCTGCCGGCGCTAAAAATATTGACCTTGCTTGCCACGGCAATCTTTATATCAGACTGACTCGTTTTCATAGTAATATATATTCCGTTCTTGCCGAATGCTCCCTTAGAATACGGTTCTAAATGGACTGTATTCAAATCCCTGTAGCGTTTAACGCCAAGGTTTTGAACAGATCCATCAAGTTCGGAACGGACGGTTATCGTATCATTATAGTTCTCAGGAGTTAAAACAAGCCTTACAGCGGCGCGATGACAATCACCCATATGAACAATGTTATTGGATTCAACACGGGTTATATTACCTTTGCTGTCGCGTATACGCATCTTTCTAACTAGCATCCCTCTTAATAAATCAAGCTCCTGGTAAAAAGACATCAGTCTGCATGAAGAAGTAGAAATCCATTCACCATCACCTACCTTAAACCTCAATACCTGCCAGTTAGTGCAATTAACCAAATCCTCATTATAAATTGTTCTTCCGGCTATATTAGTTGGGGTTTTATTATAGACGCCGGCAAGGTAGGTACCAGGATAATGACATTTTGATGCGTAAGATTCGATTTGAGACCCCCTTGTTCCCATATAGCCATTGCCAAGGGTGCAAAGAGTTTCTCTTAAATGTTCTTCCGCAGGATTAAACTCAGTATAAATTAATTTCCAGTTTGATGAATTGCTGTTATTATTTATTTTCACTTTTCTAAGATGTACCAATCATTCTTTCAAATAGTTTTTTTACGTCATCTGTTGTTGACAACTGGAAATCCGCAGATGACGGTTCAGCAATATCAGAAACAAGTACACCGATGCCCCGAGTACGAACAGCCCTAAAAGCATACTCATCTGTAACATCATCTCCTATATAAAGAATTAAAGCTTCAGACCATGAAATTTTTAATGCTTCCAAAATCCATCTTATCGCTTTTCCCTTATTCCAATCAATATCAGGTAAAACCTCAAAAACCTTCTTGCCGTTCATGGTTCGGATTGAATCCCTGCCCCTTACCTCATCATCAATGATTTTTATAATTCCCGGGATGTGCTTTTCGTTTACTAACCTGTAGTGCACAGCTACACTGAATTTTTTTTCTTCAACTAACAAACCTTTTAGCCCATCGAATTTTTTCTTAAATATCTGAATTAATTCGTTGATAACCGGTATTACTTCTTGAGCTTTCGAGTGAATCATAGAAAATCCGGGCCCAAGAATGTCGAAGCCGTGGCTGCCGGCATAAAAAATATAGTTTATGCCAACCAGATTTTGGACGTCTTCTCTCATACGTCCGCTTACAATGGACACCATATGTGTTTTTGAAAGTTCTTTAAGAACATCCCTCATGTCATCAGACAGAACCGCTAACTCCGGCCGTTTGACTATAGGCGTAAGAGTTCCGTCATAATCTAAGAAAATCACTTTTTTCTTTTGGTTACTAATAATGGAACTTACATTATTCTCAGCAAAAGTATTATATGCAGCATTGCATTTGTTTTTTTGTTGATTAGGCTGAACGCTTAAATTCCCATCATCCTTATCAAAAGCAGGAAATAAAGCAGCGGGCTTTCTATTAAACCAATCTTCTATACAATCTAAAGTTATTTCTGAAAGGTCGTTTACTGCTATATCGGCACCATTATCTATAAGCTGCTGTTTATTATCTTTTCTTGCTAAACCGAGCACAAGTCCGAATCCGCCGTTTCTGCCGGCCTGCACCCCTGAAATCGCATCTTCTACAACAACTGCGTTGGCAGGTTCAAATCCAAGATTTCTTGCAGCTGTTACAAATATATCACCCTCAGGCTTGCCTTTTAATCCTAATTCAACTGAAACTTCACCATCTACCCTGGTTTCGAACAGATCCTCAATTTTTGATTTTTGAAGTATTAATCTGCAATTTTTGGAAGAAGAAGCGACCCCAATTCGAATTCCTTTGTTTTTTAAAACCTTTATAAATTCTATTGTCGAATTGTAAACTTCAGCGCCACCTTTCTCCAGCACCTCACGGAACGCATCATTCTTCTTATTGCCTATCCCGCAGATTGTCTCTTTCCCAGGCGCATCTGAAGGGTCCCCGTAAGGAATATTAATACCTCTGGATTCCAAAAAACTCCTTACGCCTTCATATCTGGGTTTGCCGTCAACATACTTAATATAATCCTCATTATGCGTAAACTCCCTAAAGACTTCTTTATATCTCTTTTCTCTTAAATGCAAATACTCCTCAAAAGCATTCTTCCAGGCTTTTGAATGCACAAGAGCCGTTCTGGTAATCACCCCATCCAAATCAAAAATAACAGCAGAAAATGACAGCTTGTTCATGTTCATATTATGGTATTACTTTACAATGCTCTTACCGACTTGCTTAATAAACCTCTCTCAAAATAATTATAGTTCAATTATATTAATTTGCCAATCTTCCAATAATTATATAAAATATTCTCAAAGGTTTAAACTTTATCTGAGAAAAAAATAATAATTACAAAAAAAAATGCTGGGGGGCAGAATCGAACTGCCGACACACGGTTTTTCAGACCGTTGCTCTACCGACTGAGCTACCCCAGCTTTAACAGCTGAATCATTTTTTATACAGAATATTTAATTACTTATATTTATTCAAGCTAAATTGGTTTCTTCTGCCTTGACTGATGAATTGCGAACTTAATTTTTTCTTTAAGAGCCTCGATATCAAAAGGTTTCACAACATAATCCACCGCGCCGCACATCATGGCATCTTCCATAGTTTCCGAATCTGACAACGCTGTAAGCATAATAATCGGTATTCTTTCACAGGATTTCATGTTTCTCACTGATTTACATAGAGAAATACCATCGATATCCGGCATCATTACATCAATTATAAAAAGATCAAATGGAACTTTTTCAGCAATGTTTAATGCATTTATCGCAGAACTCTCAGTGGATACCGAGTAACCGTATTCCTGAAGGCTTTCCTTCAACATCTCCTGAACGTTTATATCATCATCAACAACCAGAATTTTGTAATTCGGATCTTTCATATTATTTATAAACCTGAAATTCACTAAATTATATTATAATTTGCTGCACTACTCAATAGAATTCTATTTTACTTTAAAAAACTTTTAATATTATTCGTTAATTAATATTGCAATCTTCTTAATCAGTAATATAGTACCAGAAAATATAGGCGGCAGCATCATGGTAACAAATAAAAATAAGAATGTAGAGATTGAATAGTTTCCAAAAGCCAACAACGAGTACAAAACGAGGGCAAAAAGCCCCTCTAACAACAACAAAGACGGCGCGATAAAATCAGATTTAAAGGTAAAAAGAGCGGTTAATAAAAAAATCAGCCCCGGAAAGGCGACGCGTACAACTATATCCTCAAGAGGCAGTGCAGAGCCTGTTGTTGACATATAACCAAAATACGTCCACCAAATACCCCATGTAACAGCAATTATTTTTGCAAATGTTTTCATTTAAGCTTAGAATATTACTCTAAATTTTCACAAGTCAATCTAATTGTATTATACATTAAATATTTTACTAACTAAACTTATAAATTAACATTTTTTCTTTATTATTGCAGTATACCAGCTTAAACATTTCTGATTTTTCCAGAATCATCACTAACTCTTCAAATGTCAAAGGATCTCTTACCGTATTTCCTAAAGCAGACCTTACAAAAAGCGATGTATCCGATACCAATACATACTCAACACCTTGTTTCTCTAAACTCTGCGTCATCTGAGTTGAATTCTCCCATCTCACCATAGTTCTGCAGTATCTGGAGGTAAGTAAATTTATGGCTGCCTCATTATTAGCAATTAATATCGAATCCTCAGGAATGTTTTCACGTATCCACTGATATGTTTCAATATCGGGATTAGACTTAACATTATTTAAGCTCACAGAAGCTTTTATTATACTCGAAATTGGCGGCAAGCAAAGTAATATGCCTGTTATGCAGATTATATGAATTAAAGGGATATTCAGCTTAAATTTTAACTGCCAAGATTCCAGCTGTTTAATTAGAAAAAAAAGTATAAATGAAACCACCGGAAGCAGATATCTGGATGCATATACCGGCCATAAAACAATTACACCGATATAAAATAATAACAGTAAACTTATAACAAGCTGATTTTTGAAATATTTAATATACCCGAAAATTGTAATGACTGTTAAACCTATGGAGATTATTAATGAAATAATTGCGTCCCATGGCCCAAAATTCCAGCGGAATAAAATAAATGAGTATAATTCCCTAAAATACATAAATAATTTACTAACAATGCCAAGCAAATACGCGCCTAAGGGAACATTATGCGTTAAAGCGGTTGTTTCGGAAAAAAAAGTCAGATAACTTGTCGGAACTCCATTAATAATCATATTTCTGATTACCCAGGGTGAAACACAAATAATAAAACTGATACTCAATATCAAAAGCTTCTTCCAATATTTATTCAATATGCACCAAACTACTACTGCCGCGAAAAATATTAATCCTAGAGGTCTTATAAGGAATAAGTATCCCGCGATAATCCCTAAAATGATGTTGCTGAAATAATCTGTCTTTGCCTCCCATCTTTCATTAAGCAAAATCAGCAAAAGCCCGAAAAATGTGAATGGAACATCTGACAGAATGGTTCCTGAAAGTGAAACCTGCAAAGGATTTAATGCCATAAACAGCAAAAGATAAATTAATGATATTTTAGATATTTTATTTCTAAAATAGTAATAAGCAGTTAATACTATTCCTATTGAAAATAAAATAGACATTAACTTGAATAAAACGATACTCTCACCAAACAAAAGTATTACTGCAGCTAAAGCGATAGGATATCCGGGGAAATAAGCGGTCAAAGCTGGCTGCTCAGGCTGTGATAACTCAACATATTGCCCCTGAGTCAGTGATCTTGCAGCTAAAATGTAATGAGCGTCATCATTAAAAAAACCTGTGTAGTATGCATTTCTCGCAAAAAAATATACAGCAGACAATAGCACAATACCTAACACTAATATTATTTTCTCACTATTTTTGAACATTAATCGCACTTTGTTTTTCTATAGATAAGCTTATCAAATTCGATAGTATTATACAATTTTTGATGATTTATGTCTTAATTAAAAGGGCCTGGGTTAAACTTTGTTTAGCGAAGCGAAATCCTAGAAGAACCGAAACAGGCGGGCTCTTTAGAGTTTCAAGATAATTGAACTTGTGAGAATCGTATCTGTTTTCTTAAAACCGGGGACAGGTGCCCGATCATATTTAACAATATACGCTATTTTAAGCGCAAGCTTGTTGTTTAAAGCCGCTGTTAACGAAGTAATCGAATTCGTCCTTCTGTCATCAGCATCATCAAAACTTTGAATATGCTCCACTTCTTGACTGAAATCAGATTTATCGGTAAAAATGTAGACATATTTTAAGTTAGCTATCCAGGACGAAAAATTATCATCTGTGCCATTCAGATATTTTTCATCCGTATAATCTGCACCTAGTTCCCCATCAAGTTTGTGTTTTTGAGTGTTGAATATTTTATAACCTCCGCCGAGCTGCCCGTTATATCTGCGATCAATACCCGCAAACCTATCTTTTTCCCAACCCAATAACTCATATATATATAACTTTTTGTTTAATAGACGGTCCAACTTTTCGCTTGCCGAATAAGATTCGGCGCTTTGTTTCTTATCCTGATTTGCGGAAATATGGTTACCCTTAAGGGTTAATAAATAATCCTTCCATTTATTGATAAACTTCATCCCGGCATTTGCTGAAGTTGATCTGCTGTTGCCTGTAGTTTTTACATAACCCGCTTCGGTATCCCAGGTCCATGTTTTTTCTTCCGCCATAACACACATAGCATTCAGACACAATAAAACCGCCGCAGAAATTAAACCCTTCTGATTCATACGCCCTCCCATTTAATTTAAATGTGATATGAATTCTACAATTTATTTATAATTGGGTCAAGGTTTTGAACTGTGATGTTGCAAGCAAATAGAAATTTCATAAGAATACGTTTTTTAGAAATTGCATAAACCAGCAGCCGTAGAACTGTGGTAACTGTGGTCAACCCGAAGGGTTGTCCAAGCGATTGTGGGAATTGTGGTAAACCCGAAGGGTTT
>JBDROU010000090.1:0-3582 GCA_043809745.1 bacterium
AAGATAATAAATTTACTTTTATCTTTCTTCTTAATTCTTTTTGCCATCTCTAAACTCAATTTCTGAGTAGTATTATAAATTGAGAAGCCAACAACCCGGGCATCAGTTGAACAAACTTCGTTTGAAAAAGAGTCTAATAATTCATCATTCTCATTAATAAAGCGTGAGACCGAGGCTTCATCTTCCCAATGCACATCCTCTTCAGACCTCCATAATCCTTTTTCTTTATATTTACTTTGGACCCGGATATTAAAATCAAAGACTTCGGCCTGAAAACCCCGCCTTCTTAAGTTTGAAACCAGTAGGGCAATACCTAAATGCGGTGTTTCAATTCCCCAGCTTGGGCATAAAATTAAAATGATTTTCATAAAAAGTATAACCCTGTGTTTTAAATAGTCTGCGAGATAGACAACACTTATGGGGACTTAGTAAGCGCGAGACTATAGTCTTTTTTTTCGGGCACAACCCAATGCTGAGCCCAATGTTCTTCCTTATCCACTAGCATGCATCTCCAACAGTAGCATAAATCGGATTCGCAAGGTAGTGCTTCATTTAAAAGTTCAAAGGTATCGTCAACAAGGTTGCCTATCTTCTGAACGCTATTTGCGCAACACCTGTAAGCATCCCCCAATGGATAAACTTTTGCGTACATCTGGCCCATTCTACATGGTATCCCCTTGGTATTTTTCTGCTCCGAGCCCGTTTTCCATTCTACGGTCTTTTTATTAATAATATCGTCGTTGGCATAACATCCCTTCAAATAAGATAATTCTGAGTCTGTATATCCTTTAGGATAATCCCGGCCCTGAAAATGACCCATAAACGGCTGGATATTAAACGATATTTTTAGTTTATCGAACTCTTTCTTATAATCTGCCATTTTCTCCATCTGCGGCGGATAAGCAACGTAATTTGCCCAAGTTTCAAAACCGCGCTCTCTTAATAACCTGTGTTTTCTCAGGAATTCATTTAACTCTGCAAACTCAGGATGAAAAGTAGTACCAATGCGAACCCGGTCAGGCGTTATCCTGTCAATAATATCATTAATATCGAATGAAAGATTTGTAATAATTTCTAAGGTATGCAGCTTGGATAGGCCTGTTATTAACTCAAGGAACGAGGGATATGTAAATGGTTCACCGCCGGTGATGTGAATTTCGCAACTTCCATATTTCTTATAAATTTCCTCCCATATTTTGAGCCAAATATCAACCCCCGGGTAAACCACCTTATCCCGGTCCTTGTCCCAGGAGCCGGGAGGATTCCATGGTTTTGGCGTATTGCAATAACTACAGTTATAATTACAGGCATAGTGTATATCCCAAGTTATAAAAACACGCTGTGGCTGGATAGAGCCTCTATCGATTACTTTTTTAGCTCCAGAAAGCTTTGTTTCCCCTACAGAAGATATCCGGTAAGGTTCTGTTTCGTCCAACTCCACCCTTGCAGTATCTTTTTCTTTAACTAATAAAGACGCCCACTCATTGCAAGGGCAGAATTCAGATTTACAAGACGAGGGGGCATTTAATAGTTTAAAAGTATCGCTGAATAAGTTGCCTATTAACTCTGAACAGCTACCCCCGCACCTAAAGACCAAACCATCTGCTTTTATGGTGGCATATATCTGTCCGGCTCGGCAGAGCTTTCCTTTTACTTGCTTTGGTTCAAGCTGGAATTTCTCGCCTTGCCTGTTACCGAGATAGGGTTCAATCAACCGCTTTTCTTCTTGAGTATAGCTCTGCGGATAGTCTGTGCCGTTGTATTTACCCCAAAAGGTCATAATGAACAGTTTAAGATTATACTCATTGAACTTATTCATATAGTATTTTAGCAATTTGAGATGAGGAGGATAGGCAAGATAGTTCACCTGATAACTCATACCGTTTCCCTTAAGAAGCAAAGAGCTCCTGACAAATTTATCAAAATCTGCAAACAAGGGATGGAAAGTAGGAGTTACCTTCACCTTAGAGGGATCCACCTGTTTTATAAACTTACCTGGATCCACGGATAAATTGGTGGTGATGCCGATGGTATGCATCTGCGATAATTCCCTTATCAACTCTGCGAAACGGGGATAAATGAATGGCTCGCCACCGATAAGTTCAATATGCGCCGGACCGTATCTTTCATAGATATCCTTCCAGGGCTTCAGTACTTCATCTAGAGGCAAATATTTATTCTGCCTGGATAACTCATGCCACCTGCCATCAAACCAGCAATATGGGCATCGGTAATTGCAGGCATAGTGGATATCCCAACAGAATGAGGTGCAGTTGGCCATTTTAAAATTATGGTTTTTCCAGTTTATATATTTTGTGCTCGGGCATCTCCCAAAATATAGGATATTTATCTTCTTTGTATCCGACAAGCATAGGCTTCCAGCAGGCACACGAATCGACCTTACAGGCCGCTGGTTCGTCAAGAAGCCTGAAGTCTTTATCAAAGATGCTCCCGAGTTTATCGCTTTCATGATGACAGCATCTGGTTACAGTTCCGTCAGGCAAAATCTTTGCATACATCTGGCCCATTCGACACCACTTATCTTGCTTGAATTTCTCGTTTTCTCCTTGGTCTAGCCATTGGGCATTTAATTCTCTCTGGGACTCAATTTCAGTATTCGTAGCGGCTTCATCCAATAGCTTCTTTTGCTCTACGCTATAACGCCCAGGGTATTTTTGTCCTTCAAATTCACCTATGAATGGAATAATTTTAAACAAGACACCAGTTTGGTCAAAGACTTTTCTTTTCTCCGCGGCAGATTTATACCTTTTTAAATCCTTCAAATGCGGGGGGTAAGCTACAAAAGCTATGCTTGTAGGAAATCCCTTTTCATTTAGCAATACAACCTTGTCTAAGAATTCATCTATATCGGTGAACTCAGGATGAAAACTCGCAGATAAAGTAATTCCACCTGGCGGCATATTCCTCAGAAGCAAATCGGTGTTAAAACTCAAATTTGTCGTTACATCTACAGTGTGCTTTTTTGATAACATTGCTATTAATTCAATAAAATGCGGGTAAACAAAAGGCTCTCCTCCTGAAAGGCGTATATGGCAACATCCATATTTTTCAAAGATGCCGTCCCATATTTTTCTACACTTATCTATCTCCACATATGGATACCTCTCTTTGTGCTCCTTCCAAAAAATACAGTAGCTGCATTTATAATTACACTCATAGGTAATGTCCCAATTCCAATAAACCCGATAAGGCGGATCTAACCTGGGAAATTTAGGAGACTTCGCAAGAAACTCACCTAGCTTATCCTTTTCACTCGCAGTCAAAACTATTTTTTCTCTTTTGGCAGGTTCATTTTTGGTTTCGTGGCTATCTATATCAAAAGATTCACTTTCATCAATTATATTTGTATATTCGTTGCAAGGGCAAACATCGGCCTCACAAGGAGAAGGTTCATTAAATAGCCGAAAATCTTCTTTAAAAATGCTGCCTATAAAATTATCTGCCAATTGACCACATCTGACTATGTTGCCGTCGGCCTGGACTATTGCGTATTTGTATCCTGCATTACACAGTTTTCCTTTAGGGCTTTCACTTTTTAAATGATACGTAATTCTATCAATA
>JBDROU010000091.1:0-2225 GCA_043809745.1 bacterium
AGTCCTCGAAATTTCTGCGAAATTTCAAAGGGAGCCCGGGTGAGCTTCATATAAAATTCGTCAATAAACTTGTAAGTGGATCAGGAAGTGAACACTCCTTAGTTATTAATTATTAGTTACAAGTTACGAGTGAAAAGCGGAAAAAGGTGAGCGGTTGCGATGCCCGTATCGGTTTAAAAGGCAACGGTAGCAACGGCTAAAAGCAGAAGTAGATAAAAATCGGATAAGTTCTGAGAAAAATAGTGTTAATACTTTTAGACTATAAACTTTAACGGAGAGGGCATGGAGAAAAGCAAAATTTCACAAGCGGCTTTGATAAAAAAATCATGGGTAGGTGCATTTGATATTATTTTCAGGGCAAATAAGATAGCAATTCCTTTTGGTGTTATTGCTCTGCTGGAACTTGTCGGAATAGCTGCTTTATTTATAGCAATACAGCCACCAGCGGTCAAATATATTACCCCTATAGTACTGCGGTTCTGGGGCGAGCAGTTCTTGCATTATCCGTACAATCTCCTGCTTCTATCAGGACTGTTTAGCCATTTACAGGTCGTTTTGGCTGTTGTGCTGGGCACGTTGTGTTCAGGCCTTACTATCAGCAATGTCTTCCAATACACTCAGACAGAGCAGTTCTCTTATAAAACATCATTCAAAAAGGTATTGATTAAATATGTCAGCCTCATAATAATCACTATATTAGTGCTTTTCCTGATTAAATTCAGCTATTCCATGGAAAAGAGGGTGCTGATCAAGATAATGATGAAGGGGCAGAGCTTTCTTAAATTAAGGAGTGAGGACTGGTCAATGCTGTTTATAGTGTTTGGGGTTATTACAGCCGGCTTTGTGCAAAGCGTTTTTGCATTTGCCCACACTGCAATAATAATCGATAATAAAAACTTTATTACGGCTATATTCAGGAATATTGCGTTTGTATTTAAAAACTTATCTGCCGTATGTGTACTGGTAATTGTTCCTTTGGTTGTTTTTATACCTGTAACCTTATTAAAGGGCAACTTATTTGAGCTTATGAAGAGAACTGCTCCTGAAATTGTCTTTGCTGTTTTGGGCTTAGGGGTGGTTATTTCTTTCTTTATTAATATGATTGTTACAATTTCTACTACAAATGCGTATATTTTGATAAAGGGGCAAGATGATGAGTAAAAATATACCATATTGCAGAAAATATCAGATTTCCAGAGCATCTACCGGTATATTAAAGGCCATCTCTTGTTTTTCTGCAGCGTTGCTTTTATTAGCTGTTCCCGGTTGCAGTGAACAGTATCGAATGGAACGCATGGCATGGAATGCGGAGAGAACTGCAGAGCCGATATTTGCAAATGAAGGCATGGTCTCAACATTTGAATTTGATAAGGCTGTATCAAAATTCGAAAAGATAATAGAAAAATCGCCTGATTCTCAATATGCTTTAAATTCAAAGCTTCGGATCGCGGATCTTTATTCAGTGCACAAATCATATGATAAAGCCAGAGCAATCTATGATAAAATTATAATTTCTAACGAAAAAAACCCTGAATTAGTAGCGCTTTCCTTGTTCAAAAATGGACAGACATATGAGCTTGAGGGCAACTGGGGCATGGCGCTTAAAATATTTAATGTTATTTTGGCTGATTATGATAAAACCAGCCAGAGCCTGGAGGTTCCTTTATATATTGCGCGTTATTATGTAAAAAATAATAAAAAAGCAGCGGCACAGCAGGCATATATAGCGGCAATAAATTTTTACCAGACCATTGCTGATACATACAAAAATACAAAAGCAGCTCTTCTTGCTGAAAACCTGATTGTGCGTACCTATATGGAACAGGAAGACTGGAATTCTGCTGTTGCATTCTTAAATAAGCTGGATAAGAAATATAAACTTGGTTCGGATACTTTAATGGTCTTGGCTAGAATTTATCAGAATAAACTAAATAATGTAAAGCTGGCAAAAGCTACATATGAGCGGATCCTTAAAGATTTTCCAGACAAAGAAAAAATTGTAGAGCTAGTTAAACAAGAAATAGAAAATCTTAAGTAACGAAGGACGAGGGACGATCGTTCCCCCGCCGAAATGCAGCGGGATCGCTAGGACGATAGACGAAAAAGCTAAAGCGAAAAGCAAAAGATGAAGGATGCGAAATGAAGAGAATAAATAGTGTAAGGGAATTAGAGGTATATAAGTTGGGATTTGATACAGCAATGGAAATCTTTCAGCTTTCTAAAAA
>JBDROU010000092.1:0-29851 GCA_043809745.1 bacterium
GAGATGGTAATGCCTGGAGATAATGTGGAGTTGGAAGGAGAGTTGATAACCCCGATAGCCATGGAGAAGGGCTTAAGGTTTGCGATAAGAGAAGGCGGCCATACGGTAGGAGCTGGGGTGGTTTCTGAAATTATTGAGTAAGGTTAATAAAACGAATAAAAAAAACATATAGTCGAGGAACATCATTTATGACAACAGTGACTAATGAATCAGTGCAGCATCAAAAAATTAGGATTAGACTTCGCGCATACGATCATCGTATGCTGGATGATTCTCTGTTAAGAATTATTGACACCGCAAAAAGAACTGGGGCTTCAATTTCCGGACCGGTACTATTGCCGACCGATATCAAAAGATACACGGTACTCAGGTCCCCTCATGCGGATAAGAAGTCTAGAGATCAATTTGAGATGAGGGTGCATAAGCGGTTAGTTGATATTTATGAGCCCACGCCAAAAACAGTGGAAGAGTTGATGAAATTGGACTTGCCTGCTGGTGTTGATGTTGAAATAAAATTGTAGTATTTATTTTGATAGTAAGGAAAAACTGATATCAGAATAGAGTGTAAAAAGATTGTTGTTAGGTGTTTTAAGCAAGCAAACAAATTTAAGGAAAAAAAAATGGCTTTAGGATTAATAGGTAAAAAATTGGGGATGACGCAAATATTCGATTCGAGCGGAGAGCTGGTTCCAATAACAGTTATAGAAGCCGGACCATGCAGTGTGGTTCAGAAGAAAACTGGGGAAACTGACGGCTACAATGCCGTAAAAATAGCATTTGGTAATGATTTTAAGGAGAAAAATATTTCAAAAGCGCATAAGGGGATATTTGTTAAATCTTCACTTCCAACAAAAAAGCACTTTAAGGAATTCCGCGTCAATAATATTGGCGAGGTGAATGTCGGTCAGGAGTTTAAGGCTGATATATTCAAACCTGGCGATTATGTGGATGTGGCAGGGGTAAGTAAGGGAAAGGGATTCACGGGAGTTATGAAGCGCCATAATTTTCATGGACTTGGACATTCGCATGGTGGCGGTGAGTATCGGCGGCATGCGGGTTCAATTGGTTCTTCGAGTTTCCCATCTAGGGTCTTTAAGGGGATGAAGATGGCCGGTCATATGGGCTGCGAAAATGTAACAATTCAGAAATTAGAAATTGTCTTTATTGATGTTGAGAAGAATATAATTATGTTAAAAGGTTCGGTTCCGGGCGCTATTGAAAGTGTTGTTACGATAACTCCGACAATTAAAAGATTAAAGTCTAAGAAGACTAAAAATGTTGAGCAGGAGCAAGTGGAAGATCTGAAAAAGAAGAAGACAAAAAAGGCGGGAAAATAGATAAATGGAAACAGAATTGTTAAATATTAAAGGTGATAAAATTGGTAAGGTGGAATTACCAAAAGAAATATTTGGACAAAGTGTGAGCGTACAGTTTTTGCATGAGGTAATACAATATTACCTTGCAAAAAGGCGAGCTGGATCAGCTTCGACAAAGACGAAAGCCGAAGTTCGCGGCGGCGGAGCAAAGCCGTGGCGGCAGAAGGGCACCGGCAGGGCACGAGTTGGATCTATAAGATCCCCTTTATGGCGTAAAGGAGGAGTTACATTTGGGCCAAAACCGAGGAGTTATGAACAGGGGCTGCCTAAAAAAAAGATTAAGAAAGCTTTATTCCAATCACTATCTCAGAAATATAATGATGGCGGGGTAAAAGTAATTGAAAAAATTGAATTATTTAATAAGGAAAGCGCAGCTGTTAAAACAAGGGTTGTGCATAATTTTTTGAATAAGCTTAAACTGTCCCAAAATCTTATTATAGTAAAAAAGGGCAGAGATGAAAAATTCGAGCGTGCTTCTTTAAATATACCCAAGTTAAAGATTACAGAGTTTAATAGATTAAACGCATATGATGTGATAAGAGCAGAAAATATTTTGTTTGAAAAAGATATTTTTACAAAGGATAATTAAGGAGAGTTGTTAAAATGGCGACAGATGCTTACGACATAATTGAAAAGACGGTTATATCAGAACGAACAAGCCTGTTAAGAGAGCAGGGGAATAAGTATGTTTTTAAGGTTTCGATTAAAGCCAATAAAAATGAAATTCGCAAGGCTGTAGAGGAACTGTTTAAGGTTGATGTTATAAAAGTTAACACAAGCATTATGTCAGGCAAAAGAAGGCGTATGGGTAAATATGAAGGCATAAGGCCTGATTGGAAGAAAGCGATTGTGACTGTTAAAGAAGGCCAGGAGATAAAGGCTATAGAGGAAAAAGCATAAGGAAAAAAGGGAATAAAGTATTAAAACGGAGAAAAATATGCCAGTAAAATTATATAAACCATATACCCCATCGAGGCGCTTTATAAGTGTTGAGGATTTCTCTAATATTACTAAAAAGAAACCCCATAAAGCATTATTAATGGCAAAAAAGAAAAAAGGCGGAAGAAATAATACAGGCGAAATAATGGTGAGATTTAGAGGCGGGGGTCACAAGCAGCGCTACAGGATTATTGATTTTAAGAGAGATAAATTCGGTATACCGGGAAAAGTTGTATCAATTGAGTATGATCCGAATAGATCCTCAAGAATAGCGCTGGTGTCGTTTATTGATGGTGAAAAACGGTATATTATTCAATCGGAAGGGCTTAAAGTTGGTGATACTGTTATGTCAGGTCCTAATGCAGAGATTCGTCCTGGAAACGCGCTGCCTTTAGAGAATATTCCGGTTGGTATAGTAGTTCACAATATAGAGATGAAAGCCGGTATGGGCGGTAAGCTTGTTAGAGCTGCCGGCGCTGGCGCTCAGCTCATGGCGAAAGAAGGTTCGCTGGCTACATTAAAGATGCCTTCAGGTGAAATAAGATATATTAGAGCAAACTGTGTGGCGACTATTGGGCAGGTTGGCAACATTGAACATGAAAATATAGTGCTTGGGAATGCAGGGCGTAAACGTCATATGGGCAGACGTCCGCATGTGAGAGGTACTGCTATGAACGCAGTTGATCATCCTCATGGAGGAGGCCGCGGAAAATCAAAGGGAAATAACCAGCCCAGGTCTCCCTGGAACCAACCGGCTAAGGGATTTAAAACTAAGTCTAAAAAAACAACTGATTGGATGATTATAAGAAGAAGAACAAACGCAGCGGATTTGGCATAATTATTTACAGAGTATAAAATTTAAAATAAAGGGGAAGGAATATAATGAGTCGATCAGCAAAAAAAGGGCCGTTTGTAGATGAGAAGCTCGCAAAAAAGATAACTGAGCTGAATCAAACCAGACAAAAAAAGATAATAAAAACATATGCCAGATACTGTACTATCCCGCCTGATTTTGTAGGTCATACAATAGCTATACATAATGGCAGAAAGTTTATACCTATATATATTAGTGAACAGATGGTCGGCCACAAGCTGGGTGAGTTTTCGCCAACGAGATTCTTTAAGGGGCATGGAACAGCTCATACAAAAGAGGCTTCGGCATTAACTTAAAAAAATTTAAGATTGAAAATATGATAAGTTAAGAGGAATATATGGAAGCAGTAAGCAGAGCAAGATTCGTAAGAATAAGTGATCGCAAGGTAAACCAGATACTTGCCGCAATAAGAAGAAAGCAAGTGGATGATGCGTTTAAGATACTGCAGTTTCTTCCAAAGGCCGCTACGTTGATAGTTGAAAAAGTGCTTCATTCAGCGGTATCTAATTTAGGGAAGGTTGAAAACCCTAAGCGTATCATTGTTAAAGAAGCCTATGTAGGCCAGGGGCCCGCAATGAAAAGGATGCGCCCTGCCGCAATGGGAAGAGGATTTGGTTATAAGAGGAAATTATCTCATCTTACAATAGTAGTTGGAGAGAAGTTAAATTAATGTTTAATTGAAAAGGAGCGTTTTAGTGGGTCAAAAAGTTAATCCTAAATTGTTGAGGGTAGGATATATCCGTTCTTGGGATTCGAAATGGTTTAGTCCCAGAGAACAGGCGGATTTGATAGAAGAGGATCTGAAGATAAGGCATTATCTGAAAGAGAAACTTAGAATGGCTGCTGTTTCAAAAGTAGAAATCGAAAGAGCAGGCAAATACCTGAGAATAAATATTTATACCGCAAGGCCGGGTATTGTCATAGGCAAAAAAGGTTCTGATATTGAGGCACTTCGGAAAGATTTAGAAGAAAGCACGAGCCGGAAGACTTTTGTAAATGTAATGGAGATTAAAAAACCGGAAATTGATGCCCAGCTGGTGGCAGAAAGTATAGCTATTCAGCTGGAAAAGAAGATCGCTTACAGACGCGCGATGAAAAAGTCTATAGAAAGAGCGATGGGAGCCGGAGCGGGCGGTATAAAGATACATGTAAGCGGACGGTTAGGAGGCGCCGAAATTGCCAGGAGAGAGTGGACCAAGGAAGGGCGCATCCCGCTGCAGACTTTTAGAGCAGACATAGATTATGGATTTGCAGAAGCTTTTACAAAGATGGGCCAGATAGGCGTAAAAGTGTGGATTTTTAAGAAAGAGTTGTTTAAGAAAACAGAAAAGGATTTGCTCGAGGAAGCTAAATTGGTTCAACAGGAGAAAGTAGAGGAAATTCTTAAGAAGAGTAAAGAAGAGTTGGAAGTTGAAGAAGCCATACTTGAAACAGATAATATTTTGGAAGATTCATCTGAAACAATTGACGATAAGGAAATATAAAAATTATGTTAATGCCGAAGAGGGTTAAATACAGAAAATCGCAAAGAGGCAGGTTAAGAGGTGTTGCCTGTAGAGGCAACAAAATTTCATTTGGGGAGTACGGATTAAAGGCTATAGAATCCGCGTGGATCACCGCCAGGCAGATTGAAGCGGCGCGCGTTGCTCTGGTTAGGTGCACCAAAAAAGGCGGTAAGATATGGTTGCGTATTTTCCCTGATAAACCTGTATCAAAGAAGCCTGCTGAAACAAGAATGGGGAAGGGCAAAGGAGCCCCTGAGTTTTGGGTTGCTCCCGTTAAAAGAGGCAGAATTCTATTTGAGATCGAAGGCGTGCCAAAAGATCAAGTGAAAGAGGCGATGAAAAATGCCGGTCAAAAATTACCTATTAAAACGAAATTTTGCGAACGGGAAGGGATGGTGTTTTAGCGATGAAGGTGCAAGAGGAATTGATGAATTTAACTAAGCTTGAGTTGGAATCAAAATTGTTTCAGACCAAAGAGTCTATGTTTCAGGCACGTATGAGCAATTCAAACGGCACATTGAAGAACCCGCTTAAGATACGCAGTTTAAGAAGGAAAATTGCCCGTATTAAGACATTGCTTAATAATATAAAGGATGAAGCGCAGGTTTTGAAGTAATAATAAAATCAAAGAGGAACATAATAATGACTGAAAAAGATAACAGGAAGCGCTTAACCGGAAAAGTAGTTTCGGATAAGATGGATAAGACTAGGGTGGTTGCCGTTTCAAGAACTGTAACAGATCCGTTTTACAGCAAAGTTATAAGAATTAAAAAGAAGTATTATATTCATGATCAGAATAATGAATGCAGTTTAGGCGATGTTGTGCAGTTCAGGGAGAGCAGGCCGTTGTCAAAGCTTAAGAGATGGAGATTAGATAAAATACTCGTTAAGAGTAAAGCATAAACATTGATCCGGCGCGCAATACCGAATCAGTGGAAAGAAAAGAAAAAATAAAATGATTCAGGAACAAACGATACTAAATGTAGCAGACAATTCAGGAGCGCGGAAGGTTATGTGTTTCAGGGTGTTGGGCGGCACCAGAAAACGTTATGCCACTTTGGGAGATGTTATAGTTGCCAGCGTAAAATCAGCCTTGCCGGGCGCGGCGATAAAAAAGGGAGATGTTGTAAAGGCTGTTATAGTGCGTATTGTAAAGGAACGCAGAAGATTGGATGGGTCATACATAAAGTTTGATGAAAATGCGTGTGTGGTTATAAGCGATGATCTGGAACCAAAAGGAACTCGAATATTCGGTCCGGTTGCGCGTGAGTTGAGAGATAAGAAATACTTAAAGATAATTTCGCTTGCGCCCGAGGTGCTGTAGGAGATATAAGAATTCATTTGGAGGAAGTAAAATATGCTGCATATAAAGAAAAAAGATAAAGTAGTCGTGCTCTCCGGCAAGGATAAGGGTAAGCGGGGAGAAGTCCTGAAAATAATGGCTGACACACAGAAAGCGGTAGTCTCTAAGATCAGTTTTATAAAGAGACATACCAGGCCGACTCAAACGGATCCTGGTGGAATAAGGGAAAAAGAAGCCCCGATACATGTGTCAAAGCTGATGCTTGTTTGTCCTAAATGCGACAAACCTACGCGTCTGAAGGTAGACTATACAATGGACGGCAAAAAGATAAGGATTTGCAAGCAGTGCGGGGAGATGGTTTTATCAACTAGCGATAATAAATATTGAGGTAGATATGAAAGAAAAAAATACGGCAAGAGTAAAAGAGAAATATCATAAAGAAGTAATTCCGTCGTTAATGAAGAATTTAGGAATTGAAAACGTATGCCAAGTCCCACGTTTGGAGAAAATAGTTGTTAATATAGGCGTGAATGATGCTAAGGAGAATATCAAGGTTCTGGACATCGCCCAGGTTGAACTTGCTGCAATTGCCGGGCAGAAACCAAAGGTTACGCGCGCCAAGAAATCTATCTCTAATTTTAAGCTCAGGGAAGGCATGCCCATTGGATTGACGGTTACGTTAAGGGGCAACAAGATGTATGAGTTTTTGGATCGGTTGATCAGCATAGCTATACCAAGAATAAGAGATTTCCGTGGACTTAATAAAAATAGTTTTGACGGTAAAGGTAATTATAATTTGGGGCTGAGAGAACAGTATATATTTCCGGAAATTGATTTAGATAAGTCGGATAAAACCCGCGGTATGAATATTACAATAGCGACTACCGCATCGAATAATAATGAGGCATTAGAATTGCTTAAATTGCTGGGAATGCCTTTTAAGATGTAAACAAAATAATTATATGCAGTAAAGGAGTATTGAATGGCAACTATATCTTCCATGGCTAAGATGAGAAAGAATTTGAAATATTCAACTAGATACCGCAATCGATGCAGAAATTGCGGGAGAGCGAGAGGATATTATAGGGATTTTGGCCTGTGCCGGTTATGTTTTAGAAAACTTGTTTCTAACGCGGAAATTCCCGGCATAAGGATTGCAAGTTGGTAAATATTTTAGTGAGAGAGGGGAGTTAAAATGGCAAGTACTGATCCGATTTCGGATATGCTGACAGTTATTCGTAATGCAAATATGAGATTATTGGAGAAGGTTGATCTCCCTGCGTCCGGAATTAAGGGTGAAATTGTAAAAATATTAAAGCAGGAAGGATATGTGGCAAATTATAAACGTATTGATGACAGGAAGCAGGGTTTGCTCAGAATTTATTTAAAATATGGGACAGATAAATCTAAGGTTTTAACAAATTTAAGAAGAATATCTAAACCCGGGTTGAGGGTCTACAAAAATTGGGATACTATCCCAAAAGGAAAAGAAGGTTTTGGGATTTTTATATTATCTACATCTAAAGGTGTGATGACAGATAGAAAATGCCGCGAGCAAAAAGTCGGCGGCGAATTAATTTGCGAGGTGTGGTAAACCATGAGCAGAGTCGGCAAAAATCCGGTAATCATTCCGAAAGATGTTAAAGTTGCGCTGAATGACGGTGTTATATCTGTTAAAGGCCCTAAGGGGTCGCAGAGCTTAAAGCTTCCTAATATGATAGATGCTGTAATCGAAAATGATAAAATTATATTAAAAGTTAAAGATGATGATAAAAACAAGGATAAATCAACTGGCGCGCTTCATGGTTTAACTAGAGCAAAGGTTAATAATCTGGTTCAGGGCGTTTTTCAGGGATTTCAGAAGAATCTTTCAATCGTTGGGGTGGGATACCGTGCTCAATCTGCCGGTACTTCGTTAAATTTGCAGTTGGGTTTTTCTCATCCTATAGAGTTCAAGCTTCCTGATGGGATAACCGCTCAGGTAGAAAAACAAACTTTGATTAAGTTAGCCGGTATTGATAAAGAACTTCTCGGTGAGATTGCCGCGAAGATTCGCGCATTAAGGCCTCCGGAACCGTATAAGGGCAAGGGAATACGATATTCTGACGAAAAGGTTTTACGTAAAGCAGGAAAAGTTGCTGGTTCAGGCGCTGGCGCAAAGGGAGGAAAATAAAAATATGATTTCGCCGAATAAACGATATCTAATAAGAAAGAAAAGAAGTAAAAAATATATCACAGGCAGCAGCAAAAAACCCCGTCTTTATGTGTACAGGTCTCTAAAACATATCTATGCTCAGCTTATAGATGATATTTCTGGGCGTACTATTCTGAGTATAGGGAGTTTAACTAAGGCCATGAATGAGAAAGGCAAAATGCAAGGAAATATAAAAGGCGCTGAATTTGTCGGAGAAGAATTGGCAAAGAAAGCCGACAAACTTGGAATAAAGGAAGTAATATTCGATAGAGGCGGAAGAATATATCACGGCCGCGTTAAGGCTCTTGCTGAAGGGGCGCGAAAAGGCGGATTAAAATTTTAATATAGTGAAGCTGTTAAAAGACAGCTAGAGTTACGCAAAAAAGGGGAGGACACAAATTTTGGCTGACAAAAGGGTTGCTGATAAAATTTCCGGAGAGCAGGGATTAAAAGAGACGGTGGTCACTATCAACCGCGTTACAAAAGTGGTAAAAGGCGGTAAAAGGTTTTCATTTAATGCGCTTGTAGTGGTGGGTGATAGAAACGGGCAGGTTGGTGTTGGTTTGGGTAAGGCAAAGGAAGTTCAGGCTGCTATTCAGAAAGCGATTGTTAAAGCTGGTAAAAATATGATTAAAGTAGCTTTGGTGGGTACTACAATACCTCATCAGGTTACAGGAATTTTCGGTGCAGGAAAGGTGCTTCTAAAACCTGCTGCGCCCGGAACAGGGGTTATCGCAGGAGGGAGTGTTCGTGCGGTTATTGAAGCGTGCGGAATTAGTGATGTTCTAACAAAATCGCTCCGCACTTCTAATCCTTTTAATGTTGTATATGCTACTATAGAGGCTTTGAATACGCTTAGAACAAAAGAGGAAGTTGCAAGGATCAGGGAAAAAGAAGTTGGAGAGATTTAATAAATATACAGAACAGAGTGGTAGTTAATTATGAAAATTACAGACTTAAGGCCGTTTGAAGGTTCTAGAAAGAGGAGAAAGAGAATCGGGTGCGGAGAAGGTTCCGGTCACGGCGGAAGCGCTACCCGCGGGATGAAGGGGCAAAGATCGAGATCCGGCGATGGGAAACTTGTCGGGTTCGAAGGCGGCCAGATGCCGCTTTTAAGGCGTATTCCTAAAAGAGGATTTTCGCATAAGCGGTTTACAAAACCGTCTGCTATATTTAATTTAGGCTGGTTAGAAAAAAAGTTCGGGGATAATTTGGAGATTAATCCCAAAAGCCTCTTTCTTAAAGGTTTGATTAAAGGCGGCGATAAAATAAAAATATTATCTCAAGGCGAGCTCACAAAGCCGTTGAATATAAAAGCGCACGTTTTTTCTAAAACTGCTATTGAGAAAATACAAAATGCAAAAGGGAAATACGAATTGTTAAAGTCGTAGATTAAAATAAAGGATACAATTAATGATTCAATCTTTTGGTGATTTATTTAAGATACCGGAATTAAAGAAAAGAATTATTTTTACATTGATGATAATTGCTGTTTACCGCGTTGGTGCGGCAATACCTATACCCGGTATTAATGCTGAAGCGTTAAAAGCGATTTTTGAAAGTCAGGCTAATACAATGCTGGGATTTTTAGATATTTTCTCAGGCGGGGCATTAAGCAGGCTTTCGATATTTTCCATGGGTATAATGCCTTATATTAACGCTTCTATTATTATGTCTTTATTGACCGGCGCCCACGTTCTGCCTTATTTAGACAGGTTGTCAAAAGAAGGGGAGCATGGCCGTAAGAAGATTAATCAGATTACACGTTATATGACTTTAATACTGGGAGCTCTTCAGTCATTCGGCTTAACAATGGTAATAAAGAATTTTCCTGTGCCCGGCAACATACCGGTAATAAAAGATGATACTACGGGGTTTATTGCTTTAACTGTACTAACGCTAACCACGGGGACAGTCTTCATAATGTGGCTTGGCGAACAGATTACCGAGAAGGGAATAGGGAACGGTATTTCACTTATAATTTTTGCAGGAATAATTTGCCGCCTCCCATCTGCCAGCAGGGATCTTTATAGATTGGTGAGATTAGAGGAACTCTCATTATTCGCAGCAATTTTTTTAATAGCTGTTGTTTTTGTTGTAACAGGATTAGTTGTATGGGTTGAAACGGCTCAGAGGAAAATCCCGGTGCAATACGCGAAGCGCGTAATGGGGAGAAAGATGTACGGAGGCGCAAGCACATATCTGCCGATAAAAGTAGATCAGTCCGGAGTTATAGCTGTAATTTTTGCTGTGTCGCTGCTTACGATGCCGATGACGGTTGCGCAATTCTTTCCCCAATCCGCAATAACTAGAATCCTTCAAAGCTGGTGGAGCAACAACTCCATATATTATGAGTTGATATACGCAAGTTTGATCATTTTCTTCTGTTACTTTTATAACTCCGTTAGTTTTAATCCCACTGAACTGGCTGAAAATATGAAAAAGTGGGGTGGTTTTGTGCCCGGGATTAGGCCCGGACCGCCGACTGCAGAGTATATATCCAGAATTCTTGAAAGAATAACATTAGGCGGGGCGATATTTGTCGCATTAATAGCAGTAATGCCGGATTACTTGCGTAAATGGCTTAATGCGCCGTTCTTTTTCGGCGGCACGGCATTGCTGATTGTTGTAGGTGTTGCGCTGGACACGATCGGACAGATGGAGTCGCACCTGATTATGCGGCATTATGACGGATTTATGAAAAAAGGCAGAATCAAAGGCCGTTGGTTTAATGTTAAATAGCGCTCAGATGTTGGATTTGAAATAGGAAAATTATGAAATTAATTATTGTCGGACCTCCTGGTGCCGGGAAGGGTACTCAGTCTGTAAGGATAGCCGATGAGCTAAATATACCCAGGGTTGTAACTGGCGACATATTAAGGGAATCGATAAGAAAAGGCAGTCCTTTGGGATTAAAAGCCAAGGCTCAAATGGACTCAGGCGGTTTGGTTTCCGATGATTTGGTCATTGATATAGTAAAAGAAAAACTAGATGATCCTCAGTTTAAGGACAATTTTTTACTTGATGGATTTCCCCGCAATATTAACCAAGCTTTGGTTTTAGATAAGTATCTGGCAGAGAAGAATCAATCAATAGATATTGTAGTAGAGGTCAGTGTTTCTGATGATGTAATAGTCGACAGATTGTCAAAAAGGAGAATTTGTTTGTCGTGCGGTAAGGTATATAATCTTAATACAATACGTCCGGCTAAAGAGAGTATCTGTGATGCCTGCTCCGGCAAACTGATCGTTAGAGATGATGACAAACCGGATGTGGTAAAGAAACGTTTGGAGATCTATCATGCGCTAACACAACCGCTGATTAATTTTTATGAGGATAAGGGTGTTTTTACAAGAATTGATGGCGCCCATGAGATAGGCAAGGTTTACAGGGAGTTGTTGGATCTAGTTGATAGCAAAATAGCAAAGTGAAGAAAATTTATTTAAATAGTTTGGAGGAGTTAAAGAAAATACAAAGTGCTGCAGAGACTACGGCATTAATCTTAAGTGAAGTCTCGACACTTGTGAAACCGGGTATAACAACAAAATATTTAGATGAAGCTGCTGCCGGGCTTATGAAACAGCACGGTGTTAAGGCGGCGTTCCTGAATTATCGGGGTTATCCAGCTCATATTTGCACCTCGATTGACGAAGAAGTGGTTCATGGCATACCAAGCTCTAAAAGGTTTTTGAATGAAGGACAAACTATAAGCATTGATTTGGGTGTTTTAAGAGATGGCTACTACGGAGATATGGCAGTAACGCTTCCTGTTGGGAGCATAAGCGAAGAAAAGAAGAAGTTATTGAAAATCGCGGAAGAAGCTCTCAAATGTGCCATAGATCAATGCAGGGTTGGTTTCAGGCTGGGCGATGTGTCGAGCAGTATTCAAAAAAAGGCTGAATCTGCTGGATATAGTGTTGTAAGGGATTATGTAGGGCACGGAATAGGGCGCGCGATGCACGAGGAGCCGCAGATACCTAACTATGGTATGCCCGGGACAGGGATAAGGCTTAAGAGCGGCATGGTCTTTGCGTTGGAACCAATGGTAAATACTAAGACTCATGAAGTTGAAGTTTTAAAAGATGGGTGGACGGTTGTAACAAAGGATAGGAAACCTTCGGCGCATTTTGAGAAGATGGTTGCTATTACAGAAGAAGGCCCAAAGGTTCTTGCAACATTAAAGTAAAACCGCAAATTATAGTATTGTAATTTAAAAGAACATAGTTGTTATATGAACCCGGTTCTAAATATGTTCCGGATCTTGAAAAATAGGAAGATAATAAATGGGAAAAGAAGACAAGATTGAAGTTGAGGGGAAAGTCTTAGAAGCTTTGCCGAACGCTATGTTTAAAGTGGAGCTTCCGGGAGGGCATAAGGTTTTAGCGCATATATCAGGAAAGATGAGGATGTATTATATTAAAATACTTCCCGGTGATAAGGTTAAAATGGAGTTGTCCCCGTACGATTTGACTCGCGGAAGGATAACCTTCCGGTCTAAATAATGAAGGAATTGGAGAAAATATATAATGAAAGTAAGAGCTTCTGTGAAACCAATCTGTAATAAGTGTAAAGTAATAAAAAGAAAAAGGGTAGTTAGAATTGTCTGTTCAAACCCAAAACACAAACAGAGGCAGGGATAAAATTTTATAATTTAATTGGAGGAAACATGGCTCGAGTTGCCGGGGTGGATTTACCAAAAGACAAACGGATAGAGATAGCTATTACATATGTTTATGGAATAGGTAGATTTACTTCAGGAAAAATACTTTCCGAATTAGGCATAAATCCTGATACAAGGGTAAAGAATCTTACTGAATCCGAAGTAAATAAACTAAATTCAGTAATTACGCGTGAGTTTAAGGTTGAAGGTGATTTGAGGCGGGAAGTTCAGCAGAATATCAGAAGATTCATTGATATAGGAAGTTACAGAGGATTAAGACACAGGAGGAATTTGCCGGCAAGAGGTCAGAGAACAAAGACAAATGCCAGAACAAAGCGCGGCAAGAGAAGGACTGTAGGTTCAGCTCGTGGTGTAGAAAAAGCTCCAGCCGCTGAGAGCTAAATATTAATTATTGAGGTAGATAATAAATGAATGAAGAAATGTCTAGCGA
Organism: bacterium; assembly: GCA_043809745.1. Lineage (GTDB taxonomy): Bacteria > Elusimicrobiota > JBDRMW01 > JBDRMW01 > JBDROU01 > JBDROU01. Next base: position 13,303 of record JBDROU010000092.1, read on the forward strand.
AAAAAAAGAAGAAGTAAGCAAAGCAACTTCGAAAAAACCAAAGAGTAAAGGAAGATCCAAAAAGAAAGTCTGGAAAAATATTGCTCAGGCGAGGGCCAATATACAGTCATCATTTAATAACACAGCGGTTACTATAGCGGATGAAAAGGGAAATACTATTGCTTGGTCCACAGCAGGGGCCTGCGGTTTTAAGGGAACAAAGAAAGGCACACCCTTTGCAGCTCAGATTACATCTGAAAGCGCTGCAAAGAAAGCAAAAGAATTAGGAGTAAAGAGCGTATCTGTGTTTGTTCAGGGGCCTGGTTCGGGCAGAGAGACTGCAATTAGAGCGCTGCAGACAGCGGGTTTAACCATTGTTTCTATTAGGGATGTAACCCCTATCCCTCATAATGGCTGCAGACCGCCAAAACCAAGAAGGGTTTAAATAAGGAATATAGGAAGTAGATTATATATCAAATGTTAGTTTAAGGAGGTGTATTAATTGGCTAGATATCATGGACCTGTATGCAGGTTATGTCGAAGGGAAGGTGTAAAATTATTCTTAAAAGGTGAAAAGTGTTCTGCGAAATGCGTGTTAGATAAAAGAGCTACCCCGCCTGGACAGGCAAAAAAATCCCTTAAGATGAAAACATCTGAATATAGCAAAAGATTACGGGAAAAACAAAAGGCCCGTCAGTATATAGGTATGCTGGAAAAACAATTTAGACGCTACTTCGAAAAATCGGAAAAACTGAAAGGATTAACAGGTGAAAATTTGCTGTGTATGTTAGAGACTCGATTAGATAATGTATGCAGGCGAATAGGTTTTAGCACATCTCTCAAAGGTGCCAGGCAGATGGTTTCTCACGGGCATATTCAAGTAAATGGCAGGAAAGTAGATATACCTTCTTTTCATGTGCAACCCGGAGATACAATTCAATTACTTGAAAACATGAAGAATAATGTTTTTGTTTCAAAGTCGTTAGAATTTTCCAGTGCCAGAGATCTTCCTTCTTGGTTGGAATATAAAAAGGATAGCTTGACAGCAAAAGTTGTTAAATTACCCGGTCGTGATGAAATCTCAATTCCGGTAAGCGAGCAGTTAATTGTGGAGTTGTATTCTAAATAGAAAAAGTATCATACAGAGCATCAGCGTTGAAGCATATTAGTTGCAGCATGATTAGTAATATAATATTGTAATTTTAAGCAGAAATATTAAAGGGAGGCAAAACAGTATGAAGTTTAATGATTTAGTTATTCCTCGGAAGCTGGATTTTATTAAGGAAAGCTTAACAGAAGATTATGGCAGATTTTTCGCTGAACCTTTTGAAAGGGGTTTTGCCCATACGATAGGTAACTCTTTAAGAAGAATTCTACTAGGCAGTTTGGAAGGTGCTGCTGTAACAGCAGTAAAGGTTAAAGGAGCATTGCATGAGTTTTCAACGATTAAAGGATTAAAGGAAGATGTGATTTCAATGATATTAAATCTGAGGCAGCTGAAGATGAAAATATTTTCAGAAGGTCCTGAGATGCTTTACCTTGCGCATAAGAAAGATGGAGTTATTCGGGCCAAGGAGATACAATCAAATCAAAATGTAGAAATACTAAATCCTGATCTTTATCTTGCTACTGCTCAGCACGGAGCGGATCTTGATCTGGAGATTGAGGTGTCGCGCGGTAGAGGGTATTTGCCGGCAGAAAAAAATAAGAAAGAAGAGCATTCAGTAGGAACAATCCCGGTTGACGCGTTTTTTTCCCCGGTTAAAAAGGTCTATTATGAAGTGGGGAATGCAAGAGTAGGCCAGGTTACAGATTATGATAGATTGGTTATCGAGATCTGGACAAATGGCAGCGTGTCCCCTGCGGATGCATTGGCATACGCGGCAAAGATTATCAAAGACAGCCTATCAATCTTTATTAATTTTGACGAAGAAGAAGTTCAAGTAAAAGATGTCCCGGTGCCAAAGTTGGAGGAAGATTCAAAGATGAAGGATATTCTTACGCAACCTGTCGATATAATTGAATTATCTGTAAGGGCTTCTAACTGTTTAAAAATTGCTCGGATAAAAACAATCGGTGAGTTGGTAAGGAAAAAAGATGATGAACTTTTGTCATATAAAAATTTTGGCAACAAGTCGCTTGATGAGATAAAAGAGAGGCTTAAAGAGCTTCAATTATCATTAGGGATGGAAATAAGATGAGCAAATTCAGTAAATCAAAAAAACTTTCAAGAACTTATGGCCACAAGAAAGCTATGTTAAAAAATATGCTTGCAAGTCTGGTGCTTCATGAGCAAATAAAAACAACTGCCGCAAAAGCGCACACGCTGAAAACTTCTGCGGATAAGATGATATCAAGAGCAAAAAAGAAGGACCTTAATGCTATTAGATATGTGTATAAAAGCGTAAATAATAAAGATGCCCGTAAAAAAATATTTGATGTATTGGTCCCTCGTTATGAAGCCAGGATTGGCGGAGTTGCTCAAGTTTTCAGCATTGGCAAAAGGCTCTCTGACAATTCTGAAATGGCATTAATAAAGTTAATGAGTTAATTTGTATTTTTGCTAAAAAAGTATTTTCAACTTAAATCAAAATAATGTAGAATACAAACGTATGTTTAACTATCTTTTCAGCATATTTTCTAATGATATGGGTATTGATCTGGGGACAGCTAACACCCTGGTTTATGTTAAGGGACAAGGTATAATCTTAAGCGAACCAAGCGTTGTTGCTATAGAAAAGGATTCCAGGAAAGTTCTGGCGATAGGTGTCGAAGCAAAAAGAATGCTTGGTAAAACACCTGCGAATATAATCGCTGTCAGGCCGTTGAGGAATGGGGTTATTGCTGATTTCGAGGTTACCGAACAGATGATCAGGTACTTCATAAAAAAGGTGCACAACAGGAGGAGCCTGCTGCATCCAAGGATCGTTATCGGTATACCTTCATGTATTACTGAGGTAGAGAAAAGGGCTGTTAGAGAATCAGCTGAGCAGGCAGGGGCCAGAGAGGTGTATTTAATTGAAGAGCCTATGGCTGCGGCTATAGGAGCAAACATCCCGATTCATGAACCTGCCGGTAATATGATAGTTGATATAGGCGGGGGTACAACCGAGGTTGCCGTAATTTCTTTAGGAGGCATGGTGGTCTCTAAATCGCTTGATGTGGCAGGTGATGAGCTTGATGAAGCGATCTTGCAGTATTTTAGAAGAAAATATAATCTTTTGATAGGAGAATCCACATCAGAGGATGTAAAAATAAAAATTGGTTCAGCATTTCCATTGCAAGAAGAAAAAAGCATTGAAGTAAAAGGGAGGGATCAGGTTACAGGTTTGCCAAAAACAATTGTAATAACCTCCGAAGAGGTAAGGCAAGCTCTTTCCGAGCCTATTAAAGCAATTGTGGAATTAATAAAGAGTACGCTGGAAGAAACTCCTGCGGAACTCTCAGCAGATTTAGTTGATCGAGGGATAGTGTTAGCCGGAGGAGGCGCGTTAATTAGGGGATTGGCAGAGTTAATTGCCCAGGAGACGGAGTTGCCTGTCAATCTAGCATTAGATCCTCTGAGCTGTGTAGTGTTAGGCTGTGGTAAATATCTAGAAGAGTTAGATACGATTAGACATGCGATAAAGAATCGCTGATGTTTAATAATTTGTGTCAAAGTTTTTTAATTCAGTCCTTTTTATTTGCATCTACGGGTTGAAGGGTTGGTTCTCCTCGAAAACTATTTGTTTTTTTCTCTGATATCTAAATACAAATGAATTCTGAATTTCCAGGAAGATATTTCCCTACCATATTGTTAGTTTTTTTACTGTCTATTTCAATTTTTTTGCTCACCCTAAGGTTAGACCAGCGGATAGAATCATTTAAGAATTTATTACTTTATTTTATTTTCCCAAGTATTGAAACCTCTAATAAAGTGCTTAATTATGGTTTTGTAGTCAGTGATAATGTCTACAATTTACTAAAGGTGCAGCAGGAAAATGCTCGGTTAAAAGAGGAAAATGACCAGTTGGTCCGGTGGAAGACAGATTTTGAGGAGATTTTCACTGAATACCAGCGGCTTAAAGATTTACTAGTTCTTCAAAAAAAAGTTAATTATAAAACAACAGCCGCAAAGCTTATTGGAAGAGATTCTTCTGAATGGTTCAGCTCTTGCATAATAAATAAAGGAAGTGCGGATGGAGTTAATTTGGACGATTCGGTTATAGCGGTTCAGGGTATGGTAAGCGGTTTGGTCGGAAGGGTAATTGAAGTGACGCCTAATACGAGCAAAATTTTATTTCTAATTGATGGACTTTCATCAATAGCCGCAAGCTGCAGAAGATCCGGTGATGATGGCATAATTCAGGGTAAAGGGACTTCAGAGTTATTATTAAAGTATATTATTCCCAAAGCTGATATTCGACCGGAAGATAAAATAGTAACAGCAGGCACCGGCGGTATTTTCCCTGCAGGATTGGTTGTTGGAGAGGTTTCTGAAGTAACTCCCGAAAATTTAGGCGGATTCAGGGAAGCAAAAGTAAATCCAACTATAAATTTTAATAGGCTCAGAGAAGTTTTAGTTCTTAGTACGGCAAAAAAGGAAGGTTTTCAGTAATTTTAAAAACTATGTTAAAGAGATTTGGATTCTATCTGATAACGCTGTTCGGTATAGTAATGCTTCATATAGTTATAAGAAAAAGCCTTATTATTATGGGAATCAGTCCTAATATTCTCTTGATAGTAGTAATTTTCGTCGCCCTTATTAAGGGCATAGTATTTGGCCAGTTATTCGGATTTACTTTTGGGCTTATTACCGATACTTTATCAATTGGCCCTTTCGGCACAAATGCATTTTTGTTTACTTTGATAAGCTTCCTAAGCGGATTAATGAGCCGTAAATTGAACATAACACAGCCGAAGGCGCAGGTAGTATTTGTGTTTTTGCTTTCGCTTATCTACATCTTCGGTTTGTTTTTGGTACTGCTGATATTTTCTGATAGTTTCGGCGTGTTTCCATCGCTTAAAATATGGTTTGAACCGTTCTTAAATGCCTTTTTTTCGCCGATACTCTATTTTGTTTTACGAAAATGGATAAAAATATGGTTTCCTAGACAGAAAATTGGGTTCTTATCTGTTAAAAAATATAACGTGCAATAGGTTTTTATGTGGCAAGGCAGCGATCTATTTGAACAAAAGCGTTTTGAGCGCAGATTAAAATTATTAGTGTTCTTGTTTGTATTTTGTCTTTCGGTAGTGTTAATACGTTTATTCGTGCTTCAAATAGTAAAAGGTCAATATTATACAAATATATCCGAAAGAAATCGCACCCAGCTCTTTTTCCAGAGGGGACCTAGAGGTATTATTTATGATCGTTATAAGGTCCCGGTAGTAGATAACATTCCAAAAGTAGTGGTGCTTTTCTCACCTTTAAACTTAAGCAAGGAACTGCTTCAAAAAGTTATTTTCAGATTAAGCGGCATACTTGGAATGACGCAGGAATCAATTTGGGATATAGTGAGTAAAAAGAAAAAGGAATCTGCTGTATTGAGCATAGCGGAGGATATATCAAGGCAGGCGCTTTTTAAGCTGGAGGAACTCAAATTGCATCTCCCGGGTGTTTCGCTTGCAATAGAGCCTAAGAGGAGGTATTCAACAGGGAATCTTGCCAGCCATATAATCGGATACATCGGCGGCATCAGTAAATTGGAATTAAGCAACAGAATACAGGATGGATATAGAATGAGGGATATAGTTGGGAAATTAGGTGTTGAAAAGGTATATGATTCTTTTTTAAGGGGCAGGGACGGAGGGTTCCAGCTGGAAGTCGATGCTGTAGGCATGAGTAAAAGGATACTATATCAGATACCATCAAAACAGGGTAATAATATATATCTTTGTATCGATAAGGATGTGCAATCGGCATTGGAGAATGCTTTTTCAAAACGCAATTATGAAGGTGCCGGTGTGGTGATTAGCCCTGAGGATGGCAGTATACTTGCGCTTTGTTCATTCCCTAATTTCGATCCGAATGCATTTATTGATACAAAAGCGGATGTGTCAAGCATTGTGTATGATAAAGAGACTAAACCGCTTTTTAACAGGGCATTGCAGGGGCAATATCCGCCCGGTTCAGTATTTAAGATTATTACTTCTATAGCTATGCTCGAGAAGGAAGGTTTCGATCCGGAATCAAAGGTTCGCTGCAAAGGTACATTTCATCTTGGCGGAAAAAGCGGAAGAACATTCCGTTGTTGGAAGGAGAAAGGCCATGGTTCTGTGGATTTCATGCAAGGCTTTGCTGAATCCTGCGATGTGTATTTTTATACTAAAGCTCTGGAAACTGGGGTGGATGCAATAGTGGAGGTAGCTTCGGATTTTAATTTAGGCCGGATCATAGGCATTGATATACCCGGCGAATCCGGCGGACTTCTGCCAAATCCTTACTGGAAAAAGAGGGTAATGCATGAACCTTGGTATACGGGAGATACTGTTAATATGTCAATAGGACAGGGATTTTTGACTGTTTCTCCGCTTCAGGCGGCTATTCTGGCTGCAACTGTAGCTAACAGAGGGATGCTTTGGCGCCCGTACATAGTAGATAGAATTGTTGATAGCGATGGTTCTGTGCTTTATAAAAATGAACCATATTTGGTAAGCAAAAACAGATATCTAGATGGCACATGGGAGCTTCTTGATGCGGCGTTAAAAGAGGTTGTTGAGTCTGGCACCGGAATGGCATGCAAAATAAAAAGTATTGAAGTAGCCGGGAAAACCGGAACAGCCCAAAACCCGCACGGAGAAGATCATGCTTGGTTTGTTGCTTATGCTTCACTCCCTGGGGAAAAGCCTGAAATAGCCCTTTCTATTTTAGTTGTTCACGGTGAGCACGGCGCTTCTGCCGCGGCTCCAATTGCCAGAGAAGTAATACAGGCGTATTTCAAAGCGAAAGAAGAAAGATCAGAAAAAGCCTCTGATTTACTTAATTAATAATCAAATATGGTAACTTTAACAATTACCCAAACCGGAAAGAAAGATACTAAAAGTGTAGTTTTTAGATTATTGCGCCAGTTGGACTGGATGCTGATTGTGTGCATGTTCGTTCTTATTACCTATGGTCTGTTTGCAATCTATTCCGCAACCTCGCGTTTTGGGAATCCGGAGATATTCTACTTTAAGCAGTTAACAGCATTAGGAATTGGTCTTGTTATATTGTTGATTATGGCGGGTATTAATTATAGGTTATTCAGACAGTATGCCTTGTTTCTTTATTGTTTCAGCGTACTGATACTCATTGCTGTGCTTCTTGTGGGTATTAAAAGCAGGGGCGCGAGGTCTTGGTTTGATCTGCATTTCTTTGCTTTCCAACCGGCTGAACTTACAAAAATTATTTTTGTCCTGGTATTAGCGGCATTCATAGATAAATATTGGATGCAGATAAAGAGTTTCAAAACAATAGTATTGGGTCTTCTGATAATGTCCGGTCACATTATTCTTATTCTGCTGCAGCCGGATTTTTCTTCATGTTTGGTATATTTTCCTATAATACTGGGAATGTTATATGCGGCCGGTGCTGCGCCTAGCCATCTTTTGGGCATCATGCTTTACGGCGGTATAACAGTAGTTGTGCCGTTGTTGAGCACTTTCTTGAAGCTTCAGCCGGAATTAATCAGCAAACATCCGTGTATAAGCTTTTTGTATGAATCTTTGCATGGCGTTCAATGGCAGTTATTTGCCTTAGTTATGGGCCTGATAATTCTTGTATTTTTCATATGGTGGATAATGAATAAATTTATGGTATTTATCCCTCTTTATATCCCGCTGATAGTTAGCTTGATAATAGTGGCCGGTATGGCTTCAAGTAAGTTTTTTGAAGTTTCCATAAAAGAGTATCAGCAGAAACGATTAATTGTGTTTTTAAATCCAAAAATAGATCCGTTGGGTTCAGGTTATAACATTGAACAATCAAAAATTGCCATCGGATCGGGCAAAGTTTTAGGAAAAGGCTATCTTTCCGGAACACAGGCCAGATTGGGTTTTATACCTGAACAGCATACGGATTTTATTTTTTCAGTAATAAGCGAGGAATTCGGTTTTTTTCGAGCAGGATTACTGCTCATTCTATATGGAGTGTTTATTGTAAGGTGTATGATAATAGCCAGGGACGCCCGTGACAGATTCGGTTCTTTAGTTGCAAGTGGATTAGCATGTATGTTTGTTTTTTATGCAGTAATCAATGTAGGAATGGTGATAGGCATGATGCCGGTTACCGGATTGCCTCTTCCATTTGTATCATACGGCGGGTCATCATTAGTTACCTCGTTTATTGCGGTTGGAATTCTAATCTCAATTCATTTGCGAAGATACACACATTGAAAAGTGATGAGGTAATATTTGAATAATTTTTACGGAATAATTGAAAAGGTTAAAAAACCATCAAGGTATATTAACGGTGAATGGAATACTTATCATAAGGAAGAAAAAAAAGAAGCTGTAAAGCTCTGTTTAGCATTCCCGGATCTTTATGAGTTAGGCGCTTCCGGGTTGGGTATCGAGATTTTGTACCATATAGTTAATCAACGAGATGATTCGATTGCCGAAAGGGTGTTTGCGCCGGATTTTGATTTAGAAGAATTATTGCGTAGAAACGGTCATTCAATTCTTTCGTTAGAGCGCAGAATACCCTTAAAAGAGTTCGATATTTTGGGTTTTTCATTGGAATATGAGTTAACCTATACTAATATTTTGACTATTCTTGATCTGGCAAAAATACCAATAAAATCTTCAGAGCGTGATATCTCGTTTCCATTAGTTATTGGAGGAGGCCCGTGCTGCTTAAATCCGGAACCGATAAGTGATTTTTTCGATTTATTTGTTCTTGGTGACGGTGAAGAAGCAATACATAAAATTATTGATGTTGTCAAAGAATCAAAAGCAAATAATCTTAAAAAATATGATTTGCTTGAACAACTCGGAAAAATTCCTGGAATATATATTCCTTTATTCTATGAATTTTCATATGGTGATGGCGGCAGAATAAAAGAAGTAAGTTTTAAGAGTGAATCAACAGCAAAATCAGTAGCCAGACAATCGGTAGATATTAATAAAGTGTACTTTCCTCACAATCAGATTGTTTCTTTTGTGCAGAGGGTGCACGATAGATTAAATATAGAGATAGCCAGAGGGTGTCCGAATAGGTGCAAATTCTGCCAGGCCAGGGATTACTATTATCCTTATAGAGAACGCTCAAAAGCCAATATAATAGAACTTGTCACAAAAGGGATCGATGCTACCGGTTACGATGAGGTTGCGTTAAGTTCTTTGTCAAGTTCATCATATAGTTCTATTAATGATTTACTAGTAGAGGTAGCCCATAAACTAAAATCAAGGCGTATTTCTATTTCACTTCCGTCATTAAGATGCGATGCTTCCTCTTTAGCTATAATTGATAAGTTAAAAGAGGTCAAGAAAAGCGGCCTTACTTTTGCCATTGAAGCAGGGACCGACAGATTAAGGAATTTTATAGGCAAGCCTTTGGATGAACAGGAGATCTCTTCAATAATCTCTAAAGCATATTCATTAGGATGGAGATTGGTAAAGCTCTATTTCATGATAGGCCTGCCTACTGAAAATGATGAGGATGTTGCTCAAATAGGGCAACTCATCCGATCTTTGAAAAAGGGCAATTCAAATATGAAGTTTAATATTTCGGTATCTCCGTTTGTACCTAAACCTCAAACTCCGTTTCAATGGGTACAGCAGGACACAATAGAACAATGGAAGAGGAAAAAAGCAATACTCCTGAAAGCTTTTAACGGAAAGATTAAATTTCATGATTTAAGGGCATCCTTTTTAGAAAGTATTTTTTCAAGAGGGGATAGAAGGCTTAGCGCGTTGATTAAAAAGGCCTGGGAGCTCGGCGCAAGGTTTGATCAGTGGGGCGAATTCCTTAGGTTTGATATTTGGGAAAAGGCGGTTCAAGATTGCTCAGTAGATACAAACGAATATTTGCGAAAGAGGGATAATGATGAGATATTGCCCTGGGATCATTTAACCTCTAAACCAACTAAAGAACAGTTGCTTAAATCCTATAATGCTTCAGAAAGCCCTGAATCTAAGAATTATAAAGATTGGAATATGATTAATTCAAATAAGAAGTCAATAAGTGAAGAACAATCTAAAACTGTTCAACGGTATCGCTTAAGATTTTCCAGGTTTGGGGATGTGCGGTTTATAAGCCACAGGGAGCAGATAGAGATGTTTAGAAAAGTGTTTCAGCGCTCTAATCTTCCGCTTAAGTTTTCACAGGGTTTTAGCCCAAAAGCGTCAATTTCTTTCGGTCCAGCCATCTCTGTTGGTTATGAGAGTGAATCAGAATACTGTGATGTGGAATTAATTAAAAGAGTTAGTAATGATGAGTTGTGCGGCAGAATTAAGCGGCAGCTGCCAAGAGGATTCTCATTGTTGTCGTCTTCAACCTTGCCGGTTATTTTTCCTTCAATAGAGGTTAGTTGTAATGTTGTTCATTATGTTATAAGCGGAACATTTCCCCAAGGGATGAATAAATTAATAGAGGAGTTTTCCAGCAAAAATGAAGTATTTGTAAAACAGTTAAAGAAAGGCAAGGAAGTTGTAATTGATGTAAAACCGGTAATAAAAGAAATTGCTTTTAATAATGATTTGCTTTCCGCATTTCTGTATTTTGGGCCGAAAAAGAATTTAAAGATTGAGAAAGTCATTGAAGCTATCGTTGGGAATAGAATAATAGAAGGAACTGTCATATGCCGCAAGGATATATTTATGATAAAAAAAGACGGATCTTTAGTTGGAATTAAAAACTGAGATCTCTCAAATTAGGAGTTAAAAATGAAAAAAGAAATTTTAGCAAATTCAAGCAAAGAAGAAACAAGGATTGCATTGCTGGAGGATTCTAAGTTGGTGGAGTTGTTTTTTGAACAGCAGGAGACCATAAAGCTGGTCGGTAATATTTATAAGGGTACTGTAAATAATACAGTGCCGGGAATTTCAAGTGCCTTTATTGATATAGGTTTGCAGAAAAACGGATACCTTTTTATTAATGATGCTCTGCATGGAGCGCCCCAGATTTATAGCCAGGGAATAGCAGCTCAATCAAAGCATAAGGAGTATAAGATTGAAAGTATGCTAAAAAAAGGACAAGAGGTAATGGTCCAGATAGACAAAGAAGCTATGGGCGACAAGGGTGTAAAGCTTACAATGGACATATCATTACCCGGCAGGAATATTGTTTATTTGCCGTTTCAGAACAAAATAGGCATCTCCCGTCACATCGAAAGCAGGCAGGAACGGGATAGATTAAAGAAATTAGTTATGTCTAACGCTAAGTCCGGAGGATTTATTATTCGTACCGAGGCAGAAGATGTGGATGAAAAGGATTTATTAAGAGAGCTTAACTATTTATTTAGATTGTGGAAGAATATCTTAAAAGAGTATCACAGAATACGTCCGAAAAATATTGTTCATAAAGATCTCGGACTTGCGTTTCAGATGGTAAGAGACATTTTGTCAGAGGAGGTCTCAATTTATCTGATAGATTCTAAGGATGAATATAACGCAGTTTCAAACTTTCTGAATATAGTTTCTCCTGAGCTGAAAAATCGGGTGCAGTTTTATCAATCCAAGGTCCCTCTTTTTGAAGCATATAATGTAGAAAAGGAGATAGACAGCCTTAGAAGGTCAAAAATCAGGCTGCCGAGCGGAGGTTCAATAATAATTCAGGAAGCCGAGTCTCTGTGCGCTATAGATGTAAATACAGGAAAATTTGTCGGTTCTACATCTCAGGAGCATACAACTGTAACCACAAACATTGAGGCAGCCCGTGAGATAGCCAGGCAGCTTCGTTTGCGCAACATAGGTGGAATTATAGTTATAGATTTTATTGATATGAAACATCATAAAAACAGGCTGCATGTAGTTAGTGAGTTAAAAAAAGCAGTTGCTCCGGACAAATCAAAGATAAAAATTCTGCCTATAACAAGGTTAGGCTTAGTTGAGATGACGCGCCAGAGGAAAAGAGAATCGATTCAATCTTACATAAGCGATGAGTGCCCGGAATGCAAGGGATCGGGCAAAATACTTTCTACTCAAAGCATGTACATCAAGATTGTTAAAGATATACGACACATCGTAAGCGGACGCACGCCTCCTAAAATAAAAATAGTTTTGCATCCGGATATGGCGCAATACTTCAGGGAAAGAATACCTAAAATCGAGCGCAATTTCAGAACTAAAGCAGAAATCAGCGAAAATTACCGCTTACCCCGCCAAGATTACCAAATAATCATCGGCGAATAATCGGGATTAGATTCGGACATAGGGATTATCTCAACTGTCGTTGACAAAGTGGACTGGCTCATTTTTTTAGTTTTCAAATCCTGATTTTAATGCGGTTAAAGGCGTAACTATTATATTATTTGATAATTTATATTTGGTTTTTCCTGGGTATATAATCCATAACTTGCTTAGATTCAGATCTTGGATTGCAATCTGCATAGATTTTGTAAGTTTTGGTGCATCGGAATACTTGAATTCAGCGCCCCAATTTTTTCCCATATCCTGCCAAAACAAATCAAGCTCAGCGCCGGAATGTATATTCCAGAAATAAAGTTCTTCATCTCTCTTCTTTAGAATTTTAGCGACACATTCCAAGGCAAATCCTTCCCAAGAAGCGCCAAGTTTATTATGAGTGTTAAGTTGTTTTTTGCTGCTTATTGACATTAAAGAATGAAATATTCCGGAATCTCTTATATATAACTTTGGTCTTTTCACAAGTCTTTTTCCGATATTTGTAAACCATGGCTGCAGTGTTCTAACCATAAATGTATGTTCTAAAATGTCTATATATTTTCTAACTGTCATATCAGCTATGCCAAAAGACCTTCCAAGTTCTGAATAATTTAATATCTGTCCATGGTAATGACTCAGCATTATCCAAAATTTTCTTAATGTGTTAGATGTTATAGTAATACCCAGTTGAGGTATGTCTCGTTCTAGAAATGTCCTAATATAGTTTTCAATCCAAAGGAAACTTGCAGCATCAGAAGATGCGGTAAAGGCTCTTGGGAATCCTCCGCGAAGCCATAATGAATTCACTTCGGTTTCCTTTATTTCCGAAAGTCCGAACCCGCCTAAATAATAATAACCTATTCTTCCCGCAAGAGATTCCGAACTCTGCCGCATTAATACACCTGATGCGCTGCCGAGTATTAAATATTTTTGCTCTGGTTTATTATCAACAAGGTACCTGATTAATTTGAATAATTCAGGCAGTCGTTGCACTTCGTCAATTACAATTAAGCCCTTTAAATCTTCCAATGTAAGCTGCGGGTTCTCGAATTGAGCTAAGTCTCTGGGATTTTCTAAATCAAAATAATGATCATACTTAAATTGTTTTGCAAGAAATGTTTTACCTGATTGTCTAGGCCCCAATAAAGCTGTAACTGGAAAATTATTAATTATCCGTTTGACATTGTCGATATCCTGGGGTCTTTTGATTATCTTCATCTGTATCTAGTATACTACTAATATATTGAAATATCAAGCGCTAAGTATGAAAATTCAATAACTGGGGTCAGGCACTGACATAGTGAAATAATTTAACCTGCCAAACTGTCACTGGTTTTTCGTTGTGAAAGTTTTGATACCGCTTCTTCTATTCTGTCCAGGCCTTTTGTGATATTTTCCGTTGATGTGGCAAACGAGATTCTTATATAATCATCGGCCCCGAATCCGTCCCCCGGGACTACAGCTACTTTTGCTTTTTCTAACAGATATTCAGCCAAATCGGAAGAACTCGTTATTGTCTTATCATCGTATTGCTTCCCGAATAATTTTGATATTTTCGGAAATACATAAAAAGAACCCTGAGGTAAGGAGCATTTAATGCCTTTTATATTGTTAAGCCTTTGATAAATATAATCTCTTCGTTTCTCAAATTCCTGCCTCATCATTTCAACAGATTCCTGCGGGCCGTTAAGGGCTTCCTCAGCCGCTTTCAAAGCTATGGATGTAGGGTTGGAGGTGCTTTGGCTTTGGATGTCTGTTATTGCCTTAATTACTTCCGGGTTCCCAGCGCAGTAGCCGATTCTCCATCCTGTCATCGAATATGTTTTTGAGACGCCGTTAACTATTATCGTTTTCTGTTTTAGTTCTTCTGAGATCTGTGCTATTGAAGAAAATTCAAAATCGCCGAAAGTAAGTTTCTCATATATTTCGTCAGAAACAATGGTTAAGTTGTGATTTTTTAATACTTCAGCAATACCTTTAAGCTCTTCTCTGGAGTATGCTACTCCAGTTGGGTTAGAAGGTGAATTTATTATCACCGCTTTGGTTTTTTCATTAATTGCTTTTTCAAGTTGTTCCGGCATAACCCTGAAGCCATTTGTATCCTTTGTCTTTATTATCCTTGGTTTGCCGCCGGCAAGCATTACCATCTCCGGATATGATACCCAGTATGGGGATATGATTACTACCTCATCACCTCTGTCAACTATTGCCTGGAAGATATTGTATAAAGAATGTTTAGCGCCGCACGAAACCACAACTTCATTCAGCTGATACTCAATTTGCTGATCCTTCTTGAATTTTTCTATAATGGCTTTTTTTAATTCGGGAGTCCCGCCTGACGGACAGTACTTGGTAAAACCATGATTAATTGCTTCTACCGCCGCCTGTTTTATGTTGTCCGGGGTATCAAAATCAGGTTCACCTGCACCAAAACCTATAACATCAATGCCCTGTTTTTTTAATGACTTTGCTTTTGCATCAATTGCAAGTGTAGGTGAAGGATGAATATTTTGAGCTCTTTTACTAAGTAACATATAAATCTCCTTTAATCGATTTTTTAATTATAACTATTATAATTATTTCTTAAGAATAATTCTACTAATTTATAATAATTGAATTACTTTAGACTATTAAATTGGTAAAGACAGATGCGCTAAGTAAATCATTGGGTGTCTATATTAATGTAACATATTAAAATAGTCATTGACTAAATTAATGTAATGTGTTAATATAGTCGTGTATGAAGCATCGCTACTTAACATCTATTATAAAAGGGCTTTGTTTTGATAGCCATAAGATGGCCTTTGTTTCAGGGCCGAGACAGTGCGGGAAAACAACTTTTGCAAAGGCCCTCCTCCATAACCGCGGTGCGGGTTCTTACTTTAATTGGGATGAAACAAATTTCCGTAGATTATGGATTAAGAATCCATCACAGATAGTGCCAAAAATGAAAAAATATACTCCCTTAGTTATTCTTGATGAGATTCATAAAGCAAAGTTATGGAAAAGAACCTTAAAGGGAGTTTATGATACTCAGGAGTCCCCAGTAGACATATTAGTAACAGGGAGTGCAAGACTAAATGTATATAAAAAAGGCAGTGATAGTTTATTCGGGCGCTATTTCAATTTTAGATTGCATCCATTTACTTTAAGGGAAATTGATAAAATATCTCAAATAGCTACAGAGCATTTTATTGATAAACTCTTTTCACGTTCCCAGAAGTTATCAAACTCCAATATAACACAGTTTGATACATTGTTCAAATTTGGTGGATTCCCTGAACCATTATTTGCAGAGAGTGAAAAATTAGCAAGATTATGGAAAAGAAGCAGAATAGATAAGGTTATTCGAGAAGATCTCCGGGATTTGAGCCGTATCCCTGAACTCAGTCAGATTGAGATGTTGGTAGCGCTTCTGCCAGAAAGAGTGGGATCTCTTTTTAGCATAGTTTCTTTACGTGAATATCTCGAGGTGAGCTTCCCAACAGTAAAACGTTGGATTAATTATCTAAAGGAGCTGTATTATCTCTTCGAAATAAAACCATATACTAAATCAATATCTCGTTCTTTACGGAAGGGTGGGAAAATATATTTATGGGATTACAGCGAAGTGACTCAGGAAGCAGCTCGTTTTGAAAACTTAATAGCCTGCCATCTTCTTAAAATATGTCATTACTGGACAGACTCCGGTGAAGGTCAATTTGATTTATTTTATCTTCGTGACAAAGAGAAACATGAAATCGATTTTCTTGTAACGAAAGACAAAATACCTTGGCTCCCAATTGAAGTTAAACTAAATGACACATCGCCTTCACCCCACTGGAGAAAGTTTTTAAAACAATTAAATTTAACAAAATCAATACAGATTGTAAAAGCTCATGGAGTTTGGAAAATGCATTCATTAGATGGTTCAAATATACTTATCGCAAGTGCCAGTGAAGTGCTTTCTTACTTTATTTAACACTATATTTTATCATAAATTTCCTGCGTTGTGCTTTTCAACATTATTGTTACAATTTGCGATGTATAGTGCTGCATTTATGTATCTATATATATAGCAAAACTTGCCCCCTTGTCCAAATCAGCTCAAAACTCATAAAAAGGCACTACCCCCATTGAAAATTAACCCTTTCGGGGTTAAATTTGTATCGATGCTTAAAATTGAACAGCCGAATAAAAACAAGGATCTTTTACTGACGCGCAAACTCAGTAAATTACTAATTATATTTATGTCATTCCTTTTTTTATTTGGCATTCCTAATACAAT
>JBDROU010000093.1:0-27953 GCA_043809745.1 bacterium
GGCTGCCGTTTTTTACCAGCATTAAGAGATGCTATGAAGCGTGAAGTAAATTCAGCAAAATTTAAGCAATTACAATATGCGGCATGAGCCTTTTATGCATACTAAATTTGATAATTTCAACTAAGAAAGGGATTGACCCCCAAATCGGGGGAAGATTACTTCCGATAAACTTTACAGAAAATTTACAATTTATTTACTTGAAATATACAAAATGGGGGTTATACTTATATAAAGGCATATTGATGCGCTGACTTCTGCTTTAATAAAGTGAATTTTATGTTAAAAAATAGCGGTTATTGTAAAAATGTCTCGGGATTTAGCCTTATAGAGGTTGTTGTGAGTTTGGTACTATTAGCTATAATAATGTTAGGCTATGTTGTCGTTACAAAGGTTGTATCCGAGAGCTCGGTATTCAATAAAGCGAAGACTAATGCCATGAATATGGCAGAGCGGGAAATAGAGGATTTGATTTCAATCAAGAACTATGCCCTTTTAAAAGTTTCAACCGCAACTCTGACCATCCCGGAATCAGGTTATTCTTCGTATATCTATGATCCAAGCCTAGCAAAGATATCGTATTCATACGGCAAACGATTCAAGATTTACCCTTTGATAGAAAGGATCGACATGACTACACGCGAACGAGCTGCTGATCAGACTCAAGATACTGGAATCAAGCGATTATCAGCGCACATATTCTGGGAAGACGGGAAAAAATTGAGGCATTATTTCTCAAGTGTTATAGTGGAAAATCCGCACAATGTGACATGCGGGACAATAAACGGCAATATAGTGGATACCGTTACAACTAATCCGGTGGCCGGCGTACGCGTATCTATAAAGAATCAGCCCTTCAGCGAAGCATATTCAGATAACCTGGGTGATTATGTAATAGAATGTGAATCGGGTGAGGTTGACTTGATAGCAGAGCGCAGGGGATATATCAAAAATACAATTGAAAATATTGATGTGCAATCAGCTTCTTCAGTTATCCAGGATATCCAGCTTACCCCAATCGGAAGCGGCATTGCTGAAGGCCCTTCTCCGTATATACCTGTGCCTGATCATCTTGTAATATCCGCAATATACTATGAGGTTTATGAAGATCCAGCAGTGGACGACAAACCCATAAAATACAATATAGACGTTGTCGAGCTTTTTAATCCTACACCTGACCCGGTACAGCTTTATAGCGCTGGAACGCCTCTTTTCACACTAAATGCATTTTATGACGATGGCGCTGGCACTGTAATTAATTATGATTACGTGCTTTCAGGACTTCCTTCAGGTGATGTATTCATAGACCCAATGCATTATTTCCTTTTCATGGAAGGACGGAATCCTAGTTTTAATCCTGTTGAGTGGGATAAGAATGTGAGTCCTCCTGTTGCTATTCCTGAGGCTACTATGGTGTATCATCCACGTGATGAGACAATATCTGAATATTTTTTTCTACCTAACCAAATAGTTGACTTCAGATTCATTTATGATATTGACGGGAATGGCACAATGGATGAGGTTATTGATTCCGTATTTTTTGATGCAACCTTTTCTTCCTGGCCGGATGATAACTATGATTTCAGGTGGGAGCATTACTTCCGGAAAGACAGAATCGAAAGAACTGCCCCGCCGTATGGTAGTGTTATTAATGATCCAGATCAAAATCCTATTCCTACAAATTATGCTCGATGTTTAGATGTTGATGCACCTATAAATTATATTCCTTCACTTGTAAATGATACCACTATAAATTGGACCGGTATGGACTGGCATTCCAGAATTATGCTTAATTACTTTTGGTTGCATAAGCATTCAGATGGGCCATTTCCCTTCAATTTCATCAATGAAGGAATAACAAAAGGATGGATCAGAATTTTGGACCCGCTGTCAGATCCCGTAAAAGCAGAGGATTTTCTAACACCAAATTGGAAGATTCCTAATGTTGCTCCTGGAACCTGGAATGTTTATATTATAGGGAGATGCACTACTGATTATTTGTGGAGGAAAGGGTATTTCAGGAAAAGCACCACCAGCAATTGCAATTTCGAAAATTCGATTATAACAGTGGCTGACGGCCAAACAGACTATGTGCTCAATCCGGCAGGTAGCGAAGTTGTAGAATATGGGATGGTGGAGCTGTTCGATAGATCTATACTTTGGATAAAAGTAACTGATACGGCCGATGTCCCACTTACGGGGATTATAGTCTTGATCCGTTCCAGCGCTGAAGAGCTTCAGGCAAAAACAAGCGCTACCGGAAGGTGCTTTTTCGAAGTTATTAGAGGACAATCATATACTGTGACAGCAAATCCCGGAAGTTTCGACCCTTTTTACAGTGAAGAAAGCAATACAGTAACATCCGGATCGGCTATAGGTGAAGAGGTAACTGCAAGTACACTGAAACTGATATGTTCTGATGGATTTTTCGGGTTTGTGAAATCTTATTCAGGCGATCCAATCCCAAATGTAGCTGTAAAGGCATACGATGCAGGAACCACAAATGTTCAGGCCACCGCACTAACTGATTCATCAGGCAGATTTGTCATTAAAGGGCTTCCAATCAGCAGTTCATTCGATATTAAGGCAGAGCCGAACTGGAACCTTGTGACTGTTATGCCGCAAGTACAAACAGTTCAGTCGCAGTCGAGTATGATAGGTCAAATGCCGAAGGATTTTATCATTCGGGATGCAAGAATTACTTTCACAGGCAGAATTACCAATGCATCGGGAACGCCGCTCGATACCGGTGTTTTAATAACTGCTTCTTTGGTAAATATCTCGCTTCCCCCTGAAATAAACCAGGGTGAGTTGGAGTATCTCGGTATACCACAGCCAAATATGGTATATTATCCCACATGTGCCGATGGTGAAGGCAGATTCGAGATCAAGGTAGTATATGATCCAGCGCTGGAAGTTGCTGGCTCCATACCTTTTTTTCTTTATGCTTGGCCGATTCCTATTGTAACAGGGGCTAATAACCGGATAGATCCTGATAATCTATCAAATCCTTTACAGATTTCTAACAGTGCCAGCGCCATTGAAGTAAATTTTGTGGCAAACTAGGAGAGTGATTGTTTTGGTAATAAAAAAATCATTTAAGCGGACCAGAGGGTTTTCACTCATGACGACAATGATGATAGCTTTGATTGTAGTTACGCTTACTTTTGCCCTGGTATACCGTTCTTCTTATACATCCAAGCAAGTGTCACGGGCGAAACTCAAAAATAATTTATCGCGGGCATGCCAGATAGCAGAGGAATATGCTATCCAAATGCTTAATTCACCCACAAATCCAAGCGCTATGGGTGTGGCAGCATTGGACGGGTGGACAAAAGCATATTATAACGAGGTTGTGACCGGTCTTAACGGTGATATGTTTGAGGTGCCCGAGCTTAAAGCAGTCTGTAAGCTTAAAGCATATGCTATGGTCGTGAAGGATCAACTGGGCAGGGATACGCGAGCTGCAGCGATAGGCGTTCTCGCAAGATCAACTTACGGATCGGAGATGAAGGGAAGTTTGAGCGTTTTCTGGCCGGAATGCTTATCAGGTTTTGCATCCAGTACATCCGAGATATATCAGCTACCTGTTTTTTGCGCTGCCATATATGCTCAAAATCCTAATGGTATTTTTCTGCCTGACGGTGCCGAAGTTAACTGGGGTCCCGTTATAAACTGCGCCGGTAATATCTCACTTGCTCCTGCAGTTGGGGGGAACGGCATGAATGTAAAGACTTGGCCGAGAAAATTTGCTATTGGCCGAATTCTCGATTACTACAATGATCCTGTTACAGGATTGGGTCTTTTAAGGCCAGATATTGGCGCTTATCAATACACCAAGGTTGATCAAGATTGGAGCGAATATGATTTTGTTCAGTTAAGGTCTATTCAATACGGAAGCGATCTTGATCAAATATTCAAAAGATTAGATTTTGACGAGTTGTATAGAAAATCTACGGATAACAGTAATAAGCTATCAAACGCAAATAACAAGTATACACAAGCCGACAAAAATCTCAAGGATTTGGAAAACGATGTTAATGTGCAGACCAAACAATGGATGTGGTGTAATCTTGAGAATTCCGGGACCTGGAATAAACGCGGATATCTAGAATTAAAGGATTATGCGGTCAGAGACCATCCAACTATGGTATTCAACAACTGGAATACAAACAAGAGTGATATATTCTATATCAGTAAAGGCACGCCGCACATTTTAATACGCGGAAAAAGTTTTATAGGAACATTAAATAAACCCGTATTGTTTTGCACTACCGATGGGCCGGTAACGATAGAGTTGGACAATGATCCAAATAATCCTTGCAATTTTTTTAATGCAGGAATATCAATCCCAACTAATGCAAGGCAGGAATATAACTGCAGTGAAGATTACGGAAAGAGTTATGTTTATAAAGCCAATGATTATTGGATTAACGAATTTGATACCGCATTTAACAACGGAACTGATTACACGTGTACTAATGTATTTTTCTGCGGAGTGTTTATACATACCGGAAGGGGGGCATTAAAGATAATAAACAGAACGGGAACCCCAGTCTCATTCCTGGGCGTACTGGCTGCGAGGGAAATTGAGATAGAGGACAATGGGAACCCTATAAATTTCTATTATCATCCGCAAATTGAGGCAGCAGTTGGATTTTCCAGTAATACGGACGATTTTGTAAGGGGATTGGATGTAATACGAAGAGTGATTGACAGGGATACTACAATCGCATGGAGGATGAAGTGGAAGGAATTTCAGGTAAGTGAAGATAATTTCAATGCTGGGAATTTCCCTAACTCGTGGTAAAATAAAACAATGCTGAAAAAGACATGCAAGCAATTATTTAATATTTGTAATAGTAATTCTAAAAAAGGGTTCACTTTATTAGAGATTCTAATCGCGACTGCAATTTTTACGATCAGCGCTCTTGCTGTATATAAGGTAATCATTCCGAGTGTGTCAGTTGCCAATGTGGTAGATAAGAAATTTGAAGTTACCGAAGAGATGCAGTCCGTAATGAATTTTGTGATTACATCAATAAAAAGATGCGAATATAAAACATTGGTTGTTTCAAATGAGTCCGGACAGCCTTATTCCAGTTTAGTCGAGTATAGTCTTGCCAATGATCCGGCAAGACGCCACAGAATATATCAAGAAGGAAATAACCTCGTTTTTCAGGATATCAAAAGTGGGAGCACAAACACTAAAATATTGAGTAAAAATCTTTATTCTTCAGTATTCTCTTGCACAGGCATGAATTATCAAAACTTTCCTCTTGTAATGGTAATGATATCATTTGAATTTGATAAAAATATTCTTAAGCAAAGAGAACGTCTGATAACTCTCAGGAATAAAATTGAAATCAGAAATTTCTAATCTGAAGAAACTTTCCTGCTAAAGCTGTGCCGGCATTATTTTAAGCGGTTACAGGAACTTTAATATTCTTAATTTGTGTAGGCAGGCCTACCCTGTTAAGTATCTCTATAAAAGGATCCGGATCAAGTTCTTCAACATTCACCATGGTTTTTGAGTCCCATTTGCCTTGCGCCACTAAAACAGCTGCCGCTGCGGGCGGAACGCCTGCCGTGTAGCTGATAGCCTGGGATTCAACTTCTCTGTAACACTCAGCATGATCGCATGTGTTGTAAATGAAAATTTCTTTATACTGGCCGTCTTTTTCTCCTTTAATAAGGTTGCCTATGCAGGTATTGCCGGTATAATTAGGAGCTAATGATGGAGGATCCGGCAAGCATGCCTTGACTACCTTAAGCGGGACTACTTCCAGTCCTTCAGCTGTTTTCACGGGCTTTTCGGATAAGAGGCCTATGTTCTTCAATACATTAAAGCAGTTTATATAATGATCGCTGAACCCCATCCAGAACCTTATGCTGTTTGCATCTATGTTCTTAGATAAAGAATGCAATTCATCATGTCCGGTTAAATATACGGGTTGTTTGCCTACAACAGGAAAATCGTATATCCATTTATCCTGGTGGACACTTTTTTCAACCCATTTTCTGTCTATCCAGGTCCATACTTTGGAAAACTCTCTGAAGTTAATTTCAGGATCAAAGTTAGTGGCAAAAAATTTGCCATGATTGCCCGCGTTTACATCCATAATATCTATGGTGTCTATCTTGTCAAAATGATGCTTTACCGCCAGAGCGCAGTAAGCATTTACTACACCGGGGTCAAAACCGACGCCGAGAATTGCGGTTATACCTTTTTGTTTGCATTTATCGCGGCGTTTCCATTCATAGTTGCCGTACCAGGGCGGGTCTTCGCAAACCTTATCCGGTTCCTCATGTATTGCTGTGTCCAGGTACACCGCGCCCGCTTCTATACAGGCTTCCAGTACAGACATATTTATATATGCTGTTCCGAGATTAATGACAATAGAGGAATTTGTATCTTTTATAAGCTTAACTGTGTCAGATATTTTAAGGGCATCCAATTTTCTTGAGAATACCTTTTTTGATTTATCCTTTATACTTCCTTTTCTTTTAATACTTTCAATAATTTTATCGCATTTCTCCTGTTTTCTTGAAGCGATGAAAATATCTCCAAGTATATCATTGTTTTGCGCGCACTTATGCGCGGTGACATGCGCTACTCCTCCAGCGCCAACTATTAATACATTTTTTTTCACCGGCGTCCCCCTTATGATAGGCTGTTTATGTAGTCCTTATAAGTAAATTCTTTTATTATTTCCAATGAATCATCAAGCCTTTTTACAACAATTGACGGCATATTGATTCCGTTGAACCAGTTTTTCTTTACCATTGTATATCCTGCCGCATCTGCGATATATATTATGCTACCAATTTGCAATTTAGATTTAAAGTTAAAAATACCAAAAATATCACCGGCAAGACATGATTTGCCGGCAATCATGTAACTATTCTTTCCTTTGGAGTCGTTTTTCATCTTAGCCGGAGTTCTGTAAATCAGCAAATCAAGCATATGCGCTTCTATAGAACTGTCTACAATAGCTATGTCCATTTCGTTATGAACAATGTCAAGTACTTTTGTAACTAAATATGAAGAAGATGTTACAGCTGTTTCGCCCGGTTCAAGATATACCTGAACGTCGAATCTATCAGAAAACTCTTTTAATTTATTGGCGAGTTTATCTAATGGAAAACCATCCTTTGTAAAGTAAATCCCGCCGCCCAAACTTACCCATTCCAGTTTTCTTAATAATGGGCCGTATTTGCCGGCGATTCTGTCTATGTACGAAAATACCTTTTCTAAATTATCATTCTCGCAATTACAATGGAACATCACGCCGCTTATTTTATCCGCAATTTTAAGAACTGCTTTATAATCTTTTTCGCCGAGCCTGGAGTATTTTCTTGCCGGATCCGCTAAATCAAAATCGGAATAACTTATCTGCGGGTTTATTCTTAATCCGATTTTCTTGCTTTTAACTTTGCTGTAAAATAACTCCAGCTGGGATATAGAGTTGAATATAATCTTTGTCGCAAAACCCTTTAACTCATCAATATCCTTTCTAGAAAAAGCTACACTGTACGCATGCACTTCTTTGCCGAATTTCTCAAAACCCAGTTTTGCCTCATAAAGTGAGCTGCTTGTAGTGCCGTCCAGGTACTGTTTCATCAAGTTAAAAACGCTCCAGCTTGAAAAGCATTTAAGCGCAAGCACAGACTTTGCTCCCGAGCAATCCCTTAAATATTTTATTCTTTTAAGGTTCTTCAGCAGCAATTTTTCATCTATCAGATAATAAGGTGTTTGCAGTTTCATAATAATTTGTTAATCTAATGAATAAATATTTAGAGAAGAAGTATAGCAAAATATTAATTATATGTCGACGGTATTTATTTGCTTTCTATTATACCCTTCATGGGCACAAAGCTCACAGGAAGTATATCAAGAGTAATTATCTTTCCATTCTTTTTTTGAAGAAGTTGTAATTCCTGGAACCATTTGCCGACCGGAACCACTAATCTGCCTCCTTCAGCCAGTTGATCAATTAATGGTTCAGGTATGCGGCTGGGAGCGCAGGTTATAATAATTGCATCAAAGGGGAATTGATCCGGCCAGCCGAGATAACCATCACCGGCCCTAATGCTCACATTTTTATATTTGAGTGATTTCAAAAGTTTTTCAGCGCGTTTTGCAAGAGGCTCTAACAGTTCAATTGAATATACTTCCTTGGCTAATTCGCAAAGTATTGCGGTTTGATATCCTGAGCCGGTTCCTATCTCGAGGACTTTTTCCGTACCGTCTAATTGGAGGAGTTCTGTCATGAGCGCAACTATATATGGTTGAGAGATTGTTTGATTTTCGCCTATCGGCAGGGGGTAATCTTCATAAGCAAATTGCTGCATATTTTCAAGTACAAATTTGTGGCGTTCAACCTTTATAATCGCGCTGAGCACGCGTTCATCTTTGATCCCTCTTAGTCTTATTTGTTTTTGTACCATCTCCCTCCTGAGTTTTAGGAAAGTATCTTCAACTGCATTAACAGGCAAACCGCATGTTGTTATTACCGCAGAAACAAGCAGAGAGATTATAAATCTATACATTTTTTACCTCCTTTTAATGCAGTATCCTTTATTAGTAACATTCCAGGGGTGAAATATGCTTGCTCACCACCTGCATTATACAACCTTTATGATGAAATTAAAAGAAGTGAGTTGAATGTTTAAGGTATATTATATATAGTTTTAAAAACAAAAGTGTTATTGGAAATGCTATGAAAGAAATTGAAGTGAAAATTTTAGAAATTGATAAAGACAAAGTTATTCGGCAGCTTAAGGATTTGGGTGCAAAGAAAGTATTTGACGGCACACTTTCGGACAGTCATTTTGATTTTAGCGATAAAACTTTAAGGAAAGAAGGTAAACTGTTAAGAATAAGAGTAAAGGGAGATAAGTTATTTCTAACATATAAAGAGCCTGTTGATAAATCCAAAGCAAAAATCATGGAAGAACATGAGATCTCTTTACAAGCGGGCCATTATGATAAATTAAAATCTTTAATTATTAAGACAGGGCTTAAAGAAAAAAAGCAAGTTCCAAAAAAAAGAATCTCATTTCGTTTAGAAGATGTCATCTTTGAAATTGACACTTTTGAAGGTATACCGCCGTTTCTTGAAATAGAAGCTCCAAGCATTGAAAGAATAAAAGAGTATGTTGAAAAACTTTCTTTTTCAATGGATGATGTAAAACCGTGGAATACTTTTGATGTATTTAAATATTACAAAAAAATTATTCCATAAAACAAAAATCTTATTACGCATTCTTTTCTTTTTTCACTCAATAGATAGGCAAATTTTTTTGATTTTAGCGACAATCCCTCCAACTACTTGACATACAAAATATAGTATGGTATAGTTGTTGATGCCTCATATATAGTAGTTGATCAACTGGTTGAAAATTTCGAATATACAACATGTTGTGTTTTTGAAAAGTGATATACAATATATCGTCGCAGGATTTTTGCTGGTTATTTTAGCTGTTTGTGTGTCCTTATAATTTTGGAGGAAGTTTAATGAAGTGTCCGTATTGCAGTAGTGAAGAAGATAAAGTAATCAATTCCCGTCCCCAAGAATATCAAGCAGTAATACGAAGAAGACGCGAGTGTATGAAGTGCCATCGCAGGTTTACAACTTACGAGCGTTTTGAAGTTACTCACCTGATGGTGATCAAATCTGATAATAGGTTGGATCCGTTTGATAAAGAGAAGGTAAGAAGAGGAATAGTTAGGGCTTGTCAGAAAAGGCCGGTTTCAAGCGAAACAATAGAAAAAATTATTGTTGAAATAGAATATGAACTGCAGGAATACGTTATGGAAGTGCCATCGAGTGTTATTGGCGAAAAGGTATTAAAGAAATTATATGATGTGGATTCAGTAGCATATATAAGATTTGCGTCTGTGTATAGAAAATTTAATGATGTCAATACTTTTATGAATGAGCTTGAAAAATTAAAAAGTAAAAAAGATTCTGTTATTGCTAAATAGATACTATAATTTACGCTATTAGCAATTACTAATGATTTAAAATAATTATTTCCGGTTAATCTGCTGGATTCAATTATGCTTTTTTGTTAGCAATCAGAAACTCATTTTATTAAATAATAACAAATTACTTCAGGGGGATTGCATGGCGACAACATTGCAAAAAGAAAAAATTACTGAAAGAGCGAAACTTCAACTCTCACCGAACGCCAAGGTTGTATTAAATAAACGTTATCTAGTGAAAAATCAGTCGGGCGAGGTAATAGAAGAACCAGAAGATATGTTCTGGAGGGTGTGCAGGAATGTCGCTCAGGCGGATTTGCTGTATAACCCGGAAGTGGATGTGGAAAAAGTTGCTGAGGAGTTTTATTTGCTGCTTTCAAGTTTGCAGTTTATGCCGAATTCACCCACATTGATGAATGCTGGAAGAGAATTGCAGCAGCTTTCTGCTTGTTTTGTTCTTCCTATAGAAGACTCTATGGATTCAATTTTTGAAACCCTTAAGGAAACGGCTATGATACACAAATCCGGCGGCGGTACGGGATTTTCCTTTAATAGGTTAAGACCCCGTAACGATATGGTTCAATCGACTAAGGGTGTTTCTTCAGGCCCTGTGTCATTTATGCAGGTTTTTAATGCAGCAACAGAAGCTATAAAACAAGGCGGCACCAGGCGCGGTGCAAATATGGGGATTTTGAGCGTTGATCATCCCAATATAATTGAATTTATTAAGTGTAAGGATAATAATTCTGCGATTACAAATTTTAATATTTCGGTTGGGATAACAAGCGAGTTTATGAATGCTGTCGCGGAAGACCGTGAATATGCGCTTCGCAACCCCCGCACAAAGGAACCGGTTGGGAAATTGAAAGCTTCAGAGGTATTTGATCTTATTGTTGATCAGGCATGGAAAAACGGTGAACCGGGGATTATATTCTTTGATAATTTAAATAAAGATAATCCAACGCCTAAACTTGGAGAGATAGAATCAACAAACCCGTGCGGTGAACAGCCGCTTCTCCCATATGAAAGCTGCAATTTAGGTTCAATAAATTTAGGCAAGATGGTAGTAGGTATCAACGGGTCCGCTGATGTTGATTGGGAGCATCTGGCTTATGTTGCGAAAACTGCGGTGCATTTTTTAGATAATATTATTGATGTCAATAAATTCCCAATAAAAAAGATTGAGAAAATGACAAAGTCCAACCGGAAAATCGGACTGGGTGTTATGGGTTGGGCTGATATGCTGGCCCAGCTTCGCATCCCTTACGCTTCAGAAAGGGCATTAGCTTTAAGTGAGAAGATTATGAATTTTATCAGAGAGAATGCGCGCGCTAAATCTAAAGAATTATCTGACCAAAGGGGTCCATTCCCGAATTTTAAGGATAGTATTTATTCACAAGGATCCGGTATGAGAAATGCTACCGTTACCACAATAGCGCCGACCGGGACAATAGGTATTATATCCAACGCTTCAGGCGGGGTGGAGCCTTTCTTCTCATTAGTTTATACAAGGGCTAATGTGCTGGATAACGATGAATTGCTTGAGGTCAATCCTTATTTCGAGCAGGTCTGTAAAGAAAAGGGGATATATTCCAAAGAGTTGATGAAAGAGGTTTCTAAACACGGCAGTATACAGAATATAGATTCGATACCGCAGGATATTAAGGATGCATTTCAAGTTTCGCATGATATTAGTCCGGAGTGGCATGTAAAGATGCAGGCTGCTTTTCAGAAATATACGGATAACGCGGTTTCCAAAACTGTTAATTTTCCAAATAGCGCGACTAAGGAAGATATTGCTAAAGTATATAAGATGGCTCACAGGACCGGATGTAAGGGAGTTACCGTTTATCGCGACGGAAGCCGCGAACAGCAGGTCCTTAATGTTGGAATAGGTGTTAAAAATAAAAAGGAAGAGGAAGAAGAAGCAAAAAAATTATCCAGAAGGGTAAGGCCTAAGATTACATTAGGATCGACGCTTAAGATGGTAACCGGATGCGGCAATATGTATGTTACCATAAATGAAGATGAGAACGGTCCTTGTGAATTATTTACACAATTAGGGAAATCCGGGGGTTGTATAGCTTCGCAAGCAGAAGCGGTTGGAAGGCTTGTTTCGCTGGCTCTAAGAAGTAATATAAAGTTCGAGCAGATAATAGGTCAGTTAAAAGGGATTAGATGTCCTTCTCCTACGCTTGGGGAGGGCGGCGCTGTGCTTTCTTGCGCGGATGCTATAGCAAAAGCGATAGAGGCGTATTTAAAAGAAAAAGATAATCCGGGGCTTTTTACTGCAAAGACTGCTTCAAATAAAAATCCGGGCGCTGCTAAAGTTAAAAAAGAGTATGTTGGGACTTGTCCTGAATGTCCCGAATGCGGCGGAATGCTTGAATTCTGCGAAGGTTGCGTGACCTGCAGATCCTGCGGATTCTCCAGATGCTATTAATTTGGGAATAAGGAATATTTATGCCAATTAAAGCTGATTCATGGATAACAGCTTCCGCTAAAAAGAAGAAAATTATAGAACCGTTTAATGAAGGACTTAATAATAAAGGTGTTATATCTTACGGGGTTTCATCGTACGGATATGATTTCAGATTGGGATTCAAGTTTAAAGAACCTGTTGATGAGAAATCCAAAGCGGTTGATCCAAAAGATATGGCTGCTTTTAAGTTTAAGTCATTTGAGAGCAAAGAGCCCTTTTATATAAAGGAAAACAGCATCATTATTGCGCAGAGCCTTGAATTCTTCAGAATACCAAAAAAAGTTCTGGGTATTTGTTTTGGGAAATCTACTTATTCCAGATGCGGCCTTCTGGTAAACATTACGCCGCTTGAACCGGAATGGGAGGGAATAATTACTTTCCCGCTTATAAATAATTCTTCCCATCCAATTAAAGTATATCCGGGTGAGGGTATAGCTCAGGTAATCTTTATTGAGAGCGATACTGTTTGCAGCACATCTTACGCGGATCGAAAAGGGAAATACCAAAGCCAAAAAGAAATCACACTATCTAAAGTATAAAAAAAGGCGTTGAAAAGTGCCTAGCCCTTTTTATTAGAAATCCTAATTCTGCAAATCAGCAAAAATATTATTTTGTGCTGTTTTGGTATAGGCTTTGCAGAGTTAAAAAGTAAAACAGGCGAACTCTATAAATTTATTTATTGATTAATTTGAAAAATTTTCTTATAATTCTTGTTTATAAATCAATTATTATTGAATTACTTTTGGGGGATTTTATATGGCTTTTTTCATTGGAAGAGACAGGGAAGCAAGGAGAAGTTACGGATTTGATGAGGTGGCATTAGTTCCTGGAAAATTAACAATTAATCCAAAGGAGGTTGATGTTACCGCGAAAATTGGAGGTATTAAATTAGATATACCAATTATAGCTTCAGCAATGGATGGTGTTGTTGATACAAATTTTGCTAAAGAAATGGGGAAACTCGGCGGTCTTGCTGTGCTTCATTTAGAAGGGGTTCAAACCAGGTATGAGAAACCCGAAGAGGTTATAAATCAATTAGTTAAAGCTAAGCCTGAGGAAGCTACAAAATTGATCCAAGAAATATACAGTGAAGATATAAAAGAGCATTTAATAGAAAAGAGAATAAAAGAAATAAAAAAATCAGGCGCGCTGGCTGCCGTATCAGTGATCCCTAAAAGAGCTGAACAATTTGGAGACATATCCGTGCGAGCAGGGGTTGATGTTCTTTTTATTCAATCAACGGTTACCACCGTTCAGCATGTATCTTCAGAGTATGAGATGGTGGATTTTTCAAGGATATGCAAAAAGTTGAAAGTCCCTGTTGTTATAGGTAATTGCGTAAATTATGACGCAGCGTTAGATTTAATGGGAACGGGTTGCGCAGGTATATTAGTGGGGATAGGCCCCGGTGCGGCATGTACAACAAGGGGTGTTCTAGGCATGGGAGTTCCTCAAGTCACAGCAACAATTGATTGCGCGGCTGCCAGAGATTATTATCACAAAAAAACAGGTAAATATGTTTCAGTTATTACTGATGGAGGAATGGCCGTTTCAGGAGATATATGCAAAGCCTTTGCAAGCGGAGCGGATTTAGTAATGATAGGTTCAGGATTGGCCAGAGCTGAAGAGGCGCCAGGCAAGGGTTACCATTGGGGGATGGCGACACCTGACAGAAATCTCCCCAGAGGTACCAGGATATTTGTTGGGACTATGGCTAAGCTGAAAGAAATTTTGTTAGGACCTGCTATTGTTGATGACGGTTCGCAAAACTTGGTTGGAGCTCTTAGAATTAGCATGGGATCGTTGGGAGCAAAGAATATTAAAGAGATGCAGCTTGTAGAGATAATCATCGCCCCGGATATAAAAACCGAAGGCAAGGTTTACCAGAAGGCCCAAAAACTAGGCATGGGGAAATAAGAGTTTATTATATATTTGAAAAATATTTGGAACTTCTAACCTAAACGACTGTTATAATCATTTCTAATATTGTTGGCGGTTAAAAAATAATCTTGAGCGATCTTATTATATTCGTTATTTAAATAATGCAAACTGATTCGATCTATATTAAAGGCGCCCGCGCGCACAATCTCAAAAACATAAGCCTTAAGATTCCCAGAAATAAGCTTGTGGTTATTACCGGGCTTTCCGGCTCCGGGAAATCATCGCTTGCTTTTGATACTATTTATGCTGAAGGTCAGCGTCGGTACGTGGAAAGCCTATCAGCCTATGCCCGCCAGTTTCTGGAATTGATGGAGAAACCGGATGTTGATTTAATAGAAGGCCTATCTCCTGCAATCTCAATTGAACAAAGGAGTCCTTCTCATAACCCGCGTTCAACAGTCGGTACTGTAACCGAAA
This sequence comes from bacterium, assembly GCA_043809745.1. Classification (GTDB taxonomy): domain Bacteria; phylum Elusimicrobiota; class JBDRMW01; order JBDRMW01; family JBDROU01; genus JBDROU01. The sequence goes on from JBDROU010000093.1 coordinate 14,829, forward strand.
TTTATGATTACTTGAGGCTTTTGTATGCGCGTATAGGTAAACCGCATTGCCCGGATTGCGGAAGAGAAATTAAAACCCAATCCGCGCAGGCAGTAATAAATGATATATTGAAATTTCCACAAGGCACAAAGCTGCAGGTTTATTCACCTATAATAAGAGGCCGTAAGGGTGAATTTAAGGATTTATTCGGCAATATCAGGAAGAAAGGGTTTCTTAAGGTAAGGGTAGATGGTAAACTTGCTGAACTTTCTGAAAAGATAATTTTAGCTAAATATAAGAATCATACTATCGAGATACTTATTGATAGGTTGACCGTATCTGATAAAGAAAGGGAGAGAATTGCAGATGCTGTTGAACTTGCTTTAAGAGAAAGCGGCGGTCATGTTTTAGTTGAAGTTATTTATGAAAAGGAGAAAAAGGTAGAGCCTCATTTGTACAGCGAGCATTTCTCATGCGCGCATTGCGGGGTAAGCTTGCCTGATTTGGAGCCAAGGCTGTTCTCGTTTAATTCGCCATTTGGAGCGTGTCCTGAATGTGATGGCCTGGGCAATAAAGTTGAGGTTGATGAAGATCTGATTGTTCCTAATAAGGGCCTATCAATTAGGCACGGCGCGCTTGTGCCATGGTCTAATCCTATAACCACGCGTACACACCGATGGAAAGGCGCCTGGAGCGGCTGGTATGCAGAATTATTGGATGAAGTAAGCAAAGACCATAAAATAAATCTTGATAAACCATTCAATCAATTAAGCCGTGAAGAAAGAGATATAATTTTTTATGGTGATGGTAATTTCGAAGGCGTCATAACTAATATGAAAAGACGCTATAAGGAAACCGAATCTGAGTATGTAAGAAACGAGATTTATAATACCTATATGCGAAAGCATCTGTGTCCTGCCTGCAAGGGCGGCAGGTTAAGAAAAGAAGCAAGACACGTGCTGATTAAAGATAAATCTATTATCGATTTAACAAACCAATCCATTAACCATATACTCGAATTTTTTGAAGGGTTAAAGCTTGGTTCATTGGAACATAAGATTGCCTTCCAAATATTAAAGGAGATTAAGAGCAGAGTTAAATTTCTAATAAATGTCGGCCTTGATTACCTTACCTTGCATAGGGAGACTATGACTCTTTCCGGAGGCGAAGCGCAGAGGATACATCTGGCAACACAGATTGGTTCTGGGCTCGTGGGTGTCCTTTATGTATTGGATGAACCAACTATAGGCCTGCACGAGCGTGATAATAAAAAACTTTTGGATACGCTTATCCATCTTAGAGATTTAGGTAATACACTGATAGTCGTAGAGCACGATAGATCTACCATAGAAAGCGCTGATCATATAATCGATTTGGGTCCTGGGGCAGGTATACACGGAGGATCAATAATTGCAAGTGGATCCCCAAAAGAAGTCATAGAGAATCCAAGTTCACTGACCGGGCAGTACCTGAAAGGGGAGTTAACAATCCCGATACCGGAGAAAAGAAGAAAACCCAATGGGAAATATTTAGTTATAAAAGGCGCGGCCCAATTTAACTTAAAAAATATTGATGTGGAATTCCCGCTGGGATCGTTCATATGTGTAAGCGGCGTATCCGGTTCAGGTAAATCTACATTAATACATGAGATACTTTATAAAGGGGTTGCTAATAAGCTGTATGGATCAAAAGAACTGCCGGGGAAACATAAAAGTATAATTGGTTTGCAGCATATTGATAAAATGGTGATTGTGGATCAAACACCTATAGGCAGAACCCCTCGCTCAAATCCTGCGACATATACCGGTGTTTACAGCCCGATAAGGGATTTATTTGCGCAGCTGCCTGAAGCAAAAAGGCGCGGTTATAAACCGGGAAGATTTTCATTCAATGTTAAAGGAGGGAGATGCGAGAACTGCCAGGGTGACGGTATCATAAAAATTGAGATGCAGTTTCTCCCGGATGTTTATGTAAGATGCGAGGTTTGCCAGGGGAAACGCTTCAATGATGAGACGCTTAATGCGCGTTATAAAGGGAAAAATATTGCGGAAGTTTTGGACATGACCGTGGAGACAGCTTTGGATTTTTTTAAGAATATTCCCAGAGTAAAACATATACTTCAGATGATTAATGATGTAGGTTTAGGTTATATTGCATTAGGGCAGTCCGCAACCACACTTTCGGGCGGGGAAGCTCAGCGTGTTAAACTTGCAAGTGAGCTCTGCAGAAGGGCGACAGGCAAGACAGTGTATATACTGGATGAACCGACCACAGGACTTCATTTCGCGGATGTCGGTAAATTGCTGGCTGTTTTGCAGAAGTTGGTAGATATGGGAAATACCGTAATTGTAATAGAACACAATATGGAAGTCTTAAAAATCGCAGATTGGATAGTGGATTTGGGTCCCGGCGGCGGTGAAGCCGGCGGGAACCTTGTTGCTGAAGGTTCGCCTGAAGAGATTATTAAATCAAAATCCTCTTTTACTGCAAAATTCTTGAAAGATTATCTGGTAAAATAAATTCTGGTGCCTAAATACTATTTACTTTTAGGTTTTTTAAAGTTAACATCTTAAGTTGTATTATATCGATATTGTGACATTGGTTGCGAATTCTAGTATATTATTGACAAATATTTTTATTATTGTAAAATCTATTTATGAGCAAAAAGGACAGACTTAGTAAGGGATTGTTAAAACTTAGCGAATTAGCTGAAAAGGCTAATGTAACACTTGGGACCATCAGGCATTATGTTAATTTAGGACTTATTAAGCCAAGTGGTATAACACCCGGCCGTTTTAGGCTCTTTGACGAGAAGACAACAGTAGACAGGATTATTTATGTCAGAAAACTCGTAGCTGAAGGTAAAGGTTTGGATGAGATAAAGGAGATGGATTTAGAGCACCGGCCAGCAAAAGAGATACTCGTAGTTGATGACGATATAGAAGTCAGGGATTTAATAAAAGATTTATTAAAAGATAAGATAGAAGTGAACATAAAAACAGCTTTTGATGGTTTTATCGCAGGCAAACTGCTTGGTGAATACGTGCCCGATCTTGTTATACTTGACTTGCACCTTCCGGGCATGGATGGTTTTAAGGTATGCGAGAATTTAAGAAAAGATCCTCAATTTACCAGGACTAAAGTGCTTGCGATTACAGGATATGCTTCAGAGGAGAGCGAAGAAAAGATTCTTTTAGCCGGGGCTAACGCATATCTAACCAAACCATTTAATACTAATGAATTATTGCAGGTAATAAAAGAGTTATTAAATATTCATTAATATTTGCCCTTGACATACATCTAGTTTTGGTTCATAATATATGCTGAAATAAAACGGTATAAGGAGGACGTATGCTTAAGAAGATTATGGTTATAGGACTTATGTTAGTGATATCAGGAGCGTTTGTTTCATGCGCCAAGAAACAAATTATTCAAGAACCTGAGATTGAAAAAGCTGAAGAGATAGAAGTAGAGGAACCGGCTGTAAGAGGAAAAGAATTTCAAAATATAGATGAATTAGCTGTTGTAAATTTTGATTATGACAAGTCCGATCTTAGATCGGATGCGCGGGAAATACTAAAAGCAAATGCAGAATTTTTGAAAAAGAATACAAATTTAGAAGTGCTTGTTGAAGGGCATTGCGATGAGAGAGGTTCATTAGAGTATAATCTGGCGCTTGGACAGAGAAGGGCTGCTGTCGTAAGAACGTATTATATTCAGCTGGGTGTTGCGGCTAACAAAATAACTACAATTTCCTACGGTGAAGAGCGTCCGGTTTCTGCAGGAACCTCTGAATATGCATACTCAAAAAACAGAAGAGCAGAAACCTTAGCCCGCAGTGGATTATAGTCCCCAAGATATTTGTAGACAAAGAATACTCAAAATGAAAAGCCTATTTCCTATAGGACTTTCTGTCATCTTCTGTTTTTCTATTTCAGGATGTATTACAACTTCTCAATCATACGGTAATCTCCGTTCAGAAATTTCCTCGTTAAAAAGAACAATCAATCAGATGCAAACCAATCAGGCGGATCTTGTCATTACAATGCAGGAGCTTAATGGCAGCATGATTTCACTTACTGAGAAATTGGAAGATAATCAGGATAAGATGTCAACGCTTTCTCAGAAATTGGATGATCTGGATGCGAATTTCTCACAGAGGATGGATGATCTTTCTGTTAGATTAAGCGGCCAAACCCAAAAACAGAAACCCAAACCTTCGCAAATATATGATATCGCGTATAACGATTATTCGCAGGGCCATTACGAGCTTGCTATAGTAGGATTTAGGAATTATATTGAAATTTTCCCTAATGGAGAACTGACAGAACAGTCTTTGTATTATTTGGGTGAAAGTTTAGCCATGGCAAAAAAAAATGAGGAAGCTCTGGAAACCTTTGAGAGGTTTATAAGATTTTACCCGCGCAGCGAATTTATTCAGGATGCTCAATCAAAATATGATTCGCTCCTGAAAAGTAAAAATAATTCCAAGAGTCCCCAAAATAATAGCAAGAATAAATCATCCATTGAAATAGTGCCGCCTAAACCAGCTGATAAGGAGTAAATAATCGGGGTCGGCAGGCGATCCCATAAAGCAATGGATAAAACCTTTAAGATTTCTCTTCAGATTTCAATCGCATTTCACGCTCTTCTTCTGATCAGTTTTTCGGTAAAGCAAACAAAAATAATAAAAGTGCCTCTGTATGTTGATCTCGTTCGATACGAACCAAAAGTAGAAAAGAAAGAAAAGAAAAAAAAGGAAGATGTTGCGCTAAAAGAAGTTAAGAAGAAGGAAAAAGAAGAGGCAATCCCAAAAGAGACCGTAATTGAGGAATCGAAAAAGATACAGCCGGAGCCGATGGCAGCCCAGGCAACTTCAAAAATAATGCTTGAGGATGAAAACTTCCCGTTTCCTTATTATCTTAAGGTGCTCCAAAACAGGATTGCTGCAAGGTGGAGGTGGCCTGCCAATACAGGGGTATTAAAAGCTGTAGCGTATTTTAAGGTTTTAAGGGAAGGAAGAATGACGGATATAAAAATACATGAATCCTCTGGTGATTATCTTTTTGATCAAGCAGCCTTAAGGGCAATTAACCTATCCCAGCCTATGCCATCTTTGCCGGAAAGATATACTGAGAATCAGCTTGGTGTTTATTTCGAGTTTAACTTTCATGAATAAATTATTCTTTTTAATCGTCATTTTCTTGTGTTTTATAGGTATTAATGCTGATTCCGCTGATGTGTATCTCGGTATAGAATCAAGAGGGGAAAAGATTGACCTAGGCATAAGTCAGATTCAGGCCAGGAATGATCTGGAAATAGAACATACTGTTGGCGAAGAATTAAGGCAGATAATTATGAACGATCTTTTATTCAGCTTATATTTTAATGTTGTAGAAAGTGATGAACCCTTATTTGTTGAAGGTGTAATAAATTTTGAATCGTGGGTTAAGTCATCATCAGATGTGCTACTGGTTCCATATATTTCTTTGGAGCATAATTTTATAGGGGTACAGCTTAAAGCTTACGATGTCAGCGGTAAAACGCTGATATGGACAAAAAACTTTTATTCCAGCAAACGGGAGTTAAGAAAGCTGGCGCATATAGTTTCGGATGAGATTGTACTGCGTTTTACCGGGGAAAAAGGCATTGCCCAAAGTAAAATAGCATTTATAAACGACTCTACGGGTAATAAGGAGTTATATATTACAGATTATGACGGTAGGAACATAAAAAGGTTAACTTATAATAAATCAATAGCGCTCTTCCCAAAATGGTCGCCTGATAATGAGAGTATTTGTTTTACTTCATACCATCATGGCAACCCTGATCTTTTTATTATAAGTTCTGATGGTGTAATCTTAAAATCTATCTCGACGAGGCATGGATTGAACGCTGCGGCGCAGTGGGCTCCGGATGGGGAATCACTAGCATTAACACTTTCAATAGGCCGAAGCCCGGACATTTATCAGATAGACCTTCAAGGTAAAATAATAAAGCAGCTTACCAGCGGATGGGGAGCAGAGATCTCTCCGTGTTTTTCGCCTGACGGCAAACAGATAGTATTTACATCTGATAAACCGGGATTCCCTCAGCTTTATACGATTCGTATTGATCAAAATTTGGAACACAGGCTTTTCTCAGGGAAATATTCAGACTCCGCCGCATGGTCTCCCAAAGGGGATTCAATAGCATTCTCAATGTTTAATAAGTATGGGAAATTCGATATATTTACCGTTAATACCAACGGCAGGTCTTTAAGACAGCTTACTCAAGATGCTCAAAAGAATGAAAATCCTTCTTGGTCCCCGGATGGTAGATTTATAGTATTTGCATCAAACAGAAACGGTGAGTACGAACTCTTTATGATGTCGCAGGATGGAAGCAGGCAAAAGAGAGTATTCAAGGTAAAAGGCAACTGCTTTACACCTGACTGGGGCAACTAGGGGCTTGGTTTAAATCTGATATTTTAATATAATAGTTGGATCTTGCAGTAGTTTTAGGGGGGAACGATGTGGCAGTATTTTCTTAAAGGCGGATTCATGATGTGGCCGCTTTTTGCTTGTTCTGTAATTTCATTGGCAATTATTATTGAAAGATTTTTCTATTTCCGAAAATTGGCCAGACTTGATCAAGAATTCTTAGAAAGCTTGAGCAAGCATCTGCATGGAGGAGCTATAGCAGAGGCTACGGCTGCCTGCACCAAGTTTGCTACCCCGCTGGCTTTAGTCCTTCGTTCCGGATTAGAGAAACTTTCGCAGGGGAAAGAAGCAATTAAAATTTCTATAGAAGAATCCAGCATGAACCATACAACAAAGTTGGAGAAATATCTGCCGTTTCTGGCTGCTATAGCTTCAGTTTCAACGCTGATGGGTTTTACAGGAACGGTGCTAGGCATGATTAAAGCATTCGGATCAATTGCCCGGGAAGGTGTATCATCCCCTGCAATAGTGGCTTCCGGTATTGGAGAAGCGTTAATAACCACAGCGACGGGATTGCTTATAGCTATCCCCACAGTAATTGCATATCACTACTTCAATTATCGCGTAGATAATGAGTACAGGATTATAGAAAGCTACAGCAACGATATAGCGAATATTAACTATTCTAACCAGTAACACAAGAAATGAGGGGAATAATATGCGTATCTTAATAGTTTTATTTTCTTTTTTATTCTTTACTTGTCAGGTTGCCGCTCAAGATGAATTATTAAAAAAAATTAGCACCGATACTGTGAAAATAGAGAAGGTTAAGGAACTTTCTCCAATGGAAAACTTAAAAGATGCGGACCCTAAAATTCGCAGAATGGCTGTAATGAAATTGGGAAAAATTTATAGCGAGGGTAAAGTGCAGGATAAGGATATAAACAAAAAGAAAGCGGCAGTTAAGGAGCTTAAAAATCTGTTAAAAGATAAAGACCCGCAAATTCGGAGCGCTTCCGCAAAAGCTTTAAACAAAATTGACCCAAAAGAAACGCTTAAGGATATAATCGCTGCATTAAAAAGAGAAAAGGACAGGAATCCAAAAGTGGAGTTCATAAGAATTATAGGTGAAAGTAAGGATCATATAAATTCTTCAATAATATCAGATTATCTAAAAGATGAAGATCCGATAGTAAGGACCGATGCGGTAGCCGCATTGGGTAAGATAGAAGACCCTGAAACTTATAATGATATTGTTAATATGCTGGATGATAAGTCTGAGGGTGTTCGAGTAGTTGCGAGCGGTGTGATCGGTAATCTGAAAATAGAAAGCGCTTCCGATAAATTAATTGAATTGCTGGATGATAAAAATAATGAAGTGCGGTATTTTGCGGCAGATGCTCTTTCAAAAGTAGCTAAGATAGAGCACGTAAAAGCTGTAAAAAAACGTTTGAAAGTAGAGGAAGATGAGAAGGTGAAAAGTGTATTAGAAGATATAATTAAACAATTATCGAAAGAGAAACCATAATGAAAAGGGATTTGTTATCAATATCAGATTTGAGCTTTGATGAAATAGCAGTATTAATTAAAAATACATTTATATTGAAGGAAAAGCAGAAAAAACTTGTTAAATATCAACCTCTTGTTGGCAAATCTCTTGGCATGCTTTTTCAGAAGCCTTCTACCAGGACTTCTATATCGTTTGCGGTAGGGATGTATCAACTTGGTGGTTTTCCTATAATGCTTAGTTCCAGGGATTTGCAGCTGCAGAGGGGTGAGAGTATCTCTGATACGGGCAGGGTAGTAGAGAGGTATCTGGATTTATTAATGATAAGAGCCAACAAGCATAGTGAAGCGGTAGGCCTTTCCCAGAATTCTTCGGTACCTGTGATAAATGGTCTTACGGACAAGGAGCACCCATGTCAGGTATTAGCAGATGTATTTACTTTAATTGAAAAACTAAGCAAATCTAAAAAGGATTTTAAGGAAAAACTTACCAAAGGGGTATTTAATACTCTGAAGGTTAGCTTCATAGGTGACAGCAACAATGTTGCTAACTCCTGGATACTTGCTTCAGCTGTACTGGGCATGAATTTTGTTATTGCCTGCCCAATTGGATTTGAGCCGGATAAGCAGATTATCGCTTTAGCGCAAGACCTGTCTGCTAAATCCGGAGCTAAAATTGATATAACTAATGACCCTAAGGAAGCTGTAAAAGACAGCAATATAGTATATACTGATGTTTGGGTAAGTATGGGTAAAGAAGCTGAACAGGAAAAAAGAAAGAGTACCTTTAAGGATTTTCAGGTAAATGAAAAGTTAATGGCTGATGCCTTGCCAGATACATTGGTAATGCATTGTCTCCCGGCAAAGAGGGGAGAGGAGATAACGGCAGGTGTTATAGACGGCCCTCAATCAGTTATATTTGATCAAGCTGAGAACAGATTGCATATGCAAAAGGCGATCCTCCTTGCGCTTTCCGGAATCTGGGAGATTTAATCCAAGAACCTTGCAGAGGCCATTAGTGCCGTCAATAAAAAGAAAATTAATCAAAAATTATAATATTTTACTTAAACATTTTGGCCCCCAGTATTGGTGGCCCGGTGATTCGGATTGGGAGATAATGATCGGCGCTGTATTGACGCAAAATACAGCATGGAGCAATGTCAGCAAAGCAATAGAAAACCTCAAAAAAGCCAGATCCTTAAATTTTAATAAATTCATAAACCTTCCAAAAAAAGAACTTGAAACACTTATCAGACCTGCCGGATACTTTAGACAGAAATCAAAATACCTGAAAATACTGGCTAATCATATTAAATCTAAATATAAAGGCAGTTTAGAGCTATTGTTTAACAAGAATTTGATTGATTTAAGAATAGAGTTGCTTAATATCAAGGGTATAGGTGAAGAGACAGCCGACTCAATAATACTTTATGCCGGTAAAAAGCCTATATTTGTAGTAGATGCTTATACAAAACGTATTTTGCAGAGATGGGGTATAAAAATTAGTAAAAAATATAGCGGGATTCAGCATTTATTCCACAAAAATCTTCCTAAAAATGTTAAGTTATTTAATGAATATCATGCTCTCTTAGTAGCCCTTGGCAAATTCTTCTGTAAGCCGAAACCCATCTGTAAAGCCTGCCCGATAAAAAGCTGTACATATATAAAGCAAAATTTGTATAATAAGTAGTAAGTTTTAGACTTAAGTTATTATTGTAGGCCGAGCGGATATTGTATTTGCTTGGCTGTTTTTTTGTACTCTTTGTACGCATGATCTATGGATAATTCGGAACAAAGGAAACATATTAGGATAGCTTTAGGGGATATAGTTGAATATAACTCCCCTTCAGAATCATTCAAGACCAGGGTTCTGGATATCAGCTATAAAGGGATGCAGTTGGAATCTACCATTCCATTTGTTTCCGGTAAAGATGCGACAGTAATCTTAAGCCCGCCCCATTTGAATTACTCTTTAAGAATTCCCTGCAGATTTCTCCATGGAAGGAAAAACAGTCCTGAAAGCTTAACAGGCGTATTTGCCATAGAGTTCGTTCATCATAACCAGGAACAAAAGAGGGTAATTGAGAATTTTGTTAAAATGATGAAGGAAAAAGCTATAACCCAGAACTTTGAAACTGAAGAGAGCCGAGAATCCCCACGAATTGATTGTATTATAACTCCAAACAAGAAGAGACTTGGGAAACTAACAGTAAAAAGTATTGAGAACATATCCCAAAAAGGTCTTTTCTTAAGATTCGAAGGTAATATACTAATCTCATCCAAAATCCCACTAAAATTTTCACTGCCAAATGATAAAAGAGCCATAGATGCAAAAGGAAAGATAGTATATATTACTGATTTAGAACATAACGGTAAGGGGGATATCAAAGGCGCAGGAATTAGTTTCGATTCTATTTCGGTAACAGATAAACAGCGAATAGAGAATTTTGTGCTTCGTCAGGTATCTAACCTGTCATTCAGAAAATTTCACCAAAGCATTTATCAGAGCGATGATAAAAATGGATTTTCTTTTATTGATAAGGAAAAAATACGTTCTATTGTGTTAAACGCAGTACAAGATAAGCTTTTTGCAAACATACTGCTTGAAAAAAGCCTGCGCAGCTGCCAGGCGCAATTTGCTGAGCTGCACAGCAGCTTCTTTTCAGTATACAGGCCGCAAGATTTAGCTGATTGCATAATAATACCAAAGGAAATAGCATATTTTTCCTTTAATTACGGAAGGGGTAGTTTCTATTTTCAATGCCCGGTAGTTCAATCTACAGATAACTCAATAGTATTCCAAATACCGGAAATTATCAATCATTCCGAAAAGCGCTCAATTGACAGGGATGTATTAAAAAATCCGGAGCCCATTATTGTTGAGATAGCTGCACTGCAGCAATCCGATGCTCAGATAGTTAAGGGTGAGGTTATTGATGTAAGTTCCACAGGTTTTTCATTTAAGGTTCAAGAAAGCCCTATAAACAGGCAGATATTCGCCCCCGGAGTTTCAATTCAAAAAATAACTCAAAAACCGATAATTTTGAACGGGATGTATGACTCAGGCGAGGTCAAACATATATCATCTTTTAAATCAGAAACTAATGGAAATTTCATTAAAGTAGGTGTTGAAACAGGAATAAATAGAAAAGAATGCCTATTTAGGTCTATTACTGCTCAGGAATGGGAGAGCGAATCGTTCTTTGATTCATCGCTTAGTAAAAATTCAGCAAAAGCGGGACATCTGGATGAGAAATCATTTGTTAAACAACTAATCAAGTTCAAGAATAAAAAAGGGCAAGATATAGTGGCTTTTATTGATGCCACAAGATTGAGGGTAAAAGCTCCTGTTATAGTTTTGCCGCCAGCATTCGGTAAAAAGAAGGAAACTGTAAGCCCTTTGGTGCTTACGCTACTGGCAAACTTCAAAGCGGTGGGCAAAGATCTTGTTATTGTCCGATACGACGGAATTAACAGGCCCGGGGAAAGTTTTAAAGACGAAAGATACAACCGCAAAGGTTGGGAGATGTTAGACTATACCATGACCCAGGGCACGGAAGACTTATTAACTGTACTGGAACACTGCGATAACAATCCTTACTTTAATCCTTCCGATAAAATAATTATCTCATGCAGCCTCTCTTCGTTAAAAGCAAGAAAAATATTGAGCAGCGGCAAAGACCTAAAAGTTGGATACTGGCTGAACCTAATGGGTATTGCCGACGGCCAAGCAGCTTTCCGTAATATCTCAGGCGGCCTGGATATAGTAGGTAATTACAGAATGGGTGTTTTTAACGGTATCTCAGCTATTTTAGGTCATCTGGTAGACCTGGATAAAATAGCAAAGGATATGGTTGAGCATAACTATGCATTTATTTCGGATGCCAGAAAAGAGTTTGCGAAGATCAAGACTCCGCTTTCCTGGATATACGGAAAATATGACAGCTGGATCAACCATCCGGATATTAAAGATGTTATGACTATTGATTCTGGAGGTTCGCGGGAGCTCATAGAAATACCTACAGGCCATAATTTAAGGACTAGCAAAGATGCGTTCAAGGCATTTAGGATAATTACTTATAATATTTACTGTTATTTATTTAACGAACCTATATATCCTCAGGAGCCTAACCAAGATACAATAATCAAGGTGCTTTCCGAGGAAAGGGAACGAATAGCTCACAAAGAAGAGATAGATTTATACGACTACTGGCGCACATACCTGCTGGGGTCAAACGAACAGAGCTTCGGTTATGATTTTTTGAAGAATTTACGTGAATTCAGGGATTTTTTAACCTTTCAGGAAAGCTTATTAAATATAAATGATGCTCAGACTGTTGCGGATTTAGGATGCGGTACCGGTATTTTTATGGAAAACTACCTGAACAATTTCATTAAGAACCGTAAAAAATTTAAGGTACTGCCAAAATTAGTTTTAGTGGATTTTATTAAAGAAGCGTTAGATAAAGCAAACCTCAAATACCTGAACTATAAACGCAGAGTGGCAAACGGCCTGCCGCAGGTGGAATTTAAGAATGTTAATCTGGCTGTTAATAGGCTTCTCCCTGTTAAAAGATTTATTGACGGTAAATACAGTTCATTTTCAGAGCTTAAGAACAGAATTGAGGGTTTTCCTTGCGTGGTAATCGATAAAATTTGCAAGAAGTATAATCTTAATTTAGAAAAGATACTTAAGGGTAAGTTAGTTAACAAGAATGATATTGCCCGGTTAAAAAGGCGTTTCAGCCAAAATGAAATTGAATATATATTGGAATTCAACAGAGCGTCCCGTTTTATCCTTAGAAGGCTCAGAAAAGATGATTTTGAAAAACTTTCTCTTGCACAGCAGTTTAAGAGAAAGAAATACAGAAATGTAAAGACGTCTGATTTAATCTTTAACAAGCTTAAATTTTATGATTCTGATTTATCCATGAAGCTTCCTTTTAAGGATAAAAGCTTTGACAAAATATTGGCCGGCCTTTTAATCTCCTATCTGTTAAATCCGGATGAAAATCTATCCGAATTCCACCGCATACTTAAGCCGGGAGGGAAAATAGTAGTTTCTACTATGAAGCCTGATGCGGATATCTCAACAATTTTCACCCAATATATAGATAAAGTAAAAAGATCGGATTTGGAAGATACGGAGATAAAGGACAAAGAAGAAAATCTTGCGGGAGCAAGATCTATGCTAAATGAAGTAGCAAGTCTCTTCGAA